>NZ_CP054212.1:3600000-4200000 GCF_013285385.1 Paramixta manurensis | reverse complement strand
CACTATTGGGGTTGATTTTCGATCCGGCGGTACGTTTCCAGGGGCTGTTTGCTATGCCAAGCCTGAAAGATGATAGCGGTCATTCGCTGATGTTTAGCCTCGATATTTTAGGCGCGTTAAAGCCAGCGGTACTTCCCAGCGTACTGGCGTTAGTCATGACGGCGGTGTTTGACGCCACCGGTACTATTCGCGCGGTAGCCGGGCAGGCGAATCTATTGGATAAGGATGGGCAGATCATCAGCGGCGGTAAAGCACTGACTACCGATTCGGTGAGCAGTATTTTTGCCGGTTTGGTTGGCGCTTCACCGGCGGCGGTGTATATCGAATCGGCAGCGGGAACCGCAGCCGGCGGGAAAACCGGCCTCACCGCCATTGTGGTTGGTGTGTTGTTTATGCTGATTTTGTTTATGTCGCCGTTAGCCTGGTTGGTTCCGGCGTATGCCACTGCCCCGGCGTTGATGTACGTTGGCCTATTGATGTTGAGCAATGTGTCGAAAATCGATTTTAGCGATTTTGTCGATGCGATGTCGGGCTTGCTGGCTGCGGTTTTTATTGTTCTAACCTGCAATATCGTTACGGGCATTATGTTGGGTTTTGGCGCATTAGTGATTGGTCGAATTTTTGCCGGCGAATGGCGCAAGCTAAATGTGGGTACCGTGATTATCGCCCTGGCGCTGGTGGCGTTTTACGCCGGTGGCTGGGCGCTGTAAGGAAAAACGCCGGCGCGGCAAGCGCGCCGGGTTATTTCATTTATGTCGCTGTTACTGTTAACTGTTTTTCGAATTAATTCGGCTGCCTTTGTCGGGTTTTTCGACAGATTCATCCATAATTTTCCTAAACGCACATCCTGTTTTTAAACCATAGAGCGTTTTGTTTTACACTGCCGGTCAGGGATCGTATTGCTATGCGATTCAGTTAATGATTACCGCGCCTGTTGGAAGAGGCTTCAAGGACAGCATGGAAATTTTTTTTACAATACTCATTATGACTCTGGTGGTGTCGCTCTCCGGCGTCGCCGCACGTATTATTCCCTTTCAGATACCCCTACCGCTGGTGCAAATTGCGGCAGGCGCCTTGCTCGCCTGGCCCACTTTCGGTCTACATGTTGATTTTGACCCTGAACTGTTTTTAGTGCTGTTTATTCCACCGTTACTGTTTGCCGACGGCTGGAAAACGCCAACCAGCGAGTTTTTGCATCACGGGCGCGAGATTATCGGTTTGGCGCTGGTGTTGGTATTAATTACTGTGGTCGGTATCGGCTACCTGATTTACTGGATGGTGCCCGGTATCCCGTTGATCCCTGCTTTTGCGCTGGCGGCGGTGCTGTCGCCGACCGATGCGGTGGCATTATCAGGCATTGTCGGCGAAGGCCGCATCCCGAAAAAAATCATGTCGATACTGCAAGGTGAAGCGTTGATGAACGACGCTTCTGGCTTGGTCTCGCTCAAATTTGCCGTGGCGGTTGCCATGGGTACCATGGTGTTTACCGTCTCTGGCGCGACGGTCGAGTTTTTTAAAGTCGCGATTGGCGGCCTGCTGGCGGGTATTGCCGTCTGTTGGCTGTACGGTAAATCCCTGCGTCTGTTTAGCCGGTTAAGCGGGGACGATCCGGCCACGCAAACGGTGCTGCTGTTACTGCTGCCTTTTGCTTCCTATCTGATTGCTGAGCATCTTGGCGTCTCCGGCATTCTGGCATCGGTCGCCGCCGGGATGACCATCGCGCGTTCCGGGATCATTCGTCAGGCGCCGTTGGCGATGCGTTTGCGTGCTAATAGCGTGTGGCAAATGCTGGAGTTTGTGTTTAACGGCATGGTGTTCCTGATGCTGGGGCTACAGTTGCCGGGCATTCTGGAAACCTCGATTATTCAGGCGAATGCCGATCCAAACGTCGAGTTATGGATGCTGTTTACCGACATTATTCTGGTTTACGTGGCGCTAATGATTGTACGTTTCGGCTGGCTGTATGGTATGCAGCGCATTAGCGTACGCTTGCTGAAGAAAAAACCGATGGAGTTCAGTAATTACAGCATGCGCGAGTTGCTCATCGCCTCGTTTGCCGGCGTGCGTGGTGCGATAACGCTAGCGGGTGTGCTTTCGATTCCGCTCTATCTGACTAATGGCGATATCTTTCCGGCGCGCTACGAACTGGTATTTATCGCCACCGGGGTCATTCTTTTCTCGCTATTTGTTGGCGTTATTCTGTTACCGATGCTGCTGCGCGGTATTGAAGGTGTCGATAAAGCGGGCAATCGGCGTGAAATCCAGCGCGCCCGGGCGGTAATGGCAGGGGTAGCGATCGAGAGCCTGTATAAGATGGAAGAGCGGCTAACGCAGGACACGGAAGAGAACATTGATACCGAATTGCTGAAAGAGGTCAGTTCGCGTGTGATTGGTAACTTGCGTCGTCGCGTTGATGGGAAAGAGGATATTGAGCGCGCGCAGTTAGCGGAAGATCTTGAGCGCCGTTTCCGGTTAACCGGGCTGCGTGCTGAACGCGGCGAGCTATACCATTTGCGCGCCACCCAGCAGATCAGTAATGAGACGATGCAAAAAATCTTGCATGATCTCGATTTGCTGGAAGCGCTACTGGTCGGTAAAGAAGAGTAGCCGCGAGGTCTCTGCCACCCGAGCCGCACCGTGCTAAACCGAGAGCGTGGGTGCGGCTCCGGGCCAGAATTCGCGGCAGCAGGCAATCCACGCCTGCGCGCTACGCGACAGATAGCTGCCCTCACGCCAAATCATCCCTAATTTCCACTCCAGTTCTGATTCCAGCGGTAGCCAGAGTAACGATTGTTTATCTAATCGTTGGCAAATCGGCTCCGGCAAAATGGCGACCCCCATCTCCGCCTGAACCATCGCCGCCAGAAAATCCCACTGCCCGCTGCGCACCGCAATGTGCGGCGTCACGCCGTGACGATGAAAAGCCTGTACCAGTTGCCGGTTTAGGGAGAACTCTTCGTTGAAAATTAACAGAGGATGCTCCGCTAACTCGCTGAGTGAGATGCTGGTACGCGTTAGCCAGTGCGAGCTGCGTTGTACCAGTACACAGAGCGGATGGCTCATTAACGTGAGTGTATTAAGCGGCAGATCCTCGGCTACCGGCAGTGCGGTGATCGCTAAATCGAGGCTACCGGAGAGTACCGCCTGCTGTACGGTAAGGCCGCCAAACTCAGCGATTTTTAATTCAATACCAGGATAGCGTTGGCGAAAGGCGGAAACCGAACCGGCAATTTGCATACCTACCATTGGAGGAATACCCAACCGCAGTTCGCCGGTTTTAAGCTGATTAATATCATCAATTTCGGCTTCTAACTGCTTGAACTCTTGCAAGATAGCCAGCCCACGCTGGTAAACCGCCTGGCCGCTATCGGTCAGGTGCAATTTACGCCCATCGCGCATGAGCAACGTACTCCCCAACTCTTCTTCCAACTGGCGCAGCATCTTGCTGATGGTGGGCTGAGTGACAAAGAGTTTTTCCGCCGCACGGGTAAAACTTTGCTGGCGTACTACTTCAACAAAATAGCGTAATGCGCGTACGTCCATAAGTATTCCTTACTGGCATAGTTTGAATGATTTTAATTCATTTTTTTCACGCATAGTTACCGCTTTATACTATTCGCAGCGATAAACCGAGGGGGAAAGAGATCATGGCACTGGCGTTAAGTCCACGCAGAGCGGGGCAATTACAGCTTTTACAGGTGCCATTGCAGGTGGCGCTGTATGCCGGTCTGTTTGTGCTATCAGAGCAGTTGGTCACATGGCTACATCTGCCTTTGCCCGCCAATATTATCGGCATGCTGCTGCTGTTGGCGCTGATTATGCTGCGCATCATCCCGCTGAGTTGGGTGAAGGCCGGTTCTAAATGGCTGCTGGCGGAAATGTTGCTGTTCTTTGTTCCGGCGGTGGTGGCGGTAGTGAATTACTCTCAGTTGCTGATGGTTCAGGGCTGGCGCATCTGTCTGGTGATTGCGATCAGTACCTTGTTAGTACTAGCGGCGACCGCCTTAGTGGTGGACAGAGTATACCGGTTTGAAATTCGGCTGGCACAACGTAAGCAGGCACGCCATGAATGATCTTATCCTGAGTCTCCTTTGTCTGGCGGCGACGTTACTGATTTATTTCCTCAATAAACGCCTCTATCGGCGGTGGCATAAATTACCGCTGATGCCGCTGGTGATGACGCCGTTGGTGCTGGTAATCATCTTGGTGGTTACCCATATTTCCTGGCAGGACTATATTGGCGAAAGCCACTGGCTACTGTGGCTACTGGGTCCGGCTACGTTGGCGTTTGCGGTGCCAGTGTATGAAAACATGGCGATTATTAAACGCCACTGGATGTCGCTAAGCGCCGGGGTGATTACCGCGACGGCGGTTTCGGTAAGCAGTTCAGTGTGGCTGGCGCGTTTGCTAACGCTACCGGAAGAGATTCAGCGTAGTTTAGCGGTTCGCTCGATTACCACGCCTTTCGCGTTGGCTGCGGCGAAGCAGGTAGGCGGTCAGCCCGATTTGGTGGCGCTGTTTGTGGTGATCACCGGCGTGTTTGGTATGGCGGTCGGGGATGTGTTGTTTTTACGTTTGGCGGTGCAGCAAGGTATGGCGAAAGGCGCAGGCTTTGGCGCCGCTTCGCACGGTGCCGGAACCGCGCGTGCTTATGAGCTTGGTCAGCAGGAGGGCGTGGTTTCTAGCCTGGTGATGATGCTGTCCGGCGTGGTGACGGTGGTATTAGCACCGATGATTGGTCATATCATGTGGGTGAGTGCATAGCATCGCGTCAGCAAACCCGCACGCGCAACAGGCCCGTTAGTGGTTTCGATATTGCGCAAAATTTCCGCATGGTTAGAATGGTCATTACCCGATGGAGGGGCAGCGAATAATGGATTAATCGAAAGTGTAATGCGCTTTCACGACAAGGAGTGTCGCTATGCCAGCACTACAATTCCCCTGCGTGATATTCAGAACGCAAAAATGGATGGATGATTACAGCGCTGACGATATGCGCTGTGGCGATTTAACCGAAACGCAGTTACGACGCCATTTTTTACTCGACCAGGTTTCTTCGCAGGTCGATCCCTGGACGCTGACGCGTCTTACTCCGTTTCAACTCCCGCAATCACGTTTTCATGGTTCGCGCCCGCCGGGCGGCGGGGCAAAGCTTACCCGGCGAGAATGTGCCCGGATTCTGTTTGATGAGATGCGCGTAAAGGCGAAGCTGTTTTCGTTTTGGGGGCCGTACCGCACCGTTATCGACCGCATGATTACCCATATGCAATATAATAATGGCGCGCCGTTCCGCGATCCGTGGCTGGATTTGGCGTTACGGCAACAGATAATAAATGATAATAGTGAAGAGAGTTCATTGTTTCTAATAAAGGAAGTATTGAAAAAATCTCGTTTATGGGATAATGACACCTTTCTTACAGCTTCGTTGGATAAATTCAAAAGAGATTTAAATACCAGTGTATTGCCAAAATTTATAAGCTATTGGGATAGTATTAATGGTTTGGGTATTAGCGTGCATGATACCTGGGCTACGCAGATCACTTTAAGAGCGTTACGGGTTGAAAATAACCGTTATCAGGCGGTGGTTCACTATAAAATCCAGGATCACTTTGGCCTGGACCATCACGATATGATGAAAAAGCAGTTCCATCAGTTCCACTTTTTTCGCATCTGGTTTATTCTGCAACGTTATGAACATCTGGCGCACCGACCATTTTTTACTAATATGGAAGCCACGATCGAGATTGAGGGAGAAAGAAAATGAAAAAATACCTGCTTATCGCGATGTTAATTGCCGTTACCGCCGCCGCTGGCTGGGGCTGGTATCTGAAGGCACATCCGACAACGCTGGTTGCTACCCATAAAATGGGGGAAGACGGTTTTATGAGTATTATCCTTATTAAAAACCCGCCTCTAACAGATAAGGGAAAGTTAGACTGGTGGAAGCGTAATGCCGCGATGATTAAAGAAAAGTATGATATACCTGACTTGCAAAAAACTAATGGATATTTTGTTATAAAAATTTGGGATTTTTTAGATGGCTATAAGAAATTAGGGCGGCACGATCGCCTCTGTTTTGACGATATGAAAACGACCAGAAACTGTGTTGAAAAAAAAGGAATAATGACCATAAGAAGCTCCGTGGAAGGTGAGGTATGGTACAGTGTTAGTCAAAGACTATATGTTGAAAAAAACGGCAAGTTCCTTAGGGTACAAGAAAATATAAAAATAAAATAATAATGCATGTTGAAGGGAGAACAGCATGAAAAAATACCTGCTTATCGTGATATTAATTGTTGTTTCTGTCGCTGCTGGTTGGGACTGGTATCTGAAAACACATCCGACAACGTTGGTAGATATACATAAGAGAGGAGAAAATGATTTTATCAGTATTATACTTATTAAAAATCCGCCTCTGACAGATAAGGGAAAGTTAGACTGGTGGATGCGTAACGCCACAATATTTAAAGAAAGGTATAATATACCTGCTCCGTTAAAGTCCAACAAATATTTTATTATTGATGTTTTTGATTTTTCCGATGGTTATAAAGAACTGGAAAAATACGATCGTCTCTGTTTTGATAAGATGAAGACCAGTAAAAACTGCATCGATAAAAACTGGGTAATGACTATTAGAAGCTCTGTGAACGGTAAAATATGGTACGATGTTGACGAAAGCACCTATATCGAGAAAAACGGAAAGTTTCTTGAGGTAAAAGAAAAAATCAAAATAAAATAATAGTGCATGTTGAAGGGATCACAGCATGAAAAAATATCTACTTATCGCGATGTTAATTGCCGTTACCGCCGCCGCTGGCTGGAGTTGGTATCTGAATTCACATCCGACAACGCTGGTTGCTACCCATAAAATGGGGAAAGATGGCTTTATAAGTATTATTCTTATTAAAAATCCGCCTCTGACAGATAAGGGAAAGTTAGACTGGTGGATGCGGAATGCCGCGATGTTTAAAGAAAAGTATAATATACCCGCTCAAGCAGAGCCCAACGAAGATTTTGTTGTGGAGATTTTTGATTTTTTTGAGGGTTATAAGAAGTTAGGACGGCACGATCGCCTCTGTTTTGATGATATGAAGACGACTAAAAATTGTGTTGAAAAAAAAGGCGTAATGACTATAAGAAACTCAGTAGAGGGTGAAGTATGGTACAGAGTTGAGTCGGGTTTATTTATTGAAAAGAATGGAGAATTTATTAAGATAAAAGAAAATATAAAAATAAAATAATAATGCATGTTGAAGGGAGAACAGCATGAAAAAATATCTACTTATCGCGATGTTAATTGCCGTTACCGCCGCCGCTGGCTGGGGCTGGTATCTGAAGGCACATCCGACAACGTTGGTTGCTACCCATAAAATGGGGGAAGACGGTTTTATGAGTATTATCCTTATTAAAAATCCGCCTCTGACAGATAAGGGAAAGTTAGACTGGTGGGTGCGTAATGCCGCGATGTTTAAAGAAAAGTATAATATACCTGCTCCGTTAAAGTCCAACGAATATTTTATTATTGATGTTTTTGATTTTTCCGATGGTTATAAAGAACTGGGAAAATACGATCGTCTCTGTTTTGATAAGATGAAGACCAGTAAAAACTGCATCGATAAAAACTGGGTAATGACTATTAGAAGCTCTGTGAACGGTAAAATATGGTACGATGTTGACGAAAGCACCTATATCGAGAAGAACGGAAAGTTCCTTGAGGTAAAAGAAAAAATTAAAATAAAGTAACAGCACATGTTGAAGGGAGAACAGCATGAAAAAATACCTGCTTACAGCGATATTAATTTTTGTTTCAGCCTCCGCTGGTTGGGGATGGTATTTAAAAACACATCCTACTACACTCGTTTCTACTCATCAGGAAGGGACAGATAATTTTATGAGTATAATCCTTATTAAAAACCCTCCTCTTACTAATAAGGGAAAATTAGACTGGTGGATGAATAATGCCACGATGTTTAAAGAAAAATATAACATACCTAGTCCTCCAGGACGTACTGGATATTTTGTTATTGATGTTTTTGACTTTGCTGACGGTTATAAAGAACTGGAAAGATATGATCGTCTCTGTTTTGATGAGATAAAGACCAGTAAAAACTGCATCGATAAAAACTGGCTAATGACCATCAGAAGCTCAAGAAGTGGTAAAGTATGGTATAACGTGGATGAAAGCACCTATATCGAGAAAAACGGAAAGTTTATTAAGGTAAAAGAAAAAATCAAAATAAAGTAACAGCACATGTTGAAGGGAGAACAGCATGAAAAAATACCTGCTTATCGTGATATTAATTGTTGTTACCGCCGCCGCTGGCTGGAGTTGGTATCTGAATTCACATCCGACAACGTTGGTTGCTACCCATAAAATGGGGGAAGACGGCTTTATAAGTATTATTCTTATTAAAAATCCGCCTCTGACAGATAAGGGAAAGTTAGACTGGTGGAGGCGTAATGCCGCGATGATTAAAGAAAAATATGGTATCCCTACACCTTCAAAATCATATGGTACTTTTATAATTGATGTTTTTGATTTTTCTGATGGCTATAAAGAACTGGAAAAATACGATCGCCTCTGTTTTGATGATATGAAAACGACTAAAAATTGTGTTGAAAAAAAAGGAATAATGACTATAAGAAATTCAGTAGAGGGTGAAGTATGGTACAGAGTTGAGTCGGGTTTATTTATTGAAAAGAATGGGGAATTTATTAAGATAAAAGAAAATATAAAAATAAAATAATAGTGCATGTTGAAGAGATCACAGCATGAAAAAATATCTACTTATCGCGATGTTAATTGCCGTTACCGCCGCCGCTGGCTGGGGCTGGTATCTGAAGGCACATCCGACAACGTTGATAGATACCCATAAAATAGGGGAGGACGGTTTTATGAGTATTCTTTATTAAGCTAAAAGAATAAACCACGCCGATAATAACCACCTGACTTCTTAACGGCGCCATCCCTGGCACCCGACGGTCACACGCTTCTCCTTCACGTAGCGTTTGCTAATGCGCTTTCCCCTGCTCAATACCGATTCCGGTTTGTGAGCGCACAAACTGAGCGCGAAAACGCAGGCGCTCCTGCTCGCCTTCCGCCGAACTGTCGGTAATGGAAAACAGCCAGGTACCGATAAACGCAACCAACATTGAAAACAGCGCCGGATACTCGTAAGGATAAATCGGCGTGGCGTGACCGAGTACCTGCACCCAAATGGTCGGGCCAAGAACCATCAAAATTACCGCGGTTAACAAGCCGAGCCAGCCGCCAATCATCGCACCACGAGTAGTCAGCTTCGACCAATACATGGAGAGCAAAATAATCGGGAAATTACAGCTAGCGGCAATCGAGAACGCTAAGCCAACCATAAAGGCGATGTTTTGATTCTCAAACAAAATCCCCAGCGCAATCGCCACCACCCCCAGTATCAGCACGGTAATTTTCGACACTTTTAGCTCTTCGCGCTCGGTTGCCTGACCTTTACGAATCACGCTGGCATACAGATCGTGTGAAACGGCAGAGGCCCCGGCTAACGTCAGACCGGCTACCACCGCCAAAATGGTGGCGAACGCCACCGCAGAAATAAAACCGAGGAACGTACTGCCGCCTACCGCATTGGCTAAATGCACCGCCGCCATATTATTCCCGCCGATTAACACGCCGGACGCATCCTTAAATGCCGGGTTAGCGCCGACCAGCAAGATGGCGCCAAAACCGATAATAAAGGTCAGGAAATAGAAATAGCCCATAAAGCCGGTGGCATAAAACACACTCTTACGTGCCTCACGCGCATCGCTCACGGTAAAGAAACGCATTAAAATATGCGGCAATCCGGCAGTACCGAACATCAGGCCCAGCCCTAACGACAACGCGGAGATAGGGTCATGTACCAGCCCGCCAGGCCGCATAATCTCTGGCCCTTTGGGATGCACCTTCATCGCCTCGGTAAACAGGGTATTGAAGCTAAAACCGACCGCTTTCATGACCATGACCGCCATAAAAGTCGCGCCGAATAACAACAGCACCGCCTTAATAATCTGCACCCAGGTGGTCGCCAACATGCCGCCAAACAACACATACAGCACCATGAGAATGCCAACCAACACCACCGCAACGTGATAATTTAGCCCGAACAGCAACTGAATTAATTTCCCGGCACCGACCATCTGCGCAATCAGGTACAGCGCAACCACCACCAGCGAGCCACAGGCCGATAGCGTGCGGATGGGTTTTTGTTGCAGACGATATGACGCCACATCGGCAAAGGTGTAGCGCCCCAGGTTACGTAGCCGCTCGGCGATTAAAAACAGAATAATCGGCCAGCCGACCAGGAAGCCGAGCGAATAAATTAACCCGTCGTAGCCAGAGGTATACACCAGCGCGGAAATACCAAGAAACGAAGCGGCCGACATAAAGTCTCCCGCCATCGCCAGGCCGTTTTGCAGGCCGGTAATATTACCGCCGGCGGTATAATAATCGTTACGTGAACGGGTACGTTTCGAAGCCCACCAAGTAATACCTAATGTGAAGGCCACGAACAGCAAAAACATAATAATTGCCTGATAATTGGTCGCCTGTTTTTGTACCGCACCGGTAATTGCATCAGCGGCAATAGCCGGAAGAGGCAGCACGACCATCGCCGCCAGCGTAGGGTTGCGTATGCTCATTATTTTGCCTCATCAATAATCTGTTTTGTCAGACGATCAAACTCGCCGTTAGCGCGCCAGACATAGACGCCAGTTAGCAAGAACGAGATGACAATCAGGCCAATGCCGAGCGGGATCCCGCGTGTGACATTGGTACCTTCATGCAACGGCGTACCCAGCCAACCGGGAGCGAAGGCGATCAGCAAAATAAAACCGACATACAGAACCAGCATAATGAGGGAAAGTAGAGTTGCGAACGCTTGACGCTTGTGAACCAGCTGTTTAAAGCGCGCACTATTTTCTATCCGTTGATAAATATCATTCATCACAGACACTCCAGAGGTAAGGAAAAGCCGTCCATTTGGCGGATTATCCATATAATTTTCAGTAAAATAGCGTTACTTTGTTGTAGTGGTCGGGCGGTAAAATCCGGAGCGGCAAGGCACCGCTCCAGGACAGGTGATAAACAAAAAAATGTGGAACTCTCGCTACGGTTACGGCAGTTTAATCGCCTGTTTCTCCTCAAGTAGTTTCTCAACCACGCCCGGATCGGCAAGCGTAGAGGTATCACCTAAATTGCTGGTATCGCCCGCGGCGATTTTGCGCAGAATACGGCGCATAATTTTGCCTGAGCGCGTCTTCGGCAACGAATCGGTCCAGTGCAACACATCCGGCGTGGCAATCGGGCCAATCTCCTTACGTACCCAGTTGCGCACTTCGCTATACAACTCCGGCGTCGGTTCTTCACCATGATTCAGCGTGATATAGGCATAAATCGCCTGCCCCTTAATCGCATGCGGAATCCCAACCACTGCGGCTTCGGCGATCTTAGGATGTGAAACCAATGCGGATTCAATTTCCGCCGTACCAAGACGGTGCCCTGAAACGTTCAGCACATCATCCACACGGCCGGTAATCCAGTAGTAACCGTCTTCATCGCGACGTGCGCCATCGCCGCTGAAGTACATATTTTTAAAGGTGGAGAAATAGGTTTGTTCGAAACGATCGTGATCGCCGAATAAGGTGCGCGCCTGACCGGGCCAGGAATCGACAATTACCAGGTTGCCTTCACAGGCGCCTTCTTGCAGATGGCCTTCGTTATCCACCAGCGCCGGTTGTACGCCGAAGAAGGGCCGCGTGGCGGAACCGGCTTTCAGTTCAGTGGCGCCCGGCAACGGCGTAATCATGAACCCCCCGGTTTCGGTTTGCCACCAGGTATCAACAATCGGACAGCGGCTATCGCCAATCTTGCGGTAGTACCATTCCCAGGCTTCCGGGTTAATCGGTTCACCCACCGAGCCCATAATCCGCAGGGAAGAACGGTCAGTCCCTTCAATCGCCTTATCCCCTTCCGCCATTAGCGCGCGAATAGCGGTAGGCGCGGTGTACAGCAACGTCACTTTATGTTTATCAACCACTTCCGCCATTCGGCTGGGTTTCGGCCAGTTCGGCACCCCTTCAAACATTAGCGTGGTTGCGCCGCAGGCCAGCGGACCATAAAGCAGATAGCTGTGCCCGGTAATCCAGCCGACATCGGCGGTACACCAGTAAACGTCTTCCGGGTGGTAATCAAACACATATTTAAAGGTTGTCGCGGCATAGACCAGATAACCGCCGGTGGTGTGCAGTACCCCCTTCGGTTTACCGGTTGAGCCGGAGGTATACAGAATAAACAGCGGATCTTCAGCGTTCATTTCTTCCGGTTGATGATGGGCGCTGGCGCTGTTCATCAGTTCATGCCACCACAGGTCGCGCCCATTCTCCCAACCGGTTTCTTTACCGGTACGGCGGAAGACCACGACATTGCCGACGGAGGTCACATTAGGATTTTTGAGTGCGTCATCCACATTCTTCTTCAACGGAATCGCGCGTCCGGCGCGGATACCTTCATCGGCGGTGACTACCAGTTTCGCGCTGGAGTCAACAATCCGCCCGGCGACGGCTTCCGGCGAAAAGCCGCCGAAAATAACCGAATGCACCGCGCCAATGCGTGCGCAAGCCAGCATGGCGATGGCGGCTTCTGGCACCATTGGCATATAAATGGCGACCACGTCGCCTTTATTCACGTTTAGCTCTTTCAGGACGTTGGCAAAGCGGCAAACTTCACGGTGTAAGTCGCGGAAGCTCAATGTCTTACTTTCACTGGCGTCGTCGCCTTCCCAAATAATCGCCGGATGGTCGCCGCGCTCATGCAAATGGCGGTCAAGACAGTTCGCGGCAAGGTTCAGCGTGCCATCTTCATACCAGCGAATAGTAATGTTGCCCGGTGAAAACGAGGTGTTTTTTACCTTTTCGTAAGGTTTGATCCAGTCGAGAATTTTTCCTTGCTCTCCCCAAAAAGCCTCGGGATCTTGTACCGACTGCTGATACATCGACTGGTACTGTTGTTCATTAATCAGGGTATTTTCCGCAATAGACGCGGGAACGGGATGTTTCATTATCTGGCTCATAGCTGGCCTCCTTGAAGATGTTAATAATATGTCAACCAAAGGTTGATTAAAGAGAGGTAGCCGCGCTTTGTTTCTTTTTTGCGCTATAGATCACGAGAATGATGAATATCATGAAATTTACCGCTTTTTATTGATTTGACCGGCAGCGATTCGCCGGTTTATGGCGCGTGAAGTGCAGTAAAAGGCGAGATAAGCGATGAAAAAAGCAGCAAACGGATGAAATAAACAAAAATCGTCAATGGCGCACTTGGTGTGTGGACTTACGATATATTACTTTTTATAACAGTAAGTTATATAATAAATAACTAAAAGTAATTTAAAACGGCGGAACTTTTTGCCGCAAAAGCCTACCCATGATGGTTGCTTTTGCCCCGGTTAAAATGGTACTTAATCAACCGCCTGACTTCAGGTTCAACCATCTATAACCCTCGATTTTTACTGGACATTGTCCACCTCCCTTGTGTGCGAAAGCGTCCGAAGCTTGTGTGCGGATGCGGGGTTTTGTTAAGGAATTAAGCGTTATGAAAGGTTTTAAAATCAGCCTTGCGTGGCAAATACTGATTGCTCTGGTTCTCGGCGTTGTGGTGGGTACGGTGCTGCATAACCAGCCAGACAATCGTGACTGGCTCATTACCAATATCCTGACGCCAGCCGGTGATATTTTTATCCATCTGATCAAGATGATCGTCGTTCCGATTGTTATTTCAACCCTGATTGTCGGCATTGCCGGAGTGGGGGATGCGAAAAAACTGGGGCGTATCGGCGTTAAGACCATTATTTATTTTGAAGTGATTACCACCATTGCCATCGTGGTAGGCATTACCCTGGCCAATGTGTTCCAACCTGGCAACGGCATTGATATGTCGACGCTGGCAACGGTGGATATCTCTAAATATGAAGCGACGACGCAGCAGGTTCAGAACGGCCCGCATGGCCTGGTCACCACTATTTTGTCGCTGATCCCGCAAAATATCTTCGCGGCGATAGCCAAAGGCGACATGTTGCCGGTGATTTTCTTTTCGGTGCTGTTTGGTCTGGGGTTGTCTTCACTTCCGGCAGAACATCGCGATCCGTTGGTGAAGGTATTTCGCTCTACCTCTGAAACCATGTTCAAAGTCACGCATATGATTATGCGCTACGCGCCGGTAGGGGTCTTCGCGTTGATTTCAGTGACGTTGGCGAATTTTGGTTTCTCCTCGCTGTGGCCGTTAGCGAAGTTGGTGATTCTGGTTTATGCCGCCATTCTATTCTTTGCTTTTGTGGTGCTGGGTGCGGTGGCGCGCGCATGTAAACTGCGTATTACCACGCTGATGCGCATCCTGAAAGATGAGTTGATCCTCGCTTATTCAACCTCCAGTTCAGAAACGGTGCTGCCGCGTATTATGGAGAAGATGGAGGCTTACGGCGCGCCGAAATCAATCACCAGTTTTGTGGTGCCCACCGGCTACTCGTTTAATCTTGATGGCTCGACCCTTTACCAGAGCATCGCGGCTATTTTTATCGCCCAGTTGTACGGTATTAATCTGTCGTTAGGCGATGAAATTATCCTGGTGCTGACGCTGATGGTGACGTCAAAAGGGATTGCTGGCGTGCCGGGCGTCTCTTTTGTGGTGCTGCTGGCGACGCTGGGCAGCGTGGGGATCCCACTGGAAGGGCTGGCATTTATCGCCGGGGTTGACCGTATCATGGATATGGCGCGTACCGCGCTTAACGTGGTGGGTAACGCGCTGGCGGTGCTGGTGGTCGCCAAATGGGAAAACCAGTTCGATGCTCAGCAAGCGCAGGCTTATGAGCGGCAGTTACGCGCTGAAGCCGTCTCCTGATTCGGCGCGACTTGATGCTGAAAAACCCATCTTCGGATGGGTTTTTTATTTCATCTAAAGGAATTTTTGATTCCAGACACAAATTAATTAAAAGAATAAATTATTCCTTTTGTTTCGCCCTCTGGTTGCGCAATATAGCGTATCAATTGGCCGACAGGCCGAAACCGAGTAAGACAACAAAACAGGAAAGGCATTACGCCACTCCTTATCGCGCTGGAGACCATATGAAGCTTGACCTTAACGCCATGGTGACTGAAGGACGTAACCCGGCCAGTGAAAACATTGATCAGCTTTCAACCGCCGACATGCTGCGGGTGATCAATAACGAAGATAAAAAGGTCGCGCTGGCGGTGGAGGCCATTTTGCCGGAGATTACCCGCGCGGTAGATGCGATTGCCGCCGCGTTTATGCAGGGCGGTCGCTTAGTCTATTGCGGGGCAGGAACCTCGGGGCGATTGGGCATTCTTGATGCCAGTGAATGCCCACCTACTTACGGAACGCCGCGTGAACAGGTTATCGGGCTGATCGCTGGCGGTCACACGGCCATTTTGCAGGCGGTGGAGAACGCGGAAGACAATCGTGAAATGGGCGTGAACGATCTCAAATCGATTGGTTTTAACGCGCAGGATGTATTGGTTGGCATCGCCGCCAGCGGCCGTACACCGTATGTGGTTGCCGCACTGGACTATGCGCGTGAATGTGGCGCGGTGACCGCCGCGCTGACCTGCAATCCTGACAGCGCAATGGCAAAAATCGTTGATATTCCTCTCACGCCGCTGGTAGGCCCGGAGGTGGTGACCGGTTCGTCACGCATGAAAGCGGGTACCGCCCAGAAGCTGGTGCTAAATATGCTCACCACCGGCGCGATGATTCGTACCGGCAAAGTGTATGGCAACCTGATGGTGGATGTGGAAGCCACCAACCAAAAGCTGGTTCAGCGCCAGGTGAATATTGTGATGCAGGCGACCGAATGCGCGGAGGAAGAGGCAAAAACGGCACTGGCTGCCTGTGACGGGCATTGTAAAACCGCCATTGTCATGGTGTTAGGCCAGCTTCAGGCCGCAGAAGCGAAAGCACTACTGGCCAATAATCAGGGCTTTATTCGTCAGGCGCTACAACAGGCGGGAGCACAGTAATGGCGAAGATCACCGATGCATTAATCATGGACATTTTGCAGGCGGTCGGCGGGCGCAATAATGTGGCGGTGTGCGGTAACTGCATGACACGTCTGCGCCTTACGCTCAGGGATGACACACGCGTACAGCACCAACGGCTGAAATCGCTGGCGGGAGTCATGGGTGTGGTTAGCGGCGACGAGCAGCTACAGGTGATCCTTGGGCCGGGTAAAGCGCAAACCGCAGCGGAAAAAATGAATCTATTGTTGGCGCAGCACGCCGATGATGCGCCGGAAAATCCCGCGCTAGAGGCGGTTGCACAACAGAAGAAGCAGCAATTAAAAGCGAAACAGACCAGTGGCGCGCATCAGTTCCTGGCGCGTTTTGCGACCATTTTTACCCCTTTGATTCCAGGCTTTATCGCCGCTGGCCTGCTGCTTGGCGTGGCGACCTTACTGGAGCAAATTTTTCAGCTGACCGCGCCCGGCGAGCATAATGCGCTGTTGCTGCATGCCGTGGGCTACATGAAAATTTTTAGCAAAGGGCTGTTCACCTTCCTCAGTATCCTGATTGGCTACAATGCGCAAAAAGCGTTTGGCGGCTCAGGCGTTAACGGCGCAATCATTGCTTCACTGTTCCTGCTTGGCTATGCGCCTGCGGCAAAAGTGGGGTATTACAGTGGTATTGATAACTTCTTTGGCATGGCTATCGACCCGCGCGGCAATATTATTGGCGTATTGCTGGCGGCGATTTTCGGCGCCTGGGTTGAGAAGCAGGTACGCAAAGTGATGCCGGATAACCTCGATATGTTGCTGACTTCGCTGGTCACGCTGCTGGTTACCGGCGCAGTTACATTTGTGGTCATCATGCCGATCGGCGGCGAATTGTTTAAAGGAATGTCGTGGCTGTTTATGCATCTGAACGGTAACCCGTTCGGTTGTGCGCTACTGGCCGGGCTGTTTTTGATTGCGGTGATGTTTGGCATTCATCAAGGCTTTATCCCGGTTTACTTTGCGTTAATGGATGCGCAAGGATTTAACTCTCTATTCCCCATTTTGGCGATGGCTGGCGGCGGGCAGGTGGGCGCCGCGCTGGCGCTCTGGGCGCGGGCGCAGCCCAATTCACTGCTACGCAATCAAATTAAAGGCGCGATTATTCCGGGCCTGCTCGGCGTTGGCGAACCGCTGATTTATGGCGTGACGTTACCCCGGGTCAAACCGTTTATTACCGCCTGTTGCGGCGGGGCGATTGGCGGCTTCTTTATTGGGCTGGTTGCCTGGCTCGGGTTACCGGTTGGGCTAAATACCGTGTTTGGCCCGTCGGGGCTGGTGACATTGCCGTTAATGACTTCCGACCATGGCATGCTTGCCGGTATGGCGGTTTATGGCGCGGGTTTGCTGGTTGCTTGGCTGGCAGGGTTTATCCTGACTTGGTTATTTGGTAGCAAAACCGTCGATCTAAGCTAATGGCAGGCGGGGGCGACCGGCTCGCCCCTGAACAACGGGTTATTTCAAAACATCCCTTCTGTTTATTATAAATAAATAGTTAACCAACCGCCGTGCACTGTCGGCTGGGGGTTAGCACCTCTTTTTTATAATCTGATTGTTTTTAAACGTTACTGCGATCACAAAATCGGTTAGCGCGACGCTAAAGTTCCTCACTCTGCCGCCGAAAATATAAATAAAGCTAACCTGTTACCCCCGCAAACGCTGCCTGCACTTCAAGGACATTAACTCATGCGCAATAACCAGCCGGTCACCCAGCAAGAGTACTCGTTTGATCAACACGCCACCCTGATGTCGACCACCGACCTGAATAGCTACATCACCTACGCCAATGATGCATTTATTGAGGTCAGCGGCTTTTCGCCTGAAGAGATAAACGGTCAACCGCATAATATGGTGCGCCACCCGGATATGCCGGCACAGGCATTTGCCGATATGTGGTCAACGCTAAAACAGGGTGAACCGTGGAGCGCGCTAGTGAAGAACCGGCGTAAAAATGGCGATCATTACTGGGTGCGTGCCAATGCTATTCCGGTGGTGCGGGCCGGAAGCGTGCAGGGATATATGTCGGTACGCACCAAACCCACGCAAGAAGAGGTGCGGCAAACGGAAATGCTGTACCGGCGCTTTCGCGAAGGGAAGCAAAAAAATCGCCGTTTTCACAAAGGGTTAGTGGTCTATGCCGGTTGGCTAAGCTGGCGCTCATTGTTCAAAACGTTACCGTTACGCTGGCGAATCCGTGGCACTTTGTTATCGCTGCTACCGTTAAGCGTACTTGGCGTGTGGCTATTGGGCCTGAGCCATGCCGCAGTAGGCAGTTTTACTCTCGGGATGGCGCTGCTTTTGTTTCTCGCCAGTTGCTGGCTGGAACAGCAAATTTCACGCCCTATTGAGCGGGTGTGTCAGCAGGCATTGAGTGTGGCAACCGGTGCCAGCCATAAGGTTGAGCAGATGGATCGGATCGACGAAGTTGGGATGACACTACGCGCTATCGGGCAGTTAGGTTTGATGTTTCGCTGGCTGGTTGACGATGTAAGCGGGCAGGCGATCAATGTGTTAAGCGCCAGCGACGCGATCGCCCACAGCAATACCGATCTGAGCCGCCGCACCGAACAAGCGGCAGCGAACGTGCAGCAAACCGCGGCCACCATGAACCAAATGACGGCGACGGTGAACAGTAACACCGAAACCGCCGCCGAAGCCGATACGCTGTCGAAAGCCACCAGCGGTTCGGCGGTTAAAGGGGGCGAGGTGATGGCGGATATGGTGGCGATGATGGCGGAAATTGCCGACAGTTCGCAGAAAATCGCCAATATTACCGGTGTAATCGACGGAATTGCTTTTCAAACCAATATCCTGGCACTGAACGCGGCGGTAGAGGCGGCACGGGCGGGAGAGCAAGGCAAAGGGTTTGCGGTGGTCGCCGGAGAAGTGCGTAACCTGGCTCAGCGTAGCGCCACGGCGGCCAGTGAAATTAAAACGTTGGTGGAAACCAGCGCGGCGCGGGTGCAGTCCGGCAGCGACCAAGTGAATGGCGCCGGGCGAACCATGGGGGAGATTGTTTCCCAGGTGCAGAGTGTGACCGCGTTAATCGCGCAGATTAGCTCCGCTACCGCCGAACAGGCCAGCGCGTTAGGTGATGTGAGCAAAGCGGTGGAAAATCTGGATGAGATTACCCAGCAAAATGCCGCCAGGGTGCAGGAAGGGGCCGAAGCCTCGGGGAGAATGGCGCGGCAGGCAACCCGGTTGGTCGAAGCGATCAGCGTCTTCCGCTAATCGCCCGGCGCTACTTCAGCAGCACTTGGTATTGGGGATTAAACTCGTCGAAAATCGGCAGCGCGGCGGCACCCAGCGCCGCGGTATCGCTGCCGGTCATGCCAATTTTTACTCGCATATCATCAAGATAGCGCCCACGTACCGACTGGTGCAGCGGCGCTAAACGGCGGAGGATTTTTTCCAGCAGCGGCTGCGGAATCATGCCGCCAATCACCACCATTTCGGCGTCAAAAATGCACTCCAGCATATTAATCGCCTGGCGTAGCGGCGGTAGCATCGTCTCGATCCAACTGTCGAACAGCAGCGGATCAATCCGCAATAGATCGTCCGGCAGTGCCGTCATCGGATCTAAACCGCAGTGTTCATAGGCGGCTTGCAGCGAAACATAGCGTTCCAGGCAACCATGATTACCGCAATAGCAAGGGCGCCCGTTAGGCTGTACCACCACATGGCCGACTTCACCGGCATTGTGCGCATGCCCGGTATAAATATGGCCGTCGGTAAAAATACCCGCCCCGAGACCGGTGCCGATATAGAGATAAATAAACGAGTTAAGCTGGCGGGCGATGCCGTGAAAACGTTCGCCAATCGCCGCCACGGTCGCATCGTTTTCCAGCGTAACCGGCAACCCGGTGGCCTGCGTCAGATGCGCTTCTACATCAATGTGTTCCCAGCCATGCAGCGTGGTCGGGCCTTCTGATGAAATACCCTCAACGCCAAACGGGCCGGGCATGACCACGCCAATCCCCAGCACTTTGCGCCACTGGGCGCCGAGTTGTTGTTTGATCTCATCGACCACCGCGACGATCAGTTTCAGGGTTGCACCCGGCTGGGGCTTTTGCACCATCATCAGGCGCCGAAAATGAATCTCGCCGGTGAGATCGACCAACACAATTAACAACGTCTGGTGATCGAGATGGATCCCGATCGACCAGGCGCTGGCGGGATTGAGCGTAATCGGGATGGCCGGTTGCCCGCGCCCGCTCGCCTTGCGTGGCAAATGTGAGGAGAGAATATCGGCCTGTTGTAATTCCGCCACAATGTTGGAGACGGTTTGCGGCGTCAACGCCGTCAGGCGCGCCAGCTCGGCGCGTGTTAACTCGCCGTGTAGGCGAATGGCCTCAATGATCACCCGACGGTTATGGGCGCGCGCGTGTTCCAGGTTAGTTCCCGAGGTTCTCATTGTTGAATTCCCTGACGACGGACGACTCAGTATGTGATCGCGCTTACGGTCGATCAAACGAATTCTTTGATCCCCCGCCCAATTCTGTCTTCTGGCGTTGTGCAAATTTCCCCCATCGGTCAGAGTGAAAATCGTCGGTCGCTATCTGATTGACGTTTCTCTGGCACGCGGCTTGCTTTACTTCCTGCACCGGCCGTGTCCGGATTTTAGTTAGGCCTTAGTTTGACCTCCATTAAATCAATCAAATTGATTTAATAAATCGCAAAAATCATCGCAGCGTTACTGGAGAGAAACAATGAAAAGTCGATTCACCCTACGCCTTAGCGTCGGCCTTATCGCCCTGATAGCCGCCGCTGGCTCGGCTTCGGCCGCTAAGACACAGATCAATGCGCTGTTTATGACCCAGGCGGCCTATAGCGAAAATGATATCCGCGCCATGACCAGCGACTTCGAAAAACAGCATCCTGATATTAGCGTTAACCTGGAGTTTGTACCGTATGAGGCGCTGCACGACAAGATTGTTGCGGCGCGCGGCGCGGGCAGTAATGGCTATGACGTGGTGCTGTTTGATGCTATCTGGCCGGCCGAGTTTACTAAGTTCGATCTGCTACAAGATGTCTCAAGCCGCATTGCCAAAGAGGAACGCGCTAAAATTTTCCCCGGCGCGCTAAAGACGGTGGTTTACCAGGGTAAAACGCTGGGCATGCCGTGGATCCTCGACACCAAGTATCTCTACTACAACAAAGCCATGCTGCAAAAAGCCGGTATCAGCCAGCCGCCGCAAACCTGGCAACAGGTATTGGATGATGCCCAGCAAATTAAGGCCAAAAATATTGTGAAGTATCCACTGGTGTGGAGCTGGTCGCAATCAGAGGCGTTGATTTGCGATTACACCACGCTAGTTTCCGGTAATGGCGGGCAGTTCTACCAAAACGGTAAGCTCAACTTCACTAACCCCGCTTCGCTGAATGCGGTCACGCTGATGAAGACCTCGTTGGACAAAGGGCTCACTAATCCGGCTTCCCGCGAATATCTTGAGGAGGATGTGCGCAAAGCGTTCTCTAATGGCGACGCGGCCTTTGCCCTGAACTGGACCTATATGTACAACATGGCTAACGATCCGAAACAGAGCAAAGTGGCAGGCGATGTCGGTATCGTTCCGGCACCGGGCGACGCGCCGGGCAAAGTGGGCGCGGTCAATGGTTCAATGGGGTTGGGTATCGCCAAAACTAGCCAGCACGCTGAACAGTCCTGGCAATATATCAGTTATATGACCTCGCAGCCGGTACAGAATAAGTACGCCAAACTGAGCTTGCCGATCTGGAAATCCTCTTATGACGATCCGGCGGTGTCGAAAGGGCAGGAATCCTTACTGGCTGCGGCGAAAAAATCGTTGGATGTGATGCTCTCCCGGCCGGAAACCGCTGACTATTCGCGCTTGTCGAATACGTTGCAGCAACAGCTTCAGCAGATTCTGCAGGGGCAGGAGACGCCGGAAGCCGGTTTACAGGCGGCGGATAAGAGCGCGGCGCGCCTGCGTTAAGGAATAGCGATGCTGAGTTTGCAACAACGCGAGCATCGACAGGCATGGGTGCTATTAGCACCCATGCTGGTGGTGATGTTTCTGCTGACCGCCTGGCCGTTGGGCCGCACTATCTGGCTAAGTTTCACCGATGCCGCGCTAATTGGTAGCGGCGGCGCGCCGGGTTACGTTGGGCTGGAAAACTATCTCTATGCGCTAACCGATCCTGATTTTCAGGCCTCTATTCTGCGCACCTTGTGGTTTACCGTGGTCTCGGTCGCGATAGAAGGGGTGATTGGTGTACTGGTGGCTCTGCTGCTTAATCAACGTTTCTATGGCCGCAATATCCTGCGGGTGTTGGTGATTTTGCCGTGGGCGCTGCCGACCATCGTGAACGCCATGATGTGGCGGCTTAACTTCAATCCGGATTACGGCAGCGTTAACGCCCTGTTGACGCAATTAGGGATTATTGACGGTTATCGAAGCTGGCTCGGCTCGCCCGACTCCGCGCTTAATGCCGTCATGTTGGCGGATATTTGGAAAAACTATCCGTTAGTGACCCTGTTGGTGCTGGCGGCGTTACAGTCGATTCCGGACGATCTGTTTGAAGCTGCGCGGCTGGATGGCGCCTCGGCCTGGCGACGTTTCCGCGCCATCACTTTTCCGGCGATTGTCGCACCGCTCAGCGTGGCGTTAGTGCTACGCACCATCGATGCGTTTAAAATTTTCGACATCATTTATGTGATGACGCGCGGCGGCCCGGTGGATAGCACGAAAACGCTGAGCTTTTTTGTCTATCAAGAGTCATTCAGCTATTTACGCGCCGGTAGCGGCGCCGCTTACGCCATTTTGATGGCGCTAATGTGCGGGGTATTAATCACGCTGTATATGATTATGCTGCTGCGCCAGCGTCGACGGAGTACCGCCAATGAAACGTAACCTTCGTACTGTGCTGCGGTATGCCGCCGCGCTGCTGGTGGCGGCCAGTATCCTCGGACCGATGCTGTGGCTATTTTTAATGAGCGTCAGTTCGACCAGCGATTTAACCCGCGTGCCGTTAGAGTGGCTACCGCGTCAGTGGGATTTCAGCCGCTACCTGCGCTTGGTTTCTCTCCAGCCGGATGAGCCCGGCGCACTGTTTTTGCATGCCTTGTGGAACAGCGTACTGGTCGCCTGCGGCGCCACGCTCATTTCGTTACTGCTAGCGATTCCGGCGGCATTCAGCTTCTCGCGTTATCCGGGGCGCGACGGCTGGCTATTCGGCAGCCTGGCTATCTACATGGTGCCGCCAGTCGCGTTTGTGCTGCCGCTGTATTTTGTTTTGCAGCAGGTGGGCTTGTTGAACACCCATCTCGGCCTGGTGCTGGTGTATTGCTCGCTGATTTTGCCGTTTCTCACCTGGATGCTGAAAAACCAGTTTGACGCTCTGCCGCGTGATATTGAACAGGCGGCGCGTCTTGACGGGCTGCGCTTCTGGCAGGTGCTGCTGCGTATCACGTTACCGCTCGCGAAACCCATGCTGGGCGCCTCGGCGCTGTTTGGCTGGTTGCTGGCATGGGATGAGTTTTTCTACGCGCTGCTGTTCACCAGCAACATCGAGGCACAAACC
Source organism: Paramixta manurensis (assembly GCF_013285385.1). NCBI lineage: Bacteria > Pseudomonadati > Pseudomonadota > Gammaproteobacteria > Enterobacterales > Erwiniaceae > Paramixta > Paramixta manurensis. The sequence continues at coordinate 4,176,367 of NZ_CP054212.1, read as the reverse complement.
TTACCGGTGACCATTGCCGGTTTCACCGCCGGACGCGCCACCGATGACGGATTAATCGCCGCGGTGGGTATTCTCGCTTCCGTTCCACCGCTCTTTATCGCCATCTGGTTGCAGAAAACGCTGGTCAGCGGGCTCGCCAGTGGCGGCAGTAAGGGATAAGCATGGACAGAATCCTTAACGCCACGCTGTACGTGGCGGGCAACATTAATGTCGATCTGATTATGAGTACACTCGCGCATTGGCCGCAGCCGGGTACTGAAACCATGCTTGAGCATAGCGAACTGCGCCCCGGCGGCTCGGCGGGGAACTGTGCGCTGGCGCTGGCGGCGATGCATGTGCCGCACCGCGCGGTGGCGAATCAGGGAAGTGATGGTTTTACTGACTGGCTGGCCGGTTACTTTCCGCATAGTGCGGCAGCCTGGCCGCGTTATGCTTGTGAAAGCTCGCTGACGGTTGGCGTTACGCACCCCGATAAAGAGCGTTCATTCATCAGCAATCAGGGGCATATTGTGCGCCTGACCGCCGAGGATGTCCTTCATCAACTTCCCGCCGCCGCACAGCCCGGCGACATCGTTCTGTTGTGCGGCACCTTCCTTTGTACCACGCTGTTTGCCGCCTATCCGCACCTGTTAGCTACCTTGCAACAACGCGGTTTTCTCGTGGCGGTGGATACCGGCTGGCCGCCGCAAGGCTGGAGCGCCACGCTGCGGCAACAACTGATGGTCTGGCTACCGCATTGCGATTATCTGTTATTAAACCAGGTCGAAACGCTAGGCTTCGCCGACCAACCCACGCTGGATGCCTCGGCGGCGTGGCTGGCGGAACGGTTAAGCGGGCGCGGCGGCTGTGTCGTTAAGTGCGGCGAGCAAGGGGCGCATTTCTGGACGCGTCAACGCCAACTTCACGCGGCGGCGCGCAATATTGAGGTGATCGACACTATCGGTGCTGGCGACAGTTTTAACGCCGGTTTCCTTAGCGCAGTGCTGTGCGGCGAATCGCATGATGCGGCGTTGCAATGGGGGATTGAAGTCGCCGCGCACGCGATCAGTAGCTCGCCGCGTCGCTATCCTGACTGGCAAACATTACAACAACGTATACAGGAGAGCTGAGCCATGGCCAGCGTAGAACTGATTAAGGTAGCCAAGCGCTATGGCAAACAAACGGTACTGCAACCGTTGGATCTCACCATTCCCGACGGCAGCTTTACCGTGTTGGTCGGCCCGTCTGGCTGTGGTAAATCCACCCTGTTGCGCTTACTGGCCGGTTTAGAAAGCCTGTCAGAAGGCGAAATCCTGCTGGATAAAAAGGCAATTAATAATCTCGACCCGGCGGATCGTGATATTGCGATGGTGTTTCAAAGCTATGCGCTGTATCCCCATCTTACGGTGGCGGAAAACCTCGCGTTTCATATGCAGGTCAAAAAGGTGAAGCGCGAAGAGCAGCAAAGCAAAATTGCGCGCATTGCCGGCATTCTCGGCATTGATAAGCTGCTGAATCGCTATCCGCGTGCGCTCTCTGGCGGCCAGCGGCAGCGCGTGGCAATGGGGCGCGCGATGGTGCGTAATCCGCAGGTTTTCCTGTTCGATGAACCGCTCTCTAACCTTGATGCGCAACTGCGCATGGAACTGCGGGCGGAGATTAAGTCACTACACCAGCGTTTTAAAACCACCATGGTGTATGTCACGCACGATCAGGTGGAAGCGATGACGCTGGCGGACAAAATTGTGGTGATGCGCGATGGCGTGATTGTGCAGCAAGGCGCGCCGTTAGCGATTTATGACCGGCCCGCCAACACTTTTGTGGCGCGGTTTATCGGTTCGCCGCCGATGAACCTGTTAGCGGGGCGGATCGAATCGCGCGACGGTCAGTTTGGTGTACTGTGCCACCAGCAGTGGTTTGCATTACCGGATAAGTGGCAGACGGCAGCGCAAGCGCAGGGCGAGCGTCCGGTAACGATGGGGCTGCGTCCACACGATATTCTGCTGGCGGAAGAGGGGATGCAGGCCACGGTTAATGTGCTTGAGGTGACCGGTGAATCGACCTTACTGCATGTGGATTGGCAGGGTGATGCGCTGCATGTGCAAACCGTTGGGCGGGTTGATACCCAGCCCGGCGCCCGGCTGGCGCTGGCGGTTCGTGCGGAGAAGATCCATCTGTTTGACGCGCAAAGCGGTGAACGGTTGGTTGATTAACTCGCAGCCGGTTAGTCGATGGCTCATGTTCGCCAACAATTTCGGCTACAGTTAATTTTTCCGCCGCGTTATGGCGCAAATAACACCGAAACGAGGATGAACATGAGCCAGTTTTTTATGAATCAAAAACACGACCTGGTGAATGAGGCGATAGAAGGGGCGCTATTGAGTACGCCGTACCATAACCTGAGCCTGTTGGAGGCCGAGGCAGGCGTGCGGGTCGTGGTGCGTAATGATCAAGACAAAAGTAAGGTGGCGCTGATTTCCGGCGGCGGTTCCGGCCATGAACCGGCGCATGTTGGGTTTGTCGGGAAGGGGATGCTGACGGCGGCGGTCTGCGGCGATATTTTCGCCTCGCCGAGTGTCGATGCGGTACTGACAGCGATTATCAATGTTACCGGCGAAGCGGGTTGCCTGCTGATTGTGAAAAACTATACCGGCGATCGGCTCAATTTTGGTCTGGCGGCGGAAAAAGCGAAACAGCGCGGTCTGAAAGTAGAACTGGTCACGGTGCAGGATGATATTGCCCTGCCGGATAACCCACAGCCGCGCGGCATTGCCGGTACCGCGCTGGTGCATAAAATTGCCGGTTATGCGGCGGAACAGGGCAACGCATTGGAAGAGGTGGCGCAATTGGCGCAGCAGGCGATTGAGGCGACCGCCAGTATCGGCCTTGCTTTCTCTACCTGCCATATTCCCGGCGAAACGCGTGACGATCGGGTGGCTGACGGGCACAGCGAACTGGGGATGGGCATTCATGGCGAACCGGGCGCCTCGACGCTCCCAACGCAAAACAGTCGCGAAATCGTTGAGATCTTGTCGAAAAAATTACATCAGCAGCTACCCAACGGTAAAAAAGCCGCGCTGCTGGTGAATAACCTCGGTGGCTTTTCGATGCTGGAGATGGCGGTGTTAACGCGCGAAACGCTGGATTCGCCGCTGGGTAAAAACCTTAGCCACCTTATTGGCCCGGCGACATTGGTCAGCGCGCTGGATATGAAGGGCTTTTCGCTTTCCACATTAGTCCTGAATGAGACGTTTATCCGCGCGCTACAGGCCCCGGTGGAGGCGAGCGGTTGGCAACCATTGGTGGAGATTAAACCGCTGTCGCGGCGCAAAGGCGAAAAGGCTGCGCAAACGCCAGCGGCTGAGCCTTCAGCCAATCCGCAGGTCGGGCAGGTGGTCGATACGGTGTGTCAGACCTTGATCGACCTCGAAGGCGAGTTGAATAAGCTGGATGCGAAGGTGGGCGATGGCGATACCGGTTCAACATTCGCGGCAGGCGCGCGCAAAATTCTCGCGGAAAACCAAGCGAAAAAACTGCCGCTGAACCAACTCGATCGGCTTCTGACTTTAGTGGGCGAACGGCTGGCGGTGGTGATGGGCGGCTCCAGCGGTGTATTGATGTCGATTTTGTTTACCTCCGCCGGACAAAAGCTGGCTGACGGTGAGGCGTTACCGCAGGCCTTGCGGTACGGCCTGGAGCGCATGAAGCATTACGGCGGCGCGCAGCCAGGCGATCGGACCATGATTGACGCGCTGGAACCGGCGCTGACGGCGTTAACTGAAGGTAAGGGATTGGCGGCAGCAGCAGACGCCGCGCGACACGGCGCGGAAGCGACCGCCGCGATGACAGCGGCGAAAGCCGGGCGCTCGTCCTATTTGAATCAGCAAAGCCTTGATGGCGTGAAAGATCCCGGCGCGTATGCGGTTGAGCAGGTTTTTGCCCACCTGAAATAAGCTCTCTTCCCCGCCCGCTCTGGCGGGGAAGTTGCGTTATTCCACGATCGACGCCTCTTGCGGTTCAGTATTTAAGATTTGCTCAAAACTGCGTAGACGTTTGTAGATAGACATCAATTCCACTAACGTTGACCATGACGAAATCAGGTACTGGAAGGAGCCGCGGACTTGATCAAATACATTGGTGATCTGCTGGAGCAGGCCCAGCGTGATAGTACCGGCGATAATCGATGGAAACAGGACAAACAGGCCGAAAACATTATCGACCTGCAAATAGAGAATGCGGGTGATATTGAAATAAAGGTAGTGGAAATAGAGGCGAAAATAGTTAAACCGCACGCGGTGAAACAGTTCCGCCACCGTCACCGGTTCGGCGCGATGGGCGTTATCTTCGCCATACACCAGCTCTTTACGATAGGCCGCTTCGACACGCTGATTGCGGAACTCAAGACCGGGTAATTTTATCCCCACCATGGCCAATAACGCGGTACCAAATAACGACCAAAGCAGCGCGGCAATCACTAACGCATAAGGAATATTGCCGAGGATCGGCACGCTTTGGACATGTTTCGACAAGGCGATTAAGACCGGTAAAAACGCAACTAAGGTCATAATCGCTTGAATTAGGCTAACGCCCCAATCTTCCAGCGTGCTGGAAAAACGCATGGTATCTTCCTGCACACGCTGTGCCGCGCCCTCAACGTTACGCAAACGCTGCCAGTGTGCCATGTAATAGTTGTTCATGGCGGTACGCCAGCGGAAAACCCAGTGGCTGATAAAAAAAGCGTTCAACACGCCAATCACCACCGCGATCACCGCAATGCCAAGAAACGCCAACACTTGTTGATAAAACACCTCGATCTTCACCGAACCTGCTTTGGTCAGCGCGCGCTGGATGAGATCGTAAAACGGGCCGTACCAGGCATTGATCGCCACGCCGACATGCACATCAAACCAAGTGACAAACACAATTAACGCTGAGCCTAACACCGACCAACGCTGCCACGGATGCGGGCTTAACGTAAACCAGGCGGTGGCAAACAACGCAACGGTCAGCGCAAAGTAAGCGTAAAACCACAACTCGGAAGGCTGAATAAAGCGCCAGGCGTTAGTCGGCAAGGGTTTGTTGGCATAGGCCGCCAGGCTGTGAAAATGGAAAATTAACCCACTGCCTGCGCCAAACCAGAACAGTATTGCGATAAGGCTCCAGATAGCTGCCGTGCTGAAAAATAACCCGGGACGGGGAAAGAAAGACGTAAACATAGGCACTCCGCTGTCATTATCCTTCATATATAGCGCTAATAACTGTTTCTAGTCTGTGGTGTGATGTGTCCGGGCGTTACAAAGTCGCCCGCCGGGCTGGTTAGATAATTGTTAAGGAATTAGTGTGGTTTTGTTTTGGCACGCTAAATATTTCCGCTGATTGCTGTTACAATGCCGGAAAAAGTTACCGGTAACAAACTCTGTAACCATCATTATCGCCGGTGATCACCCAACGCTATTCTCATCTGATTTCGCGCACCGGCAGTACGCGCGTTAAGGCAAGGCAATGTCGACTGAAAAAACGGGCAACTCACGCAGAGATTTTCTGCTGAAAACCATCACTCTGGCGCCCGCTGTGGCGTTAAGCGGCGCGGGCCTCGGCTCGCTGGCCGTCTCCCGACCCGCGCAAGCGGCAGAACATCCATTGGCAGAGGCGCAAGCGGCGCGGGATTACCAACCCACCTGGTTTACCGCCGAAGAGTTTGCCTTTCTGCAAGCCGCCAGCGCACGGCTGATTCCCGCCGATGAACGTGGGCCAGGCGCGCTGGAAGCCGGCGTGCCGGAGTTTATCGATCGTCAAATGAATACGCCATACGCCACCGGCGCCAACTGGTATATGCAAGGCCCCTTCGATCCCGATGCGATGGCCGAACTGGGCTATCAATTGCCGTTAGTTCCCCAACAAATTTATCGTTTGGGGATTGCTGAGGCAGACAGCATTGCGCAACAGCAACATGGCAAAGCTTTCGCCGCCCTGACCGGCGAGCAGCAAGATACCCTGCTGACGGCGATGGAGAAGGGGAGCGTGACGTTTAGGCAGTTACCTGCGGCAGTGTTTTTCGCCTTTCTGTTGCAAAACACCCGTGAGGGTTTTTTCAGCGATCCATTGCATGGCGGTAACCAGAACATGGTGGGCTGGAAGCTGATTGGCTTCCCCGGCGCGCGCGCTGATTTTATGGATTGGGTAGAGCGGGGAGAACGGTATCCGTTCCCGCCGGTATCAATTCGTGGGGAGAGGGCGTAACCATGGCGAAGGTAATGAAAAAAGTCGATGCGGTTATTGTGGGGTTCGGCTGGGCCGGTTCGATCATGGCTAAAGAGTTGACCGAGGCCGGTTTGAATGTGGTGGCGCTGGAACGTGGGCCGCATCGCGATACTTACCCGGATGGCGCGTATCCGCAGGTGATTGATGAATTGACCTATAACATCCGCAAAAAGCTGTTCCAGGATCTGTCAAAAAGCACCGTGACCATCCGCCACAACGCTGCGCAAACCGCACAGCCTTATCGGCAACTTGCCGCCTTTTTACCGGGTACCGGAACCGGCGGCGCCGGGCTGCACTGGTCTGGCGTGCATTTTCGCGTCGACCCGATTGAGCTACGGATGCGTAGCCATTATGAAGAGCGTTACGGCAAAAAATTTATCCCCGAAGGAATGACCATTCAGGACTTCGGCGTGAGCTACGCCGAGCTGGAGCCGTTCTTTGATCAGGCGGAGAAGGTATTTGGTACTTCTGGCTCGGCCTGGAGCATTAACGGTAAGGTGGTTGGCGAAGGGAAAGGTAACCCGTTCGCGCCGGATCGCTCGCATGATTTCCTGCTCCCGGCGCAAAAACGCACCTTCTCCGCCCAGCTCTTTGCCAGCGCCGCCGAATCGGTTGGCTACCATCCTTACGATTTACCGTCGGCGAATACCTCTGGCCCTTATACCAACCCCTATGGCGCACAAATGGGGCCGTGTAACTTCTGCGGCTACTGTAGCGGTTACGCCTGTTACATGTACTCCAAAGCCTCGCCAAACGTGAATATTTGGCCGGCGCTGCGTCAGGAACCCAAATTCGAACTGCGCGATAATGCGCATGTGTTGCGGGTGAATCTGACCGAGGATAAAAAACGCGCGACCGGCGTCACCTATGTCGATGCGCAAGGGCGGCAGCTTGAACAGCCAGCGGATTTGGTGATTTTGTCGGCATTCCAGTTCCATAATGTGCATCTGATGCTGTTATCCGGCATCGGCCAGCCGTATAACCCGGTCACCAATGAAGGCGTGGTGGGGCGTAATTTCGCCTACCAGAACATCTCCACCATCAAGGCGTTTTTTGATAAAGACGTCTTTACTAATCCCTTTATTGGCGCGGGCGGCGCAGGTGTTGGCGTGGATGATTTCAATGCCGATAACTTTGACCACGGTAAATACGGCTTTGTCGGCGGCTCGCCGTTTTGGGTAAACCAGGCGGGTGTGAAACCGATTTCCGGCCTGCCGACCGCGCCAGGCACGCCGAAGTGGGGCAGCCAATGGAAAGCGGCAATCGCCGACAGTTATACCCACCATGTGTCGATGGATGCGCATGGCGCGCATCAATCTTATCGCGCCAACTACCTCGATCTCGATCCGAACTATAAAGATGTTTATGGCCAGCCGCTGTTACGGATGACTTTCGACTGGCAGGAGAACGACATCAAAATGTCGCAATTTATGCATCAGAAAATGCATAAAATCGCCGAAGCGATGAACCCGAAGCTGATCTCTGGCGCGCCAAAACAGGCGGGAACGCATTTTGATACCACCGTTTACCAGACCACCCATATGAACGGTGGCGCGATCATGGGCGAAGATCCGAAAACCAGTGCGATAAACCGCTATTTGCAAAGCTGGGATGTGCCGAACGTATTTGTACCCGGCGCATCGGCATTCCCGCAGGGGCTGGGCTACAACCCGACCGGGATGGTGGCGGCGCTAACCTTTTGGTCGGCGAAGGCCATTCGCGAGCGCTACCTGAAAAACCCCGGCCCGCTGGTACAGGCATAAGGAGAATACCCATGAAACAAGGATTATTGGCCTTGCTACTGAGCGTCGTCGCCGGTTATGCCTCGGCGGAGGATCACACTGGCGCGGCGTTAATTCAGCGCGGCGAATACTTAGCACGGGCGGGAGATTGTGTGGCTTGCCACACCGCGCCATCCGGGCAAGCCTTTGCTGGCGGTTTGCCGATGGCGACGCCGATTGGCACCGTGTATAGCACCAATATCACGCCGGATAAGCAAACCGGTATTGGGGATTATAGCTACGATGATTTCCAGAAGGCGGTGCGCCACGGCGTGGCAAAAAACGGCGATACGCTCTATCCGGCGATGCCTTATCCCTCGTATGCGGTGGTGAGTGATGAGGATATGCACGCGCTGTACGCCTATTTTATGCATGGTGTGCAACCGGTCGTGCATCCGAATCGCGATAGCGATATTCCCTGGCCGTTATCCATGCGTTGGCCGCTGGCTATCTGGCGCGGGGTGTTTGCTCCGGACGTGCAGGCCTTTACGCCGCATTCTGGTGAAGATCCGCAGTTAGCGCGCGGCCGTTATTTGGTGGAGGGTCTAGGCCACTGTGGCGCATGCCATACGCCACGTAGCATTACGCTACAGGAGAAGGCGCTCAATGATGATCAAGGCAGCGATTTTCTCGCGGGCAGTAGCGCCCCGGTCGATGGCTGGACGGCGAACAATCTACGTGGCGATAGTCGTGATGGGCTGGGGCGTTGGAGTGAAGACGATCTGGCGCAATTTCTGCGTACCGGTCGCAATAAAAATACCGCAGTATTTGGCGGTATGAGCGACGTGGTCGAACACAGTTTGCAGCATCTGAGTGAGGAGGATATTAAAGCGATTGCGGCGTATCTGAAATCGCTGGGTGCGAAAGATCCTGATCAGACTGGCTTTAGCGCAGATGATAAAGTCGCGAAAGCGTTATGGGCAGGAGACGATAGCAAAGCGGGCGCGGCAGGGTATGTTGATAGCTGCGCGGCCTGCCATAAAACCGACGGCAGCGGTTATACGCGTTTCTTCCCGGCGCTGCGTGGTAACCCGGTGGTATTGGCGGACGATCCGACTTCGTTGATTCATATCGTGCTGACCGGGGCAACTTTGCCGGGCGTGAAAGGCGCGCCAACCGCGATCACTATGCCAGGGTTTGGCTGGCGGATGAATGATCGTCAGGTGGCGGATGTGGTGAATTTTATCCGTACCAGTTGGGGAAATAGCGCGGCGAAAAGCGTGACGGCGAAGCAGGTTGCCGAGGTGCGTAAGCAGGTGGCTGATAAGCAGGGTAGTGTGGATATTGAGACGTTATCCGCCGGGCGTTGAAGCCAGGTACGTGGGGATGGCCGGTTATACCGGGCCTCCCCATCAAGCGGGTTGATTAAAGCCTTAGGCAGGACAACATCTGTCCTGCTGCCTCCGGTACGATTTTTTCATCGATACCCCGTTTTACTCAGGACAAGGTGATTATTGGTTTCATCACGTCCCAGATAAAAAGCGGGCGTTACCACGCCAGGTTTTTCCCAGCGTTCTTCTCCGTCAACGATAGAGACGGGGCGGTAACCAAGCGTCTGGAGATATTTCCTCAGTAAAGCAGGGTCGGGATGACCGGAATAGACAATACTGCTGATTTGGGGCTTTCCGCCATCCTGTGCCTGAAACAGAAAATACACGTCATCCGTAACTCGCGGTGCGTTGCGAATATCCGCGTCAGTATAAAAGTAGTACGCCCACAGGTTGCTCTTCTGGAAACCCGAGCGTTTCTCAGCGACACGCTGCATGCTGCAATCAATCAACATAAAGCTAATGAAACCCACGATGCATAGCAGCGTTATGCGTTTAAAGCTTTTCAATCCAGAGTCACTCCGCCAAATTTGTTGACCACACTGGCACGATCAATTACCTGAACAATACCAGAGTTAAAGTCATTAAAGGGGGTAACGGTGGTCATAAATTGCGGAAGTTGCCCTTTATAAGGTACATGCCTACTAGTTTTATTTAATGGATCGGGAAATAGTAATGGTCTGAAACCTCTATTTTTAAAGCTACCGATTGGACCATAATAGTCCCAGCGTCTGAGCGCCGCTTCACGGCTAACAGGTTTTAAAAAATTCCAGTAATTACCCGGACGGATTGCTTTATAAAAACCCAAAAGATCGGAAACAAGCTCCTCGCCACTGAAGCCACTATCGGTGAACCAGCTAAAAAAAGACATATCTTGCCAATTTTCGAATGCGCGCGCGGTTTGCATCAGCATTGCCAGCATGATGCTATGGCGTTCTGATAAAGACCGTCCGCGTTTTATATTCCAGCGAACGTAGCGGCCTGTAGAAATACGCCCATACGACATGGTTTGTTCATAGCGGATTAAATAATAAGAAGAAGCGCTTGCTTCACCAACACTCATCAAATTCAAGGTGTTAATGATGTCATCACCTCTGGCATGGCCTAAATCTATCCAGCCAAGATTCTCCGTGTATATCAGCCCATTACGAATTCCACTATCAAACTTATAGGCAATTGGATCAATAATATCTTCGCGTTTACTCATTGCAATTCCTTGCTTGCGACTCCATATTGAAAGTAGATTAATTTATTTTTGAATAGTTGTCTCTATTTTATTATCTCAATTTCTCATGCTAAAAAATATCTAATAAAAAATTAGTAGGCATTGAGATTATTTATTAACTGTTTCTATAACGGAATGCGGTAAGATTATTTTTGATAATCAATATCGGCTTATTAATATGCTAATTATATATTCGAATATAATTAGCAAATAACTACCTGAAATCATTCGAGTTGCAGGAAGGCAGAAATGCATGGCCTCCCCATCAAGCGGATTTTGTGGCTCCAAAGGAGCCAGAAAGTGGCGGCGGGTTATCCGCCGGTAACAGAGAGAGGGGGCCAAACCTTTACGACAAAAAATCATCCCGCTGCGGCGTAAAAGTATCCAACAACGTACCCGGCTCCAGACACACACAACCGTGCACCACATTCGGTGCTTTATATAAGGTATCGCCCGGCCCAACCTCTTTCGTTACGCCATCAATGGTGAAGGCAAACCGTCCGGAAAGGACGTAGGTTAACTGCTCGTGGGGATGATGGTGCAGCGGCCCGACCGCGTCTTTCTCAAAGTTAACCTCTACCGCCATCATCCCACCGCCGTGTGCCAGAATTCGCCGCGTGACGCCATTACCCAGATCTTGCAGAGTGGTTGTTTGCTTAAAGATAAACATAGTGCCTCCCGTTAATTATCACCGTCCGGACAACGCAGGCTAATGCCAGGTTAACCCACCGTTTTGTGAATCGATTCACATCATTTTGCACAATTCAGAGAGGCACAATAGCCGCTTTTCGCTAAAATGAAACGACGTTTCATTAAAAACTGACAGGTATATCATGAAAATTGCTCTGATGATGGAGAACAGCCAGGCGGCGAAAAATGCCATCGTGCTAAAAGAACTACAACAGGTGGCCGGTGCGCTGGAGCATTCTGTTTTCAACGTAGGCATGAGCGATGAGCAGGACCATCACCTAACCTATATTCACCTTGGGATCATGGCCAGCATTCTGCTGAATGCCAAAGCGGTGGATTTCGTGGTTGCCGGCTGCGGAACCGGGCAGGGCGCGTTAATGTCGTTGAACATTCATCCCGGCGTCGCCTGTGGCTATTGTATTGATCCGGCGGATGCGTATCTGTTTGCGCAAATTAATAACGGCAACGCGCTGGCGCTACCTTTTGCCAAAGGGTTTGGTTGGGGCGCGGAACTGAACCTGCGCTTTATCTTTGAGAAGGCGTTTAGCGGCGCGAAAGGCCAGGGTTATCCGCCGGAGCGTAAAGAACCGCAGGTCCGTAATGCCGGCATCCTCAATCAGGTTAAAGCGGCGGTAGTAAAAGATAACTATCTGGATACCTTACGCGCCATCGATCCTGAACTGGTTAAAACTGCCGTGAGCGGCCCGCGTTTCCAACAATGTTTGTTTGAGCACGGCCAGGATAAAACTATCGAAGCATTTGTGCGCGAGCTTATTGCCTAAGCGCTCTGTGGCGACGGGGCGAGAGTGCTCGCCCCGTTTGCGTTTAAATCTTCTCTAAATCCAGCCCACGGGTTTTTGGCCCGTAAATCCCCACCGACAGCATCACAATCAGCATACTGATGACAATAAAGGCAATCACACCTTGGGTGCCGGCATATTGCAAAATCAAGCCAATAAGAATGCTACTGAACACTGTCGATAAGCGACTGAACGAGTAACAAAAACCCACTGCGCGCGCGCGTATATGCGTTGGGAAAACTTCCGTTTGATAAGCGTGATAGCTGAAAGTCAGCCAGGCGTTGGAATAGGTGATCAGGAAACCGCAGGCAATCAGCAGCAGTGGGTTACTTTGCAACGCAAATAACGTACCGAACACCACCGTCATCAACGAAGAAAGAACAATTTGCCACTTATTCTCAATCTTGTCGGCGTAGCGGCTGCAAAACAGTGAACCCAATGGATAGGCGAGGGTGATGAAAAAGGCATACAACAAACTGTGAGTGACGGTGGCGCCTTTGCCGGAAAGCAGCGCTGGCAACCAGTTACCAAAACCAAAAAAGCCGATGGCCTGGAAAAAGTTCATCACCGCCAGCATGATGGTGCGTTGGCGATATTCCGGCGCCCAAATTTCCCGGAACGTCCCGCGCTTGGGAAGTTGTGCCGCCGCATCGTCCGAAGGAAAATCCGCGCCGGGTGTAATGCCACAACGAACCTCCATCCGGCGTAGTACCTGGTGCGCTTCCTGATGGCGCCCTTGTTGCGCCAGCCAGCGCGCCGATTCCGGTAAGTTTTTACGAATCAGCCAGATCACTAATGAGCAAAGCGCACCGGCGATCACCACATAGCGCCAGCCAGATAAACCGAAGATGGTTTGTGGCACCAGCCACCAGGAGAGTAGCGCAACCGCCGGAACGGAAAGGAATTGGACGAAGAATGAGAAGGCAAACGCGCGGCTGCGCAGATGCGACGGCACCCATTCGGTTAGATAGGTATCGATGGTTACCAGCTCAATGCCGAGACCAACGCCAACTAAAAAGCGCAGGAAGATTATCCACTCCGCCTGATGTTGAAACGCCATCAGTAATGAAAACACCCCGTACCAAGCCAGCGCGAACATAAAAGTGATACGGCGGCCGAAGCGATCGGCATTTGGCGCCAATAAGCTGGCGCCAATAAATAATCCTAAAAATGTTGCTGAAGCGAAGGCCGCCTGATCGGATATACCAAATACACCTTCACTTCCCAGATGAAATAGGTTTTCCGCCACCAGTCCTGAACTAATATATCCGGTTTCAAATAAATCATAGAGCTCAAAAAAACCGCCCAACGCCAAAAGTGTAATAAACAGCCATAGCCCTTTCGATGAAGGTAGTGCATCAATGCGTTCGGCTAATCCATTGTTTTTATTGTGTGTATAGGTGGGGGAAGCATTTTCTATCGGGCAGGTGGAATGCATTTTATTATTTTCCTCAGTAACATCATGTTAACCTTTCCATGCTAATGTTTGATGAGCGGAGTTAAATTTTTAAATTATTAACCGCTAAAGAAAATTAAGCATAAAGCTCCGGGAAAATAAGAATCAGAGGGAAAAATGCTGTTACTGAGCGCGTGGTTTTTATTTTAATTACAACGGATAAAAAGAAGGCCGCGATGAGGCGGCCTTGCGATGTAAACCGGGCAGTAGCGACTTAGAAGCTGTAACCCACCACCAGGTAGTAGCCCCAGCCGGTCGATTTCACTTCAAACGGACCGTTGCCGAAATTCAGCTCGGTACCGTCGGTCCACTGACCACCGTTATGGAAATAACGCGCTACCAGCGAGTAGTGCCAGTGATCGTAGCCCAGCGAGAGAATATGGCTGGAAGCGATAGAGTTGCTGCTACGAGACGGCCCAGCCTTATCATTCAGGTCGGAACCCCAGTCAAAGTTGGTAAAGCCAACGTAGCTTAGGTTACCGCCCCACAGTTGGGTTAACGGCAGGAAGTACTTCACCTTGAAGCGATAGCCATCCCAACTGTTTTCGTTCGGCGCGCCGTAGTTTTCCCATTGATACTTGGCATATACGTTCAGCGACAGCGCCATTTTGGTATGCGTATCAATGTCGGTACCGAGACCCATGTACCAGGTGTTCTGGCGACCGGCGGCATTATCACCCATATCGTAGATATAGTTGTTGGCGAAATACCACTCTTTAAACGGACCGAAGCTCAGGTCGGTACCGGTTAATTTATCAATTGAGAAACGCGGTTCGATTTCCATAAACAACGGGGAGCCGTCGTCCCAGATGCCTTTATCATTGTGGTTACCGGTGCCGAAGAACTTCGGTACATCGACATAACCATAGAAATCAAACCAGTCTTTATGGGCAAACGCCTCATATTCCAGGTAAAGGTCATTGTTCAACTGTGGTCCGAAACGGGTGTGATAGCTGCCTACCACGTTCACGCTCTGATGCCACCAGTCAGAAAGATATTGTGAGTTGTTCGACTCTGCGAACGAAGAGACGCTGTATGACGCTGCCAGCAGTGCGCCAGCCATCAACACTTTAGTTTTCATTTTATAACCACATGCCAGATGACCATTTTATCCTGTGGACGATGGTCTTTTAATGAGCTCTTCCCGGCGGAACGGGAAGGTAAATTTTTTTGCCGATCCGAAAAGCGAACTGCCCCTATTCAAGTGCCCGCGTAGGGTGCCTTTATCCAGCCGATAGAAAATAGATATTGCTCACATTTGTCAAAGTTTGTTTCATTTTGATTCAACTGTTTTGTGATTCTTATCACAATTTATCCGCCAATAAAGGCAGGAAAAGCTAAGTACAGGGAAAAAGAGCGGCCAATTGTGCACGCAAACGGTTACGTGTCACATTATTGAGGTAAGCGATGAAAGCGCGGCGGCAAAACGCTAGCGGGCTCTCATCATAGATAAATCCTGTTATCCAAATTGTTTGTTTCACATTATGGTTGGAAGCCTTTCCAGGGAGAATCCGCGATGAAAAAGTTTGTCTTATCCATCAGTGTATTGTTGTGCGGTTTTAGCGTTTCCGCGCTGGCGGAAGAGGTGTTGCGTTTTGGCGTTGACCCCACTTTTCCGCCGTTTGAGTCGAAAGCGACGGATGGCACTTTACAGGGTTTTGATATTGATATCGGCAATGCGATTTGTCAGCAGGCAAAAGTGAAATGTGAATGGGTGCAAATCGGTTTTGACGCGGCTATCCCGGCGCTACATGCACGTAAGTTTGATGCGATTTTGTCGGCCATGGCGATGACGCCCAAGCGGCGTCAGCAGGTCGCTTTTACTAACATGCTGTACAACACGCCGAGCGCGTTAGTGGCGCGGAAAAATAGCGGGCTGAAACCCGAACTGAACTCACTAAAAGGTAAAACCGTTGGCGTAGCGCAGGGCACCACGCAGGAAACCTATGCGAAAGCGTTGTGGGAAAAACAGGGCGTCCAGGTCATCTCCTACCCGAATCAGGATGAGATCTACCCCGATCTGGTTTCGGGGCGGATTGATGCGACGCTGACCAGTGCGGCATCTGCGGCTACTGGTTTTCTTAAGTCACCGCAGGGGCAGGAATATGCCATCAACGGCAAGACCTTATTTGATCAGCAATACTTTGGCGAAGGCGTTGGGATTGGCCTGCGTAAAGATGACACCACCAATCTGAAGCGGATTAATCAGGCGCTGGCGGAGCTACATCAGAACGGTACTTTTGATCGTCTGGCGAAAAACTACTTTAGTTTCAGCATTTACCAACAGACGGGACAGCAATGATGGCGTTGCCTGATTATGCCACGCAGCGCGCGCGGTTTATTACGGCGGTAGAACGCGCGGGCGGTCAACTGACCTCATGGCCGCACCCGCTCTGCGGGCCAAAAGGCGAGGCGCTGGCAACGGATGTGGCGGTTATCGGGAACCCGTCGGCGGCAAACCTGATGGTGGTGATATCCGGCACGCATGGCGTTGAAGGCTATTATGGTTCCGATAGCCAAATCGCGTGGCTGGAAGCGTACCCGGCAGGGAGTTTGCCGGCGCATTGTGCCGTGGTGTTAATCCATTTAATCAATCCGTGGGGGGCTGCGCACGTGCGGCGGGTGAATGAGGATAATGCCGACCTTAACCGTAACTTTATTGATTTCAGCCGGTCGCCGCCGGTTAATCTCGCCTATCCGGCTTTGCATGAAATCTACACCTGCCGCGATATCGATGGGCCGCAACGCCAGCGTGCCGATGCTCTGCTCCGCCAACACTGTGCAGAACAGGGATGGGTTGCGGTAAAGCGCGTGGTTGAGGCTGGGCAGTATCAATTTGCTGACGGTATTTTTTATGGCGGGCAGAAGGCCAGTTGGTCGCACCAGACCTTACAACAAATTGTGCAACGCCATTTATGCCACGCCAGCAATATCATTGCGTTTGATTTGCATACCGGAGCGGGTGCCTATGGCCACCCGATGCTGATGGCGATTGCCGAGCGGGCGTATCCGGCGCTGGAGGATGCGCAGGCGTTATTCGGCGCGTGGCTGACGGTGTTGATTACCGGGGCGAACCGCGACAGCGAAACGGGCGTTACCGCTACGGCGACCGGCTACTTATCGCAGTTTATGTTGGATAATTTACCTGGTGCCCGGCTGCTGCAGCTGGTGATTGAGTGCGGGACGTACGCGGGCGAAATCGTGCACCAACGGGTGCGTGATGATCACTGGCTACATTTGTACGGTCAGCCGGATTCACCACAAGGGCAACGGATCAAACAGGCGTTGTATGAAAGCTTTTATCCGGCCGATCCTGACTGGCGGGCGCTGGTGGCCTTACGTACCGGGCAGATTTTTACTCGCGCATTGCAGGCGTTATGTCAGAGGGCGCTATAGGCGCCCGTAAAAGGTCATGCGTGCGGTTTCCGACAGGGCGATGTTCGGCTGCGCATTATACGCCAGCACCACCAGCATTCGCGTCGTCTCGCCTTCGGTGGGTGTCACGCGATGGAGCGCATTGCGCCCGCGAAATAACACCAGATCGCCCGCTTCGATCGCCAGTTTTTCCACCGCGCGCTCGCCATCCAACACCGCCCGTACGCCATCAAAATTCATTTCGCCCGCGTCGGCATCGCGTAGGTTACTCACATACTCAAATACGCCGCCTGCCTGCGGTTTTTGCACCAGCAGCGTAATGGCGAAAGAGGAGTTGTCAAAGTGCCAGCCAAGCTCTTGACCGGTGTGCGCGTAATGGAGGTTGATCGATGACAGTGTATCGGCGTAGGGGTAGAGATGCTGTTCGTCCAGTACCGTGCAGAGAAAACGCGTGAACAGAGGAGCGTTATAAAGCTGACGTAATGGCGAATCCGACGGTACCTCCTCGTCGGTAATACAGCCCTTCGAAGAGAGCACCTGACGGTTACGCGCATGTAGGGGCGGCAAGGTCTCATCCGGCGGTTGCAAATACACGTTATGGCGGCTGGCGGCGTAAAAGGCACGATGGCGGTTTGCTTCTCCCTCGTGCTTAATACATTGTAGCGCCGCGGGCGTAAGAAAGTTGCGTAGCACCAACGCGCCATGCGCATCAAGCTGCCGTTTGCAATCGGCAAGGTAGTCGGCATCGTCTAAACGGTGTAGGGCAAGCTGAATAATCGGGCTTAGCGTGTCCATGATGTTCTCGCGTAACAGGAAGATGGCTTTACTGTACAGGCGCGATGAGGGCAGGCTGTAGCAATAAAAATTTAATGCGGTCGACAGGAGGCGTTAATGTCGCTCAGGCAGACGAAATTACCCCGCTTAAATGCCATTGCGGCATTCAGTATTGCTGCGGAAGCCGGGAGCCTGGCAAAGGCGGCGACGCAGCTTGCCTTGACGCCTGCGGCGGTCAGCCAGCAGATCCGCCAGCTTGAGGAGCAACTGGGAACGGTGCTGTTCCTGCGTACGCAAACCGGCGTCCGGCTTACCGAGGAAGGGAAAGCTTATCTGCGGTATGTGCGAGAGGCATTTGGCTTGTTACAACGCGCGCAACAAAATTTACAGCCTCAGTCGACCCGGCCCCAACTCACGCTGTATTCGTTACCAGCGCTGGCGACCAAATGGCTTACGCCCGCCATCGGCGCGTGGCAGCGGCAGCATCCCGATTGTGACCTTACCCTGCACGCGACCCATGCGCGGGTGGATTTTTCTTCAACGCCCGCTGATTTTGCGTTGTGTTTTGGCGACCATCACTACCCGCAGCTTGAGAGAATGCCGCTATTTCATGATGAAGTCCTGGCGGTTTGTAGCCCGTCTCTTTTGGGCGAGTCAACCGACCCGGCGGATTATCCGCTGATTCATCTTGATTGGGGAAATGACGGGCGTTTTCTACCTGGCTGGCAGGAGTGGTTTCAAATGAAAGGGGAAACGGCACCGCTGGCATTGAAGGGTTTGACATTCAATCTCACTTCGCTAGCGATTGATGCTGCGCTACAGGGATGCGGCATGCTGCTGGGGCAGCGGAGGTTAATTCAGCGTGAACTGGCGGAAGGCAGGTTAGTGGCGATCGATGAGCAGGTCTTGCCGCTGAGCAAGCCCTATTTTGTTGTTTGGCCTAAGCGAACGCTGAACAAGCCGGCCGGTCGTGAAATGTTGGCTTGGTTGCAGGCGTTGGCGCAATAGCCGCGCGAGGGCAATAAAAGAACCCCTCCGTGCAGTAGCACCGAAGGGGGATCATTGACCGAGGCGACACCCCGGTTAATTAACGGTTACTTCTGGTCCGGCAGTGCGTAAGCAATGATGTAATCACCAAGCTTAGTACCGAACGAACCATGGCCGCCTGCGGCGATAACCACGTACTGTTTACCATTGACCTCATAGGTCATTGGCGTTGCCTGACCACCCGCTGGCAGACGCGCTTCCCACAGCTTCTCACCGGTATTGGTGCTGAAGGCACGCAGGTAGTTATCGGCGGTTGCGCCAATAAAGAACACGTTACCCGCGGTAGTTACCGGGCCGCCCAACATCGGCATACCCATTTTGAACGGTAACGGGATTGGCGAGCTATCGCGAACCGTACCAATGCGTTTTTTCCAGACGATCTGATTGGTTTTCAGATCGACCGCCGAGACATAACCCCAGGCCGGCTGTTTACACGGCAGACCAAACGGCGACAGGAACGGGTTCAGTTCAACGCCATACGGCACGCCATACTGCGGCTGAATGCCAGATTCGGTACCAGAACCGCCTGAACCGTCTGCCGGTGGCTCGATCGGGTTGCCCGGACCGCGTGGGATCAGTTTAGAGACAAACGGCAGCGCCATTGGGTTGGCGATGGCGATCTGACGATGGGTATCCACCGCAATACCGCCCCATTCGAACATACCGAGGTTGCCAGGGAACACCAGCGTCCCCTGCTCAGATGGCGGGGTGAAGGGCCCTTCGTAGCGCAGTTTGTGGAAAATGACGCGACACACCAGTTGGTCAAACATGGTGGCGCCCCACATATCTTTACCGCTCAGGTTATTCTTCGGACGGAACGTCAGCTCGGAATAGGGCTGGGTGGGCGACAGGCGGTCACCTTTCGCCGGGCCTTGCGGAACCGGCGTTTCCGGCGCAGGCACTACCGTTTTACCGGTACGACGATCCAGCACGAAAATGTTACCGGTTTTCGCCGGCGCGTACACGACCGGAACGGTGTTACCGTCTTTATCGGTAATATCCGCTAGCGTCGGCTGTGCCGGTAGGTCCATATCCCACAGATCGTGATGCACAGTCTGATAGAACCAAGCCAGTTTACCGGTTGAGGCATTCAGCGCCAGCAAGCCGCTAGCATAACGCTCTTGTTCCGGCGTGCGGTGGCCGCCCCAAATATCCGGCGTGGTAACGCCCATTGGGAGGTAAACCAAATCCAGCTTCGCATCATACGCCGCCGGCGCCCAAGAGTTTGGCGAGTTCAGCGTGTAGTGATGTTCATCTTCCGGAATCGCATTCGGATCTTTAGCGCCCGGATCGAAGGCCCACAGCAGTTTGCCGCTGTTGACGTCAAATCCGCGGATCACGCCAGAAGGCTCACGGGTTGAGTAGTTATCGGTAACCGCCCCGGCAATCACGATCACATTATTGGTCACGATGGGCGGAGAAGTTGGTTCGTAGGCGCCCGGCGTGGTAACCGGTTGCTTATGCTGAAGATCCAGCTCACCGTTATTGGCGAAATCCGGGCAACGCTTACCACTGTCAGCATCCAGCGCGAACAGACGGCCATCGTTTACCGGCAGAAGAATGCGGCGTGCGCACAAGGCCGGTGATGCGTTACCTTGAGCCGCGCTTACCGCCGCCGGGTCTTCATGATAAGAGACACCGCGACAGGTCACATGCTGGAAAGTCGGGTTCGGTTTTAGACCCGGATCGAACTTCCATTTCTGTTTACCGGTGACGGCATCCAGCGCGAACAGGATTTGGTGCGGTGTACAGAGATACAGCGTGTCGCGAACTTTAATCGGCGTCACTTCATTGGTAATTTCGCCCGGATCGTTAGCGGTTTTCAGGTCACCGGTTTGGAAACTCCACGCGACCTGAAGGTTTTTCACGTTCTGATCGGTGATTTGCTTCAGCGGAGAATAACGTGTTCCGGCCTGATCGCGACCATAGGCTGGCCAATCGGCGTCAGGAATGGCGGAAGCACCGGCTGGCGCGGGTTGCTGTGCCGTTGGCAAGGTTCCGTTAATTTCCTGCGGATCGTTAAACACGGCATAAGCCAGTACCGCAGCGCTAATAATGATGCTCAACCCCAGCAGTGAGGCCGCACCTTTACTGGTCGCGTTGAAACCACGATAAACGAAGGGGAGCAGAAGCCAAATGCCAAAAATAACCCACACGTCGGAGCGGGGCGCCAGCGCCCAGAAGTCAAAACCGACTTCCCAAACCGCCCATGCCATGGTTGCCAGCAGTAACAGCGCATAAATAATCAGCGCAACGGTACTGCGCCGCCAAATTAAAAAGGCGGTAATCAGCATCACAATACCGCTGATTACATAATACCAACTGCCGCCAACAGCGGTGAGCCAGGCACCGCCAATCAGAAGATACGCGCCGCATAACACTGCGAACAAGACGGTTAGAAACCGTATAACGCGCAAGGCTGAGGAGTCTTTCCCCATAATGTTGTCCTCTATTTTGTTGCCATAAACTAGGTAAACAGCCCTATAGGCCATTGGTCAGACATAAAGTACGAATGATGTATGGTGTTCCCGGGAGTGCTCTTCCTTTGAGTCTACTGTTCCTTTTGCGTTAAATTTTATATGAAGAATCGTGAAACGTTGTGATTTTTTCTGGCAGAAAATTTTATCGATCGTGGTTAGCGCAGTGTAAAAATCAAAAAAGCCCGACAGGTTACCGTCGGGCGTTCTCATAAAGGAGGCGGGTTATGCAAGTTTATCGAAATCTGAAGCGTCGTGACGTTCCGGTAACTGTTCACCGGGTTCGCCCCAGGTACGATTAACAATGCGTCCACGTTTCACTGCCGGACGTTCGCTGATTTCTTGCGCCCAGCGCGTAAAGTTTTTATACGACTCAACATCTAAAAACTCCGCTGCATCATACAGGCCGCCTTTTTTCAGGTTGCCGTACCACGGCCAGATAGCAATATCAGCGATGGTGTACTCTTCGCCAGCAATAAAGCGGTGCTGAGCCAACTGGCGATCCAGTACGTCAAGCTGGCGCTTGGCTTCCATGGCAAAGCGATTAATCGCGTATTCAATTTTGACCGGCGCGTAAGCATAGAAATGACCGAAACCGCCCCCAAGATACGGTGCTGAGCCTTGCAGCCAAAACAACCAGTTTAGGGCTTCCGTGCGCGCGGCAAGATCTTTTGGCAGAAAATGACCGAACTTATCCGCCAGATAGAGCAAGATTGCGCCGGATTCAAACACCCGAACTGCCGGGGTCACGGAACGATCCAGCAGCGCGGGGATTTTCGAGTTCGGGTTCACGTCAACGAACCCGCTGGAGAATTGGTCCCCCTCGTTGATGCGGATTAAATGCGCGTCATATTCCGCGCCACTTTCGCCCAGCGCCAACAGCTCCTCCAGCAAAATTGTTACTTTTTGGCCGTTTGGTGTTCCCAGAGAGTAAAGCTGAAGAGGATGTTTGCCGATCGGGAGGGTAACGTCATGGGTTGGGCCGGCAATCGGCCGGTTTATTTTGGACCAATTTCCACCGTCTTGTTGATTCCAGGTCCAGACTTTTGGAGGCTGATAATTCTGTTCTGACATGATATTTTTCCGCCTTTTGGTTAAAAATATCTTACGTGAAGTGAAGCGTTTGGATTTTCAGTGTAGCAAATCACGGTAGCTAAACTTAGCCGTATGCGCCATGGAGGTGGACGACAGTATTCCATGATGAACAGAGTGGTTTTGAACGGCCTGAAGTAAACACCAAATGATGGCTTGCCATGGCCGGTGAAAAACGTCACTTATTTGATCGCTGTCGCGTCATGGCAAGATTCAGAAATTTTAATAAATCTATCATTATAAACAATATAATGATTACCTGGTTTGCGCAGCGCCGCGTGACGGACAACGTCGCCAGGTCGTAAATACCAGGCATCACCCTCGTGTTCTGCCGCACCACACCCTGGTTTGATGAGCAACTTAAACCAAGTGTTACCTGTATTGCTAACCACGCCAGCCGCACGGTCAAATGCCCACTTAAAGTGCACCTGCCGTGGACGCACCACTAAAATCGTTTCGATTACCACCACCGGATCCATACTGACCTCCGTACCTCTGGCATGGCGCATCACGTAATTGCGGGGCGAAATTTCACGGAATGAAACCCGGTAATAGCGCTCACGCGTATCTTTGGGGCCGTGGTAGTAAAATTTGAAATACTCGCTCTCTCCTCCCTGCAACGTTAGCTGACGTGGCGTAAACAGCAGTTCGCCGTCCGCCGGGCGAAAGCGCGCCTCTTTGCCGCCGGGACGGTCAATAGCCACGATCGAAACCTGATACAGACGGGCGCTTTTATTATTGTTAACCACGCGCTTAGCCGCGAAATTATCTTCCGCCGCCAGTGAAAACGTTAAGTTGCCCACCGCAATGGCCTGTGTCGCCGACGGTAACCACAGTGCCAGCAGGCAAAGGATCGCTCTCAATAAATTAATTGATGTTACGCCACGTCGCACGGACATGAATCTCTCCTGATGTACTCACTTCGCCAAACCAGCCGGTTTGTTCTACCGTTTGCAGCGATATAGCGTTATCCATGGCAATTGAAAACTTTACTGTCGTTTTGTTCATCACTCCGGTCTCACCGGAAATATTGTCCCATGGCGTATGCAGCCATAATGCGTTAGTAATATCGTGCCAATTATCGTCACACCCCGCGTCGTAGGTTTTGATCGCCCCATCTTGGGCGGTAAACGCCAGGGTGGCCGGGAACGGTACTCTGGACGCTCCGTCCGGCGAGCTAAAAATACAATATGAACGTCCTCCAATGGTCTGCGCCGGCCCCGTCACTTTAATCAGCACTTCATCAGCGGCGGTTTTGCCGCTGGTGGTGACGACATAGCCAAAATCCAGCGATGGTTGGTCATTGCCAACATGGCCTTCATGAGTTGGAACGGTGGTGTACTCATCGGAGATAATGCTGACGCTGAAATCTCGTGGTTTAATAATCAGCGTATTAGAGCTAGAAAACTCATACCAACCCGACTCTGGTGACTTGGTATTATTAAAGCGGAAGTTAAACAGGTCCTTAGTATTAATGTCGCTGATCCCTAATGCCACCATCTGTTTAAAGAAGTTACTGGAGAGGAAAATATAAATGGAATTTGCCGCCTTCATATCATTAAACGAGTAATAGTAAGTGGTGCCACTGACGCGTTTCCACGAATTTCCATCGAGACTAAACTGCATATCATAGGAACCAATCGCCGAGGATAGCGAGGCGTGGTTGAGCGACGGAAAGATATGGATGGAGGAAGCGTCCAGACCATCTGTTTGCAGGTTGTAGTTGACCATTTTACACGCCAGGCCGGTACGGCTCCCAATAGTTTGCGTCTGGCAGTCGGCACTTCCTTCGCCCATGGTTGGCACGCCGTCGGTGTTAATAAACACTTCTGCCAGCGCGTTGGTATTCATTAACCTCAGGTGAGCGGCTTTAGTATGGG
Source organism: Paramixta manurensis (assembly GCF_013285385.1). Taxonomy (NCBI): domain Bacteria; kingdom Pseudomonadati; phylum Pseudomonadota; class Gammaproteobacteria; order Enterobacterales; family Erwiniaceae; genus Paramixta; species Paramixta manurensis. The sequence goes on along the minus strand of NZ_CP054212.1, from coordinate 4,152,202 downwards.
TAACATTACGCACGTACCAGTTTCCTGAGTTCTGATCTTTACAGCGCTCGCCGCTGCTGGCGTCATAGCTGATGGAGGTCATGCAGGTGTTAATGACCATAGAAAAACTGCCGCCCACCGGCATGGATTGCAAATATTGGTAGAACGAATCGGACATCATACCGTGCATCCATTTTTGCCCGCCGCTGGTTACCGTCGCGCCATAAAAACCATTGGCATCGATGATTTGTGGCTGTATTAGACTGGTTGTCATGTCGCAACCTGAATACCAGTTGATACAGCGCAAACCGAGTAACGGATAGGATGCAGGTGAGTTTTCCAGCCACATATCGAACTGCCAATTGGCGCGCAACGGGGTGTTATAACCATTGTCGATATAGCCCAGGCTCTGCTGATAGATAGTGCCTGAACCGTTATATTTCAGCCCGGTCCAGCGATTTGCCCCGGTAATCCGTGGATCCAGTGCACCGCCTGGGGTAACGAAGAAATTATTATCCGCGTTATTTTCAACAAACACGAATGGCCTGTCTGGCGCATCCGGTCGAATGGTTTTGTTTACCTCCGCACTGACACGCAACGCACACAACACCGCAGCCAATATTGCAAAGCGGACTAGCCATTTAGCTTTCACTCTCTTCCCCTGTCGGTTGTATGCTGGCATAGGAGGCAAGACCACGGCAGATCACATCGCCCATCCATATCGCACCGTGCGCCGGGCCGAGTTCTAGCACCGCTTCGCAGCGCTGGTTTTTACCGTGACTGAAATTGATGGTTGGGTATTTTTTATCAATATCCATGACAAACTCGCCGTTATCATCGGTACGCGTGCGTCCAATGTGGTTATTAATCACGGCATTGGCTAGCGTGGTGCCATCTTCGGCATAGAGACGACCAGAAACAGTAACCAACTGGGTGACTTCCGGCTCAATCACCGCGACATTGCCTGGATAGAGGGTGAGTTGGCTCTTGCGTCCGGTAACAATGTTGTAGCTGTCGAGCGAGTCTTTGCTGTTTTGCAGTTCGATTTCATAACGACTGTACGGCGACAAAGGTAAATAGCTGCGCTTGCCGGAGAGCGGGAAGACCCGGCCATTTACCTTGGCGCTCAGCTTACTGTCACCCTCAAGCCCGGTTTTGAAAATCACCCCGGCGTTACCGTCGGTCCGTCCGCTGGCGGCGATATTTTTCCCCTGCCAGCCGATGCTACCGTTGGCGGTCAAGTTAGTATTTACGTAGCCATCGGCCCCACTATTCATGTTCAGCGTGCCGGAGGAGTAGCGGCTATCAAATCGGGCGTAGGCGCCGCCGCTGAGTGTTTTGTCTCCGCGGGTATCGCCGGAAATCGCGCGCGAAATATTTGCGCCGAGGGTACGGATACTACCTTCATTAAACTGTTTACGCGCCGCCAGGTTAGCCATGGTGTAACCGTTCTGGTGCGTCATCCCGGTACTAAACCAGTTGCCGAGTGGCAGAGAAAAGTCGAACGCGATGTATTTACCGGTATTCGCCCTGCTGTCGCCGTTATTGAAACGCTGAATGCCGGTCCGCATTCCCAACGAACCTCCTGCCCAAGCGTAAAGCGTCTGGTAGTAATCTGCGGTGTAGTAGTGACTGTTATAGCGACGATCGATGTTATAGCTAATATTGAAGGTTCCCAGTTTCGACCACAGCGAATTCAAGTTCAGCGTACCGCCGATGGCCCGATTATCGGCGCTACTACGTCGTAACTTATTGCTGATATGGGTTTTCTCATGGTTGACCCACACCGAGCTGAAGCCGCCGGGTAGTGCGGTGTTGATACTGCCAATGCTGCTCCAGGAGCTGTCACTGGCTAACATGTTTTGCAGGTTCACGTTGACGTATTTAGCTAACGGCAGTGTCAGCCGGGTCTCGCCTATCGCGTTATTATCGTAACTGTAACCGGTCGCCGCCCAGTTGATGGCGCTCACCGAACCGGAAGCCGAAGCGCCGGCTACCCAGCTATCTTTAGCTGGTAACGTCTTTTTGCCACTCTCGGTCCAGCGGTCCATATGGAAACTGCCAGCCCAAAACTGCCAGGCAAGCGGCGCACCGACTCCTCGTCCTTGGCTGAAGAGTTTATTCACCCGCTGCGTTTGTTTGCCGACCGTCCGTCCATTGACGATCACTTCAACCTCAATATCGTAAATCCCATAGGGCAAACCACGGGTGTCCACTTCGTGATTGCCCATCGCGAAATTCTGTACGCTCATTAAGCGCCCGTCGCGAGTCAGGTGAACCTCTCCGGCGGCAGGTAAAAAGGCGATGATGGGGGTGGCCGACTGCGTGTTATCGAACACGGTTGAATTGGCCTGATTTCCCCAAGAGGCACCGTAGATTTTCCCGGCTGAAACAGCGGTCATCGGGCCAAGCGACTGTAGATTCCAGGTGTCTAACATCCCGGCAGCAAAGCGATATCCGGCAAAATCACGCTCGTACATCGCCTTATACATCTCATTGTCTTGGCTGCCGGAACCCATGCCGTACAGCGAGCCATCCAGCACCACGTGATGCTCGCGTAGCGCGATGACATTATTCAGTGAGATATAGCTGGAGGTGTTACTGCCGCCGTTGCGCATCTGGTTGTTATAAACACCCAGGTTATAATTCAGGCTACTGCTAATACCATCAACGCTGGAGTGACCAATATCCTCGCTGCGCGAACGCAACACTGTGCCTAACGCTTCCCGCTTTACTACCAGTTGCAGCAGTAACTGACGCAGGCTAAGTTGCAATTGCGCGTGGTTGGTCAACGTAATTTTAAGGTCTTTACTGAAGGATTCATTCGCCAGCGAGGTTATCTGTTTGCGGAGCGGCTCGCTCACGGTAGCGTTGTTGCTATTTTCTTCCAACTGAAGTCGCCGTACGCGCAGGATGCCATCATCCAGCCAGATGAAGGCGTTGCCGATCCGCTGATCATTCTGCGTGTCGGTACTGTTCTCGAGGTGGATAAATACAGGAATGCTCATCCCATCATGCAGGGCTTTGCTAAAGGCTTGAGGGATAATAACGCCACCAATTTGCTGTACTTTATCAGATGCGGCAGTAACGCTAAGTGAAACAGATAAAGAGACCATGCCGGAGGCAAGGAACGTTTTCAGTCCTGAAGTAATTCGTCGTGCAGACATAGACTTAATCCATTAGTGCAAATGCCTATTTGACGGGAACAAATTGCGCGCCCTGCCAAAGCGCAATACGTCCTGTTTTTGCAGCAGTGTTAACCTGTGTAAAGCGGCGTTCTTTTCCTGGCATAAGGAAGTAGTTTTCTTTGCATTCTTTGCCCTCTGCTGGTTTTAGACATGGACCATAGGCCAGGATGCGCAATGTAGCGTTACCTGTATTAATGAGTGTGCCGCTGGCATACCGATAGCGATAATTCACCTTTCTCGGGGCGACGACCAGAATCGTACCGATATGAGCTGAAGCTGTTGCTACCGCGCTACGGATCGAACTATCGCGCTGAAGGTCGCTCAATGCTTGATCAAACCAAACAATACGGTAATAGCGCTCTTTATCGTCCTCCGGCCCTTTATAAAAAAAACGAATGACATCGCTGGATTTTGCCGGTAACAGTAGGCTCGCGGGGGTCAATAAGATTTCATCCCGTTTATCCATCGGAATGACTTTGCCGTCGTCAAGCGGTGAAGAAATACGCTCCATGCGAATATTAATTAAGCGACCACTGTCGGTGGTATTTTTAATCTCTTTACTAAGGACTGTGTTATTGCTGTACATAAATGAAGAGATATCACCGACATCCAGCGCCAGGGCTGGCGTTATTCCGCTGAGCAACAGGCCAATCGCCAGAATGCGTTTTTTCATAAGAGTTCGGTCCATGAAAGGAAGCAGGAGGAATCTCCCCCTGCCAAGCGCTTAGGGAAAATCAGAGGGTCCAGGTCGCATCGAAGCGTACGCTGACATCGCCGCTCCAAACGCCATCCGGCAACTTGCTGAAGTCCGTTATCGCTGTCGTACCATCAGCAGTCCCGCCAGTAATAAAGAAGGTGAAGGCGTCCTGTGCGTATGTACGGTCCGCCGTTTTATAGCCTGCTGACAGTGCGCTGAGATTACCACCTAAGATGCCTGAAGCGGTGTTGACCATGATGGTATCGGTAGTCTTTTCTATTGGAGCGCCGTTGTATTTAACCCCAACCTCGAGCGTTGAGCCGGAAGTGTCCAACTGAGTCAGGGTGTTTGCAACCAGCCGAGAGGTCAACTTAAATGCGGTGGCCGTCGTATCACCGGCGATAGTGACATCAAACAGGCCTTTCTGTGAGTTAAACCCTTTAATTCCTTCAGCATATTGGAAAGTGAGGCTGCCCAACGGAGTGACGACCAATTTACTGGTAGTATCTTTTTTGGCAACTGCAGACCAAGTAGCGATTGCTTGAGAAGTCGCATCAGCGGCCTGAGCGGTACTCATTCCGATAAGTGTAGATAATGCAATGGCTGCTATTTTTAATTCCATGGTCAAATCATCCTTATTTTATTTAATTCCTAACCTTCTTACTCTATATATCAAAGGCATTATTATCTGAGCAACTATGGTTATCCTTTTGCAAGGATACGGTAAGCCTTTTGTAACCAACGACAAGCACCCAACCATCTGTTCAGATTGCCGGTATTTATCTTAAGTAAATATTCGATCTTAATCTCATTCTTTTGTTAAATTAATGTCAAAGTATATAAATTAATGGATTGGTTTTTACTGTAAAACTAATATAAATCTCGTTGAAAATTAAAAGTGAAGCTAATGTGAACTTCATATTATTTATTAATGTTTATTATGGCGAGGCGGGTTAAACTCGACTGAGTAACGGTAGATGAACCGATGATGCAATAGATTATTTAATGAGTGAGGCCTCCGCGTGGAAAGGCTTTTCATTACACATGATGGGAATAGTGTTTATTGGTACTTTGAAACCTGACAGACAAGGCTACAGCGACCATAGGGGTTGGTAGCCACTTAGAGGAAATGCTCATGCTGGATGGAAAAAGCAGGGTCACTGGAAATGGCACCCCGAAAGGTGCCACTATGACAATTACCAGCGGAGTTCTGATGTTGGGAGAAAGGTTATCTTTCTAGCGTAATCGTTCAGCTCATAGTCAACCTGTAAAGTGAGCGGAATATGAAAGTCGAGTAACGTAAATCTTTCTGTCCAGCCAATCTCACGCCTTCCCCTTTTTCTAGGAGGAAGAGCTTTATCTGGTTCACCTAGCTGATTATGAACCCAAGGACGAGCCATCACAGGCTCCAGTGGCGTCGGTAGCGTATTCGGGAACACCCAATTCTTCTTTTCTTGGTCCAGCAATGTTAATGTGATTTCTTTCAATGTGTTGGAGTCGCGATGGAAGGCTAAAAAGACACCCTCTTTTGCCATATCAAGAGTAACAACATCAGAACCAGAGAAGCCTGTAGGCTTAGATTTGTATGGAATCAACCCAGCATCAAAGAGTTGCTCGTAAGTTTTCCCGAGGTTACGGATCAGACTTTCTACATTGACTGTCATTTTTTATATAGCTCCACGCTCTCATTCAACTCGTGTATTTTGGCCCTTGCTGCTTCCAGTTTTTCCTCGGTGATACCAGATTCTTTCAAGGCGGGCTTTATCACGTCAAAGTTTCGATCAGCAGCCGCTCGAAGGTCTCGGGAATCACGCTCCACTCTTCCCGGCTCCCTGTTACGGCCCCCATAGGTTTCACTTATTTTCCTATGCACACCCTTTGGAATCACTATTGCAGCAACTTCTTTCGCTAACATTTCTAATTCCTTTTCGTCAGCATCGGGGTAAAGCCGCTGATAATACAATCTAACGGCTGCTGCGGATGGCATGTGGTCAGCTTCGTATTCGCCCTGCCGCGAGCGGCCATTGAAGTCGATATAAAGCTCAACTTCCAGCAGTTCTACTGGAGGCTTGCTGAGATAGATGTAAATTGGCGGATGGACGTTGCCCGGAAACACCAGAATGTAATCTCGGAAGTCCTTTTCCTCTGGCAGTGGCGTGGTGGTGATGGTCACATTCTGAATATCCGGGTGCTCAAGCCCCGGTATCGTGACGGTTCCTGCCTGTGGGTTGTTATTCCCTGTATTCCAGCCGTTCTGTGACCCCGGCGTGTTCGCTGGTGTCCATGTGATTAATGATTTATCACTTCGCTCGTCGCCCCAGAATTCATAGCTGCCATCGGTCTGCCTCTCCAGCATTCTGACTCGCACCTGATCACGACCACTGGCGGCAGTTGTGTGATAGCCAACCGCTTTCAGCCTCCCGCTATCGTCGTCAGTGATCCAGTTATAACGGACGCGGGTAGGGACGGTACCCTTGCTGTGAGCCACTTCCAGCAGGTTCTGAGGCGTCAGCAGGTCGCTCTGCTCGCCTTTGAGATTCGACTGAATGATGGCACCCATGACCACGAACGGCAGATTCATCGCCAGCCGTCCGTTCCAGACTTCGGGGCCGGAGAGGCGTTTCATGGAGTGGGTTAATGCTGTAGCGGCGTCCTGACTGGCTTTAGCTGTTGCTCCTCCGGCAGAGGCAGCCATCCCGGCTTCGGCGGTCCCACTAATGACTGGCGGCGGGGGGAGGGGCATCGCTTCAGCTTCACCAAAGAAAAAGCCTGTGACTTTATCGAAGAGTGATTTCTTCGGTGGCTCTGGTGGCGGTGCATTTTTCTTCTTTGCGGCCTGTGCGTGTTGTTCTGGCTCAGGGTCTGGCTGAGTGGGTTGTGACTGATAGAAACTCATTTCGCCGATGTTGCTTTGTGGCTCTTCTGACTCCCCGGCATCGGTATTACCAGTACCACGCAGGACAGACTTTGCGAACACCGGGATAGCGATTATAGCGGCGGCAGCTACTTTGTTAATGGGCCATTCCGCTGCCCGCTTGCGATGCTCCTTAAAAGGATCGCTCGGACTATCTTCCACCCAAATTGTCGTACTGCCCAGCACCTGATTGTTTTTGCAGTTACAAAGTACCCGATCGCCTGTGGCTACGCAGGGTTTGTCTTCAGCGAAGTAATACGCAGTGCCATTGATCTGAAATGGCCCGTTGCAGGTTTCTTTTGGGCACCATGCCATATCGCCATTCAGGGCAATATTCCGTTCTTCAATAATCGTCGAGGAAGCTGAAATCACTTCACCGCCGCTCGTGGTTTTGTCTCCAAGCCTTACCAGTGCTCTGGTCATAATCCCTCATGAATCATATTGATATCGTAGGCATAATACCCAAAAGATGACTAAAGCTAAATCAATCGGAGTGAAAAATGTTCGGTTTGATATAGGGGTTGTTGTTGATAGCTGGGAGGTAGAGTTAGTGCTGGTGGTTTGCGTTTGGCTTCCGACCGGACAAAGACCGGATGTGGCCTTGCAGAAATGAATCCGTCAGCCGGGTACTCATGTGAAATATAGTGTCTATTGGGGATTTGAAGTCTGACAGACAAGGCTACCGCGACCAGAGGGGGGTTGCCACTTAGAAGAAATGTTTAGGCTGGATGGAAGAAGTAAAGCAGCGACATCAGCGGTCATCGCGACCTGAAAGCTACCGGAACCCCGGAAAGCAAAAAACCAGCCCTAAGGCTGGTTTTTCTAAATTATGGTGCCCGGACTCGGAATCGAACCAAGGACACGGGGATTTTCAATCCCCTGCTCTACCGACTGAGCTATCCGGGCAACGGGGCGCATTAAACCGTAAAGGCTGAACTCCGTCAACGGCTTTCTGCCAAAAAAACGCGAAAGCCCGCCTGACTGGCTGCTTTTCAATCAGAAGTGCGCCTTCAGGTCAGCGCACCGTTCTTTCTACACAGGGCAAAACGCAATACATCCTCCGCTAACTGGCGGGCAGTCACCACATCCTGCACCTGACGTTTTACCAACAGCTTGCTCAGGCAACCCTCCAGAATCAATTCCATCTGGTCGGCGACCAGCGTTGGGTTATCGGTTTCCAGTTGGCTCAGCAAGTCGTGAGTGTAGTGCCACGAGGCGCGTTTTTGTTGTTCAGCCAGTTGGTGAATAGGGTTATCGTTCTGCGGATAAAAACTACAGGCGGCGATAAACAAACAGCCGGGAAAACGTCCATTCGACACCGAGGTTTCCAGCACCTGATAACGCGCCAGTAACTTTTGCTCTGCCGTAAGGGTTTCATCCAACAGCAACTGACGCCGCCAGGTATCAATTTGTTCCCCGTGAAAACGCAGCGCGTCGTACAATAACGCATCACGATCGGGCCAAAAACGTTGCAGTTGATCAAACGGTATTTCCACTTTTCCAGCCAGCTTTTCTAACGAGGTCGTCGCGGCCAGACCATCTTGCTCAAGCACGTTCAGCGCATGCTCGAGTACTTGTTCACGTAGCAAGTGAGACTCCTTTTGAACATCGGCGCGATAGCCATTTTTTAGCTCTGTCTGCAACCAGTGTCGTTTACTGCGCCAATTTCTGCAAATGTGCGGCGAACGCCTTACCGTCCATAAAGCCGGTTACTCTGGAGCCGGGAATCTCTTTGCCGTTGGCATCGAAAAACAGAATAGTGGGCAGGCCGAGCACCTCCAGATGCTGTAGCAATGCCTGATCCTGTGCATTATTTGCCGTAACGTTAGCCTGTAGCAACTGAATAGCGGTCAGCGCACTTTGCACCTGAGCATCGCTAAAGGTGTATTTCTCAAACTCTTTACAGGCGACGCACCAATCGGCGTACAGGTCGAGCATGGTCACTTTGCCCTGTGCATTTTGCAGCGCCTGCGTCAGATCCTGTGAGGTAGTGACGTGCGCGAAGGTGAGTGTGTGCTGCTGTGCGGGTTGCGCCGGGTTGCCAAATGCCCAATCTTGCAACGGACGAGCGGCAACCAGTGCGGCGGCAAGGAAAATAATTTGCAGCACACGAACACGCCCTTTGGTTGAGCGTAGGCTGATGATAAACGCCCAGCTACAAAAGGCGACGCCAAGTAAACTCCACAACCGCAGGCCGAGAGTATCGCCCACCACGCGCTCCAGCAGAAAAACCGGTAATGCCAGAATCACAAAACCAAACCCTTCCTTTACCGTTTGCATCCATGGGCCGCTCTTCGGCAAGAATTTATTGCCAAATAAGGTCACGGCAATCAATGGCAAGCCCATGCCGAGGGCATAAAGATACAGCGTACCGCCGCCCGCCCACATATTTCCGCTCTGCGCGATATAGAGCAGAATGGCGCTTAACGGCGCGGTGGTGCAGGGAGAGCAGATTAGACCGGCTAACGCGCCCATCAGTAGCACGCCGGGTAATGAACCGCCTTGCTGACGGTTGCTTAACAGTGTTAGCCGCGTTTGTAGTGCGGAGGGAAGCTGTAACGTGAACAGCCCAAACATTGAGAGCGCCAGCAAGATAAACAGCGCCGATAAGCCGATTAATACATACGGATGCTGTAAGGCGGCCTGAAAACGCAACCCGGCGGCGGCGACCAGCATCCCCATCAAGGTGTAGGTAACCGCCATTCCCTGTACGTAGCTCATCGCCAGCGCGAATAATCGCCCAAACGATAATTGACGTGACCCGCCCAAAATAATGCCGGAAATAAGGGGGTACATCGGTAACACGCAAGGTGTAAAAGCAACGCCAATCCCAATCAGCAGCGCCCACAAGGGAGAAAATGGCAGGCTGTTCACCGGCGAAGGCTGAATGGTTACCGGCGTAGCGGCAGGGGCGGAAGTGTGGCTACTGGCCACTGCCGTCAGCGGAATATCACGCGTTTCGGGCGGATAGCAAAAACCTGCGGCGGCGCAACCCTGGTAAGTGAGGGTAATGCTGGCGCCCTGATCCGCCTGCTTAATCACGATCGGCAAACTGAGGTTATCTGGATAGATCTCCGTTTTGCCATAGAACTCATCTTCGTGCGGCTGGCCGGCGGGTAACGCCACCGTTGCTAACCGGGCATGGTGCGCCACGACTTTTATTTGTTGCCGATACAGATAGTAGCCGGGTTTCACTTGCCAGCTTAATGTCAGCCGATCGGCTTGCTGATTAAAATCAAAGGCAAACGCCTGATTCACCGGCACAAACTGGCTGGTGTTTTGGCCGAAAAGTGCGGCGTGGACGGACAGACTGAACAGAATCAACAGCCCGCTAAAGATTAACCTGGTGATGCGCTGAGCCATGGCGGGGGATCACTCTCTCCTTGTTGAACCGCCTGAATCCGCGGTTTAGCCGTGTAATAAGGCTCGGATAATAGCATGCCGGAGGGAAGGACTGAAATGGCGTGCGGCCGCCGTGTGGCGACCGCCAGAGCGATGGGATTTCAGGCGGCCTGTGCGTTGCCGCCATCCCGCCGTGGGTATGAAGAGCAGGTGAAACTATAAAAACAGATGCCCGAAGATAAACCCAAATAGCACCGAAAGAGCAATGGCGATAACGCCGGGAAGCAGAAAAGAGTGGTTAAACACAAACTTCCCAATCCGCGTTGAACCGGTATCATCCATTTCTACCGCCGCCAGTAGCGTAGGATAAGTCGGCAACACAAATAGCGCCGACACCGCCGCAAAAGAAGCCACGGCAGTAATTGGCGATACACCGAGCATCAAAGCGGCAGGCATTAATGCCTTGGTGGTCGCCGCCTGTGAATAGAGGAGCGTCGAGGCAAAAAATAGCACCACCGCCAGCATCCACGGGTAGCTCTGCAGCAACTCGCCAGCCAGGGTTTGTATGTCAGTAATATGTGCCTTCACGAAAGTATCGCCCAGCCAGGCGACGCCCATGACGCAAATACAGGCGCTCATTCCCGATTTAAAGGTACTGGCGGAGAGGATCTCGCCGGTATCGACCTTACAGGTCAGGCAAATTAATGTAGCGATGGTCAACATAAAGACCACAATCGCTTCATTACGCGGCAGCACCGGGTTGGCTATCAACCCAACCGCATCGCTAATGGCGGTGGCGTACAGTACCACCGCCACAATCCCAATCAGAAACAGCACCAATGAGCGTTTGGCGCCCGGTTTCTCCTCAAACACACTGGCGCCGCGTAGCGTCACCTCTCCCTTTGCCAAGCGTGTTTGATAGATCTCATCCTCTTTCAGTTCCTTACCGAGAAAGTTGGTGATCAGCGCGGCGATAAAAATAGCGACCATGGTTGATGGAACCGCCACTGCCAGTAACCCAAGATAACTGACGCCTTTTGGCTCCAAAATGCCGGCGAAAAACACTACCGCCGCCGAAAGCGGCGAAGCGGTAATGGCAATTTGTGAGGCGACCACCGCAATCGACAGCGGGCGGGAAGGGCGAACCCCTTGCTCTTTCGCCACCTCGGCAATAACCGGCAGGGTTGAAAACGCGGTATGACCGGTGCCGGCCAACAGCGTCATCAGGTAGGTTACCAGCGGCGCTAAAAACGTTACGTAGCGCGGATGTTTGCGCAGCAAGCGCTCTGCCAGACTCACCAGATAATCCATACCGCCCGCCACCTGCATGGCGGCGATAGCGGCAATAACCGCCATGATAATTTCAATCACATCAAACGGGATGGCGCCTGGGTTAATTTGGCATCCCAATGTCAGGACTAATACGCCCAGCCCACCGGCAAAACCGATCCCGATCCCGCCCATTCTTGCGCCGAGATAAATCGCCAATAAGACAATGATCAGTTCAATGCCGATCATAAAGTGCTCCTTGAAAAAAATTGCTAATGGACTGTTAGTAAGTTGTATTTAGCACCAATGAAAAAGGCACGTCGTTCGGAGAACTGACGTGCCTTAATGTTTAACGGCGTAAGACGTTATTGTTCGTTTTCATCAGTATAGCGTTTGGCCTTATAAGCCGGGTGCATCAGGTTCTGAATCGAGAAAATATCATCCAGTTCGGCTTCCGTCAGCAGACCGCGCTCCAGTACCACTTCTCGCACGCTCTTACCGGTTTCCGCACAGATCTTCCCAACAATATCGCCATTATGGTGGCCAATATAAGGGTTGAGATACGTCACGATACCAATAGAGTTAAACACGTAGGCTTCGCAGACCGCTTGGTTGGCGGTAATGCCATTAACGCATTTTTCCAGCAGATTATAACAGGCGTTGGTCAAAATATGGATAGATTCAAACAGTGCCTGACCGATCACCGGCTCCATCACATTCAACTGTAACTGACCCGCTTCGGATGCCATGGTAACCGTCGTATCATTACCGATCACTTTGAAACAGACCTGATTCACGACTTCCGGCACTACCGGATTAACCTTGGCTGGCATAATCGATGAACCGGCCTGCAGTTCTGGCAGATTGATTTCATTCAGCCCGGCGCGCGGGCCAGAAGAGAGTAAGCGTAAGTCATTACAGATTTTCGACAGTTTCACCGCCAAACGCTTCAGTGAAGAGTGCACCATCACATAGGCACCGCAGTCAGAAGTGGCTTCAATCAGGTCTTCCGCCGGTACGCATGGCAAATTACTGACTTCCGCCAGGCGCTGCACCGCCAACTGTTGGTAACCTTCCGGCGTATTTAACCGGGTACCGATCGCTGTCGCGCCGAGGTTAACCTCCAGCAGCAACTCGCCGGTACGTAGAATGCTTTTGATCTCTTCATTTAGCAGCACACTAAAGGCGTGGAATTCTTGCCCGAGCGACATTGGAACCGCGTCTTGCAACTGAGTCCGCCCCATTTTCAGGATATTTTCAAACTCAACCGCTTTACGCTGGAAACCTTCGCCCAACTGCCCAATCGCATCCAGCAATTTCAGAATTGAACTGTAAACCGCAATACGGAAGCCGGTGGGATAGGCATCATTGGTGGATTGGCATTTGTTGACGTGATCGTTAGGGTTCAGATACTGATATTCCCCTTTTTGGTGACCCATCAACTCAAGGCCGATATTGGCTAACACTTCGTTGGTGTTCATATTCACGGAAGTGCCGGCGCCGCCTTGATAAACATCAACCGGGAACTGATCCATACATTTGCCATTGTTCAGCACTTCGTCACAAGCCTGAATGATGGCATTGGCAACATTACGCGGGATGGTCTGTAGTTCTTTATTGGCCATCGCTGCGGCTTTTTTTACCATTACCATGCCGCGAACAAACTCAGGGATGTCACTGATTTTGCTATTACTAATGTAGAAATTCTCAATCGCACGTAGAGTATGAACACCATAATAGGCATCTGCCGGAACTTCCCGTATGCCTAGCAGGTCTTCTTCGATACGAATGTTATTTGCCATGGGAACCTTCTTGTTATAACTACCGGTTTACAACACAGGTGATGATTTTGTGTATGTTTATTTTGTCGTGGAATGCCAATGCCGACATTTTATCCAATATCGCACTGACGAGCACGATCATATTCTGTCGCCAGAGAAAAGCAGCAACGTAGATCACTTTCCGGCCATTTGCTGACGAAACGGCATTAACAATGTGTGATCTTAGTCGCAAATTGGTTCCTGGGTTAATTTCAGCGTGCTGGTTGAAAAAGGGGCGCTGCAATCCCATCTCTGTTTGAATGAGCGGGTAACAACGTTGTTTCGTTGGCCTGGCGATCAATTTATTTTGCTGTCGCGCATGAAGCGAGGCGGCCTGACCAAAAAGGAGAGTACGGTGCGTTGGTTACCGTTATTGGTGTTTTTTCTTCTCGCCTGGATTGAGATAAGCCTGTTTATTCAGGTCGCTCATGTTCTGGGTGTGTTGCTAACCATGCTGTTGGTGATTTTCACCTCTTGTATTGGCGTCTCGCTGGTTAAAAACCAGGGGGTGAAAAACTTTATGCTGATGCAGCAGAAGCTGGAGAAGGGTGAAAGTCCGGCGGTGGAAATGATTAAGAGCGTCTCGCTGATTTTGGCGGGCTTCTTATTGTTGTTACCCGGCTTTTTTACCGATTTCATTGGCCTGTTATTGCTGTTGCCGCCGGTACAAAAGCATTTGACCATGAAGCTGATGCCGTGGCTACGCGTTTGGCGTGGGCCAGGCGCCGGGCCGGATAGCGGCTTCACCGTTGAGGGGGAGTTTGAGCGTAAAGAGAGCGACCGTATTGAGCATGACGATCGCCACGATCATTAATGGCAAATCAAGGCCGGGAAATGGGTTGTGCACGGCGGCGGTCGCGTAGTGGCGGCTGGCCGAATAGAGCGCTGTATTCCCGGCTGAATTGCGACACACTTTTATATCCCACCGCATTCGCCACCTGCGCGACATCGGCATCTGACGCGAAGACCAGACGCCTTGCCTCCTGCAACCGCAACTGTTTTTGGTAGCGGAGCGGACTGAGAGTCGTCACCTGTTTGAAGTGATAATGGAAGGTCGATACGCTCATAAAGGCTTCTTTCGCCAGTGACTCGACGCGTAGCGGCTGCGTTAGATTATTACGTAACAGATGAATCGCCCGTGCGATGCGTTGAGTATGGCTATCTTCCAACGCCAGCGCGCGCAACGGGCCACCTTGTGGGCTCATCAGTAAACGATACAGAATTTCGCGTTTCAGCTGCGGCAGTAAGATCGGAATATCGGTTGGATTATCCAGCAGATTTAATAACCTGAGCGCCAGTTCGACGATATGGGGATCGAGAGGAGAGATGTACAAACCACGCTGATGGCTCTCTTTCGGCAGAGGCGGCATTGCGCTGTCGTGCAGCAGTTCGCTGATTTCGTTTGGCGTAAAATCCAGCCGCATACCTAAATAAGGCTGGCTAAAACTCGCCTCGACAACTTGACCGCTGACCGGCAAATCCACCGCGGAAACTAAGTAGTTAAGTGAGTCGTAATGATAGGTTTGGTCGCCAATCTGTAAGCGTTTGGAGCCCTGGGCAATTAACGCGAAGGCCGGTTTTTGTAACGCGTGCCGCTTCTCTCCGGGATGAGGAAGCCGATGGAGCCACAAACCCGGAATGGCGGTTTCACTGCCTCGTACGATAAAACGCGTGAGGCGATCTAGCGTGGCGATTAGCGCTTCGCGTGCCAACAGGAAGCGTTGTTGCCCGGCTGTTTCTAGCAATTCGACAGAAGACATGCAAGTTCTCCAGGATAGTCCACCGCAGTTCGCATCATCCCCCCTTTCGGAGAATCAGGCAATAATCGCGTAGGATTACGCAGTTATCGTGTGCTTAACCGCGCCATAATCCAAAGGTTGGTTACTCTAACCCTATGAGGACAAGACGCATGCGTAATAGAAAATTGGGCGACACCGGTCTGTTTGTTTCTGAACTTTGCCTCGGTACCATGACCTTCGGCGGTGAAGAGGGAATGTGGGGAAAAATTGGTTCGTTACAACAGAATGAAGTCGATACCGTAGTAGGGAAAGCGTTGGATGAAGGGATCAATTTTATTGATACGGCTAACGTTTATGCGGGCGGACGCTCTGAGATCATGACCGGTCAGGCGTTAAAAAACCTGAACGTCCCACGCGAAAACGTGGTAGTGGCGACCAAAGTTTTTGGCGAGTCGGGCACCGCTTCTGCTAACTCGCGTGGTTCTTCACGCTTTCATATCATGGAAGCGGTGAAAGCCAGCCTGAAGCGTTTACAGCTTGACCATATTGACCTGTATCAGTTGCATGGCTTTGATCCGGCGACGCCGATTGAAGAGACTCTGCGGGCGTTGGATACCTTGGTGCAGCATGGGCATGTACGTTACATCGGCGTCTCTAACTGGGCAGCGTGGCAAATCGTGAAAGCGCAAGGCACCGCCGAGCGTCTCGGTCTGAGCCGCTTTAGTTCGCTACAGGCCTATTACACTCTGGCGGGCCGCGATCTTGAGCGTGAGCTGGTGCCAATGTTGCAGAGCGAGAAGATTGGGCTGATGGTTTGGAGCCCGCTGGCGGGTGGTTTGCTGAGCGGGAAATATAGCCGTGAAATGGAGGCCGAAGCGGGCAGCCGCCGTTTGGAGTTTGATTTCCCGCCGGTCAATAAAGACCGCGCATGGGACTGCGTGGATGTGATGCGTGAAATCGCCGAACGGCATCAGGTTTCGGTGGCGCAGATTGCGCTGGCGTGGCTGTTACATCAACCGGTAGTGAGCAGCGTGATTATTGGCGCGAAACGTCTGGAACAATTGACCGACAATATCGCCGCAACGCAGGTACAGCTTTCCGAACAGGAGTTGGCGCAGTTGGATAAGGTTAGCGCGCTACCAACGGAATATCCGCAGTGGATGTTAGAGCGGCAGGGCGGTTATCGCCGCGATCAGCTTAAATAGTACGCATTTTTCTTCTGTACGGGGCAATCATTGATTGCCCCGTTGTTTTTCTCGCCGGTTAAAAATTTTTTTTCATTTCCCCCTTGAAAGGTTTTCACCCTGTCTCCATCTCATTCGTCACGAGGCCGGAAGCCAAAAGCCCGGCGTTCATCCCCAAAAAACTGATTGGACTTCTCAAAGGAGAGCTATCACATGAAAATTCGTCCATTGCACGATCGCGTTATCGTCAAGCGTAAAGAAGTTGAATCCAAATCTGCTGGCGGCATCGTTCTGACCGGCTCCGCGGCGGGCAAATCTACCCGTGGCGAAGTGCTGGCGGTAGGCAATGGCCGCATTCTTGAAAGTGGCGACGTAAAACCGCTGGATGTAAAAGTGGGCGATGTGGTCATTTTCAACGAAGGTTACGGCGCGAAAACTGAAAAAATCGACAACGAAGAAGTGCTGATCATCTCTGAAAGCGACATTCTGGCAATTGTCGAAGCGTAATTTACGCGGTATTCACTGAACGAAACGAATTTAAGGGAAATTCCAAATGGCAGCTAAAGACGTAAAATTCGGTAATGACGCCCGTGTGAAAATGCTGCGCGGCGTAAACGTACTGGCAGATGCAGTAAAAGTTACCCTGGGCCCGAAAGGCCGTAACGTGGTTCTGGATAAATCTTTTGGTGCACCGTCCATCACTAAAGATGGCGTCTCGGTCGCGCGTGAAATCGAACTGGAAGACAAGTTCGAAAACATGGGCGCGCAGATGGTGAAAGAAGTGGCCTCTAAAGCGAATGACGCAGCAGGCGACGGCACCACCACCGCAACCGTACTGGCTCAGTCTATCGTTAACGAAGGTCTGAAAGCCGTGGCTGCGGGCATGAACCCGATGGATCTGAAGCGCGGTATCGACAAAGCGGTGATCGCAGCCGTTGAAGAACTGAAAGCGCTGTCAGTGCCTTGCTCTGACTCTAAAGCAATTGCTCAGGTTGGCACCATCTCCGCTAACTCCGATGAGAGCGTCGGTACCCTGATCGCGCAAGCGATGGAAAAAGTGGGTAAAGAAGGTGTGATCACCGTTGAAGAAGGTACCGGCCTGCAAGACGAGCTGGACGTGGTTGAAGGTATGCAGTTTGACCGCGGTTACCTGTCTCCTTACTTCATCAACAAGCCAGAAACCGGCGCCATTGAGCTCGACAGCCCGTTCATTCTGCTGGTTGATAAAAAAGTATCCAACATTCGCGAATTGCTGCCGGTACTGGAAGCGGTAGCGAAAGCCAGCAAACCACTGCTGATTATCGCTGAAGATGTTGAAGGCGAAGCGCTGGCGACGCTGGTGGTTAACACCATGCGCGGCATCGTGAAAGTTGCAGCGGTTAAAGCGCCTGGCTTCGGCGATCGTCGTAAAGCCATGCTGCAAGATATCGCGATTCTGACTGGCGGTACCGTCATCTCTGAAGAGATCGGTATGGAGCTGGAGAAAGCCGCTCTGGAAGATCTGGGCCAGGCGAAACGCGTGGTGATCAATAAAGACACCACCACCATCATCGACGGTGTGGGTGAAGAAACCGCTATCTCTGGTCGTGTAACGCAGATTCGTCAGCAGATTGAAGAAGCGACGTCTGATTACGACAAAGAAAAACTGCAGGAGCGCGTAGCGAAACTGGCAGGCGGCGTAGCCGTACTGAAAGTAGGCGCGGCAACTGAAGTTGAAATGAAAGAGAAGAAAGCCCGCGTTGAAGATGCCCTGCACGCGACCCGTGCTGCGGTAGAAGAAGGCGTGGTTGCTGGTGGTGGCGTGGCGCTGGTGCGCGTTGCCGCTAAACTGACCGAGCTGCGTGGCCAAAACGAAGATCAAAACGTCGGAATTAAAGTTGCGCTGCGCGCGATGGAAGCGCCGTTGCGTCAAATCGTTTCCAACGCCGGCGAAGAGCCGTCTGTCGTTGCTAACACCGTGAAAGGTGGCGAAGGTAACTACGGCTACAACGCGCAGACGGAAGAGTACGGCAACATGATCGATTTCGGTATTCTGGACCCAACCAAAGTAACCCGTTCTGCATTGCAGTATGCGGCTTCGGTTGCCGGCCTGATGATCACCACCGAATGTATGGTGACCGATCTGCCGAAAGAAGATAAAGCAGATTTAGGTGCTGCCGGTGGTATGGGTGGCATGGGCGGAATGGGCGGCATGATGTAATTGCCCTAACGTCTTAATCTTAAAACCCCTCGTCAGAAATGGCGGGGGGTTTTTCTTTTAGCGGTGAAAATAGTATAAGTAGTGCTCGGGTATGCCCGACCAGCCCGGAATGGCATAACAGACCAGGCTGAATGGGTTACGTGGCAAGGGATGTTTAAGAAAACGCGCGGTTTTCTGGTACGCTTCTGCCAGACTCTGATGATAATAAATGGGGAATAAAATGCGGATTAACGTTTTGCCGGGACTTTTTGTCGCTTCTATGCTGCTGGCAGGTTGTAGTTCCACCAATGAGCTTGACGCCGCGGGGCAACGCGTCACCTTTACCGATCAGCAGCCAGCTAAAGAGTGTCAACTTCTGGGTGAAATCACCGGTTCACAGAGTAACTGGTTGAGTGGTTCCGGCGGCGAAGGGAGTTCATTACGCGGCGCGGCAAACGATTTGCGTAATCGCGCGGCACAAATGGGCGGTAACGTGATTTACGGCGCCACCAGTCCAACGCAAAACTTCTGGTCCAGCTTCGCCCCGCTGGACAGTAAAATGACCGGTCAGGTTTATAAATGTCCGCAAGCCTGATGAATAAGGCGCCCAAATGGGCGCCTTTTTTCTGCTAGCGGGAGAGAGCAGCTAGTGCTAAGAGCCCGGCGCTTTCTCTGTTGGGGGAAAGGTTGCCTTGATGATGGCACCTTTGGTTGGTACGGTTTCCAGTTCACTTACCGGTAGCGTGATGCCATCCGGCAGGTTCCAGCTATCCAGCGTTAATCGATTAACGCGCCACGGCGTTAGATAGCCCACTAATGCTTCGCCGCGCGCGTTAGTGGTTACGCCAAACTGGTTATAGCTGGCAATTCCCGGCGAGTCGGGAACGACCAATAGCGCCATGGTATCGCTCATGGTTTGCCCGGGCGTAATCCCACCGGCATGCAACAACAGGCTACCGCTCACATCGGCATGGTAATCGCGCTGCTTACCTGAGCGCACCAGGCTGCTATTCATTTCTCCCCCGTTATATTGGTAACCCATTGAGGCATTCAGCGCATCGTTGCCATGTTCAGTATGTTCCGCGGTAATGTCATACCGTAGGCTGTAATCGCTCAATGCGGTGCCATACAGGTTAACGCCATGTTTCGCCGCGGCATGGCTGGCGAGATTATTGGTGTAGCTAATGGCAGGAGACGAGCCGGCGATGGCATCAGGAAGGGTAATGCCGATAGTGAAGGCGAGCGTCGTTTCGGGGCCGCCCCATTGGCTGCGGCTGCGTTCGAGCCAAATGCTGATATCAATATCATCAAACGAGTTGGCGTAGCTGAGGCTAAAACTCCGCGTGTGTTTATCGGGTGAACGCCAGCTATGTTGCGCGTAGCTCAGGCTCAGGCTGCTGTTTTCACTCAGCGTTTGGTTAAGCCACAGTTCCTGACTTAATTTGCGGGCCTGGCTCTCATCAGACAGCCAGGTATCGCCCGGCGCCGGTTGCGTAATTTTCTCCTCTAAAGAACGATAATTTTGTCCGGCTGGGTAGTAACGCAGCATGGCGCTAAAGCTGGTTTCGGTGGAAAAAAATGCCTTCGCGTAACGCATGCGCCACATTGAGCCGCGAAACGTTTCCTGCCATGAAATGTAGTCAGACCGAGTCACGTCAGCCGAAAGCGCGCCAAAAGCTTTAAGATTAACGCCGACGCCCGCTAAGGAACCCAGATAGGAATCTGCGTGCTGAACACCGCCATACAGAGTAAAAAGAGGCGCGATACCGCGAGCGAGCGTGGCCTGGAAAAAGCCTGGCGTAGCGCTATCGACGCCATGCCAGGTGCGATAACGTCCGCCTACCAGCTCATAACTGAGATTATCCTCATGAACCAAGGCCGGCATCGCGGCGTAGGGCAAGTCACGCTCATGTTCGGTACCATCGCTCTCGGTAATCGTGAGTTGCAATGAGCCGTCCGGATTGGGCGGGTAGAAGTCGCGGATGGTAAATGGGCCGGGCGGGACATTAATGCGATAGACCGTTTCGCCGTTTTGCTGAATGGTCACTTCCGCTTGGGTTTTGGCAAACCCATTGATCCATGGCGAGAAGGGCCGCCAGCTATCGGGAAACATCGCCTCGTCAGTCGCCAGCGTGACGCCGCGAAACGGCATCCCGGCAAAGAAGGTATCCGAGGTGGTGCTATCGCCAAATAGTAGCTGTGAACGTAGCGGGCGAATAGCCCGCCATAAACTCGCCGAACGGGTGTAAGAACCGTGCTGGCCCTGCCGATCCTTCCAGAGTGTATTCTGATAGCGCAAACGCCACGGGCCATAGTTGAGTCCGTTATCGAGTTGAACCTCCAGGTTGGCGCCGCGTTCGTCGCCAGCATACTCAGGTCGATGCCAGTCATAATCCACCCGATAATTGACGAAAGCCGCGTTGATACCATCATCCCAACGGCTGGTACTGACGCCATTTTGCTGTGGGTTCATACTGCCAGGTGGAAAGAGTAGCGTAAGCAGTTTACCCTCTGGCTGGTACCACAGACGGATGTGATGGCGTTGCAGTTCGATCTCGCTGAGGCAGCCTTGTGGACTCCAGGCATCGGCGGCAAAGTGGCGTAATTTAACCCCCCATTCTTCCAGCAGCGGGCGGCCCAGGCAGGGGAAATCGTGTTGGAAATCCAGCGAAATATTCCCCTTCCAGGCGTTATTGACGATGACTAAAACGTGTTGCGTCTGTGCCTGCGCCAGTGAGAAAGGGAGGAGCAATAATGCTAACAGGAGGAGCAGTGAACGAGGCAACATGCGGCACGGTAAGATCGACGGAAGGAAAAAACGGAAGCTTTCACTTCCGTTAAAAATCGTGCGGAGGCTAAATCTTATTTCTGTAACGCAGCCAGCTCGGCACGCGCTTTATCCAGATCGCGTTGGATGTCACGCAGATCGGCCTGTTTTTCACTCAGCTTACGCTGATATTTTTCAATTTTCTGACGGTCGCCTTTTGCCTGAGCTTTGCGCAGGTCGGCCTGCACTTCGCGGATATCACCCTGCTTCTCAGACAGTTTTTTCTCCAGCTTACGCACGTCTTTCTGTGCATCAGCAATCACGCTGGCGCTGGTACAATGGGCTTTGACTTCCGCCAGCGCCTGTTTCAGACCGTTTACTTTTGCGGTATTGCCGAATTGCTGTGCGATACGGATCTCTTTTTCCAGCGCTGCGCGTTTAGAGGCGCAATCCTGATTACCCGCATGTGCCAAAGTAGAGGCACCGAAACCCATCAGCATGACCATCGGAAGAATAGCTAACTTTTTCATCGTAACTCCTTATACGTAATACGAACATACACGCGAGCCAACCTCTGACACGCCTTATTGCGGGGGCTAAGATAAGGGTTTCTGGTATCCCTAACAAGAGCAGGGTTTCCTGGCGTGGCTGTAGGACGGGATGACGTGGCTGTAGTCCGCTTAGGATAAACGCTCCTGCAGGGTGCGGCGCAAGGCCTGTAAGCCATCGGCCAAAGCCTGCAAACCAGCGTTATCAGGGCATTGCTCCAACTCCTCGCAGCGAGCAGTCAACGTGTGGATGCCGAGTAACATCAGTCCACCACGCAATTTATGCAGCGCCATTTTTATCTCAGGGGTAGGTTGCTGTTGCCAACGCCGGATACTTTCCAACGCCTCATCCAGGGTGATGAGTTGTAGTTCAATAAAGCGGCGTTGGTTTTGCGGCGAAGCAAGCCCTGCGGGCAACGATACGGCCATATCGGGTTGGGAAGTGGCGCCAGGCGGCAGGGCGGCAAGGCGTTCCTGAAGCGCTGGTAGCGTAATCGGTTTAAACAGGCAGCTATTCATGCCAGCGCTTAGGCACGCCTCGCGCACAGCGGTTTGAGCGTTAGCGGTCGCGCCCCAAATGACCAGACGGCTATTTTCCCGGCGCACCGTGCGGGCGAGCGTAAAACCATCCATGCCCGGCATATTACAATCGGTAATCATCACGTCGGGCGGCTGGGCTGCGATCAGCGCCAGCGCTTGCTGACCGCTGGCTGCGCTGATGGCGTGATGCCCTAAATATTGCAGTTGTTGCACCAACAGATGACGGCTGGCGGGATGGTCATCCACCACTAAAATGCGGCGCGGTGCCACACTATTTAGCCGGGCTGGCGCGGCGAGAGTCGGCGTATTTTGTTTCGCCATGCGCGGCAACCGCAGGCGTACGCTCACCTCGGTGCCAATGCCAGGTTGGCTTTCCAGCGCGATCTCGCCGCCCATCATGGTTACTAATGTCTGACAGATAAACAGCCCCAGACCACTGCCCTGAATGCTTTGCTGGTTTTCGCCCTGTTCAAAAGGTTTGAACAGACGCGCCTGGGTAGCGGCGTCAATACCCGGCCCGCTATCTTGCACCACGACCAGCAGATGGAGTTGGGTGCCTTCTTCTTTCTCCAGCAGTGCCTGTAGCACCACGCGACCGTGCGTGGTGAACTTGATGGCATTGCCAAGGATATTAGTGAGAATTTGTTTGAACCTGATGGGATCGATCAGTACATCGCCATCCAGTTCTGCATCGATTTCAAGTACAAAGGCCAACTCTTTCTGCCGCGCCAGCCCATCCATCATGGTCGCGGCTGATTCGATCAACGTACGAATTGAAGCACGCTCCGGGCGCAAAATTAACCGCCCGGACTCAATGCGCGCCACATCAATAATGTCGCCAATCAACGCCAGCAATGATTGCGCGGTTTCCCAGGCGATATGCAACGAGCCGCGATCGGCGGGTAAGTCGGCTTTGCGACGTAGCATTAAGTCTAACATGCCGATAATGGCGCTGATCGGCGTGCGAAGCTCGTGGCTCATGGTGGTAAGAAAGGTGGTTTTCACGCGGTTGGCTTTTTCTGCTTCGCGCCGGGCATGCTGTAATTCACGTAATGTTTGCTGGCTCTCGGTAATGTCCTGCCAGCCGCCGACATAGCCATATCCCAACGCGTTGATTTGCAACAGGGTTTGCCACTGTTTGATTTCCCGGCCATTAGTCGTATCGCTTTGCAATCCGGCCGCCGTGAGTAGTTTTTGCAACGGCTTACCGCGATTCGCCGCCACATTGATCGCCAGGGCTTCAGCAAAAGCGCGATTCGCCATTTTTAATTGGCCGTTTAAATCAGTAATAAACAGCGGAGTCGGAATAGCATCAATAAGGTTTTGTAGCGGCGGAGAACGGCGATAGACACGGCGTTGCAGCAATAATAGCCCAGTGCAAACCGTCGCCGACCCCAGCAAAATGGCCAGAACCCAACTCAGCAACGATTCCGCTGTAGGGCTGCTGGTTGAATTTTGCGTGCTATCAGGAAAGCGCGCGTTGCTATACCAATTGCGGGTGATGGCGTGCAGGTCTTCTGGTGGAATGTTGAGTAAGGCTTTGTCCAGAATAGTCGCCAACGGATAGTTATTGGCGGCAACCGCCAACGAAAAACGCGCCGGGTCGATTTCGACGCTGCTGATAATTTTCAGGCTGTCGCGGTAAGCCCGGTTGATATAGAAGCTGGCGTTAATTAAGGGCAGCACCATAAAATCCGCCCGCCCTCCGGCCACGCTATCCAGCCCGGCGGAGAGCGTGCTAGCGTACTGAATCTGCATATCAGGCATGGCGTGTTTGAGCGCGCCTTCAATGGCATCGCCGTTAACCATCACCAAACGGTTGGCCGACTTCTGTGTCGTGCCATCGCGGCGGCCAATCAGCACCCATGAGTTAAACAGATAAGAACGGGTGGTGAGTAAATTAGCCGAACTGGCGCTGTCGAGATTGATACTGGCGATCATATCGCTTTGCCCGGTACGGACCGAGGTCAGCATCTTCTCCAGGTTATCTTCAGCGTGGATCTGGAACTTCAAACCGCTGCGTAAGCTGATGGATTTGAGAATATCGGCGGTAATACCCTGTAGCTTATGGTTATCGAAGAAGCTGAGCGGAGCGCTTCCTTTCAGAACCGTGACGCGGATTTCCGGGTTATCTTCAATCCACTTTTGTTCCAGCGGGGTGAAATAGAGATGGCGTTCGCTGAGCACCAGCGGCACGCCGCCGCTCCAGCGTCGCCGAATATCCTCATGAATATTATCAGGTATGGTGCCAAGGATATTATTGATGATGCTGATTAAGCGCTGTTTTTCGGGCCGAGCGGCGAACGAAAACCCGGTGACTTGTACATCGCGCAGATGACGCATTTTCAAATCGCTCAGGTTCGACTCATTGATTAAGTACTGCGTCGAGGTAGCATCGCCGATAAACAAATCGATCTGGTGAAAGGATAGCGCCTCCAGTGCATGGCGCGCGGAGTTAAAAGAGACAATGTTTGCCTGCGGCCAGGCATTGCGGAAGGCATCGAGGTTTTTCCAGGCAGGATCAATCGCCATCCTCACCGTGCCGTCATTCGCTGCGAGAGCATTTAAGTTAACCACTTCCGCCGGAATTTTTTTGATATAGGGTTCGCTTAACAGGAACCCGGCGTTACGCGCTTTATCATCGGCCCAGGCAATCAGATCGGCCTCGCCTGCGTTGACTGCATCGAAGGCGGCTTGTTCATCGGTATAGCTAATAATTTCTAGCGTAATGTTGAGATTGGCGGCAATCAGGCCGAGATAGTCGGCAGAAATACCCACATAGTCATGATGCCCGGCACTCATGAAATAGGGCGGTACATTCGGTGACCAGGTGGCGACACGGAGCTGGTGGTTTTTACGCAGCCAGCGCCATTCATCGTCATTGAGCACTAAGTCCGACAAGATCGCCTGGCTATGCGGCAGTAGTTGTAGCGTGTTAGGAGGCGTGACGGTTTCTGACCAGCATCCACCGCATAAAACCAGTAACAATAACAAGGTTATCCAGCGCATACTCACTCCTCGTCCCCAACAATATCCAGCCGCGCCAACAGTTCGCTCAGCGTTTCTGCACCGCTTTTTTCCAGGATGCGTGCCTTATAGGTGCTAATGGTTTTATTACTGAGTAGCAGTAGTTCACCGATCTCTTTATTCGATTTCCCGGCGGCCAGGTAGCGTAATACGGTGACTTCCCGATCGGACATCCGCGCCAGTAGTTGCTCGCCATTGAGGTGGGTGGGTTGCTGGCGTAAATCCACGCTGTGAGAAGGGAAGCAGCAATAGCCATCCAGCAATAGACGGCAAACCGCGCCGATTGAGGTGAGCAAATGCTGTTTACTGAGGAAGCCATCCGCGCCGGCCTGACGGCTACGTGCGGCATACAGTTCAGGCGGTTGCCCGGTAAGAATCAATACGCGAGTGGCGGGATAAGCATGTTTAATACGAGAGAGCAGGTCGAGGCCATCCAGTTTCAGTAGAGCAATATCAAGAATGACCAGGTCGGGATTCAATTCTCGAGTTAACGCCATAACCTGACCACCATCGGTAGTGGTGGTGACGTGAAAGTGCTCTTCCGTTTCTAGTGTGGCTTTCAGAGCGAAACAGATTGCCGGATGATCGTCAACGATAAGAATGACAGGCATATTACGTCCTTGTAACTCCTCGCAACCCCATGTCGCGAATGCTATATGGCTAAGGTTATTGCTGGCGTAATTGCAAATCCAGCGGTGTCTTACTCGGTTCGCCGCCAATTTCACGCGCTAATTTGGGCACCATATAACCAGAAACCTGAGTGAGTAATTCACGCATAATTTTGCGTGCTTCGTCATCAGAAACATAAAAATGCGCCGCGCCCTGCACCTTATCCAGCACGTGGAGATAGTATGGCAAAATGCCGACGTCGAATAATGCATTACTGAGCGCTGCCAGCGTGGCGGCATTGTCGTTAACGCCGCGTAACAGGACGCTTTGGTTGAGTAGCGTAACGCCCGCCATTTTGAGTCTCTGCATACTTTGACATAGCGCATTATCAATTTCTTGCGCATGGTTAATATGCGTAACCAACAACACTTGTAGACGTGAGGCGGCCAAACGCTGGCAGAGTTGATCGGTGATGCGGGCCGGGATCACGACCGGCAGGCGGCTATGGATGCGTAGCCGCTTCAGATGCGGAATCGTTTCTAACTGGCCGATCAACCAGGCAAGCTCATGATCTTTTGCCATCAGCGGGTCGCCGCCGGAAAAGATAATTTCGTCCAGTTCCGGATGCTGATTGATATAGTCCAGCGCACGTTGCCAGTTGCGCTTATTCCCCTGATTATCCTGATAAGGAAAATGGCGGCGGAAGCAGTAACGGCAGTTTACCGCGCAGCCGCCTTTCACTAACAGCAGCGCACGGTTGCGGTATTTATGGAGCAGACCCGGCACCACGCTACTCTGTTCATCCAGCGGGTCAGTACTGTAGCCAGGCGCATCGTTAAATTCCTGGCTAGCGGTCAATACTTGTCGCAGCAAAGGGTCATGCGGATCGCCTTTACGCATCCGTTGGGCGAAAGATCGCGGAACGCGCAGGGCGAAAAGGCGTCGCGCATCGCCGCCCGCCGCCAGATCCGGATGGGAATCTAGCGCTAAAAGCTGCAATAATTCATCGGGTTCGGTGATTACGTCCGCAAGTTGCTGTAACCAATCTTCTCTGATTGGTGCATTTAGGGTTACAATGTGTGCCATTTTTTTGGCTAAGTACCAGTATTAAATTGTAGAGGGCCTTTATGGCGACTTATTCTAGCAACGATTTCCGTTCCGGTCTTAAAATCATGTTCGAAGGCGAGCCTTATGCCATCGAGTCCAGCGAGTTTGTTAAGCCGGGTAAAGGCCAGGCTTTCGCTCGCGTTAAAATGCGTCGCTTGCTGACCGGCAGCCGCGTTGAGAAAACGTTTAAATCGACCGATTCCGCCGAAGGCGCAGATGTAGTGGATATGAACCTGACTTATCTGTACAACGACGGTGAGTTCTACCACTTCATGAATAACGAAACGTTCGAGCAGTTAGCGGCAGATGAGAAAGCAATTGGCGATAACGCCAAGTGGCTGTTGGACCAGGCGGAATGTATCGTGACGCTGTGGAACGGTCAACCTATCGCCGTGACCCCGCCTAACTTCGTTGAACTGGAAATTATTGATACCGATCCTGGCCTGAAAGGGGATACCGCAGGTACCGGCGGTAAGCCAGCGAAACTGAGCACCGGCGCCGTGGTAAAAGTGCCGTTATTCGTGCAGATTGGCGAAGTGATCAAAGTGGATACACGCTCCGGCGAATACGTTTCCCGCGTGAAATAACTTTCTGACGGGCGTATCGTAACGGCGGTACGCCTTGTTTCTTTTTAGTGAGATCCGGATGATGAGAAAACGCGTTATCTTTATCACGGTTACGTTATTAATGGCCCATGCATTAAGCGCCTGTAATACCTTCCACGGTTTTGGTGAAGACGTTTCGCATCTTGGCGGAGCCATCTCGCGCGCAGCAAAATAGCTTTTCTTTTCTGAAATATTTCCTTTTCACAGCGTGGTATAAGCGGCAAGCCAAATACAGGCTATGCTTAAAACGCTGTACTTTTACTGCAACCAAAAAGGAAATTGCCATGTTAAAGAAAAGTATTGTCGCTATTTTTTCCGTTTTAGTGCTCTCTTCTCTGCTTTCTGCCTGCAACACCACCCGCGGCGTGGGTGAGGACGTTGAAGCTGGCGGCCAGGCGATTCAGAAAAGCGCCAACTGATCTAGGGTGCGGAACGCTGTTCCGCACCGTGGTTCTGGCTCCTGCCCACATGCCCGACTTACAGCGTGACCACGCCAATAACGGTTACCACCGTTAGAATCATTGCCAACCCATAAAACAGCCACTGGCTGGCTGGCAGGTGGAGTTTGATATCATGCATGCCGTGATGCAGCCGGTGTAAAGCGCACCAAAGCGGCAGCACAATGGCTAACAGGATAAACAGACGCCCCAGCCAGGATTGTGCGATGGCCAGGATTCTGCCGTAACTTAGAGCATCATCAGGATAGAGCCCCAGCGGTAATAACAGACCAAAGAGCAGAATAACGACCGGTGAAATAATCGCCGACCACATTCCACCTGCGCCGAATAGCCCCCAGAAAATTGGCTCATTAGAGCGTTGCGAATCATGCTTCATGCTGTTCTCCTTACCTCCATAGCGCGAGCAACAACAGCCCCAGCGTAACGAGCGCCGTTACGATGTGGAGTGCCGCTATGATGGGTTTTTCGCTCATTTTTTCGTCTTTAACAATCAGGATGGCCGCTTTAGGCGCTAGCTCAAACCAGGTTTTGGTGTGGAGCAGGGCAGCCAATAACGCCACAATGTTGAGAATAATCATCAGCGGATTTTGAAGAAAAGCCACGAATGTCGCCCAGTTCTCCGCGCCATGTTTAAGCGCATACAGACCAAAAATTAACTCCAGAGAGAACCACAAGGCCGGAATGGCTGTTCCCTCGCGCAACATATAAAAACGATAAAAGCCGAGCTTTTTCCACCAGGTTGCCGATACCGGGCGAACGTAGGCGTTACGTTTGCTGATCATGGTTGGTTCCTTATCGTGGCGAGAGCATCGCGATAATGAAATCTTTCGCGCTCTCAACCTTGCTTTGTTGGATGGCTGCCGCCGGATCGACATGTTTCGGGCAAACCTGCGAGCAGTAACCAACAAACGTACAGGGCCAGACGCCGTTATCGCCGTTCAGTACCGGCATACGTTGTGCTTTGCCGTGGTCACGATTATCCAGGTTATAACGGTGTGCCAGCGTGATGGCTGCCGGGCCGATAAACTCAGGGTTAAGACCAAATTGCGGGCAGGCGGCATAGCAAAGACCGCAATTGATACAGCCGGAGAATTGATGGTATTTCGCCATTTGCGCCGGCGTTTGGCGGTGCGCTCCCTGCTCCGGTGTGCGTGTGTTACCAATGATATAGGGCTTAATCGCTTCCAGGCTTTCAATAAAGCGCGTCATATCGACCACTAAATCGCGTTCGATAGGAAAATTAGCCAGCGCTTCAACCTTTATGCCAGTGGGATACTCGCGCAAAAACGTTTTGCAGGCCAGTTTGGGCACGCCGTTGACCATCATGCCGCATGAGCCGCAAATCGCCATACGGCAAGACCAGCGCCAGGCTAAATCGAACGCCAGGTGGTCTTTGATATAACCTAAAGCGTCGAGTAATGAGGTTTGCTCATCATAAGGAACCTCGTAACTCTCACGGTACGGTGCAACATCGCGCTCCGGGTTATAACGCTGGATTTCAACGGTTAACCTTTTCATTTCAGACATGACGCGGCTCCTTGTGCTCATCGGCTTCGGCCTCCGCGCCATAAACGCGTTTGGCAGGCGGAAGACGGGTTATGTTCACCGGCGAATAATCCACGCGCGGTACGCTATCCGCGGCATAAAAGGTCAGCGTATGTTTGAGGTAGTTAACGTCGTCACGCTCGGTGCAGCCCGCATCAAGACGCTGATGTGCGCCGCGCGACTCTTTACGCTGGAAAGCCGAATGCGCCATACATTCTGCCACTTCAAGGCTGTGCGCTAACTCTTGGGCGTAGAGCAACTCAGTGTTAAACACGCTTGAGGTATCGCTGATACGAACATGTTGAAAGCGAGATTTGAGTTCCGCCAGTTTATCAATGGTGCCTTGCATCAGTTCGGGGGTACGATAAATACCGCACCCTTCTTCCATTGAACGCCCCATTTCATCACGCAGCGTGGCAACGCTCTCGGTACCTTGTTGGTTGGCGAGCGCCCGTAGCCGACGTTCGACATCTTGCGCTTGTGCATCAAGCAGGCTGGCGTTGGCAACCGATGCCGTTTGTGCGCGTAGCGCGGCTTGTTCTCCGGCGAGGCGACCAAAAACCACCAGTTCGGCCAGGGAGTTGGAGCCCAGCCGGTTGGCGCCGTGTAGACCAACGGAGGAGCATTCACCCACCGCGAAAAGCCCCTCGATGCGCGTTTCACATTGCGTATTGGTTTCAATCCCACCCATGGTGTAGTGCGCGGTTGGACGCACCGGAATAGGGGCGGTTACCGGGTCAACGCCGACATAGGCTTTGCTGAGTTCACAAATAAATGGCAGACGCTCACGCAGCTTTTTCTCGCCGAGGTGGCGCAAATCAAGATAAACCACGTCACCGCGCGGAGTGGCGATGGTGCGCCCGGCCCGCCACTCATGCCAAAACGCTTGCGAAACTTTATCGCGCGGGCCCAGCTCCATATATTTATTACGCGGCTCGCCAAGCGGCGTTTCCGGCCCCATGCCGTAATCCTGCAAGTAGCGGTAACCGTCTTTATTCACCAAAATGCCGCCTTCGCCACGGCAACCCTCGGTCATTAAAATGCCGGAACCGGGCAGGCCGGTTGGATGATATTGCACAAACTCCATATCACGCAGCGGTACGCCGTGGCGAAAAGCCATCCCCATGCCATCGCCAGTAACAATCCCGCCGTTTGTATTGTAACGATAAACCCGCCCGGCGCCGCCAGTTGCCAGCACCACAGCATTCGCGCGGATCTGTATCAGTTGACCTTCCATCATATCCATCGCGACAATGCCGCGCGCCCGGCCCTCGTCAACCAACAGGTCGAGAACAAAATGCTCATCAAAGCGGTGGATTTGCGGATATTTCAGCGAGGTCTGAAACAGGGTGTGTAGCATATGGAAGCCGGTCTTATCGGCGGCAAACCAAGTCCGTTCAATCTTCATGCCGCCGAAACGCCGTACGTTAACCGAACCATCGGGTTTGCGGCTCCAGGGACAACCCCACTGCTCCAGTTGGATCATCTCTTGTGGACAGTGGCGCACAAAGTAGTCCACCACATCTTGCTCACAGAGCCAGTCACCGCCTGCCACCGTATCGTGAAAATGGAAATCATCACTATCGTGTGGCTGGGTGACGGCAGCGGAGCCGCCTTCAGCAGCTACCGTATGGCTACGCATTGGATAGACTTTCGATACCAGCGCGATGTTTAAACGCGGGTTGGCCTCTGCGGCGGCGATCGCGGCGCGAAGCCCGGCGCCTCCTGCGCCGACAATGACCAAATCGGAATTAAAGGTTTGCACGGTTTCCTCCCTTCTAGGTCGTGCTAATCGGTTTCTGATGAAGAGAGGTGGCCGACGAATAGCGATAACCGCCTCTTCTGATACCTATTTGTGGTTAGAAGTATACGGCGGCGATCGGGCTGAAATTTTGATGTGTTCGGGTATTTGAGGCGGAAAAAAGCGGCAAAAATGTGGGGATCTCGACGTTTTTTTACCCACTGGAAAAAAACAGGACAATGCGTAAAGTAAAAACAGGGCCGTTTTGTGTGCGGATATTTGTCTGATAACCGCGATACGGGTAGACTTCATCCCCCTGTCTGACTGAGGAGTGTACACCATGAGCGAAACGGCAAGCTGGCAGCCGAGCGCACCCATTGCCAATTTGTTGAAACGGGCAACGATCATGAACGAGATCCGCCGTTTCTTTGCCGATCGTGGCGTGCTAGAGGTCGAAACGCCAGCGATGAGTCAGGCGACGGTGACCGATATCCATCTGTTTCCGTTTCAGACGCATTTTGTCGGGCCGGGCGCGGCGAATGGGCTGGATCTGTATTTGATGACCAGCCCGGAATACCATATGAAGCGCCTACTGGCGGCGGGCAGCGGCCCGATCTATCAACTGTGCCGTAGTTTCCGTAATGAAGAAGCCGGGCGTCATCACAATCCTGAGTTCACCATGCTGGAGTGGTATCGTCCGCATTACGATATGTATCGCCTGATGAATGAAGTGGATGATTTGCTGCAACAGGTTTTGGAGTGCGGCAGTGCGGAAAGCCTCTCCTACCAACAGGCCTTTATCCGCCATCTGGAGATCGATCCTTTGTCCGCCGATAAAACACAATTGCGCGAAGTGGCCGATAAACTGGGCGCTGGGAGTTTAGCCAACGCCGAAGAGGATCGCGACACGCTGTTGCAACTGCTGTTTATGCTCGGCGTTGAACCCAAAATTGGGCAGGAAAAACCTACCTTTATTTATCACTTTCCGGCGACCCAAGCGGCGCTGGCGGAAATCAGCACCGAAGATCACCGCGTTGCCGAACGTTTTGAAGTCTATTTTAAAGGCATTGAGCTGTGTAATGGTTTCCGTGAACTGACCGATAGCCGTGAACAGCGTCAACGGTTTGAGCAGGATAATCGGCGCCGTGAGGCACGCGGATTACCTCAGCAACCGGTAGATACACGCCTGTTGGATGCGTTAGCGCACGGTATGCCGGAGTGTTCCGGCGTGGCGCTCGGGGTGGATCGGTTAGTGATGCTGGCGTTGAAAGCACAGTCGCTACAAGAAGTGATCGCTTTCCCGGTAGACCGCTGCTAGTTCGCCATCAAAAGGTTGCCCGCGCCTGACGGTGCGGGAGGCCGTTACAGGCCGCCGGATTTAAAAATACGCCGATTTGGGTTTGATGCCATTTTGGATTCCACGGTGTCGACCCGCACCTGGAATGGCGGGAACGGCATTTCAATGCCATGTTCCTGGAAACCACGCAGAATCAACTGATGTAATTCGTGGCGTAACGGCATCCGGTGACCCATTTCCGCCGCGTGAATACGCAACTCAAATAACTGTATCCCTTGCTGAAGATCGACAAGATACGCCTCCGGCTGTGGCGTATCCAGCACCCAAGTACAGCGCTCTGCCGCCTGCTTCAGCACATTGGTCACCTCTTCACTATTCACGCTAACCGGCGCGGGAATGGTCAATACCACACGGGTGACCGAATCAGACAGCGACCAGTTAACAAACTGTTCGGTGATAAACGCCTTGTTCGGCACAATGATCTCTTTGCGATCCCAGTCGGTAATGGTGGTGGCGCGGGTATTGATGCGCGTGATACTACCGGTAAGATCGCGAATGGTAACGGTATCGCCAATGCGGATCGGCTTTTCAAACAGAATAATTAAGCCGGAGAAAAAGTTAGCAAAGATCTCCTGTAAACCAATCCCGACACCGACACCGAGTGCCGCCACTAGCCACTGTAATTTCGCCCATTCGATACCAATCATAGAGAAACCGACCAGGCCGCCAATCAGCAGCAGCAGATATTTGGTCATGGTCGTAATGGCGTAACCGGTACCTGGCGTAAGGTTCAGATGTTGTAACAGCGCCAGTTCCAGTAGGGCGGGCATATTGCGGACCAACTGCGTGGTAATGATCAACACCAGGATCGCAATCAATAAGGAGCCTAGCGTGATGGGTTGAATACTCTCAATGCCCTGCACCGTGGTGCTGGCATCCCACAGCGTAATATTTTCGAGAAAAGAGAAAGCCGAATGGATCTCCGACCACAGCACGATCAAAGAAACCAGCGCGATCAGCGTCAGGATCGAACGTACCAGCCGTAATGACTGCGCGCTGATGGCATCCAGATCGATAACCGGTTCATCGATCTCCACGCTGTCGGTACTCTGGTTAGTGTTTTCCTCTTCGCCACGCGCGCGGTGCGCCAACATATCGGCACGCCGTTGGCGCGCACGATCAAACGCGATCCGACGCCGCTGAATAAGCATCCAGCGGCGAATAATATGGTAAATAACCAGCAGCAGAAACCAAATCGCCACCGAGGTTTCCAGCCGGGCCAGCAGCGCCTGCGCGGTAGCAAGGTAGCCGATGCAGGAGGCCAGCGCGGCGATCAATGGAATACAGATCATCAGATTCCACAAAATGCGGTTAACCACATTTTCGCCATTCCCCTCTTTATCCAGATAGAGTGGGATACCGGCGCGTTTCAGGCTAACGGTGACAAGGCTCAGCGCCCCGCAAATCAAGATAAAACAGAGCCGCCCCAGCGTGGCGGAGAATTCGCGGTCTTCCAGGTTATCAAAGCCAATCAACAGCATAATTAACGGGACAATGAAACCGATACTCAGGGTGTAATAACGCATAGCGCGCGCCACGCGCCGCTGTGGCCAGCGGAAGTGCACCACAAACAAGCCATTAGGACGCGCGAAAGCTGCGCTAATCATAAACGCCCACAATAATGGCAGCGTGGCGGTAACCCCGTCGCCTATCGCCACGGCAATCGGGTAGGGCCAGGCGTGTTGCAGGCCATAGCCCAGCGCCGCCCACAACACCGGTAGCGGCAATGCGACGAGGATCGACCAGAAAACCGTGCGTAGCGTCAGGCTAAAGTGATCTTGCGTGACTTTCCCCACCCGGCTGGAGGCACGCTCCATAAATGCGTTGTAGTGACGGCGTGAGCTAATGCTAAGGCCGACCAACAGCACGGCGCCGAGGATAGGTAGCACGGTTTCGCGGCTGGTAAACATCATAATTAACGCACCGCCCATCTGCCCAAGTGTATCCAGCGATAGCAAGCGGGTCAGATCGTGCGCGACATCCAACGGATAACTAAAACTGACCGAGCTGACATCAGCGGTCCAAAACAGATAGCGGTGCGTGGCGTCCTTAATTTCTTTTAACGCATCCTCTAATTGCCCGTTAGCCACCTTCAGTTTGGTCACTTCCAAAATCAACGTGTCGCAGCCGGAAATCAGCGACCCTAATAGTTCGCGCTGCGTTTTGAGTTGAGCTTCCAGAATGCGTGACTGTTCGTTAGTGAGCGGCTGGCCGTCTTGTTGATGTTGTTGTTTTAACTGTTGTTGACGCCCGAGCAAATCTTCGTAGTGCAAACGCTGAACGCGCAGTTGCCCCATTTCGCCGTCCAACTGCTGGGTTTTCGGCATGTCCGGCAACCGGGCAACCTGCGCACGTAGCGCTTCGCCCAATAGGTTCGACGCGCCAAGCCATTGCGACTGTTCGCGAATGGTGCTGAGTGCCTGGCGTACCTGGATAGTTTGATTGGTAGCCTGGCGTTGTTGGGAGGCGACCAAATCCATTCGTTGCGCTTGTTGGTTGAGCGCAGCGGAAAGTTCACGGTTTACATGGAACTGTTCGGTAATATTGGGCGGTAAGTTACCGCTGTTTTCCGCTAACTGTTCGGTGCGTTCCAGCGCCATTTCCGCTTCGCGTTGGCGCAGATTGTTCAGTTGGTTACGTAACGCCTGCAGATAATTATCTAACTGGGTCGATTTGCGCTGATGGACTTCGGCGCGCATACGCGCCAGCTCTTGTCGGTTATTGGCCGAGAGTTGTGCCAGTTCGAGTTCATCTACGCGAGCTTTCTGCGCGGCGGATTCCGCCTGACGCGCATAAATTTGCGCTTGTGCTTGTGGCGTTGAGGCGGCAGCGGGTTGCCCCTGCAAGCGCCGGTCGCTTTCACTCATCGCCCGGCGCGCGTCGGTTTGTTGCTGGGGAAGCTGAGAGAGCGAATCGCTAATTTCGCGTGCGCGGTCTTGTTCTTGTTGCGCCTGACGCCCTTCTTCCAGTAATTGGCTGCTAACTTGCAGGATCTCTTGTTCCAGCTCGGCGCTGCTCATATTACTGCGCACCGGTTTGGTGCTATCGGTAAGGGAGGCGATCTGCTGGCGCAGGTCACGCGCCAGTTTCGGAAAGTCATCAATGACTTGTTGATATTGCCGGGTGCGCTCAAGCGATTCCTGACGTTCATCAAGGAAATTCAGCGCGGATTCCAGCGTTTGCACCAGTTCGGCCTGAGCTGGCGTGCTTTTGGTCGATTTCGCCTGTTCCAGCTCTTGTCTAACCTGCGCGGCGTCCGGGGCGCTGGCGGCCATTACCGGCAAGCATAAACAGCCGCTCAGTAGCAAAGAGAGGAGCAGGCGCATCATGCGTTACTCTGGCTGGAGAGAAACGGGCGTTGCCGCCTCGACGACAGGCGCCTGTGCAATGGCCAACGGTTGACCAAGGCGAGTTTTACTTTCCGCTTCCAGGCTTTCAGCCAACTTCACTTTGCCAGGGGCGAACAGGTTGATCACCGTCGAACCCAGTTTAAAGCGACCCATCTCCTGACCTTTCAGCAGCGCCACTGCGCCTTCATCATCAGCGCCGGGCCACGTCCAGCGCTTAATCACGCCGTCACGCGGCGGCGTGACGGTACCTGACCAGACGGTTTCGATGCTGCCAACAATGGTGGCGCCGACCAGGATCTGAGCCATCGGGCCAAATTCAGTCTCGAAGTAACAAATCACGCGCTCATTACGTGCAAACAGATTGGGAACATTCTGCGCGGTGAGGGGATTCACTGAATACAGGTCACCCGGTACGTAGATCATTTCACGCAGGATGCCATTGCACGGCATATGCACCCGATGATAATCGCGTGGAGCGAGGTAAGTGGTAACAAACTCGCCGTTGCGGAATTGTCCAGCCATTTGATAATTACCCGCCAGCAATGCTTCTAACGAATAAGTATGGCCTTTGGCCTGAAAAATGCTGTCACCCTCGATATGACCGAGTTGGCTGATGGCGCCGTCAGCAGGCAACACCAGTAAGTTGGGATCGGTTTCGATGGGGCGCGCGTCATCGCGCAGGGGACGTACGAAAAAGTCGTTAAAGGTGCGATAGGTCGCGGTGTCCGGTTTTTGCGCTTCGGACATGTCGACCTTATAGAACCAGACAAACACGTCGATCACGGCTTTAGTCAGCCATCCCGCACGTTTACTGGCGCCCCATCCGGCTAATTCGGTTAGCCATTTTTTTGGGAGCAGATAATTCAGGCCGAGTTTTATACGATCCAACACGTTTAGCCTCCTGGCTTAATCACACGACGTTGAAGAAAAAGGGGGCGAATTGTACCAGCGCCGAAACGATTAGGCTACGGCGTCCGCCAGCGCTGATTGTCGGTTATATACCGGTCATACTGCAAGTTGCCAGTGTATTGCTGGCTTCGAGCCACTCGCGTTATTTAGGGTATGACTCTTCGTCTGTGCCAAAGTTTTTACGCAGTTTTACCTGCGACATACTTTCCAAAATCCGATGGTAGTTCTCAAAGCGGGAAGCATCAATAATGCCATTTTCTACCGCTTCGCGAATTGCGCAACCGGGATCGGTATCATGCTTACAGTCGCGGAATTTACAGGCGCCTAAAAATGCACGGAATTCGACAAAACCTTGCGTAATTTGCTCGGGGTCCAGATGCCAGAGGCCAAATTCGCGCACGCCCGGCGAATCAATCACGTCGCCCCCATGCGGAAAGTGATAAAGGCGAGCGGCGGTGGTGGTGTGTTGGCCCAAGCCGGAGCCATCGGAAACATCATTGGTGAGAATTTCATTTTCGCCCAAATCGAGGCCGAGCAGGGCGTTCAACAAGCTGGATTTACCCACGCCGGATTGACCGGCGAAAATACTAACCCGCCCGGTTAAGGCTGCTTCTAACTGTTTTAGCCCGGCTTTCTCATAGCTGGAAACCATCAGTACCCGGTAACCGATATGGCGATAAATCTCCATCTGCTCTTCAACAAACGCCCGGGCCTCGGCATCCAACAGATCGGTTTTGTTGAGCACTAATAAAGGCTCAACATCAAGGGTTTCGCTGGCGACCAGATAGCGGTCAATAATATTGAGCGAGAGTTCAGGCAAGATAGCCGAGACGATAACGATCTGATCGATATTGGCGGCTATCGGTTTCACGCCATCGTAAAAGTCGGGGCGCGTCAATACCGAGGTACGCTGATGCACCGCCTCCACGATCCCTTTCACCGTCGCGCCGCCTTCTTGCCCCGGACGCCAGACTACGCGATCGCCGGTAACCAGCGAGCGAATGGTGCGGCGAATATTGCAGCGGTGTACTGAACCGTCCGTATCTTCGACGTCGGCATGCATACCGAAACGGCTAATCACTACGCCATCACGCGCCTCGCCGAACAGGCTATCATCCGGTTCCGGCTTCTCTTCGTGTCGTTTCAGGCGTCGTTGATGGTTAGCGCTAACGCGACGTTGCTGACCTTTGGACAGTTTATTTTTACTCACTCTACCTCACCAGTATTCGGACCGTTTCGCCTCGCCGGGCAAAACGTCTATGATACACCTTAATTCGATGACGCAGTTAACGACGGGATAAACCATGACGGGAAATGAAAACAATCTGATTTGGATCGACCTTGAAATGACCGGCCTCGACCCGGAGCGCGATCGCATTATTGAAATTGCCACCTTGGTCACCGATGCGAATTTAAATATTCTGGCTGAGGGGCCGGTGCTAGCGGTACATCAGTCCGATGCGCAATTGGCGCTGATGGATGACTGGAATGTCCGCACCCATACCGCCAGCGGTTTAGTGGAGCGGGTAAAGGCGAGCCAGCATGATGACCGCGCGGCAGAGCAGGCGACTATCGCTTTTTTACAGCAGTGGGTTCCTGCCAATACTTCGCCGATCTGCGGCAACAGTATCGGGCAAGATCGCCGCTTCCTGTTTAAATATATGCCTGAGCTAGAGGCCTATTTCCATTATCGCTATCTGGATGTCAGTACGTTGAAGGAGTTGGCGCGGCGTTGGAAGCCGGAAATTTTGTCGGGCTTCAAAAAACAGGGAAGCCATCAGGCGTTGGATGATATTCGTGAGTCAGTGGCTGAGTTAGCCTATTACCGCGAACACTTTATTCAATGCTAACCTGAAAGCCGTCATGGGAGAGCGGCACGGTCGCCGCTCACGGCGCAATGTTGATTAAATCGCCATTCTGACGCTTTAATCAGCAATCGCGCCAAAAGCGTAAAATTTTGCTTTGTGAGGCTTGCGGAGGCGCGGAATTCTCGTATAATGCGCACCCCGTACCGGTGAAGAAATTTGTCGGTATTGTAGAGCGGGAATAGCTCAGTTGGTAGAGCACGACCTTGCCAAGGTCGGGGTCGCGAGTTCGAGTCTCGTTTCCCGCTCCAAAGTTTAAACGGTGCTGTTAAGTACCGGCCATCCTAATCAACGCGTTTCAGGTTGCCGCTCCGTGGTAGCTTGCAAGGTAATGGTTATGCGGGAATAGCTCAGTTGGTAGAGCACGACCTTGCCAAGGTCGGGGTCGCGAGTTCGAGTCTCGTTTCCCGCTCCAAAATTTGAACGTGCTGTTAAGCACAGGCCATCTTGGTCAATGAATTTCAGGACGCCGTACGCTGGTAGCCTGAAAGACAACGATTATGCGGGAATAGCTCAGTTGGTAGAGCACGACCTTGC
This sequence comes from Paramixta manurensis, assembly GCF_013285385.1. Lineage (NCBI taxonomy): Bacteria > Pseudomonadati > Pseudomonadota > Gammaproteobacteria > Enterobacterales > Erwiniaceae > Paramixta > Paramixta manurensis. The sequence continues at coordinate 4,112,926 of NZ_CP054212.1, read as the reverse complement.
CAAGGTCGGGGTCGCGAGTTCGAGTCTCGTTTCCCGCTCCAAATTTACCCTTCTCATTTTTACTTTATCCACACTGGTTTGCTCTTACGCTGCGCTTGTTCGCCGCCTCATCAAAAACTTTTGAACAGACTTATCCACAGATGAATACCGGATAACCGTTCTCATTCGAAAGCATGCCTTGTTACAGATTTTTTATAACTCCATGATTCTTATAGTTATAATATTATTTCAATTTGTTAGGCAGATCACTTGTGCTTTCTATGACACTTGAATGACAACGATTTTTTATTTTTATTCACAACGTGTGGAAAAGTCATTTGTGTCTGATTGATCGGACAGTGGGCGGTTAGGCATCGCGCGGTAAACCCTTTTCAATGGCGCGCACCAGTCGTTTTTGCTGCGGGCGCTGAACCTCGAGCGCATTAGCCTGACGCTTCAGTTTTTGTTGCGCAATAGCCCACTCAATATGTTCATCCAACATCGGGTGCTGGCCCTGTCGCTGTTCAAGCGCCAGAATATTTTCTTGGCTCCATGGCGCATTGCCCAGCGCGACCGCCACATTACGTAACCAGCGTAGATGCCCGATGCGACGGATAGCTGAACCTTCGGTGACGCGCAAAAAAGTGGGTTCATCCCAGGCGAAAAGCGTGGTCAACGGCGGCGCATGCAGTACCGCGCGTGGACTAAAGTCATCTTCATCGGTTAATTGACCAAAGCGGTTCCATGGACAAATGAGTTGGCAGTCATCGCAGCCATAAATTCGGTTGCCAATCAGCGGGCGAAACTCTGTCGGGATAGCGCCTTCCAGCTCAATAGTGAGATAGGAAATGCAGCGTCGGGCATCAACAACGTAGGGCTCCACAATTGCGCCGGTTGGGCACGTGGTGATACACGCGACACAGCGCCCGCACTGTTCTGCCTGCGGCTGATCGGTCGGCAACGGCAGGTCGATCAGTAGCTCACCGAGAAAAAACCACGAACCCGCCTCGCGATTGAGCACTAAAGAGTGTTTACCGGTCCAACCCAGCCCGGCCTTGACCGCCAACGGTCGTTCAAGCACCGGCGCCGAGTCGACAAAGGGGCGATAGTTGACGGTGGTGCAACGTTCTCGAATCATATCGCCAAGCTTTTTCAGGCGATTGCGCAATACTTTGTGGTAGTCGCGGCCAAGGGCATAGCGGCTGACGTAGCCGAGATGAGGATTTTTTAATGTGCTGGCAAATGCGGCTTTCGCCGGCAGATAGTTCATACGAACGCTGATGACGCGTAAGGTGCCCGGTTGCAGTTCGTGAGGGCGGGCACGCATCATCCCGTGGCGCACCATCCATTCCATCTCGCCGTGGTATTGTTTATCTAGCCATGCCTGGAGACGCGGCTCTTCAGCGCTTAAATCGGTATCGCTGATACCGACCTGCTGGAAGCCGAGCGACAATCCCCACTGTTTTATATCCAGAGCAAGTTGATTGAGATCGAGAGGGTGTGACATGACTGACCATAAAGAGAGAGAAAACCTGCATAGTTTACCACACTCTGTCTGGCCTGCGGAGGCGCTGAGTCAGTTAGAAAATGAGGGCGCGGATAGTCTTGGCATCACGTTGTATGAGCTGATGTTACGTGCGGGCGGCGCAGCGTTTGAGCAGGTACGCCAGCTTTGGCCGGAAGCGCGGCACTGGCTCATTCTGTGTGGTCACGGAAATAATGGCGGTGATGGTTATGTCATAGCGCGGCTGGCGCAGGCCGCCGGATTTGAGGTGACGCTGTTGGCCTGCGAAGGGAGTAAACCGCTGCCGGAAGAGGCACAAACCGCTCGCGATAGCTGGCTGGAGGCTGGTGGTGTCATTCACGCTGCTGATGCTGCCTGGCCCGAACATGTCGACGTTATTATTGATGCGCTGCTGGGAACCGGTTTAAATCGTCCGCCGAAGGCGCCATATGCCCCGTTAATCCAGTTGGCAAATCAGCACGCCGCGCCGGTGTTTGCGGTGGATATCCCCTCCGGGTTAGTGGCGTCGAATGGCACCACTCCCGGCGAGGTGGTTAACGCAGCGCATACGCTGACATTTATTGCCTTAAAACCCGGCTTAATTACCGGCAAAGCGCGTGATGTGGTGGGACAGCTTCATTACCATGCTCTTGGGCTGGAAAGTTGGCTCAATGGGCAAACCGCGCCGATGGCGCGTTTCGATGCGGCTGCGCTTGGCCGCTGGTTGAAACCGCGTAAGCCGACCGCGCATAAAGGCGATCATGGTCGTCTGGTGGTCATTGGTGGCGATCATGGTACCGCAGGCGCGATTCGGATGGCCGCCGAAGCTGCATTACGCACTGGCGCTGGTTTAGTGCGAGTACTCACTCACAAAGACAATATTGGCCCTTTACTTACGGCGCGCCCAGAGTTGATGGTGCAGGAGCTCACTACGCAGACGGTGCGTGATGGGATTGAATGGGCGGATGTTATTGTGGTCGGGCCGGGCTTAGGGCAGACCGACTGGAGTAAGAAGGCGCTGAAAAGTGTCGAAAATGCGCAGAAACCGATGCTTTGGGATGCGGATGCGCTTAACCTGCTGGCAATCAGCCCGGATAAACGTCAAAATCGCGTTATTACACCACATCCTGGTGAAGCGGCACGCTTGCTTAATGTTAAAACCGCTGAAATTGAAAGTGACCGCTTACATGCAGCCCGACGCTTGGTGAAACGCTATGGCGGCGTGGTGGTACTGAAGGGCGCGGGAACCATTATTGCCAGTCAGGCGGATGAAATGGCTTTTGCAGATGTCGGTAATGCCGGTATGGCGTCGGGCGGCATGGGCGATGTGCTGTCCGGCATTATCGGCGGGCTGTTAGGTCAGAAGCTCTCGCTGTATGATGCTGCCTGCGCGGGCTGTGTGATTCACGGCGCAACGGCCGATGCGGTTGCTGCACGTTATGGCACCCGTGGTATGCTGGCGACCGATCTGTTTTCCAACCTATATCTATTTGTTAATCCTGAGATGTCGAATAATAAAGCATGAAAACCAGTGTTATCGCATTAATTGATGAGCAGGCCACTCTGGCATTGGGCGCCCAACTGGCCCGCGTTTGCAGCCGCGCGGCGGTCATTTATCTTTATGGCGATTTAGGCGCGGGAAAAACCACTTTCAGCCGCGGTTTTTTACAGGCGCTGGGCCATGATGGCAACGTGAAAAGCCCAACGTATACTTTGGTGGAACCTTACCAACTGGCAAGGCATCAGGTTTATCATTTCGACCTGTATCGCTTGGCGGACCCGGAAGAACTGGAGTTTATGGGGATTCGGGATTACTTTTCCGGCGAGGCGTTGTGTCTGGTTGAGTGGCCGCAAAAAGGGGCCGGCATGTTGCCGCCGCCCGATCTGGCTTTAACGCTTAGCTATGTTGGTCATGCACGGCAGGCGGAGATTGAAGCGCTTTCCCCGGCAGGAGCGGATATGTTGCAGCAACTTAATGCTAACAAGGAAAGTTCATGATTGCGCGGTTTAAAACATGGCTGTTAGTGGCGCTTTGTCTGGTTTCCAGTTCTGCTTTCGCGGCAAATTTGTCGGATATCAAAGTGGCTAATGGCGACAGTAAAGCCACGGTGACACTGAGTTTTAGCGGCCAGCCGATTTATGGTTTCTTTCCCCTCCATAACCCGGAGCGCGTGGTATTGGATATTCGCCAATCCGGGGTCATTCAGGGGCTGCCATTGACGTTTAATGGCAATAATATGGTGAAGCGTATCCGCAATAGCCAGCCGAAAGATAGCCAGAGTATTCGCCTGGTGTTCGAGTTGACGCAGCCGGGGAAAACCCGCGCCTCGACGCAGCGTAACGGCAACAATTATCAGGTGGTGTTTACCATCACCGGCACGCAGACGGCGCAACGCACCACTACCTCGCGGTCATCAACCGTAACGCGCAATCCGGTTACCTCCTCTTCCACGGCGTCTACCTCTTCCGCACCGGCTCGTAATCCGTTTGATGCTAACCAAGTTACCTCGGTCAGTAGCGGTAATACGCGCGTTGCGCCGGGCGGGCGAGTGACGACCTCGACGGATACCGTCATTGTGGCGGTTGATGCCGGACACGGCGGTCAAGATCCCGGCGCGAGCGGAATGAATGGGCTGAAAGAGAAGAACGTCACTATCGCCATCGCCCGGAAGCTTAAAACGCTGCTGAATAATGACCCGATGTTCAAAGGCGTACTGACGCGTGACGGCGACTATTTTATTTCGGTAATGGGGCGTTCTGAAGTGGCGCGTAAGCAGAATGCCAACGTACTGGTTTCGATTCACGCCGATGCGGCGCCTAACCGTAGCGCGCGCGGCGCCTCGGTATGGGTGTTATCTAACCGGCGGGCTAATAGCGAAATGGCTAACTGGCTGGAGCAGCATGAGAAACAGTCTGAACTGCTGGGCGGCGCCGGTGATTTGCTGGCTAACAGCCAGGCCGATCCTTACCTGAGCCAGGCGGTATTGGATTTACAGTTCGGTCACTCGCAGCGTGTGGGCTATGATGTGGCGGTCAAAGTTATTCAACAGCTTCAAATTGTTGGCGCACTACATAAACGCTTGCCTGAACATGCCAGCCTGGGCGTCTTGCGCTCGCCGGATATTCCCTCGCTGTTGGTGGAAACCGGTTTTATCAGTAACCCTTCGGAGGAGCGGCTGCTCGGCAGCAGCGCGTATCAGGAGAAGATTGCCCAGTCGATTTATAAAGGACTGCGTAACTACTTCCTGGCGCATCCGTTACAATCTGTCCCAAAGGAGGAAAACCGACCGCTCGAGTCCACGGCGGCGGTTAACCCAATTACCCACGATGCTCCGGCAGCCTCCACTTATAGTGGCGCTACCCAGCGTCACGTAGTGGCCCGTGGAGAAACGCTCTCCGGCATTGCCGCCAAATATGGCGTTTCGGTGAACACGCTGGTTTCGCTCAATAAGCTGAAGAAGCCGGGCGTCTGGGTAGGGCAACGGCTCAAGGTGCCGGCCAGCGCCAGTGCCAGTAGTACCGCCAGCGCGGCAAAACGTCCGGCCCGGCATAAAGTGGTGCGCGGCGATTCTTTAACCGCCATCGCCGCGCACTATGGCGTCAGCCCGAAAGCGATTATGCAGGCCAATAATATGAAATCGTCTAATGTGATGTTGGGACAAACCCTGAAAATCCCGGCATCGTGAGGAAATTCACTCATGCCCATTCAGGTTTTGCCGCCACAGTTAGCTAACCAGATCGCCGCTGGCGAGGTGGTTGAGCGTCCGGCGTCGGTAGTGAAAGAACTGGTGGAAAACAGCCTTGACGCAGGCGCGACGCGAATAGAGATTGATATCGAAAAGGGCGGCGCTAAGCTGATTCGTATCCGCGACAACGGTTGTGGTATTCAGAAAGACGAATTGGCCATGGCGCTGGCGCGTCATGCAACCAGTAAAATCGCTTCGCTTGACGATCTTGAAGCGATCATGAGCCTTGGCTTTCGCGGTGAGGCGTTGGCCAGTATTAGTTCTGTCTCGCGTTTAACCCTCACTTCGCGCACTGCCGAACAGAGTGAAGCCTGGCAAGCTTACGCCGAAGGGCGTGAGATGGCGGTAACGGTAAAACCCGCCGCGCATCCGACCGGTACCACGCTAGAGGTGCTGGATCTGTTTTACAATACCCCCGCGCGCCGCAAATTTATGCGCACTGAAAAAACCGAATTTACCCATATTGATGAAGTGATTCGGCGCATTGCGCTGGCGCGTTTTGATGTAGCGATTTCACTCACTCACAACGGCAAACTGGTGCGTCAGTATCGCGGCGCGACCGATGAAAATCAGCGTCTGCGTCGCCTGGGAGCGATATGTGGCACCCCGTTTATGGAGCATGCGTTAGCGATTGAGTGGCAACATGGCGATTTGACCTTGCGTGGTTGGGTGGCCGATCCGGCGGGTTCTCGCCAGGTGAATGACCTGCAATGCTGCTACGTCAATGGGCGCATGATGCGCGACAAGCTGATCAACCATGCTATCCGCCAGGCTTATCAGGATAAGTTGGGCGATGAACAGCAACCGGCCTATGTGCTCTACCTTGAGATCGATCCGCATCAAGTGGATGTGAATGTGCATCCGGCTAAACATGAAGTCCGTTTTCACCAGTCGCGGCTGGTGCATGATTTTATCTATCAGGGCGTGGTGAGCGTGTTACAAGAGAGCGGTAAAGAAAGCCTGCCGTTAACTACGATGTCGGCGCCTCGCTGGCAACCGGAGAACCGCCAGGCGGCGGGCAGTAACCAGTTCTCGGCCCCGGCGGTGAAAGCTTCAGGCGGTACGGCGGGCTGGTCACGTCAGGACACCGGTTATCAGAAGCGGGAAGGCGCGGTTTATCAACAACTGCTGCAAACGCCGCCCTCGCCAGCGCGCGAGCGCGAGTTGCCGTCGGTAAAGAAAGAGGCACCGCCAAAGCCCGCTATGCCGCAGGAAGCGCCGTTACGCGGCCATACGCAAAGCTTTGGTCGGGTGTTGACCGTGGTGCATGAACATTATGCGGTGCTGGAGCGAGGAGAGGGGTTGGCGCTGTTGGCGCTCCCGGTCGCGGAACGTTGGTTAATGCAGGCGCAACTGGTGCCCGGTAACGATGGATTGAAGCCGCAGCCGCTATTAATCCCGGTACGGCTAAAAATTGAAAAGTCAGAACGCGAAGCGATCAATCGCTATGCGGATCTACTGGCGTTAATGGGCATTGATGTACAGGCAGATGCTCAGCATGTGACGTTACGCGCGGTTCCTTTACCATTGCGCCAACAAAATTTACAAATCTTGATTCCAGAACTGTTAGGCTATCTCGCCCGGCAGCAGGATGTCTCGCCAACCCAGCTAGCACAGTGGCTGGCGTGCCATACGGCAGTTCAGCATCCGCGTTGGAGTCACTCGCAGGCGATCACAGTGCTGGCGGAGGTTGAACGCCTTTGTCCGCAGTTGTTGAAAATGCCGCCTTCCGGTCTGTTGCAACCGATTGATATTGAGATGGCGTTGGGCGCCCTGAAGCATGAGTGAAAGTACGACGGCGAGCCGGCCTAAGGCAATTTTCTTGATGGGGCCGACGGCCTCCGGTAAAACCGCGTTGGCGATTGCGTTGCGTAAAATTTTGCCGGTTGAGTTGATAAGTGTTGATTCCGCCCTCATTTATCGGGGAATGGATATTGGCACCGCTAAACCCTCTGCACAGGAGTTAGCGCAGGCTCCCCATCGTTTGCTGGACATCCGCGATCCTTCTGAAGCTTATTCAGCGGCGGAGTTTCGACGGGATGCGTTGGCAGAAATGGCGGAAATCACCCGTTCAGGGCGAATTCCGTTGCTTGTTGGTGGAACGATGCTCTACTACAAGGCGTTACTTGAAGGGTTGTCGCCGTTGCCCTCGGCCGATCCACAGGTGCGTCAGCGTATTGAGCAAATGGCGTCTGAAAAGGGGTGGGAAGCGCTTCACCGTCAGTTATGTGAAATAGATCCCACTGCGGGGAGTCGTATTCATCCGAATGATCCGCAGAGACTTTCGCGAGCACTGGAAGTTTTTTTCATTTCAGGTAAAACTTTAACAGAACTGACTAAAACTTCGGGCGAAGCACTGCCCTACGAGGTGTACCAATTTGCTATCGCTCCGGCGAGTCGTGAACTGTTACATCAGCGCATTGCGCTTCGTTTTGAACAAATGTTAGCGTCAGGTTTTGAAACGGAGGCCCGGAGCCTGTTTGCTCGGGGTGATTTGCATACGGATTTGCCTTCCATTCGCTGTGTTGGTTATCGCCAGATGTGGTCATATTTGTCCGGCGAGATTGATTACGATGAAATGGTTTATCGAGGAATTTGCGCGACCCGGCAGCTTGCTAAACGCCAGATTACCTGGTTACGCGGTTGGCAGAATGTTCACTGGCTTGACGCCGAACGTCCTGATTTAGCGCGTGATGCGGTATTACAGGTTCTTAGTGCGAAGCATGGGTGATTGTGTACAATTGATCCGTTATCGTGCGCAAATTTTTTACGCTGTATTTCAGAGCCGCAGGGTTCTTAAGTAATAAACAACAAGCATATAAGGAAAAGATAGAATGGCTAAGGGGCAATCATTACAAGATCCGTTCTTGAACGCGCTGCGTCGTGAACGTGTTCCGGTTTCGATTTATTTGGTGAATGGTATCAAACTGCAGGGTCAGATTGAGTCTTTCGATCAGTTTGTCATTTTGTTGAAAAACACGGTTAGCCAGATGGTGTATAAGCACGCGATCTCGACCGTGGTTCCGTCCCGTCCTGTCTCCCACCATAGCAATAATGCGGGTGGCGGTAGCAATAACTATCATCACGGCGGTACTAACCCGGCAGCGTCATCGCAGCCGCAACAAGACGGTGATAACGCTGAATAAGCGCCATGACCGCACAGCCATAACGAGGGATAGCAACTGCTTTTTCCTCGTTATGGTGTCTATTTTAGAGAGGTTGAAGCTTGTTTGACCGTTATGATGCCGGTGAGCAGGCCGTACTGGTACACATCTATTTCTCGCAAGACAAAGATACGGAAGACCTGCAAGAGTTTGAAGCGCTGGTCTCATCCGCTGGCGTCGAAGCGCTGCGCGTAGTCACAGGAAGCCGCAAAGCGCCACATCCCAAATATTTTGTCGGTGAAGGAAAGGCAGTTGAAATTGCCGATGCGGTAAAATCCAGCGGCGCATCGGTGGTGTTATTTGATCACGCCTTAACCCCGGCTCAAGAGCGTAATCTTGAGCGTCTGTGCGAGTGCCGGGTGATTGATCGCACCGGACTTATCCTTGATATTTTCGCTCAGCGCGCCCGTACCCACGAGGGTAAATTACAGGTCGAGCTGGCACAGTTGCGCCATCTTGCTACGCGCCTGGTGCGCGGATGGACGCACCTGGAACGTCAAAAAGGCGGTATTGGTTTACGCGGCCCCGGCGAAACGCAGCTTGAAACGGATCGCCGCTTACTGCGTAACCGTATCAGCCAAATTCTTTCCCGCCTGGAGCGCGTTGAAAAACAGCGCGATCAGGGACGGCAGGCGCGAGCTAAGGCTGATGTCCCTACGGTATCGCTGGTTGGTTATACCAACGCCGGTAAATCCACGCTGTTTAACTGTATTACCGCTGCGGATGTTTATGCGGCTGACCAACTGTTTGCAACTCTTGACCCCACGCTACGTCGTCTGGATGTGGCGGATGTGGGGGAAGTGGTGTTGGCCGATACGGTCGGTTTTATCCGTCACTTGCCGCATGATTTAGTGGCGGCGTTTAAAGCCACGTTACAAGAAACGCGGCAAGCAACGCTGCTATTGCATGTGATTGATGCCGCCGATCTGCGCGTTGATGAAAATATCGAAGCGGTAGATAGCGTGTTGGAAGAGATCGAGGCCGATGAGATTCCGACGCTGTTGGTGATGAATAAGATTGATATGTTGGAAGGGTTTGAGCCGCGTATTGATCGCAATGATGAAAATTTGCCGGTTCGCGTCTGGCTTTCTGCACAAACTGGTCTCGGTGTGTCGCTGTTATACCAGGCATTAACCGAACGTTTAGCGGGCGAAATTGCGCAGTATGATTTACGTCTACCGCCTGAAGCGGGGCGGCTTCGCAGCCGTTTTTATCAGCTTCAGGCGATAGAGCAAGAGTGGAATGAAGAAGATGGCAGCGTAGGGTTACACGTGCGTATGCCGGTTGTTGACTGGCGCCGTTTGTGTAAACAGGAACCGGCGCTGGTGGATTATATCTACCCGAAATAATTTGGGGTGCGGCATAAACAATATTGCTGCAGCCTGGAGAGGTACGGGGTAGTTTGACTGATGTTGCCTGAACGTGTATCCCGGCGTGGGATACCACCGCACACACAATTAATGGAGTATAAACATGGCGTGGAATCAGCCCGGCAAGAACGGACAGGACCGCGACCCGTGGGGAAGCAGCAATAATCAAGGCGGCAACTCTGGGGGAAATAAAGGAGGCCGTGATCAGGGACCTCCGGATCTTGATGATATCTTCCGTAAGCTGAGTAAAAAACTTGGCGGACTGGGCGGTGGCAAGAATAACGATAACAATGGCGGTCAGCGCTCATCCGGCACCGGTGGCAAACTGGCAGGTATTGTGGTGGTTGCTGCGGTAGTAATTTGGGCAGCGAGCGGTTTTTACACCATTAAAGAGGCCGAGCGCGGCGTGGTAACCCGCTTTGGGAAATTTAGCCATTTGGTTGAGCCTGGTCTGAACTGGAAGCCGACTTTCATTGATAGAGTTCGTGCGGTGAACGTTGAAGCGGTGCGCGAATTAGCCGCCAGCGGTGTGATGCTGACTTCGGATGAGAACGTGGTGCGTGTCGAAATGAACGTGCAGTACCGCGTGACCGATCCGGCACGCTACTTGTTTGCCGTGACCAGCGCCGACGATAGTCTGAGCCAGGCCACCGACAGCGCGTTGCGCGGTGTCATTGGTCGCTCCAGCATGGATCGTATTTTAACCGAAGGGCGTACCGTTATTCGTAGCGAAACCCAGCGTGAGATTGAAAGCACCATCCGTCCGTATGATATGGGGATTACCGTGCTGGACGTCAACTTCCAGGCTGCCCGGCCGCCGGAAGAGGTAAAAGCCGCCTTTGATGACGCGATTGCCGCGCGAGAAAACCGCGAGCAGTACGTGCGCGAAGCGGAAGCCTACGCTAACGAAGTCCAGCCACGTGCTAACGGTCAGGCCCAGCGTATTTTGGAAGAGAGCCGTGCGTATAAAGCCCGCACGGTGCTGGAAGCGCAAGGTGAGGTTGCGCGTTTCGCCAAAATCCTGCCTGAATATAAAGCCGCGCCGGAAATTACCCGTGAGCGTCTGTATATCGAAACCATGGAGCGCGTGTTGAGCCATACACGTAAAGTCCTGGTTAATGATAAGAGTAACAATCTGATGGTATTGCCGCTGGATCAGTTGCTGCGTAGCAGTAAACCGACGGCTTCCGCGCGCAATGCGCAGGATAATAGCGGGAATGATGACTTAATGCGTTTACCGCCGTCTTCCGCCAGCAACTCTAACGCCAGCAGTAGTTCGTCATTCAGTCCGGATGACATTATGGACCAGCGTCGGGCGAATGCTCAGCGCAATGACACTCAGCGCGAAGGGAGAGAGTAAACGATGCGTAAGCCATTAATCGTATTATTAATTGTGGTGCTGGTGGGGCTTTACACGTCGTTATTTGTGGTGCAAGAAGGGCAGCGTGGAATTGTGCTGCGTTTCGGTAAAGTGCTGCGCGACGATGAAAATAAGCCGTTAGTGTATGCGCCAGGCCTGCACTTCAAAATCCCTTTTCTGGAGTCGGTGAAGACACTGGATGCCCGTATCCAAACTATGGATAACCAGGCCGATCGCTTTGTCACCAAAGAGAAAAAAGACCTGATCGTGGATTCGTATATCAAATGGCGTATCAGCGATTTTAGTCGTTATTATTTGGCGACCGGCGGCGGCGATGTTTCTCAGGCAGAAGTGCTGCTGAAACGCAAATTCAGTGACCGTCTGCGTTCTGAAATTGGCCGTTTGGATGTGAAGGATATTGTGACCGATTCGCGCGGTCGTTTAACGACCGATGTTCGCGATGCATTGAATACCGGTAGCGCCGGTCGTGACGACGAAGTGGAAACACCGGCAGCGGATGATGCTATCGCCAGCGCAGCGGCACGTGTTGAGCGTGAAACCAACAGTAGCGAACCGGCGCCAAATCCAAACAGCATGGCGGCATTAGGTATTCAGGTCGTGGATGTGCGGATTAAGCAGATCAACCTGCCAACTGAAGTGTCGGATGCGATTTATAATCGTATGCGCGCTGAGCGTGAAGCGGTGGCCCGTAGCCAGCGTTCTCAGGGGCAGGAGGAAGCGGAAAAACTGCGCGCCTCAGCGGATTACGAAGTAACCCGTACCCTGGCGGAGGCTCAGCGTCAGGCGTTGATTACGCGCGGTGAAGGCGATGCGGAATCTGCCAAACTGTTTGCCGATGCCTTTAGCCAAGATCCGGATTTCTATGCATTCATTCGTAGTCTGCGTGCCTACGAGAACAGCTTCAAATCTGGTCAGGATGTGATGGTATTAAGCCCGGATAGCGATTTTTTCCGCTATATGAAAACGCCGACTAACGCTTCGCGTTAAGGGACAGGTATCACGCTTACTGGGCCGGAAATCATTCCGGCCCTTTTTTGTTGGATAATTTAATGAATACAACCATCTTGATGGCGTTGGCATTAGTGTTAGTGCTTGAAGGCTTAGGGCCGATGCTATTGCCGCGTATCTGGCGTCGAATGATCCTTTCGATGGCGCAACTGCCGGATAAGTTACTTCACCGTTTTGGCGGCGGTCTGGTGGTCGCCGGGGTGGTGATTTACTACATGTTGAGTGCGCATAGCGGCAGTTAGGGAATATATGGCATGCGGCACTTTCTGCCGACCAGACCGAGGTTCCGGCGCTGCTTAAAACAGCAAAAAAACTCGGCAAACGTACGCTAAAAGTGCTGAAAGACACAAATGACGATGGTAGAATCCATTTTTAAGCAATCGGTGATTTTGAGAAATGGGTAAGAACGTCGTCGTACTGGGCACCCAATGGGGTGACGAAGGTAAAGGTAAGATTGTTGACCTTCTGACTGAGCGCGCTAAATACGTTGTGCGCTATCAAGGTGGCCACAATGCGGGCCATACGCTAGTTATCAACGGTGAAAAAACCGTCCTCCACTTAATTCCTTCAGGTATCCTGCGTGAAAACGTCATCAGTATCATCGGTAACGGTGTGGTGCTGTCTCCGGCAGCGCTGATGAAAGAAATGACGGGGTTGGAAGAGCGTGGTATCCCGGTACGTGAACGTTTGTTGCTCTCTGAAGCTTGCCCGTTGATCCTGCAATATCATGTCGCAATGGATTTGGCGCGTGAAAAAGCGCGCGGCGCGAAAGCCATCGGCACCACGGGTCGTGGCATTGGCCCGGCTTATGAAGATAAAGTCGCCCGTCGCGGTCTGCGCGTAGGGGATTTGTTTAATAAAGAGACTTTCGCCGTTAAGCTGAAAGAGATTGTGGATTTCTACAACTTTCAGTTGGTGCACTACTACAAAGAAGAGGCGGTGGATTACGATACCGTACTCAAAGACGTTATGGATATCGCAGATATCCTGATCGGGATGGTGGTTGATGTTTCGGACCTGCTGGACGGCGCGCGTAAGCGTGGTGATCTGGTGATGTTCGAAGGTGCGCAAGGAACGTTGCTGGATATCGACCATGGGACTTATCCGTACGTGACCTCCTCTAACACCACCGCGGGTGGCGTGGCGACCGGTTCAGGTTTAGGGCCGCGTTATGTTGACTATGTGTTGGGTATTGTGAAGGCTTACTCAACCCGCGTTGGCGCAGGGCCGTTCCCGACCGAGTTGTTTGATGAAACCGGCGAGTTCTTATGCTCGAAAGGTAACGAGTTTGGCGCAACCACCGGGCGTCGTCGTCGTACTGGCTGGCTGGATGCCGTAGCGGTCCGCCGTGCGGTGCAAATCAACTCCTTATCCGGTTTTTGCATGACCAAGTTAGATGTGTTGGACGGTCTGCAAGAAGTTAAAATCTGTGTCGCCTATCGCATGCCGGATGGTCGTGAAGTCACCACCACGCCGCTGGCGGCAGAAGGATGGGAAGGCATTGAGCCAATTTATGAAACCCTGCCGGGCTGGAGTGAAAGTACTTTTGGCGTGAAAACGCTGGAGGGTTTGCCGCAGGCTGCGCGTGATTATATTAAGCGAGTAGAGGAAGTCACGGGTGTACCGGTCGATATTATTTCTACCGGGCCGGACCGTAGTGAAACCATGATCTTACGCGACCCGTTTGACGCGTAAACATCGTTGGCCGGAAATTGTCCGGCCTTTGTTTATCCGCGCTGTTATCTCGCCAAACCCGCCTTTCCTGCTTCAAACCGATTGCCGATTGAAAAAAATCCCCCCAGCCAGGCTGGCTGGTTTATCATCATTACCAATAACATTCATCTAAGCGGATGAAATGCTCCGGATATTCACCTGAGGTTAATGTGCAGCTGACAAGTTTTACCGATTATGGCTTACGCGCGCTGATCTATATGGCGTCACTACCCGCCGGGAAAATGACCAGTATTACCGAGGTCACTGAAACCTATGGCGTATCGCGTAATCATATGGTGAAAATTATTAACCAACTAAGCCGCCTCGGGTATATCGCTGCGGTGCGCGGAAAAAATGGCGGTATCCGCCTTGGAAAACCGGCGGAAGAAATCATAGTGGGCCAAGTGGTTCGTGATATGGAACCGCTGCAACTGGTTAATTGTGACCAATGTTCGATTACGCCTGCCTGTCGTCTGAAAATAGCGTTAAGCAAGGCCATACAACATTTTCTTCAGGAACTCGATAACTATACCCTCGCCGACCTGGTGGAAGATAACCATCCGCTTTATACCTTACTGCTGATTGATAGCCCCGTGCGCAACGGCAGATGACAACGGAGGAACCGCTATGTCAAAAGATCCTTTTCAGGAACGAGAAGCTGAAAAATACGAAAACCCGATTCCCAGCCGGGAATTTATCCTGGCTCACTTAGATAAACGCGAAAAACCTGCCAGTCGCGAAGAGCTGGCAAATGAGCTGGCGATTAGCGGCGAAGAACAACTGGAAGCGCTACGCCGTCGTTTGCGGGCCATGGAGCGCGACGGTCAATTAGTATTTACCCGCCGTCAATGTTATGCCCTACCTGAACGCCTTGATTTACTGCGCGGCAAAGTGATTGGCCACCGCGATGGCTATGGTTTCTTGCGCATCGAAGGGCAGAAAGATGATCTTTACCTTTCAGCCGAGCAGATGAAACTGTGTATGCATGGCGATGTGATTCTTGCTCAACCGATGGGTGCCGATCGTCGGGGCCGCCGCGAGGCGCGTGTCGTTCGCGTGCTGGAGCCGCGGAATAGCCAAATCGTCGGGCGTTATTTTACCGACGCGGGCGTCGGGTTTGTGGTGCCTGACGATAGCCGTCTGAGTTTTGACATCCTGATCCCGCCAGAAGCGGTGATGGGCGCGCGTATGGGCTCGGTGGTGGTGGTTGAATTGACTCAGCGCCCAACCCGCCGTACCAAAGCGATTGGTAAAGTGACCGAGGTGCTTGGCGACAATATGGGCACCGGGTTGGCGGTGGACATGGCATTGCGTACCCATGAGATACCGCATGTTTGGCCACCAGAAGTAGAAAAACAGATAGCGAAGCTTAGCGAAGAGGTGCCGGAAGCGGCGAAGCAGGGGCGGGTGGATCTACGTAAACTGCCGTTGGTCACCATTGATGGTGAAGACGCTCGCGACTTTGATGATGCGGTTTACTGCGAGAAGAAACGCGGTGGCGGCTGGCGTCTATGGGTCGCGATTGCTGACGTTAGCTATTATGTCCGCCCCGGCACCGCGCTGGATAACGAAGCGCATAATCGCGGTACTTCGGTCTACTTTCCGTCGCAGGTGGTACCGATGCTACCGGAAGTGTTATCAAACGGTTTATGTTCTTTGAATCCGCAGGTTGATAGGTTGTGTATGGTCTGTGAGATGACCATTTCCTCCGGCGGTAAATTAACCGGTTATAAGCACTATGAAGCGGTGATGAATTCCCATGCGCGGCTGACTTATACCAAGGTATGGAACATCCTGCAGGGCAACGAAGAACTGCGTGAACAGTATCGTCCGTTGGTGAAGGATCTGGAAGAGTTACACCGAATGTATCAGGTGCTGGAACAGGCGCGCGAACAGCGTGGCGGTATCTCTTTCGAAACCGAAGAAGCGAAATTTATTTTTAACGCTGAACGCCGTATTGAACGCGTAGAACAAACGGTACGTAATGACGCGCATAAGCTAATTGAAGAGTGCATGATTCTGGCAAACATTGCCTCGGCGCGTTTTGTCGAGAAAAACAACGAGCCGGCCCTGTTCCGCGATCATGATCGCCCAAGCGACGATAGCATTACCAGTTTCCGCTCGGTGCTGAATGAACTTGGCCTTACGTTACCGGGCGGGAGTAAGCCGCAGCCAATTGATTACGCGGCGTTACTGGAACAAATTGCCGATCGTCCCGATCACGAGATGCTGCAAACCATGCTGCTGCGTTCCATGAAACAGGCGGTTTACGACCCGGAGAACCGCGGGCACTTTGGCCTGGCGCTGGCATCCTATGCGCATTTTACTTCGCCGATTCGTCGCTATCCGGATTTGCTGCTGCATCGTGCCATTAAGTATTTGTTGGCAAAAGAGCAAGGCACGCTAACCGGTAATGGAACCGCAACCGGTGGCTACCATTACGAGCTCAATCAGATGCTGCAATTGGGCCAGCACTGCTCAATGGCGGAGCGCCGTGCCGATGAAGCAACGCGTGATGTGGCAGATTGGCTGAAGTGCGATTTTATGCAGGACCAGGTCGGTAATACCTTTACCGGGGTGATTTCTAGCGTAACCGGCTTCGGTTTCTTTGTCCGTTTGAACGATCTGTTTATCGACGGGCTGGTGCATGTTTCCACGCTGGATAACGATTACTATCGTTTTGATGCGGTGGGGCAGCGTTTGATTGGTGAATCGGGCGGGCATACTTATCGTCTTGGCGATACGGTAGAAGTGCGGGTCGATGCCGTGCATATGGATGAGCGTAAAATTGATTTTGCGTTAATCTCAAGCCAGCGTAAACCGCGCGGTGCCGGTAAAACTGAGCGTGAACGGACGAAAAAAGGGCCAGCGAAAAATGCCGGTAAACGTCGCCGCGACGCCGGAAAAAAAGCCAATTTTGAACCGGACGCGGCATTCCGCAGCGGCGCAAACGCGCCGGCGGTAAAAAAAGAGAAAAAAGCCAAAAAAGTCTCGGAGAAAACCCGTAAAATCGCCGCGGCAACCAAAGCCAAACGCGCAACGAAGAAGAAAAAAGACACTACGGCATAGATAATCATTGGGTTAAAACATGAGTGAAATTATTTTTGGTATCCATGCCGTTAAGGCGCTGTTAGAGCGCGATCCGCAACGTTTCTTAGAGGTGTTTATCCTCAAAGGGCGCGACGATCGTCGCCTGCAACCGCTGATAGCGGCACTGGAGGCGCAAGGGATCGTGATCCAGGTTGCGAATCGGCAATGGCTGGATAGCAAAGTAGAGGGCGCGGTGCATCAAGGGATCGTCGCGCGCGTGAAACCAGGCCGTCAGTACCAGGAAAACGATCTGCCAGATCTGTTGACCAGCGTGGAGCAGCCTTTTCTGCTGATCCTGGATGGCGTCACCGATCCGCATAACTTGGGTGCTTGCCTGCGCAGCGCTGATGCCGCGGGCGTGCATGCGGTGATTGTCCCGCGTGATCGTTCCGCGCAGTTGAACGCCACGGCGAAAAAAGTCGCCAGCGGCGCGGCGGAAAACGTGCCGCTGATTCGGGTGACCAATCTGGCGCGCACTATGCGTCTGTTGCAAGAAGCCAATGTCTGGATCGTCGGGACCGCAGGCGAGGCCGATCATGACCTTTACCACAGCAAAATGACCGGCCCGATGGCGCTGGTGATGGGCGCAGAAGGGGAAGGGATGCGTCGGTTGACCCGTGAACACTGTGATGAGCTAATCAGCATTCCAATGGCTGGCAGCGTCTCCTCACTGAATGTGTCGGTGGCGACGGGTATCTGCTTGTTTGAGGCCGTCAGGCAGCGCGGATTGTAAGGCGACCGGTTCAGGTTGGTTTGACCTGAACCGGTAACGTTCTACGCCAGCCAGGGTGAGATTAATGAAACACGCTCGGCGGTAAAATCAATCTCAGCGGTTACGCCCAACGGCAGCGTTATCATTGGATGCGTATGGCCGCAGTCATAATCCGCGACGATAGGGATATTCCTGCCATCCAACACTTCGCGTAACGTCTCCAGTTGCGTTTGCCCGCTTGCCAAGTCATCAAACAATTCATGCTTGCCGAGAATAATGGCAGAAACTTTGTCAAACACACCACAGAGAGCCAGGTGGGCATATTCCCTTTCCAGCTCTGCGACATCTTTCAAACTGTCTTCAATCAGCAGAATATCGCCGGCTACAATTTCTGGCATATATTCTGAGCCCCAAATCCCATAGAGCGTATTGAGATTGCCGCCGATCAGCCGTCCGGTAACCTTTCCCGCTCCGTAAAAGCGACAAGTATTTGGCAGCAATGTTTTGGCGCGTGACTGCGTTTCCCAATCAAGCCGTTCCTCTGCCCATTGTTGGGGAGTCTCCAACGGGAAAGGCGGTGTCGCTTTCCCGTTAACGAGGGATGAAAAATAATCGTAAGTCCAATCGACCAGCGGCGGCAGCTCGCCAAAAGACGCCACCATCGCCGGGCCATAAAAAGTGATTAATCCGGTTTTTTGATAAATAGCCAGTAGCAAGGCGGTGACGTCTGAATAGCCAACGATTATTTTGGGATCGGCTACTAACTGTTGGTAGTCAATATAAGGCAGTATCGCATTGGTATTGTTACCACCGATGGTCGACATAATGCATCTAACATTCGGATCGTGCAGTAGTTGGTTGAACTCATCGGCGCGCTGTTTAATGGTTCCTGAACGCCAGCCCGCGCTTTTCCCGGTTAATTTCCCTTCTTTAATTTGATAACCCTGCGCGTGAATAAAGTGTTTGGCGCGGGTATATCGATTGGGGGCGAAAGCGGTGGCGGGTGACGAGGGGGAAAATAGGGCGATGGTATCGCCAGGTTGCAGTGGTGGGGCACAACGTATCGTCATTTCCTTCTCCCTGGTTGGTAGTGATTAATTATCTTAGCAAGCGCTTTCATCCTCAGCGACCCAATAATGCCTCGTGATCGTCGCCACAAAACCAGGGGGTAAATGGGCAGTTCTGTGCTGAGATTCCATACTTATGCTGATGCAGAGAGGGAATGGATATGTCCTGGAAAACTCACACCGTTTTTAATCAACCGCGCCCGCTGAGCAATAGCAACTTGTTCCTTTCCGATACGCCGCTGCGTGAAGCGGTAATACGTGAAGGCGCTGACTGGGATGTGGAATTACTCTCCTCGGTTGGGCAGCAGCTTGGCAGCGCAGAATCGCTTGAATTGGGGCGGCTGGCTAATGCACATCCGCCGGAACTATTACGTTACGATACGCGCGGCGAACGCCTTGACGATCTTCGCTTCCATCCGGCCTGGCATCTGTTAATGCAAGGGCTATTCGCCAATCGGGTACATAACCTTCCGTGGCTTAAAGATGCGCGTCCTGGCGTTTTTGTGGCGCGTGCCGCACGCTTTATCCTGCATGCGCAGGTTGAGGCCGGTACCTTGTGTCCAATCACCATGACGTTCGGCGCCACCCCACTCTTGCAAGCTACCTTGCCGCAGGTGTTTACCCGTTGGTTACCCGCGCTACTTTCCGATCGCTATGACGCGCACTTGCAGCCAGGCGATCAGAAACGCGGCCTGCTAATAGGCATGGGCATGACGGAAAAGCAGGGCGGTACCGATGTGCTTAGCAATACAACCCGTGCCGAACCCCTGGATGCGCGACACAGCGGCGAAGCGTATCGCATCACCGGCCATAAGTGGTTTTTCTCGGTGCCACAGAGCGATGCGCATCTGATTCTCGCGCAGACTAAAGGAGGGTTAAGTTGTTTTTTTCTGCCACGTTTTTTACCGGATGGTACCCGCAACGCGGTACGTATTGAGCGGCTTAAGGACAAGCTTGGCAACCGTTCTAATGCCAGTAGCGAAGTGGAGTTTTGCGATGCGACCGGTTGGTTGATCGGTGATGAAGGCGAAGGCGTGCGGCAAATCCTTAAAATGGGCGGTTATACGCGTTTTGATTGTGCGCTGGGCAGCCATGGCTTGATGCGTCGCGCGTTCTCAGTTGCACTGTATCACGCTCATCAACGGCAAATAATGGGAAAAAATTTAGTCGATCAACCTCTAATGCGTCAGGTACTCAGTGCTCAGGCGCTTCAATTAGAAGGCCAAACCGCGTTGTTAATGCGGCTGGCGCGCGCCTGGTCGATGCCGCATGATGAGCATGAGCGTGCGTTTGCCCGCCTGTTTACGCCAGCGGCAAAATATGGCCTGTGTAAAAGCGGTATTTCATTTGTTGCCGAGTCGATGGAGGTGGTCGGCGGCATCGGTTATTGCGAAGAGAGTGAACTGGCGCGGCTGTATCGTGAAATGCCGGTGAATAGCATCTGGGAAGGATCGGGGAATGTGATGTGTCTGGATGTTCTACGCGTCCTGGCCCGGCAGTCCGGGGCTGCAGAAATGCTAGCACGCGAGTTTGAGTCGGTAAAAGGGGTAAACCGCCACTTCGATAGCCGTTGGCGGCAGTTAAAATTACGCTTGCGTCATCTGCGGGAAGTCGAGGCCCGGGAAATCACCACCAGTCTGTTGCATTTGATGATGGCGGTCCAGGTCATGAAACGGCTTGAGCCGTCATTAGCGGATGCCTGGTGCCGCCAGTTTTTAGACCCGCGTGGCGGCGCGTCGGTGACCGCCGCAATTAGTGAACGCTTATTTTTGCGTGCTACCGGCAGTTGAGGGACCATACAATATCGCATTGGCATACCACTGGCCGGGCACGATGCTTTCACTCAAGGACACAATTTGATAGTACGTAGCGCCAGCCGCATTAGCCCGGGCGGCGATGGTACGTTGTACATCATCCGGTGAGCCGCGCTGTGCTGCGCTAATGGTGCCGAGTTTCGGCAGGTTGAGACTCTGCGCCCGATCAATTTCCTGTGCCTGCTGTGTGGGAGCTGGCGGCGGTTTAGGCATGGTTTTCAGCGCGCTACAGGCGCTAAGGAAGAGTATAAGTACCAGCGAAAGTATCGGACGCATGATCATTCCTCGTTGTCGGGATGGAGTAAAGTGTACGCCATCCACGCGCTGCGTGTATCCTCGCCATTGCACTAATCGTGCCCTGATTTACCGCCGGTTTTTTTATTATCGTAAACTCAGTCATGCTATTTTTTCACTTTTAGCCCGCTTTTAACCGGAGCCGATATGATAGAGATTACTACGGAAACGTTGGCTGGAATTGAATGTCTGCATGCGGCGCCCACAGGTCAACGTCAAACGGCGCTGCCAACCGTGGTGTTTTATCACGGTTTCACCTCTTCTAAAGAGGTGTATTCTTGGGCCGCCGTGGCGCTGGCGCAGGCCGGGTTTCGCGTCGTGTTGCCAGATGCGGATTTACATGGTTCCCGCTATAACGGCGATACAGAGCATCGCTTAACCCATTTTTGGGACATTCTGAAACGCAATATTGATGAAGTTCCGCAGATTGAAGCGGCGCTGCACGCGCGCTCACTGGTGGCGATCGGGCGTTTCGCGGTTGCTGGCGCATCGATGGGTGGGATGACCGCATTAGGGGCGATGGCGCGTTATCCGCAGATTAATAGCGTGGCGTGTCTGATGGGCTCTGGCTATTTTATGTCGCTCAGCCAGACGCTGTTTCCGCCGCTGGTGGCCCATACGCCGGAGCAAAAAGAGACCTTTGCGGCGCGAATGGCGCCGCTTGAACCTTACGACCCGAGTCAGCAACTGGCTAATTTGGCCGATCGTCCCTTGCTACTTTGGCATGGTGACGCTGATGATGTGGTGCCTGCGGCTGAAAGTGTCCGTTTGCAGCACGCGTTACAGGCGGCCGGGCTGGATAAAAACCTGACATGGCTGACCGAGACAGGCATTGGTCATCGCATCACTCCGCCTGCGCTTAACGCATTGGTCGCGTTTTTCCGTCACCATTTGTAGGATGGACCATGGGCCGGAAGTGTATTCCGGCCCATGGTTCTGGCGATCACAACTGCTGCGATAACCCACGCGCAACGAACTGTTTTTCGCGGTGATGGTTACCGACAGGCGTTGCGATACGGTTGACATAAACATAAGTTGAAGCCGCTTTGCTGCCGTTACTTCTAATCTGCTGCGCACAGTCAGCGGAGCTGGCGAGGGCGGACGTAGACAGGAAGAGACCGAGTAAAGTGGCGATGGCGATAATTTTCATAATCGACCCCACGATGCAAGGTATTACGCTGTGACGTCGTGAAGCAAGAAAGGCCGCTTTATTGACGTCTTTAAATAGTGTAGCGCAGAGCGCGATTTAATTCCTTTCATTGCTTGAGTTTCCTGACCTACGCCAGTATGATTACGCGTCAATTTTTCAGCCGCACTTCAAAAACGTTCCTTGCTTCCATGGGCCGCGGTTGACCCTGACAGGAGGCTGAATAATCCGTAAGGAGCAAATTCGATGCGTCATTACGAAATCGTATTTATGGTTCATCCTGACCAAAGCGAACAGGTTCCGGGCATGATCGAGCGTTACACTGGTGCTATCACTGGTGCTCAGGGCACGATTCACCGTCTGGAAGACTGGGGCCGCCGTCAGTTAGCTTACCCGATCAACAAACTGCACAAAGCACACTACGTTCTGCTGAACGTTGAAGCGCCGCAGGAAGTGATCGATGAGCTGGAAACTAACTTCCGCTTCAACGACGCCGTTATCCGTAGCATGGTTATGCGCGTTAAGCACGCGGTAACTGAAGCATCTCCAATGGTTAAAGCGAAAGATGAGCGCCGTGAGCGTCGTGAAGATTTTGCCAACGAAACCTCTGATGATGCAGATGCTGGGGATTCTGAAGAGTAATCAACCGTGACGGCAAATCGGCTGCGCTTGTCTGGCACTGTGTGCAAGACACCGGTTCGAAAAGTGAGTCCGTCAGGTATTCCGCACTGCCAGTTTGTGCTTGAGCACCGCTCGCAGCAGGAAGAGGCCGGTTTCACCCGGCAAGCCTGGTGTCGTATGCCCATTATTATTAGTGGCGCCGACCATCAGGTCATTACTCAACATATAACGGTCGGCACGCAACTTACCGTTGAAGGTTTCATTAGCTGCCATCAAGGGCGCAATGGCCTGAGCAAAATTGTGTTGCATGCCGAGCAGATTGATTTGATAGATTCTGGAGACTAGCCAAATGGCACGTTATTTCCGTCGTCGCAAGTTCTGCCGTTTCACCGCGGAAGGCGTTCAAGAGATCGATTATAAAGATATCGCAACGCTGAAAAACTACATCACTGAAAGCGGTAAGATTGTACCGAGCCGTATCACCGGTACTCGCGCAAAATACCAGCGTCAGCTGGCTCGTGCTATCAAGCGCGCGCGTTACCTGTCTCTGCTGCCGTACACTGATCGTCATCAGTAATCGGCTGCTGTCATTTAACGACTTTAAGAGGATAAGGTAATGCAAGTTATTCTGCTTGATAAAGTAGCAAACCTGGGTAGCCTGGGCGATCAGGTTAATGTTAAAGCGGGTTATGCGCGTAACTTCCTGGTTCCACAGGGTAAAGCGGTTCCTGCTACCAAGAAAAACGTTGAGTATTTCGAAGCGCGTCGTGCTGAACTGGAAGCTAAACTGGCTGACGTTCTGGCTGCGGCTAATGCTCGCGCTGAGAAAATCAATGCACTGGGCACCGTTACCATCGCGTCTAAAGCAGGCGACGAAGGCAAACTGTTCGGTTCTATTGGTACTCGCGATATCGCTGACGCGGTTACCGCGGCTGGCGTTGAAGTTGCTAAGAGCGAAGTTCGCCTGCCGAACGGTGTTCTGCGCACAACTGGTGAGCACGAAGTGGACTTCCAGGTTCACAGCGAAGTCTTCGCTAAGCTGACTGTAAACGTGGTTACTGAAGCTTAATCGCTGTTAGTTACCCGATGAAAACGCCGGCCTTGTGCCGGCGTTTTTGTTTTTGACGCTCACGCGTATGATCGGGCAGTAACGCATCGACAGGACGCCGTTATGAAGCCTGGTTGCCACCTACAACGTGTGTATAGTCCTGCGTAATTTCTTGGTGGAGATTATTGCGCGCGGATAAATGAGCCATCCGGCTGGCGGGTAAATAACACCGGCCCGTTATCCGTATCAATCGTCAATCCGGTTACTACGCCTTGGGCATCCTGGCGAACTTTCACTTGCTGCCCACTGTGCAGGTTGCTGAGCGGTTTATCATCACCCTCAACCTGTGCCATAGCAAACACATCACTCACCTGAAGATTATTATCGCGAAATAGCTGCGCCAGCGTCTGCCCGGAAGCTATCTGGAAGTTACGCCATTGCCCTCGATC
The DNA here is from genome assembly GCF_013285385.1 of Paramixta manurensis. Classification (NCBI taxonomy): domain Bacteria; kingdom Pseudomonadati; phylum Pseudomonadota; class Gammaproteobacteria; order Enterobacterales; family Erwiniaceae; genus Paramixta; species Paramixta manurensis. The sequence continues at coordinate 4,088,819 of NZ_CP054212.1, read as the reverse complement.
GGCTGGCTGGGCGGGAGGAGAAGCCGGAGCTTGGCTATTATTATGGTCTGGCGAGGAGCGATCATCGAGATTCGCCTGTATCGGCGCACGATTATCACTGTTATTCTGCTGCGCGGAAACCGGCCTTTCTACCGGATATTGCGGCGTAGCAGAAGGCCATAGGAAGGCCAACAGCATAATCACCAGCGCGAGCAAAATACCGCGACGATGTGGTGCCGGCAGAGGATCCATCCAGCGAATATTATCCAGACCATGCCAGAGTTTATGGAACCATGGCATGGCGCGTGACGAAGATTCCTTATGCATAACTTCCTCCTCCTCGCGCCTTTGTCGCGCGCTGGATGGGCGGCTCGCCATCCACATTTTTAAAACCGGATGGTAAAATGGCAGGCGCTTCCCGCGTCGTCTTGGGGCTATCTGGCCCATATTTCTTCTCTCAGTGTGAACGGTCATAAACTAGCGCGTCGCGTTACCACGACATGTGACTTTAGTATGCGCAAATCTGGCGCGAAGTGCCTGCCCACATTCACAAAAGTCATTAACGCTATTGTTTCCTTTTCCGGACAAAAAGTCATCTCCCCCTTAAACCCGATTTTACCCACGCAGCCAGCGCTGTTATGCTGCGCCATTCTGTTGTTTATCCATCATGAAAGGAAAAAGTATGACCACCCCTTCTTTTGATAGCGTCGAAGCGCAAGCAAGTTACGGTATTGGTTTACAGGTTGGCCAGCAATTGCTGGAGTCGGGTTTGCAAGGGCTACAGCCTGAAGCGCTGCTGGCGGGCCTGCGTGATGCGTTGGAAGGGAATGCGCCAGCGGTGCCGGTGGATGTTGTACACCGTGCGCTGCGTGAAGTACACGAACGTGCTGATGCCGTTCGCCGAGAACGTCAGCAAGAAATGGCCTCTGAAGGTCAGAAATACCTTGATGAGAACATCAAACGTGAAGGTGTAAGCAGCACTGAATCTGGCCTACAGTTCAGCGTGATTAAGCAGGGCGAGGGCGAAATCCCTTCGCGTCAGGATCGCGTGCGGGTGCATTACACCGGAAAATTGATTGACGGTACGGTGTTTGACAGTTCCGTGGCGCGTGGTGAACCGGCTGAGTTTCCGGTTAGCGGTGTCATCGCCGGTTGGATTGAGGCATTAACGCTGATGCCGGTCGGGTCTAAATGGGAACTGACTATTCCGCATAACTTGGCTTATGGTGAGCGTGGCGCTGGCGCGTCGATTCCGCCGTTCAGCACGCTAATATTTGAAGTTGAGTTACTGGAAATTCTGTAAATACCGGCGCGGAGTAAACGTGAGGTATAGCATAATCGCAATGCTATACCTTTTTCTGGATGCTTTTTCATTTTTATAAATGAAATCACTCCAGAAAAATCAAGAGATTACTATTTATATGTTTCCGGATTTTAGGTGTAATTGTCCCTGCCGCTTTATTGGAAAGCAGCGGTTAAATCTAATTTCTTCATGGAGACAATAAAATGCGTGAATTAAATAATAAAGAAGTTGCAAATATTTCAGGTGGGTTCTTTATCGCTAACATCGGCGAAAAAATCGGATTGTCAATTGGTAATGCGGTTAGCGAAGACGTTAGTGCGGCCGCCGCGCAATTAGGTAAAGGCATTGGCTACATCATTGAATTGAATGTCGTTGGCGCTGTTCGTGAAATGAGCGAAGGTATTCGCGGCATCGTTGACTGGTTCAAAAGCCGTTAATATCCAATAAATTGGGTATTAATAAGCCAGCGCCGGGATAGTCTACGGCGCTGGCTTTTATTTTACCGTTTGAAAAATTATTCTCCGCGTAACGCGCGTGGGAATAATAAATTATTTTCCAGATGAATATGTTGCATCAAATCCTCAATAAACTCGCTTGTTCCACTGTATAAGGCGCGCCAGGTCGTGCAGGCTCCGGCGGGTGGCGTAAGATTATTGGTGAGCATCTTAATCACCTCTAATTGTTCACCGGCTTCATTGTGCTCAAATTCCATTACTGAGATTGGACCGGCTGCTTGTGCGCCCTGTCCTTGCTCAATTAACGGAAATAAGACCCGCTCTTCTTTCATCATATGGTCGCTGAGATGTTGATAAACCTGGTTCAGCACGCGGCTCAACCCTTTCGGACAAGCGGCCTTCTCACCATGCACGCGTTCCACTTTCTCTGCCATCAGGATCAGTTCCGGCAATTGTTCGCGATGACGCTGATGGAAACGCACTAAAATGTGTGCGATCAATTCGGTTAACGTTGCCGTGCGCCAGTCACGCGCGCCGTTTTCATCCTGCGACAGCGCCGCCAGTTCGCTTTCAATTACATCAATATCCAGCGAGCGCTGGTTGGCGAGTTGTTCCAGCGTCTTTTTCCCGCCGCAACAAAAATCCAGCTCATATTTACGAAACAGCGCGGTCGAGCCGGGGATCTCAATTGCCAATTGTCCTAACGATGTTGTACGTAGTGCTGCCATGTGTTGATACCTCTGAGATGTCATTTATAAGATGTATTTTAAATGCATCTTTTGTTGGCGACCAGCACAATTTTGTCGATTGCGTGTTTAAATGTGCGCCTTAACGATCGGCCCGCGAGCGCGGGCCGACATTCGCTTAGCGTGATGACTGGAGATTGAGCCGATAAATTTGAAAGCCGATCTTATCGGTTCCTTGTTTTTCAAGAGGATATTGCGCATAGCGCTGAATAAATGCGTCTGCCTTCTTCGTCGGTGCGGTTTCAAAGCGAATATCCAACGCCGTCTGGCTGGCTATTGGCGCCAGGCGCCAGTTATTATCCGCTTGTGGCTGTACTTCGCCCTGCGCTTTGGTTTGCGCGCTAATGTAGGCCGCAACAATGGCGCGGTTTTCATCAGGAGAGGCAAAAGCGATATGCTTATCGCCAGTACCGGCAAACTTTCCGCCATAGGCGCGATAGTTATTGGTCGCAACTAGGAAGGTCGCGTGCTCATCGATAGGTTTCCCTTGATACGTTAAGTGCTTAATTCGGAAAGCCTGGCGATCAATCAGCCCGCATTCGGCATCGTAACGTGCCGGTTGGGTCACATCGATTTGATAATTTACCCCATCAATAACATCGAAATTATAGGTCCGAAAATCCCAATTAATCAGCGATTGCGGCTGGCGAGAATGAATATCAATTTGCCGGAACTGACCGGCGGAGCACTCCAGCCATTCTCTGACCTCTTTACCACTCACTTTCATCACGACCAGCGTGTTGGGATACAGGTAGAGATCTGCCGCGTTACGGAAGGTCATCTCACCTTTTTCTACTTCCACATAGCTGGCGGGATCGTTTTTCCGGCCGCCCACTTTAAACGGTGCGGCGGCAGACAAGACCGGCAAATTGGCCAAGTCAGGATCGCCCTGAATAAAGTGTTTCACATAGTCACGTTGGGCGTTGTTGACGATTTGTACCGTGGGATCATCCTGTACCAACGCCAGATAGCTATACATGACATCCGCCGCTTTGCCGATGGGCTTTGCCACAAAGGCACGCGTCGCCTGGTGATCGGCAGCCAGCACTTTCACCAACGCCGGATCTTCTGCTGCCAGGGAGCGTTTGCCTACGCTGTCATAAATTGGGCGCGCTTCCGCTTTCGCCGAGCTTACCTGCCAGTGGCCTTTATTTTCAGCCAGTACCAGATCAATCACCCCGAGATGATCGCCCCACATGCCGGGCATCACCGCCGGAATACCGTTTAGCGTTCCCTGAGCGATATCCGCCCCTTTGATGTTGGCAAAATCTTCGCCAGGAAAAACCGCATGCGCATGCCCAAACATAATGGCGTCAATACCTGGAACTTGGCTTAAGTAATACACCGAGTTTTCGGCCAGTGCGTGCCAGGGTTCGCTGGAAAGGCCAGAATGGGGGATGGCGACCACCAGGTCAGCGCCCTGTTTACGCATCTCCGGCACCCATTTTTTCGCGGTTTCCGTAATATCATTCACGGTAACCTTGCCCTGCAAGCGAGGTTTATCCCAGACCATAATTTGTGGTGGGACAAAACCGATGTAACCAATTTTCAGCGTATGGGGCTGACCGTCGCGATCGGTGACCGTCACCGGTTTAATCAAATAGGGTGTAAACAGTGGCTTACCGGTTTTTAGCGAGATGATATTGGCATTAATATAAGGAAAACGGGCACCATTAATCGCCTGATGTAAGTATTCCAGCCCATAATTAAATTCATGATTGCCAAGGTTTCCCACCGTATAATCCAGCGTATTCATCGCCTTATAGACCGGATGAATTTCGCCTTTGCTTAAACCTTTCGCCGCCATGTAATCACCCAGCGGGCTGCCCTGAATAACGTCGCCGTTATCAACTAACAGGCTATTTTTTACCTCATTACGTGCGGCTTCGATCAGCGTTGCGGTACGAACCAGCCCAAATTTTTCGGTGGGCGTATCCTTATAATAATCAAAGTCCATCATGTTACTGTGTAGGTCGGTGGTTTCCATTAGACGTAGGTCCACCGTGGCGGCTGAGGTTGCGGTGGTTATCGCCAGCGCCAGTAGCGTGATGCAGGGCTTAAACATGGTATCTCTCCGTTTTATTCATCCTGAAATACAACAAACATCGCAAAATAATCTGCAAATGTTACTTTTTAATTCATAAAATTGTGATGTGTGACAGAAATTGAGTTGCCGTGATGGCGGCAGATCATCGCCGGGAGCATGGCATAGCGTGGCGCGAGGAAGTGGAGTATGCTATTGATATTAAAAAGTTCTATAGCAAAAAATGAGATGTCAGGGGATTCGCATAACTGAACTGCTATCCTCATACTTGCGTCTACATAGCGAGTAATGACACCATCAATATTACATGCCGTTAATCGATAACGAGGTGACAAATGTTAGAGCAAATTTGCCAACTGGCGCGCAAGGCGGGCGATGCCATTATGAAGGTTTACGATGGCGAGGCTCCGCTTAACGTTTCTCACAAATCGGATGATTCTCCGGTAACGGCTGCCGATCTTGCGGCACATGCCGTTATCGCTGAAGGATTGGCAGCGCTTACGCCAGAGTTACCGGTACTGTCAGAAGAAGATCCGCCCGGCTGGGACGTACGCCAGCATTGGCAGCGTTACTGGTTGGTTGATCCGCTGGATGGCACCAAAGAGTTTCTGAAGCGCAATGGCGAATTTACCGTGAATATCGCGCTCATCGAACAAGGTAAACCCACGCTGGGAGTGGTGTATGCCCCGGCGCTCGGCATCCTGTATTCGGCAGCGGAAGGTAAAGCCTGGAAGGAAGAGGGCGGTAATAAAGAACAAATCCATATCCGCGACGCACGTCCGCCGCTGGTGGTGATTAGCCGTTCTCATGCCGCTAGCGATGAAGAGTTGAAAGAGTATTTAAATCAGATGGGCGAGCACCAAACCACGGCAATTGGTTCCTCGCTTAAGTTTTGTCTGGTGGCGGAAGGGAAAGCGCAGCTTTACCCACGTTTTGGGCCAACCAATATTTGGGATACCGGCGCCGGGCATGCCGTTGCGATTGCCGCTGGCGCGCATGTCCATGACTGGCAGGGGAAAACGCTGGATTATGCACCGCGTGAATCCTTCCTGAATCCGGGGTTTCGTGTCTCTATTTTTTAGCCAGTTTGCAGGGAGATGGATGTGTCTCCCTGCGGCTCGAATTAGTTAGGTGATGTTTTCAGTAACTGATGCAGCAAACCCATCACCTGTTGCACCTCATCTTGCGTCAGCGCGCCATCTTTAGCGAAACGGACCTCACCCAGTTTATCCAGCACTACGATCGCTGAGCCGCCGTCTTCTAACTTCCAACTTTTTTTCACCACGCCATTGCTGTCGACAATAAACTGTGACCACGGGTACTGCTTCTTATTGCTTTCAATACTGCTGCGCACAAACATGCCGGTACCGGGAATAGCGTCATCGGTATTGACAATCGTGGTCGTTTGATAGCGATCGTGCGGCAACTGTGCGGCTTTTATCGCTTCAATCAGCGGCGCATTTTTTTCTTTTGCCGATGAGCGACCGGCAATATGTTGTATCACCCGCACTTTTCCCGCCAGTTGCGCGCTATTCCAGCTTTGGTAGCTAAACTCATCGTGTTGCCAGAGTAGCTCACCTTTGTCGGCGACACCGACCGGCGCAACGCGCTGGCCTTCAACAAAATTATGGGCGTTGGCGGCGAGCGGCAACAACAAAGCGAGTGCGAGGGCGAGTGAGCGAGTTGTTATCATAAGAACTCCATTTTTGCAGGTGATCCGACCACTTGGTCATGTTCCTGAAATAATAAGCACGGATGATGCGTCTGTCGCTGCCGGTTTCTCGCTTTGCGGCGGACAGCACAAATCCATGTAGATTGAAGGTTTATACTGCGATATGTGATCGTGTTAACAGAGTATTCTGTAATGTTCTGTCAATTCAGTAAAAAAGCAGGATTTTCGGAACACAGGAAAGAAATCATGTTCTATAGTTTATCAGCAATTTGCGCTTCATCAGTTCGTACCGAATTTGGCAACGACGGGGCGTAGTTCATTTTTAGGAGTAAAAGCAGAATGAAAATCTTCCAACGTTACAACCCTCTACAGGTTGCTAAGTACGTTAAGACATTGTTTAGAGGAAGGTTGTATATCAAGGATGTTGGCGCGTTTGAGTTCGATAAAGGGAAAATTCTTATCCCACGCGTGAAGGACAAGCAGCATTTGAGCGTGATGTCAGAGGTCAACCGCCAAGTGCTTCGTTTGCAAACGGAATTCAATTGAGGTGAGCAGGGCGCGGTTACCGCGCCCTTGTTGTTTCTAGCTGTTCTCTTCTGTCGTTTTTGGCACGGTCAGCGCCACAGGACGTTCATCAATCCGTGTGACCAGAAGCTGGTCGATACGGTAACTATCAATATCCACCACCTCAAATTTGTACCCGGCAAACTTCACAAAATCAGTACGTTTCGGAATCTTACGCAGCATATACATCATAAAGCCGCCGATGGTTTCATAGTTGCCAGACTGCGGAAAGTCATCAATATCCAACACGCGCATTACATCATCAATTGGCGTGCCGCCTTCAACCAGCCATGAATTCTCATCACGCGCAACAATCTGCTCTTCCAGCCCTTGACCAACCAAGTCGCCCATTAACGTGGTCATCACGTCATTTAGCGTAATAATGCCGACCACCAACGCGTACTCATTCATGATGACCGCAAAATCTTCACCGGCAGTTTTAAAGCTTTCCAGCGCTTCGGACAGCGTTAAGGTATCCGGCACAATCAGCGCTGAGCGGATCTGCACACCGCTACTAAGCGTCAGACTCTGGTTGCCCAGCACGCGCAACAGCAACTCTTTTGAATCCACATAACCCACGATATGGTCAATATCTTCATTACAAACCAGAAACTTTGAATGCGGATGCCGCGCAATTTTCTCTTTTAGCGAGGTCTCATCTTCGTGCAGGTCAAACCAAACGATATTTTCGCGCGACGTCATGGAGGAGGGAACGGTACGTGACTCCAGCTCAAAGACGTTTTCGATTAACTCATGCTCTTGTTTACGCAACACGCCAGCCAGTGCGCCCGCTTCCACCACCGCGTAAATATCGTCGGAAGTGATATCGTCCTTGCGCACCATCGGGATTTTGAAGAGACGAAAGATCATATTCGCCATGCCGTTAAAGAACCAGACCAGCGGACGAAAGATAAACAGGCAGAACCGCATCGGATTAATGATCCGTAGTGCAATGGTTTCCGGCGCGATCATCCCGATACGTTTAGGCGTCAAATCGGCAAACAGAATAAACAGGCTGGTGACGAGGGTGAATGAGCAAATAAAGCTGAGTTGTTCCGCCAGTTCCGGCTCCACAACGTGTTCAAACAGGGAGCGAAAGGCGGGAGAAAACGCTGAATCCCCGACGATACCGCCGAGAATCGCCACTGCGTTGAGGCCAATTTGCACCACGGTAAAGAACATGCCCGGCGTTTCTTGCATTTTCAGCACGCGCTGCGCGTTGATATTGCCTTCATCGGCCAGCAGTTTAAGTTTGATTTTTCGCGCGGCGGCCAGTGAAATTTCCGAAAGGGAGAAAAAAGAGCTGACCGCAATCAACACGAGTATGACAAGCAAGCTATCTAACATAAAGTTTCCGTTGGGTTAAGTACTTGTCATTTTTGGCCTGGGCAGCGCGGGTGGCGACACGCGTTTATCGGTATCCACACCAGTATTGCTGGGCTATCCGTGCCAAAAATGTCTGCGCCAGTTCGACAAAGTGAAACACGTCGGGGCAGAAAGCTTTCTAAAAGGCCGCGCCATACGGTAAAAATCCGAAAATGTCACGGCCTGTGCGGGGGATTATAGCAGTAGCCTCAATCGGGCCGCTAGCTCTGTAGTTGCGGTGGTAAACAAATACCGGTGCCGCCTAAGCCACAGTATCCTTCCGGGTTTTTATACAGATATTGCTGATGTTCATCCTCCGCGTAATAGAACAGCGGAGCCTCAATGATTTCGGTGGTGATTTCACGCCGATCGCCTGCATCAGTCATGGCCTGTTTAAAGCGCGTCAGGCTTGCCTGCGCAGCCGTGGCCTGTGCCTCATTCAGGGGATACAGCGCGGAGCGATACTGAGTGCCGACGTCGCCGCCCTGACGCATCCCTTGCGCCGGATCGTGATTTTCCCAGAACAACGCCAAAATCTGCTGATAGCTAAGCTGCGCCGGATCGTAAACGATACGTACCGCTTCCGCATGGCCGGTTTGCCCGCTACAGACTTCGCGATAGGTGGGATTGGGCGTGTAGCCGCCGCAGTAGCCTGCTGCCGTGCTATACACGCCGGGCTGCTGCCAAAACAGCCGCTCAACGCCCCAGAAACAGCCCATGGCGACGATGGCGACCTCCATTCCGTCAGGAACGTGCGTCATCGAACGTTCGGTGACCACATGTGTGGTCGCCACCGGCATGGGGGTTGTGCGGCCTGGTAGCGCCTCGGCCTGGGCGATAGTTTGCGTTTTGTCGAATGACGTCACCTGCATATACTCCTGTTTACTTCGATCGCGATTACGGGTTGTATCGGGGTTGTATCGTGTAGCTTCTTTGCCGACAATAGTCGGCAAACTATGTTAATGCATTACGAATAGTTAAAAGCAGTCAGAATTGGACAAAAACCGCTATGCTTTTTGGGTCTGAAAATCCATCGCGTGCAGTGGCTTGCTATTCAAGAAACCATTTATCCCTCTGGATTAGGGATTGGCAACAGTAACAGGAGTAAGCGTGCCACGAATTCGTGTTTATTGCATGTACTGTCTGCTGATAGCCGCGCCTGCCGTACAGGCCGCGAATATCCGCTTGCAACTTGATGGCTTATCCGGGGAACTACAGAAGAACGTTAGAGCGCGTCTTTCCACCATTAGCGGTGATGAAGTTTCTGCGGATGGGCGCTTCCGCGCGCGGGTTTCGGAGGCGATCAAAGAGGGGCTGAAAGCTCTGGGCTATTACGATCCCACCATCGATTTTGAGTCCCGCCCGGCTCCGCCACAAGGTGGGCGCCCGGTATTGATCGCGCATGTGAAGCCTGGCGAGCCGGTACGTATCGCCGGGAGTACCATTATTGTGCGCGGTGAAGCGCGTAACGATCACGATTACCAAAACTGGATAAAACAGGGTAAGCCTAAAAACGGGACCATCCTGAATCACGGTAAATACGACAGCTTTAAGAATGGCTTTACCAACCTTGCGCTACGTAATGGCTACTTCGATGGTGAATTTAAAAAGAGCCAATTGGGCGTGTCGCCTGCCCGGCGAGAAGCATTCTGGGATATTGATTACGATAGCGGGCAGCGTTATCGCTTTGGCCACGTAAGCTTCGCCGGCTCGCAAATCCGTGAAGCGTATTTGCAGAATCTGGTGCCATTTAAAGAAGGCGACTATTACAGCTCGCGCGACTTGGCGGAGCTCAATCGGCGGTTGTCGGCTACCGGCTGGTTTAATTCGGTGGTCGTCGCGCCAGATTTCAAGAAAGCGAGTACCCAAAAAGTTCTGCCGCTGACCGGCGTCGTTTCACCGCGCACCGAAAACACTATTGAAACCGGCGTCGGCTATTCAACCGATGTTGGGCCACGGGTTAAAGCGACGTGGAAAAAACCGTGGATCAACTCACGCGGTCACAGCTTCACTACCAGCGCCAACCTCTCCGCGCCGGAGCAGCAGCTTGATTTTAGCTATAAGGTTCCGTTACTGAAAAGCCCGCTGGAGCAATATTATCTGTTCCAGGGCGGGTTGAAGCGCACCGATCTTAATGACACCAAAGCAGACTCCACCACGCTTGCCGTTTCCCGTTATTGGGACAATAGCAGCGGCTGGCAGAAAGCGATCAATCTACGCTGGAGTCTTGACCACTTTACCCAAGGTAGCGTGACCAACACCACTATGCTGCTGTATCCGGGCGTCAGCATCAACCGCACGCGTTCACGCGGCGGACTGATGCCAACCTGGGGAGATTCGCAGCGCTACTCCGCTGATATTTCTGACACCACATGGGGCTCTGACGTTGATTTCCTGGTGTTACAGGCGCAAAACGTCTGGATCCGTACCGTGGCGGAGAAACACCGCTTCGTGGCGCGCGGTAATCTTGGCTGGATTGAAACCAATGATTTTGAGCGTGTACCGCCGGACCTGCGCTTCTTTGCCGGTGGCGATCGCAGCATTCGGGGTTACAAATACAAAGATATTTCACCGCGCGATAGCGACGGCAAACTGACCGGTGCCTCTAAATTGGCGACCGGTTCGCTGGAATACCAATACAATGTGACCGGTAAATGGTGGGGGGCGGTGTTTGTTGACTCTGGCGAAGCGGTGAATGACATCAAACAAAGCGATATTAAAACCGGCGCCGGTTTTGGCGTGCGCTGGCAGTCACCGGTTGGGCCGATTAAGTTCGATATTGCCCGGCCAGTGGGTGATGACGAAAAACATGGATTACAGTTCTACATTGGGTTGGGGCCAGAGCTATGAGTCGTTGGAAAAAGGTCCTGATTGGCATTTTGATTTTTCTGCTGCTGCTATTGGGCGCGGTAGGGTTCCTGATTGGTACCACGACGGGGTTGCATCTGGTGTTGAATGGCGCCGCACGTTGGGTACCGGGGCTGGACATCAAGCAGGTTGACGGCGGCTGGCGTAATCTGACCCTGAAAGGGGTGCAGTACCAAATGCCCGGCGTGAGTGTGAATGCGGATGAATTACATCTGGCGGTTGGATTAGGTTGTCTGAAACATTCGGCGTTTTGCGTGAATGACCTCAGCCTGAAAGGGATTAACGTGGTGGTCGACAGTAAAAAACTACCGCCAGCCACGGCAACCCAGCCAGAACCTGAGACGTCTTCCGGCGGCGAAATCAGTACGCCTTATCCGATTACGTTGCGCCATCTTGGGATCCAGAATGTTAGCGTCAAGATTGATAATACCGCGATTTCGCTGGCAGATTTTTCTACCGGCATGCAGTGGCAGGGCCGGTCGCTAACCCTCACGCCTACCCACATTCAAAGCTTGCTAATTGCGTTGCCAAAGGCCGCGCAGGTGGCAAATGAGCAAGTGGTTGAACCAAAGATTGAAAAACCCTCGGCAGACGAGCAACCACTGGGTGAAAGCCTGAAAGCGCTATTTGCCAAACCATTGCTCCCTGACTTGCCGGATTTCCAGTTACCGCTGGATGTGAATATTGAGGATATTACCGGACAACAACTGCGGCTGACCGGCGATACTGATGTGTTGATTAACCGGCTGCAGGTGAAGGCGCATACCCAAGATCGCCGGCTACAGTTAGAAACGTTGGCGGTCGACTCCTCCATGGGGCAGCTGAATGCTTCCGGGCAGGCGCTGCTGGCCGATAACTGGCCGGTGAACCTCACCTTACATGGCGCACTCAACCTCGATCCGTTGAAAGGCGAGAAGGTCAATATGACCTTGGGCGGCGGCATGCGCGATCGGCTGAAGCTGGCGCTCAATCTCTCCGGGCCGCTGGCGGCGCAGTTAAATGTGCAGACCGAACCAGCCACCGTGGGGTTACCGCTGCACATCGATCTCACTAGTCCGCAATTGCGCTGGCCGTTAACTGGTGCCACGCAGTATCAAGTAGATAAGGTTAATTTTCAGTTCAATGGGAAAGCCACCGATTATGTGATGTCGCTAGAGGCAGCGCTGAAAGGGGATGCGATTCCGCCTGCCGGGCTGACGTTGAATGGCAAAGGCAATATTGAACAGTTCAGCCTCGATAAACTCCGGATTGCCGCTTTGCAGGGCAATATTGACCTGACGGCGCTGGTGGATTGGAGCAAAGCGATCAGTTGGCGCAGCGAGCTAACGCTGGCAGGCATCAACACCGCCAAACAGTACCCTGACTGGCCCGCCAAGCTGGCGGGGAAAATCACCACGCGCGGCAGTCTGTATGGCGGCAGTTGGCAGTTGCGGGTGCCAGAGCTTCAGCTTAACGGCAATGTGAAACAGAACGAGGTTTCCGCCCAGGGTACGCTGTACGGCAATAGCTATAACCAGTGGAACATTCCAGGCATCAAACTGGTGTTGGGCCGCAACAATCTTAATGTCAAAGGTTCGTTGGGCGATACGCTAAATCTGGACGCTGATATTGACGCGCAGCATCTGGATAATGCATTACCGGGGCTGGGCGGTGTGGCGAAAGGCACTCTGCGTGCGCGCGGCAACCTGAAGGCGCCGCAGTTGTTGGCGGATTTAACCGCTACCGGTCTGCGTTGGCAAGAAATGCATATTGGGCGGGTGAAAGTGGAAGGCGATGTGCGTTCCGCCGAGCAAATCGCCGGTAAGCTGGCGGTTCGGGTAGAGCAATTGAAACAGGATACGTTGGCGATCAATTTGCTGACCCTGAACGCAGACGGTAATGAAAAGCAGCATCAGTTGAAGCTCAATATTCAGGGCGAGCCAGTATCAGGCCAATTGGCGTTGAGCGGCAGCTTTGATCGGGCGACACAACACTGGAAAGGGGTATTGAACAATACCCGTTTCGATACGCCGGTTGGCGAGTGGCGTTTAACGCGCGCAATGGCCATTGATTACCTGAATAGCAAACAGACCGCCACCATCGGCGCGCACTGCTGGCAGAACCCGAACGCGCAGCTTTGCGTACCGCAGCCGATTGAAGCCGGGCCAAATGGTCATGCCCGAGTGACGTTGAACCGGTTTGATTTAGCGATGATTAAGCCGTTCCTGGGCGATGAAACCAAGTTGAGCGGCGTTTTCACTGGCGATGCGGAAGTGAACTGGACGGCAGACGGCGCGTTGCCAACCGGACGCGTTGCGCTGAAAGGTAATGGCGTAAAAGTTGAACAAGATGTGCAGGGCAATACCCTGCCGATCGCGTTCGATACTTTGAACCTTAACGCTGCAATGCGTAATGGTCGCGCGCAACTCGATTGGCTGATCCGAATTGCGCATAACGGGCAGCTAGATGGCAATATCCAAATCGCCGACCCGCAGCACCGCCGTCTACTTTCGGGCAATGTAAATATTGCCAACCTGTCGCTGGCGATGTTTAACCCGGCGTTGATGCAGGGTGAAAAAGTGGCCGGTATGCTTAACAGTAACTTGCGATTGGGCGGTGATCTTCAGCGCCCGCAAGTGTTTGGGCAGCTTGGGCTGCACAACGTTGATATTGACGGTAACTTCATGCCGGTGGATCTCACCGCCGCCAACCTCAATATGGTCTTCAACGGCATGAGTTCTACGCTGGAAGGCTTAATTCAGACCGCGCAAGGCCAAATCGCTCTAAACGGTAACGCGGATTGGAGCCAACTGGATAATTGGCGCGCCCGCGTGGCGGCCAAAGGCGACAAAGTGCGGGTTACCGTGCCGCCGATGGTTCGTATGGACGTTTCACCCGATTTGGTGTTTGAAGCGTCGCCCGCCGCCTTTAATCTGGATGGACGTGTCGATATTCCGTGGGCGCGGATTACGGTGCAAGAGGTGCCAGAAAGCGCCACCGGGGTCTCTTCTGATGAAGTTATTCTGGATGAAAACTTACAACCCGTGGCACCGAAAACCGCCGCCATTCCAATTAATAGCAACCTGGTGATTCACGTTGGCGATGATGTACGACTCAGCGCGTTTGGGCTGAAAGCGAAGCTGAATGGTGATTTGAAACTGGTGCAGGATAAGCGTGGGCTGGGGCTGAATGGGCAAATCAATATTCCGTCCGGTCGCTTCCATGCTTATGGGCAGGATCTGTTGGTACGCAAAGGTGAGTTGCAGTTTGCCGGGCCGCCGGACCAGCCTTATCTAAACCTTGAGGCGATTCGTAACCCGGAAGCGACAGAGGATGATGTCACGGCGGGATTACGCGTCACCGGCCTCGCCGACGAGCCAAAAGTCGAGGTCTTCTCCGATCCGGCGATGTCGCAACAAGAAGCCCTTTCTTACCTGTTACGTGGGCAGGGGCTGAACAGCGATGGTGACAGTAATGCGTTAACTTCAGCTTTGGTTGGTTTGGGGGTTGCACAAAGTGGTCAGGTTATGGGTAAAATCGGCGAGACGTTCGGCGTCAGTAACCTTGCGCTTGATACCACCGGCGTTGGCGATAGCCAACAGGTTCAGGTCAGTGGCTATGTGTTGCCGGGTCTACAAGTAAAATATGGAGTGGGTATTTTTGACTCATTGGCGACCTTAACCTTACGTTATCGTCTGATGCCCAAACTCTATTTGGAAGCAGTGTCAGGTATCGATCAGGCACTGGATTTGCTCTATCAGTTTGAGTTTTAGCAATGCGAATAATTGTCTATGGCAGTTTACGACGCGAACAGGGAAACAGTCACTGGATGACCAATGCGCAGTGGCTTGGCGATCATGAGATCGACGGCTACGAGCTTTACAGCCTTGGTCATTATCCCGGCGTGATAACAGGGGAGGGGCAAGTTCATTGCGAGGTTTATCGCATTGACGCCGCGACGCTGGGCGAGCTTGACGCGCTCCGAACCAAAGGCGGCGAATATAAACGCCAACTGGTTCAGACGCCGTACGGCAGTGCCTGGCTCTATGTTTATCAACGCTCAGTGGCAGGCCGTCGCCGTATTGAAAGCGGCGATTGGTTGCTGCGCGGCGAGTAACGCCGGGAACAGCATGAGTAATAAAAAAACACCGCTCACAGGAGCGGTGTTTTTGTCTGATGGCCGGGCAAAGAAGAGAGTTACTTCTTCGCCGCGCGCTCGAAAGAACTGACGATTTCAGCTTTAGCGGCTTCAGCGTTATCCCAACCTTCAACCTTCACCCACTTACCTTTTTCCAGGTCTTTATAGTGTTCGAAGAAGTGGGTAATCTGCGCGCGCAGAAGTTCCGGCAGATCGTTCACATCTTTAATGTGATCATACTCTTTCGACAGTTTGGTATGCGGAACCGCCACCAGTTTCGCGTCTTCGCCTGACTCATCGGTCATTTTCAACACGCCAACCGGACGGCAACGAATGACCGAACCCGGCTGTAGCGGATACGGGGTTGGCACCAGCACGTCAACCGGGTCGCCATCCAGAGACAGCGTATGGTTGATGTAGCCGTAGTTGCACGGATAAAACATCGCCGTTGACATAAAACGGTCAACAAATAACGCGCCAGACTCTTTATCCACTTCATATTTGATTGGATCGGCATTGGCCGGAATTTCAATAATGACGTAGATATCTTCTGGCAGGTCTTTACCCGCAGGCACCTGGTTCAAACTCATCTCGCATTCCTTCATTAGTCTTAAGTCGAGTGACGGCTATTATAGCCAACTGACAGCGAAAGTATTCCCCCTTTTTGGGGTTTCGGAATGCTCCATACCGGCGATTTATTGACAGTGTTTAGCAATCATCCGGGTTGCCGCAGGCGCTATTTAACGACTTCAGCATCAATGCCTGTTGCTTGACCAGTTCAACATTCTGCGCGCCAAGCGTCAGGCCCGCCATGGTGCCCTGCTGTTTTAACACATATCCCTTAGCGGCCGTCATCCAGCTAGCGCGATAAGTTAACCAGTTTCGCTGCGCGGTGCGTAATTGTTGTTTTTGCGTGGCATCGCGTTTTGCCAGCGCCGCCTGATACGCGGCGTTCATCTCTTTATCCCAGGCATGATAAGCCGCGTCATAGCACTGTGTCATACCAAGCGTAGTGGATGTTTTATTCATACAGCTATCCAGCGCGTTATCAATGGGGCGCTGTTTTTCCGCCGCGCTGACACTCAGCGGCAATAACAGGCATAGCATGAGTAAGGGGTTCTTCATGGGATTCTCCAGAGGAATAAAATGCACAGCGATAGTAAGCGTGGTGAAGGGGGGAGTCGAGGTCAATGCGCCGTGGGAATAAATCTAAAGTTTCTCCACTGAACTGCCGATACTTGATGCGCTGTAAGGCTCGAGAAGGGTTGGCCTTCACTGATATCGGAAACCACTATGATAAAAAAACTCTCTCTGCGCACCGGGTTACTGGCGTTATTGACGTTGCTTACGCTGTTACTTTTGTTGGTCAGCGTAATGGGAATTATCGCCATCAATAAAGGCAATCAGTCGCTGGATGCGATTAACCGCATTCAGGGCATTGAACTGAATAGTCTTTACCGGAGTAATGGTGACTTGTTGCGGGCGCGTTCAACCGCTGCGTTAGCGGTACGCAAAATGGAAATTGGTTTGATGGATGAAGGCGCCGCGAGTACCAAACAGTCGGAAATGTTCATTAAGCAGTCGCAACAGGAACTGGCACGGTTTACGGCAGCAGGTACGGTTACCGCACAAGGAAAAGTGCTGGCGGATGCTATCGCTGTCCGTTACAAGCAATACCTTGATAAAGGCATTACGCCAATGATGGCGGCGCTGGATAAGCAGAGCCCGGACGATTATTACGCGGTGCTGGAAGGCGATATTTCCGTGCTTTCCGCCACCTTTTCGCAAGCGGTGAGTGATTTTAGCCTGTATGCCGAAAAAGTGAGCGATGCGCAACTCAAGCGGGCGACCGGTAATGAAACCCGAATGAAAATGCTGATCGCGGTCAGTTGCCTGCTGGCGATAGCACTGGTGGTGTTGGCCTGGTTTACGCTGCGCTTAATGTTGCTGAAGCCGCTGAATTTGGCAATCGCGCACCTCGAACATGTTGCTGATGGTGACCTCACGCATCCGGTACCGCCGGGCGGAGAGAATGAGTTAGGGCGTCTGAATAACGCGCTGAGCATGATGCAGCAAGCGCTGCAACTTTCGGTTAGCCGGGTACGCGATGCCAGTTTGCAAATTGATGTCGGTAGCCGCGAACTGGCGGCGGGCAATCTCAATTTATCGCAGCGCACGGAAGAGTCCGCCGCTTCGCTGGAACAAACCGCCGCCAGTATGGAGCAGCTTACCGCGACGGTAAAACTGAATGCGGATAATGCCCATCAGGCACATCAACTAGCACGTAGCGTGTCGGACACCGCCGATCGCGGCGCTGAGGTGGTCTGCTATGTGATGGAGAAAATGCAGGAAATTTCCGCCAGTTCGGCGCGGATTGCCGATATTCTTGGCGTGATTGATGGTATTGCCTTTCAGACTAATATTCTGGCGCTGAACGCCTCGGTGGAAGCCGCGCGAGCCGGTGAACAAGGGCGAGGGTTTGCGGTGGTCGCCAGTGAGGTGCGTAACCTGGCGCAACGCAGTGGTAACGCGGCGAAAGAGATCAGAACCCTGATCGGTGAATCGCAGAGTCGGGTTGGCGAGGGGAGTGAAATGGCGACCCGCGCGGGTGAAACCATGGATGAAATTTCCGAGGAGATCATGCGCGTTACCTCGTTGATGAAAGAGATCTCCAGCGCTTCACAGGAGCAAAGCCGGGGGATTGAGCAGGTTAACCTGGCGGTGACGCAGATGGATGAGGTGGCTCAGCAGAACGCCGCGCTGGTGGAACAAGCAACCGCAGCGACGCAATCGCTGGAGGAACAGTCGAAACAGTTGGTCGAGAGCATGTCTGCTTTCCGCGTGGCGGTATGAATGAGGGGACGGGCGAGCCCATCCCACGATCAGATTACGATGCTGAGGCGTCGTCCGGAAACTCACGCATAAAGCGCTCAACATCATCAACCATCGCGTTGTTCCCGACGAAGAACGGGCAACGCTGATGCAGCGTTTCAGGTTGTAGGTCAAGAATACGGTTTTTGCCATCGCTGGCTTTGCCGCCCGCCTGTTCGGCGAGGAACGCCATCGGGTTGCACTCATACAGCAAACGCAACTTGCCTTGTGGATGGCTAGCGGTGCTGGGGTAGAGGTAGATGCCACCTTTCAGCAAGTTACGGTGAAAATCGGCCACCAACGAACCAATATAGCGCGAGGTGTAAGGGCGACGGGTTGCCTTATCCTCTTCTTGGCAGAATTTAATGTATTTCTTCACCCCTTGCGGGAAACGGATGTAGTTACCTTCGTTAATCGAATAGGTATAACCCGCCGCCGGGAACGTCATGCGCTCCTGGCTTAAACAGAACACGCCGAGCGATGGATCGTAAGTGAAGGCGTGAACCCCGCAACCGGTGGTGTAAACCAGCATGGTTGAGGAGCCGTAGACGACATAACCGGCGGCAACTTGCTTATTACCCGGCTGCATGAAATCTTCATCGGTCACCGGCGTGCCGGGCGGCGTGATGCGACGATAAATTGAAAAAATGGTCCCGACCGAAACGTTAACATCAATATTTGATGAGCCATCCAGTGGGTCCATCAAGACCACATACTTACCGTTTTCCGCACCTTCGAAGATAACAAACTCATCTTCTTCTTCTGAGGCGATGCCGGCGACAATACCACGCGCTTTCAGCGCGGCTTTCAGCTTTTCATTGGCGAACAGATCCAGTTTCATCTGCTGCTCGCCCTGCACATTTTCAACGCCGTTGGCGCCCAGAATATCAACCAAACCTGCTTTATTAATATCACGATGGATGATTTTCGCACCCAGCTTGATAGCGGAAAGGAGCGCCGTCAGTTCACCTGTGGCGTGAGGAAAGTCATGTTGCTTCTCGACGATAAATTCGCCTAACGTTTTCATAACACAATCCCTGAATCTGCGATGGAATGGCTGCATGCTTTACATGTCGCCAACGTTTGCGTACGCAGTTTAGCCGAATGAAGCACAAAGACCATAGTCCAAATCCGTTTCTTCCGTCGTCAGTCGGCGCTACACTGTGCGCCGAACTTTTTTAGTAACGGATCCTTTATGCGTATTCATATTCTTGGTATCTGCGGCACTTTTATGGGCGGTTTAGCAATGCTGGCGCGTGCGCTGGGGCACGAAGTGACAGGCTCAGATGCCAACGTTTATCCGCCGATGAGCACGCTACTTGAGAAGCAAGGTATTGATCTTATTCAGGGATATGATGCCAGCCAGCTCGAACCCGCGCCTGATTTGGTCATTATCGGCAATGCGATGACGCGCGGTAACGCGTGTGTTGAAGCGGTGCTGGAACGGAACATTCCGTACCTCTCCGGCCCACAGTGGCTACATGATTTTGTCCTGCGTGACCGTTGGGTCGTTGCGGTTGCCGGTACGCACGGGAAAACCACTACCGCCGGGATGGTCGCGTGGATTTTACAGGCTTGCGGGCTGGAACCGGGCTTCGTGATCGGTGGTGTGCCGGGGAACTTTGACGTCTCGGCAACTTTAGGAAAAAGCCCATTCTTCGTGATTGAAGCCGATGAGTATGACTGCGCGTTTTTCGATAAGCGCTCGAAGTTTGTGCATTACTGCCCGCGCACCTTGATTTTGAATAATCTGGAGTTCGACCACGCGGATATTTTTGACGACCTGCGCGCGATTCAAAAACAGTTCCACCATTTAGTCCGTATCGTTCCGGGTCAGGGCAAAATTTTATTGCCGGAGCACGATGCCAACCTGAAGCAGGTGATGGCGATGGGATGTTGGAGCGAGCAGGAAACGGCGGGTGAAAATGGGCGCTGGCAAGCGAAAAAACGCACGCCGGATGCCTCCCATTGGGAAGTGTTGCTGGACGGCGAACCGGTTGGCGAAGTGAACTGGTCGCTAGTAGGTGAGCACAACATGCATAATGGTTTGATGGCGATCGCCGCCGCGCGGCACGTTGGCGTGAAGCCGGAAGACGCCGGGCGGGCGTTGAATGATTTTGTTAACGCGCGTCGTCGGCTGGAATTACGTGGCGAGGCCGGTGGCGTAAAAGTGTATGACGACTTTGCTCACCATCCGACGGCGATTCTGGCTACGCTGGCGGCTTTGCGCAGCAAGGTTGGCGGAACGGCACGTATTCTGGCCGTGCTGGAACCTCGCTCCAACACCATGAAGATGGGCGTGAGTAAAGATGATCTGGCACCTTCTCTGGGGCGCGCCGATGAAGTGTTCTTATTTCAGCCGCACCATATTCCGTGGCAGGTTTCTGAAGTTGCCGAAGCCTGTATGCAGCCTGCGCACTGGAGCGCCGATGTGGATGCGTTGGTGGAAATGGTGGCGAAGGCCGCGCAGCCGGGTGATTACGTGCTGGTGATGAGCAATGGCGGGTTTGGCGGTATTCACCAGAAATTACTCACCCGATTAGGGCAGTAATTGACTACGGCGGGCGGCAATAAGCCAGCCCGCCGGTAGCATCACGCTTCCGCCAGTTCGCGCAAATACTGGAATATTTGGCGGGAAGCTTTCGGCGGCTTATTGGCCGCTTTCTCTTTTTGGGCGTTACGGATCATGCTACGTAATTGCTGACGATCGGCATCGGGATAGAGATTTAACACTTCCGACATCGCCTCATCACCCTGTTCCACTAACCGATCGCGTAGCGCTTCCAGTTTATGAAACAGCGCCACTTGCTGGTTATGGCGGTTTTTCAGTTTATCCAGCGCCAGACGAATCGGTTCCTCATCGCGTGAGCGTAGCATCTTACCGATGAGCTGTAGCTGGCGGCGACGCCCCTCTTTTTTAATCTTCTGCGCCAATTCAATCGCGGCGCGCAGGTCGTCATCCAGCGGGATCTTATCCAGCGAGTTTTTACCCAGATCGACCAGTTCTGCACCAAGACGTTTTAATTCTTCGGCATCACGTTTAATTTCACTTTTACTGACCCAGATAATCTCTTCATCTTCTTCTTCATGGTTATCGGGGACATCATCGAGCCAGTCTTCGGGCTGTTTGTTCATGGTTAGGCTCCAGAAAAAGAGGCTAATGCTATCAGGAAATTTAGGCTACTGCGAAATTGTTCTCTGAGTCTGTTAGACTCAAAATCATCCTTATCACCAGAGCGTTGTTTTTCGTAGTGGTTTCAACCTCTGGCCCGGCTTTACGCGGGGCCGGATCTCATCGCTACATCACATTGACTCTCATCATAGTATGGTAGGTAAATGAAATTACTCACTCAGGTTGCAGAACAACGTAAAGTGCTTGAGCAAGCGGTCGCCCAGGCGCTTGATCACGCCAAAGGCGCTACTGATGGCGCGGAAGTCGCGGTGAGCAAAACCACCGGTATCAGCGTCAGTACCCGATATGGTGAAGTGGAAAACGTCGAGTTTAATAGCGACGGCGCGCTCGGAATTACGGTTTATCACCAAAACCGTAAAGGCAGCGCCTCCTCCACCGATCTGAGCCCGGAAGCGATTAAACGCACCGTACAGGCGGCGATCGATATTGCGCGCTATACCTCTCCCGATCCGTATGCGGCGCCAGCAGAGCGCGACCTGTTAGCGTTTGAGGCGCCGGATCTTTCCCTGTTCCATCCCTGGGAAATCGATCCCGATCGAGCCATTGAACTGGCCTCGCGGGCAGAGCAGGCCGCGCTGCAAGTGGATAAGCGCATCAATAACACCGAAGGCGGCAGCTTTAATAGCCATATCGGTACCAAAGTGTTCGGTAACAGCCACGGCATGCTACAAAGCTACAACACCAGCCGCCACTCTCTTTCAAGCTGCGTGATTGCCGAAGAAAACGGCGATATGGAGCGCGATTATGCTTACTCAATTGGGCGGGCGATTGAAGACCTCGAAACGCCAGAATGGGTTGGCCAGGAGTGCGCGCGCCGTACCTTATCCCGCCTGTCGCCGCGTAAGTTAGCCACCATGAAAGCGCCGGTTATCTTCGCTCCAGAGGTGGCTACCGGGTTATTCGGCCATCTGGTTGGGGCAATTAGCGGTGGCAGCGTGTATCGCAAATCGACCTTTTTATTAGACGCGATGGGCACGCAAATTCTGCCAGAGTGGCTCACCATTGAAGAGCAGCCGCATTTGCTTAAAGGGTTGGCTTCTACACCGTTTGATAGCGAAGGTGTGCGGACATCACCGCGTGAGATCGTTAAAGATGGCGTGTTACAAACGTGGCTGCTAACCAGCTATTCGGCGCGTAAGCTGGGCCTACACAGTACTGGTCACGCCGGCGGCATTCATAACTGGCGTATTGCCGGGCAAGGGCTTGGTTTCCGTGAAATGCTGCGGCAAATGGGCACCGGTTTGGTGGTCACCGAGTTAATGGGCCAGGGCGTCAGCGGCATTACCGGCGATTATTCGCGCGGCGCGGCGGGTTTCTGGGTCGAGAACGGTGAAATTCAGTATCCGGTAAGCGAAATTACTATCGCCGGTAATTTGAAAGAGATGTGGCGTAACATTGTCACCGTCGGAGACGATATTGAAACACGTAGTAACATTCAATGTGGCTCCGTTTTATTACCTGAAATGAAAATAGCCGGTCAATAGGGTAGATTTTTAGTGGTATTGCGCTGTATCACGGGTAGCGACAAAGAGCGCTGCCCGTTTGCTCTGTCTCTTCCATAACAAAAAAGGAACTAACCGATGCGTAAGCATGTGATTGCAATGTTGTCTGTTTCCCTGTTGTGTACCAGCGTGAGCGCGCTGGCCCGTGATTTGGGCGATGATATGGATATTATTGCCAGTAATTATAAAACGGTGAATAAAACCACCGATGCGGGTGAGTTGACTAAGGCGCTACAGGTGATGCGTGATGCAGCGACTGATGCGAAGCAAGCGACGCCGGAAAAACTGGAAAGTGAGCCGAAAGATAGCCCGAAACTGAAGGATTATCAGGCTGGATTAGACACGCTGATTGGTCAGATCGATACCTCAATGGCGCTGGCGAAAGCCGGTAAAGTGGATGAAGCAAAAGATGCTGCTAAAAAGCTGGCTGATATCCGTAATGAGAACCACAAAAAGTTTCGCTAATTGCAGTTAACCAATCAATATGAAGAGGGCTGAAATTATTTCAGCCCTCTTTTTTTTTATAGTGTATTAGCGTTGAACCTACTTCGTCGGCCCAAAGGGCAGCTTGTCGTAGGCGTGCAGCGCCTTTTTCTTATACGGGTTACCAATCCAACGGGTCATTGGCACGAACTGCGGGCTAACCAGGCTTCTTTGCGGTTGGTACATGTCATACGACAAACCGGCAAGGTCAGACCATGTATGAATTAACTCAGCGCTGCTATATGGGCGGTTTACCATGCCAGAGAAATCACGCGGATGCGCCTGTTTCCATTGCGGCGATGTCCAAATCATAAACGGAATATTGTACATCGGCCGTGTCGGCGCCTCTTCATTACGCCCCTGAATATTATGCGGCGGCGTGTCATACACTTCCTCGCCGTGATCTGAAAAATAGAGCAGGAAGCCGTTCGGATTAGTTTTGGCGTAGTCTTTAATCAGGCTAGATACCACAAAGTCATTATACAACTCGGCGTTATCATATTGATTATAGGTAGCCACTTCATCCTGACTTAAACCAGCAGGAACATGATCATTGCCCTGAAACTTATCGTAAGACTCCGGGTAACGGAACTCATAACGAATATGCGTTCCTAACAGATGCACAATAATAAATTTCTTCGGCGCCGGATCGTTTAGCACCTGCTGGAACGGTTTTAGCACGTTGGCATCGTATTCACGCGCGCTCTGCGTGCGTTGCTGGTTCATATAGAACTGCTCATCCGTTTGTTTGGAGAACACGGTCAGCATGGTGTTACGTTCGGTGATGGTTTGCTGATTGGTGATCCAGAAGGTTTTATAACCGGCCTGTTTCATCATGTTCATCAGCGATGGCTGGGTGAGATAGAGGTCAGGCGCCTGCTCGTCAGCAAAGGTCAGCGCTTGTTGCAGGATCTCAATGGTGTAGGGCCGTGAAGTGACCACATCATTAAACACCGTGAGGTTTGGGTCGGTTTTGCTCATTGCGTCGAGATTTGGCGTCGTTTTACGCGCATAACCATACAAACTCATCCGCTCACGCTGCGTTGACTCCCCAATGACCAACACCAACGTGCGCGGCATTTCACCATTGGCGTCGCGTAAATTAGCCAGTGGCGGTAACGCATTATTGGCGTGCAGCAGTTTTTCCATATTACCTAACTGATGACGATACTGAAAATAACCGACGGCCAACTGCCATGGCGCGGCCGGTTCCATGCGCGACGTTAAGCGTGCGAAGGATTTTGGCAGATCATACTTTTTGATAATCAGCGTGTAAGCTAATGGGTTCAGTACCAGCCCATAAAGCAGCGCGGCGGAGATCAGCCAACGCCAAGGGTTACGAATATAGACCGGACGCAACCGCGTCCAGAGAAGAATCGCCACCACGGTGTACGCCAGTAACGGCAGCAAGACCTTCAGACTGAAATACTGCCCTAAGTACTCTCCAGCCTCGCCCGCATTGGTTTCAAACATTACAAACAGAACGCTTTGCGAAAACTCTTGATGATAAATGACGTAATACGCGAGCGCGGTAATTGAGGTGGCCCATAGCACTACGCCTAATACGGCGGCGATGATGCGTGTCCGTGACGGGAAGAGCAACATTGGAATCA
Organism: Paramixta manurensis; assembly: GCF_013285385.1. Classification (NCBI taxonomy): domain Bacteria; kingdom Pseudomonadati; phylum Pseudomonadota; class Gammaproteobacteria; order Enterobacterales; family Erwiniaceae; genus Paramixta; species Paramixta manurensis. The sequence continues at coordinate 4,064,044 of NZ_CP054212.1, read as the reverse complement.
GCCATAGCGAGCTGTAAAGCAGGGAATCACGTAGGCCGTTAGTACCGCTGAAACCAGTGCAAATAATTAGTACCTGCACCACGCTGGAGAAAAACCATATAAAAAGCAACATCCAGAGCAATGCTTTCCAGCTAAATGCCCGGTTCTCGGTGGTTTGATGACTCATGTTTTAAACTTGCTTCTGTCTGAGGAGGAAAATTGATGCAGATGATAATAAGTTCTGAACCTTAATTTAAGCTTAATTTGCATGAAACAAAGAGAATTTAACCTTGCTGAGCGAAAACTATCGGCTTAAGCCCTATTATTATCAGGTAACAACGTCTGACATTTTGATTTACTTGTTAAAAGAAATAGTAAAAGTCGTCATTATTTGTTGCGCAGCTAATGGCAGCCATTGAGCGATGCGGTTGCTTTCTTCTCTCTTCATCGGCGGTAAATAACCCGGCGTTAGCAATAACTTTTTCCTATGCCAGATGGTGTTACGGCAATTTCCTGTCTATCAGCCAGCAGAATATGCTGACTTGCTGCCATTCTATTTTGTTAAATATTTTAAACTTTACACCGAATGACTTTTTATTTTTTTGCGACATCGCTCACGCCGATCGGCGCGATTTCCGTTTCAAAGTGGAAAAAGTCGTTCTACAAACCTTGTGGCGGGGGCGCTACCTTATTTTCAACGCGATATGAATGTGATTTGTCCGTAACGGGAACAGGAGTAGCAAGGTGAATAGCGGAGCGGTACAGGTGAACAATGCGGCAAGTCCCGAAGAGATACAGGCGTTGGCCGATAACGTTATGACGCAAATCGGCGAACTGTTTGCCGCGCGTAATATCCATCCTAACGCGGTGCAGCAACAAATGTTGTCCTCCCATGTACGGGCAATGGCGCTGCGTTCATTAACCGGCGAATCCTTGCCGGAGGTGGAGGCCGAATTGTTTGAAGACATCTCTGTGGAATCCACGGAACTGGCGCAACAGGTAGTGGATATCTTCGGTAATTTACCGGTTGAAGAGGCTTGGTTGTTGTCAGTGCACTTTGAGGTAGCGAAAGAAAATCCGTAATAGCCATGTTCATGTGGCGTGTGACCGGATGTGGAAGCATTCTCGTACCAGGTTATTGGCGGCGATGGTCGGTAGATAACCTTTGTTTTGAACCACTCTATTTAAGGAATTCATCATGGTAACCGTAGTCATTGGCGATCGTTTAGGTAAAGGACAGAAAGTAGCAGCAGGTGTGGAGAAAGCCGGTGGACGTGCCGTGGTGGTGCCGGGCGTCGCGGCGGACATGAAGTTGGGCGATGTAATGAAAGCGGAAAACGCCGATTTCGGTATCTCTTTCTGCGGCAGCGGCGGCGCTGGTGCGATCACCGCGCAAAACAAATATGGCTATAAAGCCAAATACGGCATGCGCTCGGTTGACGAAGGCGTAACGGCGATTAATGAAGGCGTCACGGTGCTGGGATTTGGCTTTATGGATAAAGAGGAACTGGGCGAAAAATTGGTACAGGCCTGGAATAAAAAATACGGCGGCTAATGATGAAGCAGCAAGCCACCACCACAGTGCGGGTTAGCGGTAAAGGCGACACCAAAGCCAAAGCTTTCTCTGATGCGCTAAGCCGCGTACAGAGCACGGTATTACGTTCCACTAATAAAATTCTGCTGCGCATTGAACCACAGGATGTGGCCGTCATTCATGCGCGGGAGAGTGTCAAAACGGAGAAATTTTTGTTCTTCTTTTTGGCGCGCGAAAGGCGGACCTTTAGCGTGGAGCTGGAGATTACCGTCAACATGACAGTCATTGATACCGATCAGGTGCAATTTGACACGAACTAAAAACGTTGGGCGATAAGACGAAAGGAAAAACTAATGTTTTTAATTATTTTGTTTAAGTCGTTAATCATTGGCGGATTAGTCGGGGTGGGCGTCGGCGCGGGGGCCGCACGCATGTTTCACGCACCGACAACGCAAGGGATGGGCGCATTTCGTACACTGGGTGAACTGAATTCCTGTGAGGGCGATCCGGCTTCACACTTCTCCTTCGGCTTGGGGTTCTTCTTCAATGCCTGGGCCTCTTCCGTGGCGGCGGGTTCTTTCACCCAAGATGTCGATCACCGCATCATCCCGAACTGGGGCGCGGCGGCACTGATGGTGAAAAATCGCAACCTGGCCGAGACGCTACATAACCCGAAACGCATGGCGATTGCTTGCGGCATCATCGGCATGATCGTGGTGGCGTTTCTTAACTCAACCGCTTCTGCGGTACCGGCCGCGTTGCAGGTGACGGCAGTTAAAGTATTGGTCCCGGCGGCAAACCTGTTGGTCAACACCGTGATGCCGGTCATTTTCTGGTTGGCGGCGATTGATGCCGGTCGAAAATCAGGCTTTTGGGCCACCATTTTTGGCGGACTGGCGCAAATGATCATGGGGAACGCGGTACCGGGCTTAGTGCTGGGTATTCTGATCGGTAAAGGCGTTGAAGAGAGCGGCTGGAACAAAGTGACCAAAGTCATGATGTCGGTCATCGTGTTGCTGTTTGTTCTCAGCGCTTTCTTCCGCGGTTTCGATATGTCGCTGTTGAAATCCTTCCAACTGGGTGTCCCGGGCTGGCTGGATATGATCCACAACTCCCTGAGCGGAAAGTAACGAGGAGCCTATAAATGGACGAGTCAAAAAGCGGTTTCTGGTATGCCGATTGGTCTTTCCCAATCTTCGTCGGTCTGCTCTCCGCCGGGGTGTTTGCCGGAACCCATATGTACTACCTGTATGGTATCGGTGCGTTTAACGAAGTGGCGTTTGTGTCGATGCTGCGCTCAGGTATGGATACCGGTGTATATGGCGCAGTCGCGGCCTTTGGCGCCAGTTTCCTGTTCGCGCGCATTATCGAAGGTTCGTTGGTGGGGATTTTGGATATCGGCGGCGCGATTCAAACCGGTATCGGTCTTGGCGTACCTGCGCTGTTCCTTGGCGCCGGAATCGCTTTCCCGGTCACTAACTTTGCCGCTTCGCTGGCGACCGGCCTGATTATCGGTGTCGCGATCGGTTACATCATCATTCTGGCGCGTAAATTTACCATCAATCAGAGCGATTCTACCTACGGGGCGGATGTGATGATGGGCGCTGGTAACGCGTCCGGGCGTTTCCTCGGGCCGTTGATCATCCTCTCGGCAATGGCGGCCTCGATTCCTATCGGTCTGGGTTCATTGGTCGGCGCCTTACTGTTTTACCTGTGGAATAAGCCGATTACCGGCGGCGCAATTCTCGGCGCCATGGTGCTTGGCGCTATCTTCCCGGTTGCCATTAGTTAAGTTGTCTCCCGGCTTGTCTGTTCGCAGGCAAGCTGTCTTTCAAGGAGTAGAGTCATGTTCGATCTCATTATTCGCCGCGCGCGTCTGACCGATGAACGCCTGGTCGATATCGCGCTGCGCGACGGCAAAATTGCTGCGGTGGGCGTGGTTGAGGGCGAGGCGAAACGTGAGGAGGATTTGGCCGGACGCTATTATCTCAGCGCTGGCTGGATTGATTCTCACGTACATTGTTACCCCAAATCGCCGATTTATCATGACGAAGCCGATCGGATTGGCGTTGCCACCGGCGTGACGACCGTGGTAGATGCCGGCAGCACCGGCGCCGACGACGTTGATGATTTTTATGCTCTCACACGTCAGGCCGCAACCCACGTGTACGCCTTACTTAACATTGCCCGTACCGGCATCGTGACCCAAAACGAACTGGCGGATATGGCGCAAATCGACAAAGTTGGCGTGCGGGAGGCGGTACAACGTCTACCGGGCTTTATTGTCGGCATTAAGGCACGCATGAGTAGCAGTGTGGTGGGCAAAAACGGCATTAAGCCGCTTGAGCGCGCAAAAGAAATTCAGCAGGAAATTGGCGGTTTACCGTTGATGGTGCATATCGGTAATAACCCGCCGGATCTTGATGAGATCGCGCAGTTGCTCTCTTCCGGCGACATTATCACCCACTGTTTTAATGGCAAACCCAACCGCGTTTTAACCCCCTCCGGCGAGCTACGCGCCTCCATTAAGCAAGCGATTCAGCGTGGCGTGCGAATGGATGTCGGGCACGGTAGCGCCAGTTTTAGCTTTGACGTGGCGCGAGTGGCTATCGCTCAGGGCATTCTGCCAGACACCATCAGTTCGGATATTTATTGCCGTAACCGGATGAACGGCCCGGTACATAACCTCGCCCATGTTATGTCGAAATTCTTTAGTGTCGGGATGACCCTGCCGCAAGTGATTGATTGCGTCACCCACAAAGCGGCCGAGGGCTTGAGGCTAACCAGTAAAGGGCGTCTTGAACCCGGTTTTGACGCCGATCTGACGATTTTTACCGTCACAGAGGAAAGCCGTCCGTTTATTGATTCGGAAGGCGTAGAGGTGCAGGGCGAGAAACATTTGGTTCCGTTGGTGGCGGTGGTCGCTGGCCAGTGGATTGTGACCGATGAAGGGAAAGCGAATCATGTCTTCGATTTATGAAAAATATGGCCTGAAACAGGTAATTAACGCATCAGGACGAATGACTATTCTCGGGGTATCGACGCCGAGCGCAGAGGTAGTTGATACGGTCAAATATGGCCTGAACCATTACTTCGAAATAAAGGATCTGGTGAATAAGACCGGCGCCTATATCGCCAAATTACTGAACGCAGAAGACGCGGTGGTGGTGTCCTGCGCCTCGGCGGGCATCGCGCAGTCAGTGGCGGCGGTGATTGTAAAAGATAACGACTGGCTGCTGGAAAATCTGCATGCCGCGCCGCTAACGGTGCCGCATGACATCGTGGTTCCCAAAGGGCATAACGTCAATTTTGGCGCGCCGGTTGGCACCATGGTGACGATGGGCGGCGGGCGCTTGGTTGAGGCCGGTTATGCCAATGAATGCTCACCAGAACAACTGTCTGCCGCCATTACGCCGCAGACGGCCGCCATTCTGTATATCAAATCACACCATTGCGTGCAGAAAAGCCACCTTAGCGTTGAGCAGGCGGCGGTAGTGGCGCGCAAACATGGCGTGCCGCTGATTGTGGATGCGGCGGCGGAAGAGGACTTGCAGTGTTACTACCAGTTCGGCGCCGATTTAGTGATTTACAGCGGCGCGAAAGCGATTGAAGGCCCAACCAGCGGGTTGGTGGTTGGTAAACGTCAGTATGTGGAGTGGGTCAAACGCCAGTCGGCGGGCATTGGCCGGGCGATGAAAGTCGGCAAGGAGGGCATCCTTGGCCTGACACAGGCGATTGAAAACTATCTCACTCAGGAAAAAGCCACCGGCGCGCAGATGGTAGAAAAGATGACGCCGTTTATCGACAACCTAAATGCACTGAATGGGATTAGCGCCCGCGTGGTGTGGGATGCGGCAGGGCGTGATATTGCCCGTAGCGAAATCCATTTTGACGAGTCAGTAATTGGTCGCACCACCGGGGACGTGGTTCAGGCATTGAAAACCGGCGAACCCGCTATCTATTTCCGGGGCTACAAAGCCAATGAAGGCATTATTGAAGCGGATGTACGCAGCGTATCCGCCGACCAACTGAACACCATTTTTGTTTGTATTAAAGCTTTGCTGGCAGGAGAGAAATAAGCATGACGCTAACACCAAAATTTTATCAGGATCGGGTTTGCCTCAATGTATTGGCCGGTTCAAAACAGAATGCGCGTGACATTTGGCAGGCGGCTGAAGGCCATGTACTGGTTGGGGTACTGTCGAAAAACTATGCCAGCGTAGATGCGGCGGTTGCCGACATGCGCGAGTACGCCGCGCTGATTGATAACGCGCTATCGGTTGGCCTCGGAGCGGGCGATCCGAATCAATCGGCCATGGTGAGTGAAATTTCCCGTCAGGTACAGCCGCAGCACGTTAACCAGGTGTTTACCGGCGTGGCAACCAGCCGTGCGCTACTGGGACAAAACCAAACCGTGGTCAACGGCTTGGTTTCGCCAACCGGTATCGTTGGGCAGGTAAAAATCTCTACCGGGCCGCTGAGTTCTGGCGCGCCGGACGGCATTGTGCCGGTAGAAACCGCGATTGCGTTGCTGAAGGATATGGGCGGTAGCTCAATCAAATATTTCCCAATGGGCGGCCTGAAAGCGGTTGATGAATTCCGCGCGGTTGCCGCAGCTTGCGCCAAACACGATTTTTGGCTGGAGCCGACCGGTGGGATCGATCTCGACAACTATGAAGCCATTCTCCAAATCGCGCTGGATGCAGGCGTGAGCAAAATCATTCCGCATATCTACAGCTCGATTATTGATAAAGACTCTGGCAATACGCGCCCGGAAGACGTGCGTACTTTGCTGGCGATAACCCAAAAACTCGTGGCGTAATAATAACGGGCCAGGCCTCGCACGCTTCGGCCCCGATGAGGAAAGTATGATGCGTAAATCGTTATTCTCGGTTCTCACTTTGGGGTTGATGGCCGCTGCGCCATTTGCCGCCCAGGCGCAGTATGCTTATGTCGGTACCTATAATCCGAACGGCGAAGGGGTTTATCGTTTTCAGGTGGCGCCGAACGGGGCGCTAACCGGTAAAACATTGGTCAGCACCTTACCTAACGCCGCGCAGATGACGTTAAATGCGCAGGGCAAGGTACTGTATGTCGGGAGCGAAAGCGAAAAGGGCATGATTGCGGCCTACCGCATCGGCGATGATGGCGGTTTAACGCTGATTAACCAAGTCAGCTCGCAGGGATCTGGCCCGGTCTATTTAACATTGACGCCGAACGGTAAACATTTGCTGGTGGCAAACTATGTGAGCGGCACCATCGCGGTGTTACCGGTGAATACCGATGGTAGCCTGGCGCAAGCCAGCGATAGCAAGCAGGATCAGGGACCGGCAGGCGCAGGCAAACCCGCCGCTGCCGTCGAGGGAAGTTTCGCGATTAGCGATCATAACGGACCTCACGCGCACATGATCTCTACCGACCCGAGCGGTAAATTCTTGTTTAATACCGATCTCGGCCTGGATCGTATTTACCAATACCGTTTGAGCGATGACGGCAAACTGACGCCAAATTCACCGGCGTGGATCCCGGCGTCATCGGCCGGTGCCGGGCCGCGACATTTTGTCTTCCATCCAAATGGCAAAACGGTTTATCTGGTTAACGAAGAGGCTTCGACATTAACGCGTTATACCTTTAACGCCCATCAGGGAACGTTGACGGAAGGCGCTACGGTTTCAACCTTGCCCGCAGGCTTTAAGGGAACCAGTTTCGCGGCCGGGTTGGTAATGGATAAATCCGGAAAAAACCTGTATGTTGCCAATCGGTTACATAACAGCATCACCCACTTCGCTATTGAAGCTAACGGTACGTTGACGCACAAAGACGATATCTGGACGCGCGGCGATTATCCTCGTACGCTGACATTATCGCCGGATGGGCATTCGCTGTATGCCATGAATCAGCGCAGTGATAATGTCACCCGTTTCAACGTGGATAACGCCAACGGAACGCTCTCCTTTAGCGATGAATACGTGGCGGTTGGGGCGCCGTCGCAAATGGTGATAACACCTTAATCATATGCCGCCCCGGCACGCGGTCCGGGGCGAAGTTCTGCCCGGCATATAGACCCAACGATGGATGTAACGGTGAGATTTCCTAACCAACGACTGGCACAACTGTTTGATGTTTTGCAAAATGAAACGCTGCCGCAGGATGAACTGGCGCGCCGTTTTGCGGTATCGACGCGCACGGTACGCACCGATATTACTGCGCTAAATGAAATCCTGGCCGAACATGGCGCTCACTTGGTGCTTAATCGGGGGGAGGGCTATCAGCTCAATATTCTCGACCCGGTTCGTTACGGCCAGTTATTACAATCCTCTCCCGCCCATTTACGCATTCCACGTACCTCGGCGGAACGGGTACATTATCTGTTAACGCGTTTTCTCACTTCAGCTTTCTCCTTAAAACTGGAAGACTTAGCGGATGAATGGTTTGTCAGCCGCGCCACGCTGCAAAGCGATATGGCTGAAGTAAGGGAATGGCTAAATCGTTACCAACTCGCCATCGAAACCAAGCCGCGTTATGGCATGAAGTTGTTTGGCAGCGAAGTGGCGATTCGTACCTGCCTGACGGATTTACTGTACCAAATCGCGCAAGAATCGAATGAGAGCCCGCTGCTAAACCTGGAGGCGCTCAATAGTGGCATGCTGGTTACGCTGGAACCGCTGCTACAACAATGCTTTACTCGTTTTAATATCCGTATGACCGATGAGGCTGAACTGTGGCTGCGGCTCTATTGTGCGGTGGCGGTTCGGCGCATTAGCGAAGGGTACCCGCTGTCAGACTTTAGCGCGGAAGAGGTGGATGATGATGCCCGCGATGCCGCGCGCCATATCATCAACTTTATGCGCCCGATTGCCGGTAAAGTAATTTCGACCTCGGAAGAGGCGTGGTTGCGGCTCAATATTGCCGCACGACGCGTGCAGGAAATCGCTCCCAGCGCGATTAACGCCGATGATGGCGACTCGCTGGTGGATTACATCCTCAATTACATTAATACCCACTACAATTTTAATCTGCAAAATGACCCACAGTTGCGTGCCGATCTGCTGACGCATATCAAGACCATGATTACCCGCGTGCGTTACCAGATTAATATTCCTAACCCGCTGCTGACGAATATTAAACAGCACTACCCGATGGCTTATGACGTGACGCTGGCGGCGGTATCCAGTTGGGGAAAATATACGCCCTACGTGATCAATGAAAATGAAATTGGCTTTCTGGTGTTACATATCGGCGTTGGGCTGGAGCGCCACTACAACGTAGGCTATCAGCGCCATCCTCGCGTGTTACTGGTTTGCGATACCGGTAATTCGACGGTACGTATGATTCAGGCCATGCTGTTACGCCGTTATCCGCAGGTGGTGGTGAAGAACAGCATCTCGCTACGAGAATATGAAGAGCGGGCCAGCATTGATGAGGATTTTGTTATCTCGACCGCGCGTCTCAGCGAGAAAGACAAACCGGTGGTGGTAATGTCACCGTTTCCAACCGATTATCAACTGGAACAGATTGGGAAACTGGTGCTGGTGGATCGCACTAAGCCCTATATGCTGGAGAAGTTTTTTGACCAGCAGCACTTCTGCATTATTGACCAACCGATGGATCGCTCGGCGCTTTTTCAAAAGCTTTGCGATCGCCTGGAGCAAGAAGGGTTTGTGGATGCCACTTTCTATCCTTCGGTAGAAGAGCGTGAGGCGATTGTGAGCACCATGCTGGGCGAGGGTATTGCGTTGCCGCACTCGCTGGGGCTGTTGGCGAAGAAAACGGTGGTGTATACCGTCTTAGCGCCGCAAGGTATTGCCTGGGGCGAAGAAACTGCCTATGTGATTTTTCTGTTGGCGATCAGCAAGACCGAGTATGAAGAGGCGATGGCTATTTACGATTTATTCGTCACTTTTATGCGTGAAAGGGCGATGACGCGCCTACGCGACAGCCAGGATTTTGCCAGTTTTAAAGCGGTGGCTATGGATTGTTTGAGCCGTTTATAAGGCTGTTTCAGAGCAGTATAGGCAACCGGCAGCCTATATTCGCTTTTACCCCAGAGGGAAATACAATCCTATTATTAGGAGGAACGTCGGTTCGGGAAACTGGCAACAATTTAAGAGCCACTTTTGGCTTTTTTTTGAGTTTAAAATAAATACATTTCTATTATTAGTTCCTAATATCCCCTATAGAATCGTTTATTCTTCTCATCGGAAAAATGTTTCGTTGAAGTATAAAAGGGACTTATCATGGGAATATTCTCTATTACCGGCCTCCCGGAGAACCAGTCGCAATCACTGGTATCTGATGCCATTGCTATCACTACCTATACCTATCATAACCTTGACCAGGGTTTTGCCTATGGCTACCAAAAACATGGCATCGGCGCAGGGTTGCCAATAACGATTTCAAACGCTTTATTGGGCAACACGCACGCTCAAGGTGTGGTGCCGGGGCTCCCTTGGAATCCTGATTCGGAAGCATTGGCAAAGGAACAACTCGGTCAGGCTGGCTGGACGGTGATCGGTGCTGAAGCATTAGGATACGATGGAAAAGTTGACCGCCACGGCACCTTTTTTGGCGAAAGCAAGGGATACGAAAGCGCGCAAGCTGAAGTTATAGGTAAGTATGACGATAGCGGAAAGTTAATCCAGATAGGGATCGCTTTCCGTGGCACCAGTGCGCCACGCGAAATACTATTGGGCGATACGCTAGGTGATATTAAACATATTTTAGGCATAACTTTTCGCGCAGAGTCCTACTCCAGCCATTTTGTGGAAAACGCCTTTGGTAACCTGCTGGAGAGCGTAGCAAGCTTTGCCGCCGCCAATGGTTTAAACGGTCAGGACGTTCTGTTCAGTGGCCATAGCCTTGGCGGGATGATGGTCAATAGCGTGGCGTCACAAAGCGAAAGCCTGTGGGGGGGCTTTTTTTCTGATGCCCACTATATCTCCTTTGCCACGCCAATTGAGTATGAAGTTGGTCAGAAGGTACTTAATATTGGTTTCGAAAACGATCCGGTATTTAGAACGTTGGATGGAACCGACTTTAAGTTATCGACACTACTGACTCATGATAAAAATTACGAATCAACTACCGATAATATCGTCAGTTTTAATGATTATTATGCCTCGGGTGTCTGGAATTTACTGCCGTTTGGGCTATTTAATCTTCCCTCTTGGCTTACTCATTTACCCTTTTTATATGAGCAAGGTGTCACGTCGATAATGGAGTCGGCGTTCTATCCCTTGACGGAAAAAGACTCGACGGTAATTGTTTCCGCACTTTCAGATGCGAAACGGGGTTCTACGTGGGTGACAGATCTTAATCGTGATGCGCAAAAGCACGAGGGGCCGACCTTTATTTTGGGAAGCGATAAAGATGATCTGATTAAAGGCGGTAAAGGTAATGACTATTTAGAAGGTCGTGGTGGCAACGATATTTTCCGCGATGAGGGTGGGTTTAATATTATCCTTGGCGGTGACGGGCATAATACCCTGGATTTACAACATGCGTTGAACGCCAGTGAAATTGCTAAAGATGGCGATACGCTTTATTTACGCGATCAATCTGGCGGGATAACTATTGCCAGCGATATTGATACCATTCGCAGTAAAGAATCCTTCATGTGGGTATTTAACCAACGAGTAGATCATAAGGTGAGCGAATACGGGCTGCTTTCATCAAAAGGATATACCGCTTACGCGACGTCGGTACATGGCGATGCGAATAATAATACCTTAACAGGGGAAACAGGGGCGTGGTTGTTCGGTCAGGATGGTGATGATGTCCTGATGGGTTCAGGCAATAATACCTTTGTGGGCGGCGCCGGAAATGATGAGCTGCAGGGCGCAGGAAAAAATAATACTTACTTGTTCAGTGGACGCTTTGGTCACGATACGCTGTATCACTTTGACCAATCGGATACCTTGATTTTTATGGGTGTGGAAGGCGCCTTAACCGGAAATTATCGTGATTTTCTCTCTACGGAAGGAGATAACCTGGTATTGAACTTTGGTGAAAGCAGTGTGACCCTGGTGGGGGTTGAAGCGTCACAATTAAATAATAGCCATATCGTTCTGGCATAAAGAAATGGCACGTCTTCCTTCGAAGGCGTGCCATATTTTTTCATAGGAGATAATACTATTCCAATATGGTAACGATATGAGGATGTTTTAATGATGGTACCAAAGCGGTCAATTTCTCAGTGAGTAAAAATAACGAAATTCTGGATATTCTCCGGACCAAAAAATCACTTTTTCGTGCGGTTGGGATATTTACAGCATTAATCAATATGCTGATGTTGGCTCCCTCGATTTATATGCTACAGGTTTACGATCGTGTTCTTCCCTCGGCCAATAGTATGACACTGCTGATGCTAACGCTGATGGTGCTTGGGATGTATGCGATCATGGGGCTACTGGAGTACATCCGCAGCATGGTGGTTATCTGCATCAGTAATGATATAGATAGGCAGCTAAATACACGGGTATATACCGCTGCTTTCAGAGCCGGATTGAAAGAGGGGCCGACAGATAAGGCCGGTCAGGCGCTGGGCGATCTCACCACTCTGCGGCAGTTTATCACCGGAAACGGCTTGTTTACTCTCTTTGATGCGCCGTGGTTTCCCATCTATTTGTTGGTTATTTTCCTGTTTAATATCTCGATGGGCGTCTTTGCATTCGTGGGCGCGGTGCTACTCATTCTACTGGCGATGTTCAATGAACGCTGGTCGCGCAGACCCTTGTTGCAGGCTAACCAACTGGCGATCGCCTCGACGCAGTTAGCGAACACCAACTTGCGGAATGCAGAAGTGATTGAAGCCATGGGAATGCTGAGTAATTTGCGGCGACGTTGGTTGCATCTACATCAGGGATTTCTTGCCAGTCAGTGTCGCGCCAGTGAACGCGCCGCGTTGATTACCGCGCTGACTAAATGCGTTCGCCTGACGTTACAGTCGCTAATATTGGGATTGGGTGGCTGGTTAGCGATCGAGGGGGCGATTACGCCCGGTATGATGGTGGCAGGATCTATTCTGATGGGACGGGTATTGGCACCGATTGAGCAAGCGATTGGTGCCTGGAAGAGCTGGCGTGCAGCAAGTTTGGCCTGGCAACGGCTGGTCAGTTTGCTTAATGCGTTTCCCCGGCCTGAGGATCGCCTTGCTCTACCGGCTCCGAGCGGTTCTATTCATGTAGAGAAAGTTAGCGTATCACCTGGGTTAAATGACATTAGCTTTAGTGTGCGCCCCGGCGAAGTGGTTGGCATCATCGGCCCCAGCGCCGCCGGGAAATCCACCCTGGCGCGGGTGGTTGCCGGAGTTTGTCCAACAAATCAGGGTGTTGTGCGCTTAGACGGGGCCGATATTACTCAATGGAACAGGGAAGCGCTGGGCGCCTTTGTTGGCTATTTGCCGCAGGACATTGAGTTGTTTGCTGGCACGATAGCAGAAAATATTGCCCGTTTTAGCGATGCGGAGGCTGAAAAAATCATTGAGGCCGCCCGTATGGCTGGGGTGCATGAGTTGATTCTGCGGCTTCCACAGGGATATGACACGGTAATTGGCCATCGCGGTGCAGGGCTATCCGGAGGGCAAAAACAACGCATTGGGCTGGCTCGCGCGCTGTTTGGCTCGCCGCCATTGTTAGTACTGGATGAACCTAACTCCAATCTGGACGATGCCGGAGAGCGAGCGCTCGGCGAAGCCATTTTGCAATTCAAACAAAGAAATAAAACCGTCTTGTTGGTTACCCACCGACCCGCTCAGTTAATGATGACGGATAAATTATTGGTGCTGAATAATGGTTTGCTGACAGCCTATGGTGAGACGAAACAGGTATTACAAGCGTTGACGAAGGAACGTAAATGACCAGAAAAGAAAATCCGGCTGAACCTGCCGTTCCGCAGGATGCACAACGCTATGTTCAATGGGGGTACTGGATCGTTATCGCCGGTCTCTTCGGGCTGATTCTGTGGGCAGCGCTGGCACCGCTTGACAAAGGGGTTGCCGCCACCGGTTCGGTGATAGTCGCGGGCCACCGTAAAACTGTACAAGCACCTGACAACGGTAAGGTGGAACAGGTTCTGATAAAGGAAGGGGATAAAGTTGTTGCCGGACAATTATTGATACAGTTGGAACAGACGCACAGCGCAGCCCGGCTTACTGCGCTACGAGAGAAATATTTGACCATGCAGGCAATCGAAGAGCGCTTGCAGGCGGAGAAGAGAGGTAACAACGAAATCACCTTTTCACCTCGTCTGACGGTAACAAAAGGGGTAGCACATGGGGATGTTCTGCTGGAGTCTCAGCGCCAACTCTTTTACTCACGTCGGCAAGCCCTTAATAATGAAATACAGAGTTATCAGCAGCAATCTCATGGCTTATTGGCTGAGTACACGGCGATAAAGCAGGCGCTTAAAAATAAACGATTGCAGCTTAGTGTGCTGGGTGAACAAACCCAAAATATGCAATCTCTCGCGGAACAGGGCTATTTATCACGCAATCGCTTGCTGGATACCCAGCGGCAGCTTGCCGAAGTTAAAAGCAGCACGGCAGAGATGAGCGGGCGTCTGAGTCAGCTAGAAAAGCAGCGGCAGGAGATGTTGCAGCGTATCGTGTTGCGTCAGGCTGAGTACCGGCAAGAAGTGGATAGCCAACTGGCGCAAACACAGTTGGATCTTGCCGACATCTCTAGCCAGATCACGCAGGTGGAACAGGAACATCGCAATACGTCGGTTTTCGCGCCTGTCGCCGGTAGGGTGGTTGAGCAGGGCGTATTTACGCCGGGTTCGGTGGTGCGTGTCGGTGAAAAGCTGTTGGATGTGGTGCCGGAGGATAATGGTTTGGTGGTGGAAGCGAGGTTGAGAACTGATTTGGCGGACAAGGTTTCTGAAGGTTTGCCGGTGAGTTTACTGTTTGTTTCTTTTAATCAAAGCACCACGCCACGGGTTCCGGGCGTGGTTAAGTTGGTTTCCGCCGATAGCTTGACGGATCGGTACAGCGGTGAGACTTATTATCGGCTGGAGGTTGCCGTGACGCAGGAAGGGATAAACGGGGCGCCAGGCGACAAACTTAAGCCGGGTATGCCGGTGGAACTGTTTATTAAAACCGGCTCGCGTACACTATTGAATTATTTATTTAAGCCACTGATAGACAGAGCTTTTAGTGCGTTATCGGAAGAATGAACGACAAAATCAAGCAATAGGCCGCCTAATCTACAGGGAACTTTTCTCTTCCTCTTCGCCACAGAAATACGCAGGTTATTTCTGTCGTAAGATAACAATTTGATATTGTGCGAACGGGAAGGAGAGGGCATGCCATTAACCACGGTTAGCGAGAATAGATTACGGCCTTTGGAGTCGCGCAATTTTCAGACCAATAATCCGACCCGCCGTGTTTCAATGCGGATTGCCCTGGAAGGCACCAATCGGGCACACCGTGAACGCCAGGTCGAAGTTTCCGTGAAGGAAATGAACGCATTACGCCTCGGTAACCGGGCGATTGATGATACCTGGCGCATTTTGGATATCGGATCGGCTAATCAGCGCCAGCATGTCCTGTCGACACAGGGCGAATCCTACCGGCGCACGCTATTAACCTACCAAAAGACTAAAGGACAAGACATCGCTACGGTGGCCCGCGATGCAGCACGCTATCGCGCCGGTAACTGTTATCAGATGGCAGCGGTTAGTGCGTTATTACTGGCCACCGATCCCCATCAAAACCAACCGGTAGCGATGGTGGCGAACCGTAATGTTGACCATGCTTTTGTCGAGGTTGGCGATGCGCGTGAGAGGAACAGAACCATCATTGTTGATGCGTGGCCCGAGTTTGGTCGTGCGATGCGTAAAAAAGAGTTTCAGTTTGCCGATCAGTACGATGTGGTACAACGCTATGCGCCGCGCGCGGATCTCCGCGAACGTGAATCCCTGTTGCGCGGGCGAAAATATAGTCAGAGAAGAGTGAATGAGGAGTTTGGGCGTGCAGCGCCAGCGCTGGCCCAGCTTGATCCGGGGCAACTGACTACCCATCTGGTTAAACGCCAGAAGATGTATGAACAGCGTCATACCTCTTATAACCTCGGTGCGGCTTACTATGCGACAGATTCTGCGGGCATAACAACCGAAGCGGATCAAACCTTATCAGAAGAACAATTCTTACGCCGTATGGAAGGGCCGCTGGGGGTGCGTACGCTGCAGGACGGCTCGCCGGGCTTGGGGCGTCGTATCGCCATGGAGGTTGAGGCTTCGACGCCGGCGCGTGTTTCCGGTAGGGCTCGGCGCGAAGCGCGGGGTGAGGTGGAAGCGCGTGAACCGCATCGGCATCACCGTCATGTGCGAGTTGATGAACGGGGTCGTACCGAAGAGAGAAGGGGAAGGCAGCCGCGAGGTGAATCAACAAACTCTACTCGTCCACGCGCGCGTTCGACATCGGTATTTGACGCAGTACGGCGTCTGTTTGGCGGCTAATTTTAACTAAGGAGGCGCCAATGGCGGGTTCATCGCGATTGTTTCAACTATTAACTAACTTGGTTGAAGAGGGTGAGTTACCGGAAACCTCAGAGGGCTATGTGCTTAGTTTAAGTGAGACGCTCAGTGTCGAAATTGAGGAATCTCCGGCGGACCATATGACCGTGAGTTGTCTGCTTAATGCGCCGGAGGAACGTTTTTACGATTGGGGTACGCTGGCCGTGCTGCTGCAAACCAATTTGTTGGGTCTTGAGCATCCACCTATTTTGGTAGGAGCGCTGATTGAAGAACAACAGATTTTAATGTGGTCACGCCAGCCTTTTATCTTACTCGATCGGCCAGCGCTGAAACGATTGTTTGAGCGTTTTGCGACCCAGGCTGAGAAATTGGAACAGTGGCTGGCACAGCCGTTGGTGGACGAGGTTGGGTAATCTACGCCATCGCTTTCATTTTTTGAATTACGGATGAGTCAAACTCATATCGTGGCTTACAAAGCAAAAATCCCGCCGCAGCGGGATCTTTTAGAATGAAGTTGAAGCTGACCGGTAAGCCGGGTTCTGTCGTGGACAATCATTCATCTAGGCCAGCAATCGCTCACTGGCTCAAGCAGCCTACCCGGGTTCAGTACGGGCCGTACCATGTGAACCCCTATTTGGCCTTGCTCCGGGTGGAGTTTACCGTGCCACGAACTGTTGCCAGCCGCGCGGTGCGCTCTTACCGCACCCTTTCACCCTTACCTGATCCCGTTTACACGGGCCATCGGCGGTTTGCTCTCTGTTGCACTAGTCGTAGGCTTTCGCCTCCCAGGCGTTACCTGGCACCCTGCCCTATGGAGCCCGGACTTTCCTCCCCTCTGCCCGTCTCCCCCAAAGGGGACGACGACAAAGCGGCGACTGTCTGGTCAGCTTCGGCGCGGAGTGTAAAGCGTTTTACCCTATTTGTCACTCTTCTTGCTGGCTAAGCGCGTACTTATAGAGCGCGTTTTTCTTCACCCCATGGATCTCGGCGGCCAGCGCGGCGGCCTTTTTCAACGGCAGCTCACTTTGTAGCAACGCCAAAGTCCGCAACGCCTCGGCGGGCAGGGCATCATCATCCGGCGCTTTAAAGCCTTCGACAATTAACACCATTTCACCTTTACGGCGATTTTCATCCTCCAGCACCCAAGCCAGCAGTTCGGCGACCGGCGCGCCCTGAATCGACTCCCAGGTTTTGGTGAGCTCACGCGCCAACACCACATAACGATCGCCGCCCAATTCAGTGGCAATATCCTGTAAACTATCGAGCAGACGATGGGTGGATTCGTAAAAAATCAGCGTACGGGGTTCATTGACCAGCGCACGTAAACGGTCGCTACGGCCTTTGTGCTTGGCGGGAAGAAACCCTTCGTAACAGAAACGATCGGACGGTAACCCCGCTGCGCTTAATGCTGTAATCGCCGCGCAAGCGCCGGGTAACGGCACCACGCGAATACCCGCTTCCCGGCAGCGGTGCACCAGATGGTAGCCGGGATCGTTAATTAGTGGCGTGCCGGCATCGGAAACCAGAGCAATACTTTGGCCTTCCTGCAGCTTCGCCAACAATAGCTCGGCTTTTTGCTGCTCATTATGGTCGTGCAATGCGAAGAGGCGCGCATTGATGGCGAAATGTTGTAGCAACAGCCCGGTATGACGTGTATCTTCCGCAGCGACAAGATCGACGCTCGTGAGCACCGTCAGCGCACGCTGGGTGATATCACCCAGGTTACCAATCGGCGTGGGAACGATGTAGAGCGTACTGGCAGAAATCTCTGCCCGATCGAGTTGTTTCATTGTTTCATCCGAATTGCCGATTTAATATTGAGCATCTTGAAAAAAACATCACTGGATACAGTATGCTTCCTTCAAAAGTCGTTCGTAATAAAGCAGGACGCTTCGTGCCTGTTCTCCTGGCCGCGCTAATCCTTGCCGCATGTTCCGGTCAGGCGCCTGAAACACCGTCGGTGAATATTCAGGGACCCGCTACAGGCACTTCCGACTACTATTTGCAGCAAGTGCAGCAAAGCCCGGATGATAACAAGGCTGACTGGCAATTACTCGCTATACGTGCCTTATTAAACGAGGGGAAATACCCGCAGGCGAATCAGCAGATGTCGCAACTGCCGCAACAGCTTAGCGATACACAACGGCAAGAGCTACAGTTGCTGACCGCACAATTGCGGATTGGTACGCAAGATGTGAATAATGCGCAGGGTATTTTAGACAAGCTTGATCCTTCTTCGCTCTCTAAAGATCAACAGGCGCGTTACTACGGTTTAGAAATTGCCGCCAGTCAGGGGCATCCGTCGCTTGCGTTGCTACGCGCGTATATTGCTCAAGAGCCGCTACTGCAGGGCGATGCCCACCAGAAAAATATTGATGCAACCTGGCAGGCATTAACGCAAATGTCATCGGCGCAGGCGAATAGCCTGGTGATTAACGCCGATGAAAATACGTTGCAGGGCTGGATTGATTTGCTTGGCGTTTACAGCGCGAATCGCAACGACCCTGATATGTTGAAGGCAGGGATCAGTGATTGGCAAAGCCGCTATCCGCAGAACCCGGCGGCGAAAACGTTGCCGAGCGCGCTAAGCCAGGTGCAACATTTCCAGCAATCATCAACCGAAAAAATTGCCCTGTTATTGCCATTAAGCGGCCAGGCGCAAATCTTCGCTAACGCCATTCAGAAAGGGTTTGATGATGCGCGCAACGGTGTGTTGGCCGCCGCCGCGCCGCCGCCAGCGCCTGCCAGCGCACCGGCTGCTCAGCCTGCGGATAATGCCCAGCCTGTGCAGGCGTCCGACGATCCGAATGCGGTGGTTAGCCCTTCGGCGGCGAATACCGGCACCGACAGCGATGCGGATGCGCAACCCTCGGCGGCCGCTGCGCCTGCTACAGCACCCGCGCCTGCGGCTCCCGCCAGTAACGCCCAGGTCAAAGTGTACGATACTTCAACGCAGCCGCTACCGCAGTTGCTGACCCAGGTACAGCAAGATGGCGCAACATTAGTCGTCGGCCCGCTGCTGAAAAACAATGTTGAAGCACTGGCAAACAGTCAAACCTCGCTGAATGTGCTGGCGTTAAACGAACCCGGCACCATCCAGAACCGTCCGAATATGTGCTACTTTGCGCTTTCTCCTGAAGACGAAGCGCGCGATGCCGCGCATCATGTATGGGAGCAGGGCAAGCGCACGCCGTTGTTGCTGGTGCCACGCAGCGCGTTGGGTGACCGTGTGAGTAAAGCCTTTACCCAAGAGTGGCAAACCCTGGGAGGCGGAACCGTACTGTTGCAACAGTTTGGTTCGACCTCAGAGTTGAAGCAGGGGATCAATAGCGGGGCGGGCATTCGCCTGAGTGGATCACCGGTTAATGTGCAGCCTGCGCAACAACAGGGCGTGACGATTGCCGGGTTAACTATCCCGTCGCCGCCGAGCGATACAGCACCGGCGGCGTCCTCTTCCGGCGGGAATGTGGATGCGGTGTATATTGTGGCCACGCAGGATGAGTTGCAGTTGATTAAGCCGATGATTGCGATGCGTATCAGCAGCCGCGATAACATCGCACTGTATGCCAGCTCACGCAGCTTCCAGGCTGGCGCGGGGCCAGATTTCCGTCTGGAGATGGAAGGTCTACAGTTCAGCGATATGCCGCTGCTCTCCGGGGCGAATCCGGGCCTGATGCAGCAGGCGGCACGGGCCTTTAATAATGATTATTCGTTGGTGCGCCTCTACGCGATGGGCATTGATGCCTGGACGCTGGCTAACCACTTTAGCGAAGCGCGGCAGCTTCCCGGTTTCCAGATTGATGGGAGCACCGGCAAGCTGAGCGCCACGCAGGATTGTGTGATCAACAGGAAGTTGACATGGAGCCAGTATCGCCAAGGGCAAATCGTTCCGGCCTCCTGAGCCATCAGCAGACGGGCGCGCGCTATGAGTCCATCGCGCGTCGCCATCTGGAACAGGCGGGTTTAACGTTTGTGGCGGCCAATGTGCGCTATCGTGTTGGTGAGATTGACCTTGTCATGCGCGAAGAAGCACGTTGGGTGTTTGTCGAAGTGCGTTACCGTCGCAGCGGAGAGTTTGGCGGCGCGCCCGCCAGCGTAACGTGGCGCAAGCAGCGGAAATTGTTGCGTGCGGCGGCGCTTTGGCTGGCGTCGCGTAACGCCAGTTTTGAAACGACGGATTGTCGCTTTGACGTGGTTGCCATTACCGGCGATCGGCTTGAGTGGCTGCCCGATGCGTTTAATGCAGATGTATAGAACCAGGTGGTATCGTGCTGGAAAGAATTAAAGCGTGTTTTACTGAGAGCATCCAAACCCAGATTGCGGCGGCGGAAGCGCTGCCAGACGCGATTTCACGCGCGGCGATGACGATGGTGCAGTCGCTACTGAACGGCAATAAAATTCTGAGTTGTGGTAACGGCACTTCTGCCGCCAATGCTCAACACTTTGCCGCCAGTATGATTAATCGCTTTGAAACTGAGCGCCCCAGCTTGCCAGCCCTGGCGCTCAGCGCGGATAACGTGTTGTTGACCGCGATTGGTAATGATCGCTTGCATGACGAAGTTTACGCTAAGCAGGTGCGTGCGCTTGGGCAAACGGGCGATATTTTACTCGCCATCTCTACGCGTGGTAATAGCCGCGATATCGTGAAAGCGGTGGAAGCGGCGGTCACGCGCGATATGAGTATTATTGCACTGACGGGCTATGATGGCGGCGAGCTTGCCGGTTTATTAGGCCCACAGGATGTGGAAATCCGCATTCCTTCGCACCGTAGTTCACGTATTCAGGAAATGCATATGCTTACCGTGAACTGTCTGTGTGATTTGATAGATAACACCTTGTTTCCCCACCAGGAATAATTGAAGGAGCATAAATGAAGGCATTATCTGCATTTGCAGTGGTTCTTACCGCACTGATGTTACAGGGTTGTGCAGCGGTGGTGGTAGGCAGCGCAGCCGTGGCGACCAAAACCGCAACCGATCCGCGTACCGTCGGCACGCAGGTTGACGATAGCACGCTGGAGCTGCGCGTCAGCAACGCGCTGTCGAAAGATCAGCAGATCAAAAATGATGCGCACATTGTCGCTACCGCCTATCAGGGTAAAGTATTGTTAACTGGCCAGGCGCCCAGTAGCGATATTGCCGCGCGGGCGAAACAAATTACTATGGGTGTAGATGGCGCGACTGAAGTGTATAACGAGATCCGCCAGGGGCCGAAAGTGAGCCTGGGCACCGCGTCGTCCGATACCTGGATTACGACCAAAGTGCGTTCGCAACTGCTTTCAAGCGACCAGGTGAAATCGTCGAATGTGAAGGTAACCACCGAGAATGGCGAAGTGTTCTTGTTGGGGCTGGTCACGGATAGTGAAGCGAAAGCGGCAGCGGATATCGCCAGCCAGGTGAGCGGTGTCCAACACGTCACCACCGCTTTTACCATTCTGAAATAACTGGCTAAACCGGGCGATGTTTATCGTCCGGTTTTTTTACTTTACTCCGCTAAATCAATCACCAATGCACGCAATGATGTACGCGCTTCTAGCGTGATTTGTGATTCATCGCGAATAAACGCGCCATCGCCGCAGGCCAGCGTTTCACCGCCCCCGTCAGGCGTTAGCGCATGGTAACCGCCATGAATAGATTGCAGCCAGGCACGCGCGCCGCGTAGCGCGAGCGTACGGCGCTCTCCCGCTTCCAGCCTGAGATGATGTACCCACACTTGTTGACGCAACTGTAGGCTACCTTGTTCGCCGTCGGGCGAAGCCAATAACGTGTAGGGCTGGCATTCATGCATCTTGACCGACTGAATTGCTGCATTTTCACGTTGCGGGCAAGCGTTCAGCCATAGCTGTATCCGGGTTAGCGGTGTCTCTTTGCTCAAGTTTTGTTCGCTATAACTTACGCCTGGCTGGGTCGCCAGCAGCAGTGCTTCACCCGCGCTGGCTTGGGTATAATTCCCCTCGCTATCGCGGTATCCCGCCTCGCCTTGCAGGATAAGATTAAGAATATCCACTTTGGGATAGGTACGGGGTTGAAAAGCGGCGCTAGGCGCCAGGACTTCCTGGTTCAGGACGCGTAGTGACGCGTAGCCTAATAAGTTTGGATCAAAATAGTGTCCAAAAGAGAAGGTATATCGTGCCTGAAGCCAGCCGTAGTCCGCTTTGCCGCACGCCTGCGCGGTACGAGATGTGATCATGATTATTCGGCCTCTTACTGCCGTCTCGCCAGGGCTGGCGGGACGCGGTTTATCTTTCCATGGTAAATATCTGGACGGCGGATTGTTAGCCAGTTAATCTGCCAGGCATATTCAAATTTCCTGACAGAGAACCACGATGGCGAAAGACCGGGCCTTAACATTAGAAGCGCTACGCGTAATGGATGCGATTGACCGACGCGGCAGTTTTGCCGCCGCTGCCGATGAGTTAGGGCGCGTTCCCTCCGCGCTGAGCTATACCATGCAGAAGCTGGAGGAGGAGCTGGATGTGGTGCTGTTTGACCGTTCCGGGCACCGCACGAAATTTACTAACGTAGGCCGAATGTTGCTGGAGCGCGGGAGGATTCTGCTGGAAGCCGCTGACAAACTCACCACCGATGCCGAAGCGTTGGCTCGCGGCTGGGAAACGCATCTGACCATCGCTATCGAGGCGTTGGTGCCGACCGAATTACTGTTTCCGCTGGTGGTCAAGCTGGCGGCGAAGGCGAATACGCAAATTTCGTTGATGACCGAAGTATTGGCGGGCGCATGGGAACGCCTGGAGCAGGGGCGGGCAGACATTGTTATCGCGCCGGATATGCATTTTCGTGCCTCAACCGAAATCAACACTCGCAAGCTGTACACCATGAGAAGCGTGTACGTTGCCAGTTCGGACCATCCAATCCATCAAGAGCCGGAACCCTTGTCAGAAACCACGCGTATAAAATACCGTGGTATCGCGGTTGCGGATACCGCGCGTGAGCGGCCGGTGCTGACCGTACAATTGCTGGATAAACAGCAACGGCTGACCGTGAGCTCAATGGATGATAAGCGTCGTGCATTGCTGGCAGGATTAGGCGTGGCGACGATGCCGTGGCCAATGGTGGAACAAGATATTGCCGAAGGCCGTTTGCGCGTAGTCAGCGCGGAGAATACCCGCGAGATCGATATTATTATGGCCTGGCGGCGCGATAGCATGGGTGAGGCGAAGGCGTGGTGCCTGCGTGAAATCCCGCGTCTGTTTTTAAAACAGCAATAAAATTAGCGGGAGCCATACAGGCTCCCATCCGAGCGGAAACGTTATCTAAAACGTTCGTCGCGGCCGTGTGGTTCATCCAGGTCAAAATCCGGCCCAATCGAAATTACGCCGTGTGGATTGATGGTTTTATGGCTGCAATAGTAGTGATGGCGAATATGCGCTAAATCGACCGTTGCGGCGATGCCCGGCATCTGCCAAATATCACGTAAGAAGCCGCTGAGATTGAGATAATCGCCAATACGCTGTTTGTCGCACTTAAAGTGAGTGACATATACCGGATCGAACCGCACCAGCGTCGTCCACAGGCGTAGGTCGGCCTCGGTGAGACGGCTGCCGGTTAAATAACGATGTTGTCCAAGTATCTGCTCCAGGCGCTCCAGCGAGGCAAATAGCGCGGTCACCGCGTCGTCGTAAGCCGCCTGGGTGGTGGCGAACCCGGCTTTATACACGCCGTTATTGACGGTGTCATAAACCCAGCTATTCACCTCATCAATACGGTCGCGTAATTCCGGCGGATAATAATCCCCGGCACGCGCGCCCAACGCATCGAAAGCGGAATTAAACATACGGATAATATCGGCAGACTCATTGCTGACGATGGTTTGCTGATGTTTATCCCACAATACCGGGACGGTAACACGTCCGGTGTAATGGTCATCGGCATGCAGGTAGAGCTGATAGAGGAATTCATTTTGATACAGATCGTCGCCGGTCGCGGCGGGGAAATCATCACCAAATGTCCAGCCGTTCTCCAGCATTAACGGATGCACCACCGAAACCGGTATCAACGTTTCCAGCCCTTTCAGTTTGCGCATTAGCAGTGTGCGGTGCGCCCACGGGCAAGCGAGCGAGACATACAGATGATAGCGATCGCGTTCGGCGCCAAAACCGCTTTTACCGGTTGGACCGGCGCTGCCGTCGGGAGTTATCCAGTTGCGCCAGGCCGATTCCGAACGTTTAAATCGCCCGCCGGTCGATTTTGTGTCGTACCAGGTATCGTGCCAAACGCCATCAATCAATTGTCCCATAACTCCTCCAAAATAGATTGGGCGAGGGATGGTGGCCCTCGCCCTAATCGCATTTAGTTAGTCTATACCCGTCATATTTCAGGTTGCTGTGCGTTACCGCCTTTCTGCCGCTCGAATTATGTAGAGTATAGGCAATGCATTACCATTTTTTTCCAAGCAAGCGGTCAATACTGAACGCACCCGGGCCGGTTACCGCCAACATGAGAAAACCGCCAATAATGGTCAGGTTTTTCATAAACATGATCTGGTTAACTTCATTGGAGAAGTCGCTGTGGAAAATCAGCGCGGTCAACAATGTAAACCCAGCGATAAACCATGATGTGAAGCGTGTCAGGAAACCGAACAGAATCGCCAGACCACCGCCCAGTTCCAGCAGAATCACCAACGGCAGGAAGAAACCCGGCACGCCCATTGATTGCATATATTGCTGTGTACCGGCATAACCGGTCAGTTTGCCCCAACCTGCGGTAATAAACAGAATTGGCATCAGAATACGTGCCACCAGGAAAACGATATTTTCTAATTTTTTCATCATCAACCCCAATAAGATTGGTCTGCAGGCCATTGCCTGTCGAACAGTAAATTACAGGCTTCATGCTGTTTACGGCATGGAAGCGCTTCGGTGGGGATGATAATAATCAGGAACAGGAAAGGTTGTAAGCAAGTTTAACTGCACAACTTTATCAATATTTCTGAAGAGGAAAAGCCATGCGGTGAATGCATGGCTTTACGCGGTTAACGATGGGGGAGGTTTTTACGGATCAAGCGCCAGGTGCTCCAGGCGCCCAGCCCGCGTTTTGCCCAGCGCAGCAAGAAGTTAGGATTACGTACCGACCAAATCGCCAGTGCGCCGCTGCCAATCGCCAGGTAGCGGCGCAGGTTAAGAAACGCCAGCCACCCGCGATCATAATGAGCGGTACCGAGTAACCAATCACGACGGGCGGCGCTGAGATCGAGGCGTTGCTGCTGTATTACTCCCAGTAGCTCCGCTTTACGTTGCTCACGCTCGGCACGGCTCATGAGTGATCATCCTCCAGCAGCTTACGATCGGTTTCCAGCTCCTTACGCGTATGGCGTAACAACGTGGATTGACGCGATTTCCGCAAACTCCATAAACCAAAAATGATTGCCAATAAGAACAGTACGCCAGTGGTGATGCCGATAGCCATTAGACGATATTGGGCATCCACCGCCCAAATAATCAATACCATTAAGCTCATCAGCCCAAAAGCGGTAAACAGCATCGTCAGGCCAACCATCATCAGCATCTGAATGAGATTGGCTTTCTCTTCTTCCAGCTCAACCACTGCCAGCCGTACACGGGTTTCCACCATGCCCACCAGCGTGGTAACGATGCGCTGTCCTATGTTTATGACCCCTTTGCCTGGGCCGTGGCTTTGCTGTGGATCAGCCATCATTAACGACGTGTCAGCAAGACGCCTAACACCACGCCAATGGCGGCGCCAATACCCACGCCATGCCACGGATTTTCACGCACATAATCATCGGCGAGGCCCGCCGCTTCGCGCGTGGTTTGGGCGATACGATCACCCGATTCACCGAGACGCTCGCGTGAAGCATCCAACGCATTACGCGCTTTATTGCGCAGCTTATCCAGCTCAGATTTGGATTTATCGGTAGAGGTGCTAAGCACCTCCTCCAACGTATCAGCCAGATTCTTTAATTCAGCGCGAAGGTGTTCAGATGTAGTATCTTTTGACATGTTATACTCCTTTAAAATCAACTAAATGACTCGATTAGAACGTTACCAGGGAGCGGCTTGTAGTTGCTTTAACTCGTCACGTTCTTCCTGTAATTTTCTTTCTCGTTTGGCAATTTTGTCTTTATCGCCTTTTTCTTTGGCCTCTTTGAGGTCCTGCTCGCGTTCAGCAACCTCTTTCTGTTTCGCCTCAATCCTCTCCTGATGCGCGGCTTTTAGCTTGGCATCGGTACAACTGGCACGCACCTCGGTCAACGCACGCTCCAGCCCGTTAACGCGGCGCTGATTATCGTGCTGTTGCGCCATCTGAATTTCATGTTGAATGTCCTTCTCTTTCTGCATACAGAGCGTTTCTGCGGCCTGTGCCAGGCCCGGGAGGACGAGAAGAACGGAACAGAGCATGTAGCGAGGCTTCATTGGATTGTGACCTTCCTTTGTTGGGTTGCCGCCCGTTCCCTTTGAACGGTAGTGATAGCGTTAATGCCCGTATCAGGCGAACCATAATGTGGGTAACGTCAGTTAAGAATAGTCAGTAATTGCTTAAAGCTCAAAGTGGAAGCAGCAAGAAGATGGCGCCTACGCCGCCGCAACGTGGGCGACGACATGGCCGATTAGCCGACCCATAACGAGTGGAAACGAATTTTACTCAGCCAGTGTCTGTCTGCGCCGGACTCAATCTGGGCGATGACAAAACCGTAGGGGAAGATTTCATGCAACGCTTTTTGCGCCGCCTGACTCTCTTCGCTGGAGTCGAAATGGATTACCAGCGTATCGCCAGAGGGAGTAATACTTTTAATTTGTATACCTTGCGCATTTAATCGCTGATACACATAGAAACCATCAGGCAAAGTTACGCCCTGGCTTGAAACCCTGATTTGCAGTGCGCTTTCATCACGCAACAACCGTGGCGTCAGCGCGACCACCAGTAGCAACGCTACGCCAAACAGTAACCACGGCAACGTGCGGTGGCGGAAAGTATGCTGGCGCATCAGTTCTGCCCCTTATCATGGCTAACGCTACGTTTTTTACGCCACAGCACGTACAGCGATCCGAACAGGCCAAACACCAGCAATACCAGTGGCAGCAGCATTAAACAGAACATCAGTTCATCTTCATAACGGCGGAAAATCGGGGTTTTACCCAACGCGAAACCGAAAACGGTCAAAATAAATACCCACAGGAAACCGCTCATCCAGTTAAAAAACTGGAAACGCGTATTATCCAGGCCGGACAGGCCAGCGATTGTGGGCAACAGAGTGCGCACGAAGGCGATAAAGCGCCCCATTAATAGCGCGGAAAGACCATGCCGGTGAAACAAACGATGTGCGCGCTGGTGATATTGCGCCGGTAAATGCGATAGCCAGTTTTGCACCGTAGCGGTATTACCCAGCCACTTTCCTTGTATGTAGCTGACCCAGCACCCCAGGCTGGCGGCAGTGGTCAAAATAAATAGCGTTAAAGGAAAATTCATCGTGCCTTTTGCAATCAACACGCCGACTAAAATTAATAAACTATCGCCGGGCAAAAATGCGGCGGGCAGCAGGCCATTTTCAAGAAACAGAATCATAAACAGCAGGCCGTAGATCGCCCAGACCAGCGTCGGATCGGCCAGGGTTTCAAAATCTTGTTGCCACAAGGCGTGTAACAACGCTTTCAAAATATCCATTAAGTGTTCCTGAACTTCAATGTCTTACCGGATTGTGGTTTATACGCAGAGGCGAAGGCCGATGGGTTCTATTTGATTATTGTTCCCGGCTCCGCCCGCTGCCTGAAAAGGATTTGTCCGCCTTTAGGCGCTTAAAACCGGCGCGGCGTCTTTCTGGCGCCTCAAAAGGTAAGAAAAGGCAGATAACTGTAACAAAATTCCCTTTAGGGAGACAGGGGAAACTGTTCGTCGACAGGGAGTTTTACCGTTGAAAGGCACGCTCTGGAAGGAGCTTTACACAGGCTGACACTAATGTAACTTTTCTGACTCAGTATGGGCGATAAACGTCGAAAAAACGATTTTTAACCGCTGGCGTTTTCCACTGTTGAATAACATCACAAAACCCGGCGGCACAATATGAAATACTGCCAGGCTATTAATTTACATTTTTGTAACAAGATAGCGGTTCCGCACATCCCTATTCCAGCGATGGTCATCTTAGCGTTAGGGCATGTCAGGTGTTGACGTGCTATTCAAATATCTGGTGAGAGGAAGCTGATATGTCTGGTTTTATGACTGAAGATTTTTTACTTAATGGCGAATTTGCCCGTCGTCTGTTTCATGATTACGCCGCCGACCAGCCTATTTTTGATTATCATTGCCACCTCCCGCCGCAACAAATCGCCGAAAATTACCGTTTTAAAAACCTATACGATATATGGCTAAAAGGTGACCACTATAAATGGCGCGCGATGCGAGCGAATGGCGTTGCGGAAGCTTTCTGTACCGGCGATGCCAGCGACCGGCAAAAATTTGATGCCTGGGCGGCGACGGTGCCGCATACCATCGGTAACCCGCTGTACCACTGGACGCATCTGGAGTTGCGGCGGCCATTTGGTATCACCAATGTCTTGTTATCAGAGAAAACCGCCGATCACATTTGGGATCGGTGTAACGCGTTATTAACGCAGGGTGCGTTTAGCGCCCGCGGTATTATGACCCAGATGAAGGTAAAAATGGTCGGTACGACCGACGATCCGATTGATGATTTACGCCATCACCATGCCTTAGCGCAGGATGCCAGTTTTGGCGTCAAAGTCTTGCCCAGTTGGCGGCCTGACAAAGCCTTTAACCTTGCGGCTGAGGGGTTCCCGGAGTATATGCAGGCGCTTTCTGCGGTTGCCGATGTGGCGATCGAGCGCTTCGGGGATCTTCGCCAGGCGTTAAGCCGTCGGCTTGATCACTTCGCGGCCCATGGTTGTAAGGTCTCCGACCATGCGTTGGACGTGGTGCTGTTCGCCGAGGCGGATGAGGCCACGCTGGATGCGATTCTCGCGCGACGTTTAGCCGGCAACGCGCCTTCAGAGCAGGAGGTGGCGCAGTTTAAAACCGCCGTATTGGTTTGGCTGGGCAGTGAGTACGCCCGCCGCGGTTGGGTGCAGCAATATCATATTGGCGCGCTGCGTAATAACAATCGCCGCCAGTTTAATTTGATTGGCGCAGATGTCGGGTTCGACTCCATTAACGATCGCCCATTGGCGGAGCCGCTATCGCGGCTGCTTGATGCACAAAATCGCGATAATGCACTGCCCAAAACTATCCTTTACTGCCTCAATCCGCGCGATAACGAGGTGATCGCCACGATGGCGGGCAATTTTCAGGGCGAGGGCGCGGCAGGCAAAATGCAGTTTGGCTCCGCATGGTGGTTTAACGATCAACTGGATGGTATGCAACGTCAAATCACACAGTTAGCGCAAATTGGTTTGCTCAGTCGCTTTGTTGGCATGCTCACCGATAGTCGCAGTTTCCTCTCTTATACCCGCCACGAGTATTTTCGTCGGTTGCTGTGCCAAATGATTGGCGGTTGGGTTGATGCCGGTGAAGCGCCAGCAGATATTGAACTGCTCGGTACGATGGTGAAAAACATCTGCTTTAATAATGCGCGCGATTACTTTGCGATTGAGCTGTAAACCCGAAAACCAGCGGAGAGAACAGCGATGCGACCAGCGATACAAATAGCGCCGGGCGATAATGTGGCGGTGGCGCTACGCGACCTGGCTGTCGGAGAAGTGGTTACGTTTGCGCCGGGAACGGTTACGCTAACGCAGCCAGTGGAACGCGGCCATAAGTTTGCCTTGCAGGCGATACCTGCCGAGGCATTAGTGATCAAATACGGCGTCCCCATTGGCCATGCCAGACGCGCTATTGCGGCGGGTGAGGGGGTGCATACCGATAACCTGCGCACTAATCTCAGCGACCTCGATGAGTACCGCTACCAGCCTGAAAAGATATGCCTTCCGCCGCAGGCGGTCGATCGCGAGGTGCAACTTTATCGCCGCGCGAACGGGGCGCCAGGGATCCGCAATGAGCTCTGGATCTTACCGACGGTGGGCTGCGTTAATGGCATCGCTCGTCAGGTCTTACAACGTTTTTTACAACAGAGTGATGGCGCGCCGGAGATTGATGGCGCGTATCTGTTTAGCCATCCCTTCGGTTGTTCGCAGCTTGGTCAGGATCACGAAAATACTCGCCGGTTATTGCAAAACATGGTGCACCATCCGAATGCTGGTGCGGTACTGGTGATTGGGCTGGGGTGCGAAAACAATCAGGTTGAGATGTTCCGTGACACGTTGGGCGAATTCGATCGGCAACGGGTGAGCTTTATGGTGTGCCAACAACAGGACGATGAAGTTGCCGCCGGTGTAGAGCACCTCCAGCGGCTATATCAGGCAATGCGCCATGATAAGCGTCAACCCGGTTGGCTGAGCGAGCTAAGGTTTGGTCTTGAGTGTGGCGGCTCGGACGGCCTGTCCGGGATTACCGCTAATCCACTGTTAGGGCGTTTTTCCGATTATGTTATTGCTAATGGAGGAACCACGGTGTTAACCGAAGTTCCGGAGATGTTTGGCGCGGAGCACCTGCTGATGAGCCGCTGCCAGGATGAGGAAACCTTCGGGAAAACCGTGGCGATGATCAATGACTTTAAGCGCTATTTCATCGACCACCATCAACCGATTTACGAAAATCCCTCACCGGGCAATAAGGCTGGCGGGATTACGACGCTGGAAGAGAAATCCCTCGGCTGTACCCAGAAAGCGGGGCAAAGCCAAGTGATGGATGTGCTGGAATATGGCGCGCGGTTGCGGTCACGCGGCCTGAATTTGTTGAGTGCGCCCGGTAATGATGCGGTTGCCACCAGCGCGCTAGCCGCCGCCGGCTGCCAGATGGTGTTATTTAGTACCGGGCGCGGCACGCCCTATGGTGGGTTTGTGCCGACGGTTAAAATCGCCACTAATAGCGAGCTGGCGCAGAAGAAACCTCACTGGATTGATTTCGATGCCGGGCGTTTAATTCATGGCGTCAGTATGGCGACGTTATTAAATGAGTTTGTCGATTATCTGGTGGCGGTTGCCAATGGAGAGGCAACCTGTAATGAGCGAAATGATTTTCGTGAACTCGCCATTTTCAAAAGCGGCGTCACGTTGTAAGGGGCGAACATGTCGCCCCGGCGTATCCTGATTACGCTTTTTGCATCTCACGCGCTTCCTCAGCCTGACAGACCGCGGCGGTGAACAGAATATCGGTCGAAGAGTTGAGTGCGGTTTCCGCTGAATCCTGCAACACGCCGATAATAAAGCCAACCGCCACCACCTGCATTGCCACCTCATTGGGAATACCAAACATATTGCAGGCCACCGGGATCAGCAGAAGCGATCCGCCCGCGACGCCGGATGCGCCGCAGGCACACAGTGAGGCGACCACGCTGAGAAGGATAGCGGTCGGAACATCGACGTTGATACCTAATGTATTGACCGCCGCCAGCGTTAACACGGTAATGGTGATTGACGCGCCCGCCATACTGATGGTGGCGCCAAGCGGAATGGAAACAGAATAGGTGTCTTCATCCAGCTTTAACCGTTTTGCTAATGCCATATTGACCGGGATATTTGCCGCCGAGCTACGGGTAAAGAAGGCGGTGACGCCACTTTCTCGCAAACAGGTAAACACCAGCGGATAAGGGTTACGACGAAGCTTCCAGTACACCAGCAGAGGGTTAAACACCAACGCCATCAGCAGCATACAACCAATTAGCAGCGCCAGCAGATGCGCATAGTTCCATAATGCGGAAAAACCAGTGGAAGCAAGGATCGAGGCCACCAGCCCGAAAATACCGATTGGCGCACAGCGAATCACTACCCGCACCACATAGGTTACCGCGTGGGAGGCATCATTCAATATTTGCTTCGTGGTTTCGCTGCTATGACGAAAGGCGATACCAAGACCAATCGCCCAGACCAAAATGCCGATATAGTTGGCGTGCATCAGCGCCTCGATCGGGTTGGCGACCATGCTCATCAACAACCCATGCAGCACTTCGGCAATCCCGGAAGGTGGCGTAATGTCGGTTTGAGCGGCGCTTAGCGTCAGCGTTTGCGGCACCAGATGGCTCATAACGACCGCCACGACAGCGGCAAAGAAGGTGCTGAGCAAGTAGAGCATTACGATAGGGCGAATACTGGTTTTTTGTCCGTGCTTATGGTTAGCGATTGAGGCGATCACCAAGACTAATACCAGCAGCGGCGCAACGGCTTTCAGCGCGCTAACAAACAGTGACCCTAACAGCCCAACCGTCAGCGCGGCATCTTTCGAAAACCAAGCCAGCGCGATACCGGCAATCAACCCAATAATAATCTGCTTTACCAGGCTACCGCGTAATAAACGGGCAGCCAATCCAGAGGGGTTTTTATCCATCGTTTGTCGAAATCCTTAATTGTTTTTTTAAAGCCCTAGTGAGGGGATGTTGCGTTTGCCTGGTGGAGTATAAGGAATTAAGCCGCCAGAAAAAGAGTAAATTCTGCCATTGATAGCATGATCAACTTTTATAAGCTTCGGCTTAGGGTTTTGTGACAGCGCTAGCGTCGGGATAATTGGCGTATTGACGGAATAAAAAACGGGGCTAAGGGCGCCCCGCTGGTGGATTATTTTCTCTGGCTGCGGCGGTCATTCCTGTGGTTAACCCACGCATTAATCAGCAGAGTGAGCGTTAAAATAGCGCCAATCACACTGAGGGAAATGGAAACCGGGATGTGCCAGATGTCGATAATTAACATCTTGAAGCCGATAAATATCAGCACAATCGCCAGGCCATATTTCAACATGGAGAAACGCTCTGCCACATTCGCCAGCAGGAAGTACATGGCACGTAAGCCGAGAATGGCAAACAGATTCGAGGTGAGCACGATGAACGGATCGGTGGTGACGGCAAAAATTGCCGGAATACTGTCTACGGCGAAAATCACATCGCTCAATTCCACCATTACCAGTACCAATAACAGAGGCGTGGCGAATAAGAGGCCATTTTTGCGCACAAAAAACTTCTCCCCCTCTAACCGGTCAGTCATCCGCAGATGGCGGCGCAACCAGCGCACCACCGGCTTGTCGCCCGGAGATTGATGACCTTCTTTCGCCAGCGCCATTTTGATGCCGGTAAATAACAGGAACGCGCCAAACAGGTAGAGGATCCAACTAAACTGTGTCACCAGCCAGCTACCGGCGAAGATCATGAGGGTGCGCAGCACAATGGCACCCAGCACACCGTAAATTAATACGCGACGTTGTAGGTTTGCCGGCACGGAGAAGTAGCTGAACAGCATCAGCCAGACAAAAACGTTATCAACCGCTAAGGCCTTTTCCAGAATATAGCCGGTCAAAAAGGCCAGCGTTTGCGTATTTGCCGTTGCGCGCCCGAGGCTGCCATCGAGGTACCACCAAAATGCGGCGCTGAACAACAGGGAGAGGGTGATCCAAACCAGCGACCAGATTGCCGCCTGACGGAGTGACATGGTGTGTGCGCCGCGCCGCCCCTGTAACAAAAGGTCGATCGCCAGCATAATGAGTACAACGACAGCGAAGCTGCCCCAGAGAAGCGGTGTGCCGATGGTATGCATAATCTTATCCAGTAATACCCGTCATACTTCAAACTGGCGTTTCGCAGCGTTCGCTCACCCGAGTTACTGACCAGCAGTAAGCTCATCGGAATCCACACTTTTGCTGCCCGAAGTCTTTAGGGTATACAAACACGGTTGAGATTCAGAAGACGGCTGCCGTGTTATCGCGCAACAGCAAAACCTTGCCTTCTGGCAAGGTCTCACTCACAACGCGGAATAAGATCCGGATTGCCCGAAGACCGGGTGCGTCAGCACCGTAATGACGATCATTCGGCTTAAAGAGTTACTCCCCTTTGCTGAACGCTAAGATACGTTCAGCCGAGACGGGAAGCAACGTGCGGCAGTAATATTTAGAAATATTTACACAGCCGCTGACGAATGTGGGTTATCCGCCGGAAAGACCACGCCAGTCTGACGACGTATTTCAGTTAATAACCGGGCGGTGCTGCGTGAGGTCGCCAACCCGGCATGATTAACTTCGTTCTCTTCCACCAGACGAGCAAATAACGCGGCCTCATACAACATCGTATTGATATGCTGCGGTTGGCTAAGATCCTGCGCTTTACTGCCGCGTGGCGTAAAGGTAACGCGCTGACATTCGGATAGCTTTTCAATCACCAGCGAACCGGCCTCGCCCTGAATTTCGCTTGGCACCAACGAATCACTCACTTTTGAGTGCAGCAAAGTGACATCGAAGTCACCGTAATCCATCAACACCGAGCCGTGAGCGTCCACGCCGCTATCCAATAATGCGGCCTGCGCCTGAACGCGGTAAGGTTCTCCCCACAGGCTAACCGTGGCGGCAAGGCAATAATAGCCGATGTCCATAATCGAACCATTAGACCAGGCGGGGTTAAAGGTGTTGGGGTTTTCCCCGTCAAGATAACGCTGGTAACGTGAGGAGTATTGGCAATAATTGAACAACGCTTTGCGCAATTTACCCACTTTGGGCAGCGCCTGTTGTAACGTGAGAAAATTCGGCAGCGCGGCGGTCTTAAACGCTTCGAACAGAATGACCTGATTTTCACGCGCGCAGGCGATCATCTGCTCAACTTCATCAAGATTAGACGCCAGCGGCTTTTCGCAAATCACATGTTTTTTATGGCGTAAAAACAGTTGCGCCTGCGGGCAGTGCAGAGAATTGGGGCTGGCAATATAAACCGCATCAATCGCATCGGATGCCGCCATCTGTTCGAGGGAAACAAACAGATGTTCGACCGGATAATCCTTACTAAAGGTTTGAGCCTGTTCCAGCGTGCGAGAATAGATGGCGGTCAGCTTCATTTTGCCGGTCTCATGCGCGGCATCGACAAACTGTCGGGTAATCCAGTTTGTACCTACAATAGCGAAGCGAATCATATGTTTTTTCTGGCTCCAGAACCTGAACGGAAAGGGCAGAGTATCACGCAGATTAATCAGAGCAATGAGTAAAATGTGCCGGAATTTGATCCTGCGATCGGCATTCCAATATGATACTGCCTGGCAGAAAAGTTTCCGTAACGGACCCATTGAAAGGAAGGAATGTGAGCGTCGCTAAACATGCACTGAATTGGACCAGCGTAATGGTCGCCGTTCCTGTCGGCTGCGCCGCCTCGCTGGTGACGCTGGGGTTCCGTGGCGTTATTGAGTTGATTAACCACCTGTTGTTCCATAGTGGACAAGAGATCACCCAAGCGATGACGGTATGGCCGTGGTTTTGCTGGCCGCTGATTGTCGGCTTAGGCGGCGTGATTGCCGGTTTCTTTCTGAACTATGCCACCACTCTTGAGCGTAGCGCGACGCTGAAAACTGATTATCTCGAAGTGATCAACGCCCGGTTGGATGCGGTGCCAACGAAAACCTCACTATTTCGTGCGCTCTCTTCCATCGCCAGTATCGGCAGCGGCGCCTCGGTAGGGAAAGAGGGGCCAATGGTTCAACTGGCCGCGCTGTGCGGCAGCATGATGGGGCGTTACTGTTTCAAGTCGTTGGCGCTCAAAAATAGCGACGTGGTGGCGATGGCCGCCGCCGCCGGGCTGGCGTCGGTTTATCATGCACCGCTGGCATCGGCGATTTTTGTCGCGGAAATCGCTTTTGGTATTTCCGCCTTGCAGCGCCTGATTCCACTGATCATCTCTTCCGCCGTCGCGGTAATGACCATGTGGTCATTAGGATTTCGTTCGGCTATCTACCCGTTTGCCGAAGCGCAATTTCAGTTAAGCCCGGCGACACTGGCGGTCACTCTGCTGGTGGGAGTATTAGCGGGCGTAACCGGCTGGCTGATTATTTTCCTGATTGGCCGCAGCAAGCAGTTATTCTCGCGGATTAACAACCTTCCGCTGCGGTTGGGGATTGGGGGTTTTGCCGTTGGGATACTGGCTATTGCGTCAACGGATATTTTGGGTAACGGCTACGAAGTCATTGTGACGGTGATGGCGGGTGGCGTGTTGCTTAAAGCTTTGCTGTTGTTGCTGGTGCTAAAACTGCTCGCCACCGCGCTTTCGGTGGGTTCCAATGCGGTTGGGGGGCTATTTACCCCTTCACTGCTGATTGGGGCGTTACTCGGCGTATCGGTTGCCACCGTCGCCGGGTTGTTAGGGATGCCGGTAGGTAATGCGTTGTTATTTGCCGCCGTTGGCATGGCGGCGGTGTTGGCGGCGGTGAGCCAGGCGCCATTAATGGCGATGTTGATGGTGCTGGAAATGACGCTGAACAGCAGTCTGTTATTTCCGGTAATGATTGCCGCCGTGCTTGCCGCAATGGTGGTTTACCGCCTGCAGACCACCAGTAGCTATCCGGTTGTCACTCGTCACTTTAGCCGTGCCGATGCCTGGGTTGATTTTGATAATGGCATTATCGCGCAGTTCATCGTCTCCGGCGCGGCATTACAACCGCATGAATCGGTGGGTAAGGCGTTGGCAGTCAGCTCCTTAAAACGCGAACGCTTCGTTTACATCATCAATGCGCAGGAGCAATTTCTTGGTGTGGTCTCGATCCACGATATTTCACACAAAATTCTTGAGCATGAACTGACGCTGGACTCGCCAGTTAGCCAGGTCATGGATGAAAACTTCCCCTGTGTATATCAGTATCAAACCATTCGCGAAGGCTGGGAGGCATTTGCGCAGGTCACGCTGGAGCGCCTGCCCGTGTTGAACAACCCTCAGGAGCGTAAATTTATGGGCGCGTTGACCAAAACCAGCCTTATTCAACAGGCGAAAGCGTTTATTTAATGGTGATCATCGGCGCGAGTCACGCCACTCTCCGGGGGCCGAAGAGTGGCGTAGGTGGCAGGCTAGCTGCTCTGGGCTGGTTTACGCCAGGTCAAAACGATCCAGGTTCATCACTTTGTTCCAGACGGCGACAAAATCACGCACGAAGCTCGCCCGGGCATCTACGCTGCCATACACTTCGGCTAAGGCGCGCAGTTGTGAATGAGAACCGAAAATCAGATCGACACGCGTTGCCGTCCATTTCAGTTCGCCGGAGTTGCGATCGCGCCCTTCAAACACGCCGTTACCCGCCGGTTTCCACTCGGTACCCATATCCAGCAGATTGACGAAGAAGTCGTTAGTCAGCGCCTGCGGATGCTGGGTGAATACGCCATGACGGCTTTGACCCACATTAACATCCAGCACGCGCAGGCCGCCTAACAGCACCGTCATTTCTGGCGCGCTCAGAGTAAGCTGTTGCGCTTTATCCACCAGTAATGCTTCAGGCGCCAGGCTGTAGTTCCCTTTCTGATAGTTACGAAAGCCATCGGCGATCGGTTCCATAACCTCAAAAGAGTCAACGTCGGTTTGCTCTTGCGAGGCATCCATACGGCCCGGTGTAAACGGAACCTGAACCGGATGCCCGGCATTGCGCGCCGCTTCTTCCACGCCAGCACAACCCGCCAGAACAATCAGGTCGGCCAGTGAAACCTTTTTGTTGCCGGGTTGCGCGGCGTTAAATGCCGTGCGGATGTTTTCAAGGCTTTGTAATACTTGCGCCAACTGTGCCGGTTGGTTAACTTCCCAGTCTTTCTGCGGCGCCAAACGTATGCGAGCGCCGTTTGCCCCGCCGCGTTTATCAGAACCGCGGAAGGTAGAAGCAGAAGCCCAGGCCGTCGCCACTAACTGCGAACCAGGTAAACCGGTTGCCAGAATTTTGCTCTTCAGACTCTCAATGTCTAATTCATCAATCAACACATGGTCGACCGCTGGAATCGGATCTTGCCAAATCAGCTCTTCCGTCGGCACTTCCGGGCCGAGATACAGCGCACGCGGGCCCATATCACGGTGAGTCAGCTTAAACCATGCACGGGCAAAAGCATCCGCAAACTCTTGCGGGTTTTCATAGAAGCGGCGTGAGATTTTTTCATAGGCCGGATCAAACCGCAGCGAAAGGTCGGTGGTGAGCATGGTCGGCACATGGCGTTTAGTTGTGTCATGCGCGTCCGGGATTTCACCGGCGCCGGCGCCATCTTTCGGCTGCCATTGATGGGCGCCCGCCGGGCTTTTGGTCAGTTCCCATTCGTAGCCGAACAGGTTCTGGAAAAAGTAATTACTCCACTGCGTCGGCGTTTGCGTCCAGGTCACTTCCAGGCCGCTACCAATCGTATCGCCGCTATGACCGCTGCCAAAGGCGCTTTTCCAGCCTAAACCCTGTTGTTCAATACCGGCTGCTTCCGGTTCGACACCAACCAACGCTGCATCACCCGCGCCGTGCGTCTTACCAAAAGTATGGCCACCTGCGATTAGCGCCACGGTTTCTTCGTCGTTCATCGCCATACGGGCGAAAGTGTCACGAATATCACGCGCGGCGGCAATTGGGTCGGGATTGCCGTTCGGCCCTTCGGGGTTAACGTAGATCAGCCCCATTTGTACCGCCGCCAGCGGTTTTTCCAGATCGCGCTCGCCAGAATAACGTTTGTCGCCGCCCAGCCAGGTGGTTTCGGTTCCCCAATAGACATCCTCTTCCGGCTCCCAGACATCGGCACGTCCACCGGCGAAGCCAAAGGTCTTGAACCCCATGGATTCCAGAGCCACGTTACCGGTCAGGATCATCAGGTCGGCCCAAGAAATCTTACGGCCATATTTTTGCTTGATCGGCCATAACAGGCGGCGCGCCTTATCAAGGTTAACGTTATCAGGCCAACTGTTAAGCGGAGCAAAGCGTTGCTGACCCGCTCCAGCGCCGCCACGGCCATCACCGGTACGATAAGTCCCGGCGCTGTGCCAGGCCATACGAATGAACAACGGGCCATAGTGACCAAAGTCTGCCGGCCACCAGGATTGAGAATCGGTCATCAGCGCGTGCAAATCTTTTTTCACCGCTGCCAAATCAAGGCTATTAAATGCCTCAGCATAGTTAAAGCCCGCTTCCATTGGATCGGAAAGGGAAGAGTGCTGATGCAGAATTTTTAGGCTGAGTTGGTTTGGCCACCAATCACGATTAGTGGTGCCGCTTGGTGAGGTCGGTTTATTTCCGTTGCCGGAAAAAGGGCATTTGCTTTCAGTGCTCATACGTCGCTACCTGTGCTCAATATGCCTTGCCTTACCGGATATCCACCGTCCGGAATCGCCGCTGGCATGGAGTGATGAAAGGATGTCGTCGGGCTCGTGACATTGTACCGAACCGTATTTTTAAAATGTCGGATACAGTTTTCGGCGTTAAATAACCCTGCAATCTTAAGAAGTTTAGCGACGGATCGATAATCGTAACGGATGAATATTGTGATAGCTGTTAGCTATCTTGATAGAGGATAAGGAAAAGAGGAACGCTACCCGACATTTCCGTGCAGCGCCTGCTCGGTTAGCCACAGGCGCGTATCAAATTCGAGCTGATGATAGTGTGGCTCCATGTGACAACAGAGCTGATAAAACGCTTTGTTATGCTGTTTCTCTTTTATATGCGCCAATTCATGAACCACAATCATACGCAGAAAAGCTTCCGGCGCCTGTTTAAAAATGGTCGCTACGCGAATCTCCGCCTTGGCTTTGAGCTTGCCGCCTTGCACGCGTGAGACCGCGGTGTGGAGCCCTAGCGCATGCTTCATCACTTTAATTTTGTTGTCGTAAGCGACCTTGTTCAGCGGCGCGGCATTGCGTAGGTGACGGTTCTTCAGGTCAAGCGCATACGCATATAAGGCTTTATCGCTGTTAATTGCATGCGTGTCGGGATAGCGCTTTTGCAGCACTTCGCCCAAACGTTGTTGGTCGATCAGAACTTGCACCTGCGTGAGCAGCGTTTCCGGATAGCCTTGTAGATAAATTAATGACGACATTGGGTGACCCTGGCAAAAAGAGCATTATCCCCGGCAACTCGAACTATTTAGGGTATACTTGCGTCCCCGTTTGCGGGAGCAGAGACGCAGAAAGTGTACCACGCCGGAGATTCCATGAGCCAACTTGAACTGAGCAACCGCACGCTAACGTTGCAGCGCTTCCCAGCAATGAATGAAGAGAGCCCATTACAGGCCTGGGACGCGACAGATGAATATCTCTTGCAACAAACGCTGCCAGCCGTCGATCGCGGCCCGTTGCTGGTTTTTAATGACAGCTTCGGCGCGTTGGCCTGCGCGTTAAGCGAACGTCCGTTGTTCAGCGTTAGCGACTCATGGATTAGCCAACAGGCGACGCGCCAAAACCTGCGTCTTAACGGGCTAAATGAGGATAATGTAACGCAGCTTGATAGCCTGGCCGCGTTACCGCAGGCGCCCGGTTGTGTCTTAATTAAAATTCCTAAAACGCTGGCGCTGTTAGAGCAGCAGTTACGCGCATTGCGTGAAGTGGTGACGCCGGATACGGTGATTATCGCCGGAGCCAAGGCGAAAGACGTGCACCGTTCGACCTTGCAACTGTTTGAAACGATTCTGGGTGAGACCAAAACCTCGCTGGCGTGGAAAAAGTCGCGTCTGGTATATAGTCACTTTAGCGCGCCGGCGCTAACATCACAGGCGGAAACGCTGGTCTGGCCATTGGAAGGTAGCGCCTATCAGATCCATAATCACGCCAACGTTTTTTCGCGCAGCGGGTTGGATATTGGCGCACGTTTTTTTATGCAACATCTACCGGAAAATATTGCCGGAGAAATTGTCGATTTGGGTTGCGGAAACGGCATCATCGGCCTGCTGGCGCTGGAGAAAAATCCGCAGGCGGAAGTGCATTTTGTGGATGAGTCGTGGATGGCGGTCGCCTCCAGTCGTATCAATGTTGAAACCAACCGCCCGGCCGATTTGGCACGCAGCCATTTCAGCGTCAACAATGCGTTAAGCGGTTTTCCACCAGACCGGCTCCATGCTGTATTGTGTAATCCGCCGTTTCATCAACAACATGCCCTGACTGACCATATTGCCTGGCAGATGTTGCGCGATGCGCGCCGTTGCCTGCAATATGGCGGCGAGTTACGTATCGTCGGTAATCGTCATCTCGATTATTATCGCAAAATGAAAAAACTCTTCGGCAACTGTACCACGGTGGCAAGTAACCAGAAGTTTGTGATTTTACGCTCGGTGAAACTGCGTTAATCGTGCTGCGGAACCTTGTTCGGCTCCGCTTAGCCAAGGTTTAATGCCAACTCAGTGCCTTGCGCAATCGCCCGGCGGGCGTCAAGCTCCAGCGCCACGTCGGCCCCGCCAATAATATGCAGCGGCTTACCTTGCTGGCGTAACGCTTCAACCAAGGTACGGTTGGGCTCCTGACCGGCGCAAATCACCACATTATCCACCGCTAATACCAGCGGTTCGCCATCGCGCAGCAGATGCAAACCTTCATCATCGATGCGCTGGTAGTGTATGCCGCCCCACATTTTCACGCCGTGCGCCTGCAGGCTGGCGCGATGGATCCAACCGGTAGTTTTGCCTAATGTCGCGCCGGGTTTGCCCGCTTTACGCTGAAGTAACCAAATTTGCCGCTGGCTGGCGGGAAGGCGCGGGTGCGTTAGGCCGCCACGGTGTTGTAAGGTGGTATCAATTCCCCATTCGGCACAAAACTCAGCCACTGCTTGTTGGCCGTCACGCGGTGCCTGACACAGATATTCAGCGGTATCAAAACCAATGCCGCCTGCGCCAATAATCGCCACGCGCTTGCCGACCGGCTGCTTATCACGCAGCACGTCAAGATAGCTCAGCACTTTAGGATGATCGATACCTTCAATCGCCGGGAGGCGGGGCAAAATGCCGCTGGCAAGAATCACTTCATCAAATGCCGCTAACATTTCGCTCTCCACCCATTGATTTAGACGTAGCGTCACGCCGTGTAGCACCATCTGGCGCCGAAAATAGCGTAGCGTTTCGTTGAACTCCTCCTTGCCGGGGATTTGCCGGGCAATATTGAACTGACCGCCGATCTCGCTGGCGGCATCAAATAGTGTGACGTGATGACCGCGCTGCGCGGCGTTAACCGCGAAGGCCATTCCGGCCGGGCCTGCGCCGATTACCGCCAACGATTTGGCCTGTTGCGCCGGTTGTATCGGCATCAGGGTTTCATGGCAGGCGCGGGGGTTCACCAGGCAGGAGGTCACTTTTCCGGCAAAAATCTGGTCAAGGCAGGCCTGGTTACACCCAATGCAGGTATTGATCTCATCGACGCGACCTTCCTGAGCTTTACGCACGAATTCGGCATCGGCCAGTAGCGGGCGCGCCATGGAAACCATATCGGCACAACCCTCATCCAGCAGCGTCTGCGCGACGGCCGGGTGGTTGATGCGGTTGGTGGCGATCAACGGTAGAGAGAGATGCTGGCGTAGCTCACGTGTCACCCAGCCAAAGGCCGCACGTGGCACTGAGGTGGCAATGGTGGGGATGCGCGCCTCATGCCAGCCGATGCCGCTATTAATTAACGTCGCGCCCGCCTCTTCAATGGCGCGGGCGAGGGTGATGGTCTCCGCCAACGTGTTGCCCTCGTCCACTAAGTCGATCATTGACAGGCGATAGATAATAATAAAATCACCACCAACCGCCTGGCGGACCGCGCGCACAATATCAACGGCGAAGCGCATACGACGCGAAAAATCGCCGCCCCATTCATCCTCCCGTCGATTGGTGCGTGGAGTAAGGAACTGGTTAATTAAATAGCCCTCCGACCCCATAATTTCTACGCCGTCATAGCCCGCTTGCTGCGCTAATTTCGCACAACGCGCGAAATCGCTAATCAGCGTGAGGATTTGATCGTGCGTCAACGCGTGCGGTTGAAAAGGGTTGATCGGCGCCTGGAGCGCTGAGGGCGCAACCAGCCCCGGCTGATAGCTATAGCGGCCTGCGTGCAGAATTTGCAGGGCGATTTTTCCCTCCGCCTGGTGTACCGCGTCGGTGACCGTCCGATGACCCGCTAATTGACGCTCATGATTAAGGACCGAGCCGCCAGCGATCACCACACCTTCCGGTGAAGGGGCAATTCCACCGGTGACAATCAGCGCTACGCCAGCGCGCGCACGTTCGGCATAAAAGGCCGCCAGCCGCGCCGGGCCATCGGAATGTTCTTCCAGCCCGGTATGCATTGAGCCCATCAATACGCGATTTTTGAGCCGGGTAAACCCCAAGTCCAGCGGGTCAAACAGAGAAGGCGTGGAACGCGACATACTGCTCACCGTGAATGTAATAAAAATGTTATGTGGTCGGATGAGTTGACTGTAGCCGTTGGGATAAAGAAAGAAAGGGGAGAGCGAATAAGCTGTGAGGCGGGTCATAAAAGTGCATCAAAGCCAAGATTTCCGTTCGGCGAGTCTGTAATGTTTATGGCGCTAACGTTATCGGTAACATTGCTCTGTAACTCTAATTTCGGTGATCTGTTTCACATTTTAATAGTGGCGAAAACGGTTTCATGTGCCACAGACTGTAACGCTACGAGGTTATCATCGTCATGAACGTTGAAACGCAATCCTGCATGATTAAGGGAAAAGAAGAGGTCGAGGTCATTACCCAGCAGCTCGACTACGATGGCACCGGCACCCTGGTGCGAATTACGCGCGGCGGTATTTGTGGTTCCGATTTGCACTATTACCAGGAAGGTAAGGTCGGAAGCTATGAAGTGAAAATGCCGATGATCCTCGGCCATGAAGTGATTGGCTATGTGGTGAAAAGCGACGATCCGGCGCTGAAACCCGAGCAAAAAGTCGCCATCAATCCCTCGAAACCCTGCGGTCAGTGTAAATATTGCCTGGCGGGCGAAGAGAACCAATGTACCACCATGCGCTTTTTTGGCAGCGCAATGTACACCCCGCACGTCGATGGGGGGTTTACGCAATATAAAGTGGTTGCCAGTAATCAATGCATTCCTTTTGCCAGCGAAGCGGATGACAAGGTGATGGTTTTCGCCGAGCCGCTGGCGGTTTGTATTCACGCCGCCAACCAGGCGGGCGAACTGCGCGATAAGACGGTGTTCATCTCGGGCGTTGGGCCAATTGGTTGCCTGATCGCGGCAGCGGCAAAAGCCCACGGCGCGCGCGAAATCATCTGTACTGACCTGAGCGAGCGAGCGCTTGATCTGGCGAAGCAGATGGGCGCTACCGCGACATTGCACGCCGCCAGCGGTGATTTTTCGCCTTATCTGGCCGAGAAAGGCTATTTTGACGTGGCGTTTGAGGCATCGGGGCACCCGGCATCACTCCAGCGTTGCCTGGAGGTCACTCGCGCCAGAGGGACATTAGTTCAGGTTGGCATGGGCGGCGCGGTTCCTGCATTTCCGCTAATGACGCTGATCGCCAAAGAGATCAAGCTGGTGGGATCTTTCCGTTTTACCCATGAATTCAATACCGCCGTCGAGTGGTTGGGCAACGGCACGGTGAACCCGTTACCGCTATTTAGCGGTGAGTACCATTGGCAGGATATTGATGCGGCGCTGGTTTTTGCCGGCGATAAGCAACAGGCCGCCAAAGTGCAGTTGACGTTCTGAGGATGACAAACAAATGAGTGCTCTTTTTTCGTTAGAGAATAAACGTGCGCTGGTAACCGGATCCGGTCGTGGTATCGGTTTTTTACTGGCGCGCGGGCTGGCGGAAGCTGGCGCAGAAGTAATTATTAATGCCACTACTCAACAGGGCGCGGAACGGGCGGCGGCGCAACTGCGTGATGACGGGCATCGTGCGCATGCGCTGGCGTTTGATGTGACGCAATCA
This sequence comes from Paramixta manurensis, assembly GCF_013285385.1. Taxonomy (NCBI): domain Bacteria; kingdom Pseudomonadati; phylum Pseudomonadota; class Gammaproteobacteria; order Enterobacterales; family Erwiniaceae; genus Paramixta; species Paramixta manurensis. The sequence continues at coordinate 4,019,414 of NZ_CP054212.1, read as the reverse complement.
TCGGCGGTGCAGGCGGCGGTCGAACGTATTGAGGAAGAGATTGGCGCCATTGATATTTTGGTGAACAACGCTGGTATTCAGCGCCGTCGGCCATTTTTAGAGTTTCCGGAACAAGACTGGAATGAGGTCATCGCCGTCAATCAAACCGCGGTGTTCCTCGTCTCGCAGGCCGTGGCACGCAAAATGGTGGCGCGCAAGCAAGGGAAAATTATCAATATCGGCTCAATGCAAAGCGAGCTAGGCCGCGACACTATCACGCCCTATGCAGCCTCGAAAGGCGCAGTCACGATGCTGACTCGCGGCATGTGCGTCGAATTGGCGCGTCACAATATCCAAGTCAATGGTATTGCGCCGGGTTATTTCAAAACGGAGATGACCCAGGCGCTGGCCGATGATGCCGACTTTACTGCCTGGCTCACCAAACGGACGCCCGCCGCTCGTTGGGGCGATCCACAGGAATTGATTGGCGCGGCGGTGTTTCTGGCCTCAAAAGCGGCTGATTTTGTGAACGGCCACCTGCTTTTTGTCGATGGCGGCATGCGTGTTGCCGTGTAAACAACTAGATTTTTTATCACCTGTACATCCTAAAAGGAAACCAACATGCCAATTACAATAATAGCGATAGGCGTCGTGTTATTACTGGTGTTGATGATTGTCTTCAAGGTCAACGGTTTTATTGCTCTGGTCTTCGTCTCGGCGATTGTCGGGGTGGCCGAAGGTATGACGCCGTTGGAAGTGGTGGCCTCGATCCAGAAAGGCATTGGCAGTACGCTGGGCGGGCTGGCGATGATCTTGGGTTTTGGCGCCATGCTTGGAAGACTGGTCTCAGACACTGGCGCGGCGCAGCGCGTCGCCACAACGCTGATTGCCGCATTTGGTAAAAAACATCTGCAATGGGCATTGGTGTTAACCGGCTTGATTGTTGGTCTGGCCATGTTTTATGAAGTCGGTTTTGTTCTATTGCTTCCGCTGGTGTTTACCATCGTGGCGGCGGCACAAATGCCGTTGCTGTATGTCGGCGTACCTATGGTTGCAGCCCTGTCGGTGACACACTGCTTCCTGCCGCCGCATCCCGGCCCAACGGCGATTGCCACCATCTTTAACGCTAACCTCGGCACCACCTTGCTGTATGGCATGATCATTACCATTCCTACGGTGATCATCGCCGGGCCGATCTTCTCGCGCTTTTTGAAAAGCTTTGAAAGAAAGCCGCCGGAAGGGTTATTCAATCCGACCATCTTCAAAGAAGAGGAGATGCCGGGCTTCTGGATCAGTATCTTCGCGGCAATAATCCCGGTGATCCTGATGGCAATTTCGGCCGTGTGCGAACTGACGATGCCGAAAGAAAATGCCGTACGCCAATTCTTCGAGTTTGTCGGGAACCCGGCGGTTGCGCTGTTTATTGCGATTGTGGTGGCGGTGTTTACCCTCGGGCTGCGTAATGGTCGTAAGATGGACGAAGTGATGGACATCTGCGGTGATTCAATTGGCGCGATCGCGATGATCGTGTTTATTATCGCCGGCGGCGGTGCCTTTAAACAGGTGCTGGTGGATAGCGGCGTTGGCAACTATATCGCGGATATGATGAAAGGCTCTTCGCTGTCGCCCTTATTGATGTGCTGGACGGTAGCGGCGATGCTGCGTGTGGCGTTGGGCTCGGCAACGGTTGCCGCCATTACTACTGCCGGGATTGTCACGCCGATTATCGCCGTGACCCATACCGATCCGGCGTTGATGGTGCTGGCGGTCGGCTCGGGGAGTGTGATCGCGTCACACGTTAACGATCCGGGGTTCTGGCTGTTCAAAGGGTATTTCAATCTAAGCGTGGTTGATACGCTGAAAACCTGGACGGTGCTGGAAACCTTGATCTCTTTCCTTGGCCTGGCAGGTGTATTGATCCTCAACGTGATAATTCACTAATCAAAACAGCGGGGGCCGGGTTTCACCGGCCCCAGCTTCTTTCACTTAATCTCGCCGTCCAATCCAAGAAAAACGCGATGCATAACCGTGGTTAAAATGCGTATTGCGCCGGTAGCTGGCATTGGGTTCCGCCATGCAATAGGTACAAACCTCAAGGACATCAATTTGCCGGGCAGGAATACCGGCCTGTTGCAGCATTTGTCGACCTAGCCCGGCTAAATCAAACCAAACACCGCTATTATTGCCGCAGGCCTGTGGACGAACCGCGTGTGGATTAAGCGGCTGCATCTCCTGCCACGTTGGCGTGATCACCCGTGGATTCTCCTGCATCTTATCCAGCACATCGCGGCCTAATTCGTAACAGCATGGCCCGATTGCCGGGCCGATCGCCGCGTATAGGCTATCTGCGGTGGCGCCAAGCGTGAGCAGACGCTCCACCGCGCTACCTATCACGCCAGCCAGTGCGCCTTTCAGTCCGGCATGTACTGCCGCGACGTGACGTTGACGCGTATCGGCAATTAAAATGGGCAGACAATCGGCGGTATACACCGCGACCGGGCGTGTGGTGATGCTAATGACGCCATCGGCTTCATGACTTTTGGGCGGGAAGGCTTCGGCATCGAGTACCACGGTAGCGGTGTGGCGTTGATGCGCAAAGGCGGTGTGTTCCGCCGGTCTTTCACCTGCCGGTAAAAACGCATGTTCTACCCAACCTAACGAGTCCAGCAGGGCAGAAGAGCGTGAATGTGTCGCGCTATGCATACATTTTTTCTCCCAACACGCATTTCTGACGATTTGTTCCCGATACGTTACGCGTTAAATGCTACATTTTTAAAGCTTTTTGTGGCGGCGTCATTGTGACAATGCTTTTCCCTTTCCGTTGAGAGCAAAAAGGATGAAAAAAATGAACAAAGTTTCGCTCTGTGGCGCATCGGTAGTGATGCTGTTGACGCTGGCTGGTTGTGCGCAAAATGCTGAGCAGCAGGCAACCGACCAGCTCAATCAACAATCGGTGATGGCGTTAAACTGGTTCCAACAATCGGGCGAATATCAGGCGCTGGCATATCAGGCGTTTAACTTTGCCACGCTCGCCTTCGATAACGCGCCATCGCTGACCGGGAAACCGAAAGCGGTGGTGGTCGATCTGGATGAAACCATGATTGATAACAGTGCCTATAGCGCGTGGCAAGTCAAAGCCGGTAAGCCGTTTGCGGATGATACCTGGTCTCGTTGGACGCAGGCGCGTCAGGCGACGGCGATCCCCGGCGCTGTCAGTTTCGCGCAATATGTTAATAGCCACGGCGGTACCATGTTCTATGTTTCGAATCGTAGTAAAAACGATTACGCCGCCACGGTTGAGAACCTACAGCGCCTTGGCTTTCCGGGCGTTAATCAGAAAACCGTACGTCTGAGTAGCGACAGTTCCAATAAGCAGACGCGCTTTGACGCGATTAAGGCCGAAGGCTACAACGTTGTGCTGTATATCGGCGATAACCTGAATGATTTCGGCGGCGCGACCTGGCACCAAGGCAACCCGCAGCGCCGCAGCTTTGTAAGTCAGAACCATCGGTTGTTTGGCACCCAATTTATTATATTGCCTAACCCGTTGTATGGTGATTGGGAAAGCGGCCTTGCCGATGGGTATAACAAACTCTCGTCGCAACAGAAATTACAAACGCGCGCGGCGAACTTAAAAGCCTGGGATGGCAAATAATTCTCGCCGCCAACTTCACTGTAAGTATCGGCCTGGCAGCAGGATGATTGCAGCGCGGCTTAATTTAGCCCGGCTTTATCAAGGCCAAACGCGGCATCAGAGGATCCTGGAACGGTCTGAAAGGCGACGCTCAGACGGTTCCAGCCATTAATCCCCACCACCAGGAAGGTGAGATCGGAAATCTCGCGCTCGGTGAATTGTTCACGTACCTGGGTATACACCGCATCGGAAACGCCATGTGGTGAAAGCGTGGTGAGCGCTTCGGTCCAGGCGAGCGCCGCGCGTTCACGCGGGGAAAACAGTGTGGATTCGCGCCAGATCGCGATATGGTGCAAACGCAGTTCACGCTCCCCGTGAATCTTCGCTTCCTTTACATGCATATCCAGACAGAAGCCGCAGCCATTGATTTGTGAGGCGCGGATAGTCACTAAATCAGACACTTCGCTAATCACCGGCACCGTGCGCAATGAGGTGCTGAAATCGAGATATTTTTTTGCCAGTGCCGGGGAAACTTTAAAATAATCCAGACGTTGACTCATGTTATTTACCTTATTGAGAGAACCAAACGGGCCGCATTCCGCGCCTGCACGTGATGACTTCTGGCGATCGCCCGCCGTAAACTTCCTGTTCGCGTTCGATAATGTCGCCTAATGGACTAAGGTAATAGAGCCAAAAACGGGTATTTTGTATGGGCCAAGTTGTATCAGCGAAGAACGAAACGGATTTAGATCGCGGCAATACCAACACGATTCAATAGCGCAAATGTGGCCCTGAAGTGGTAAGCCAGAGGGCGCTGACCACTTTCTCTCCGCCATTCCTCCACCGCTAAACGCATCGTGCCAATTGCCACCATCGCCGCTATTTTCAACGCGGGGCGAGAACCTGGCTCGGGCCATAATTCAATAAGGGCGGTAAATACCCCTTCTTCCATTTCAACAAACAGGGTTTGCTTGCGTAGCTTGAGCGTATTGCTTGATTGCATGATGCGATCGACCATGATTGAACGCTCATCTTCGTACAACTCGGTAAGCTTCAAAAGACAATTAAACGCAGCATCTAACGGAGCTTGTTGTGTTGATTCTTCTAACATCAATGGGCGTAAAGCCTCAAAAAATTCTTCACCTTGCCAGTACTGTAAAATTTCATCCTTGGTCTTGAAATAATGAAAAAAGGTGCGCGGAGAGATACCTGAAGCGGCGGCTATCGCTTCCAGCGTGGTGGCGTCGTAGCCCAGTTCCAGGAACAGTTTTAGGCCCGTTTCGGCAATACGCTGTAGCGTTTCGCGTCGTTTTCGTTCACGAAGACCTTCTTTGCGGGGCTGTTCTGGTTCAGTGTTAGAGGTTCGTGCCATAGATCATACCTTGTATTTTTGCAGTCACTGCAATATATTTATGCAGTGACTGCAGTATTTTTGTTTCCATAAAATCTTACTGCTCTAGTTTGCTCATCCCACCCTTTATTCACAAGGATTCTGCAATGACTAAGCAAAAAGTATGGTTTATCACCGGTTCATCGCGTGGATTTGGCCGCGTTTGGGCCGAAGCAGCATTACAGCGTGGTGATAAAGTTGTCGCAACCGCACGTAATATAAAATCTTTAGCGGGATTGGTCGAAAGTTATGGGGACGCTGTTTTGGCCCTGCAGCTTGACGTGACGGACCGTGGTGAAGTTTTTAAAGTCGTTAATCAAGCACATAAGCATTTTGGTCGATTAGACGTCATTTTGAGTAATGCGGGATATGGGCTTATAGGTGCGGTTGAAGAAGTATCACTTGAGGATGTAAGAGCGAATTTTGAGACCAATGTTTTTGGCACATTATCCGTTATTCAGGCCGCGCTGCCATTATTACGTCTCCAGGGAGGAGGCCATATACTCCCGGTTTCGAGTATCGGGGGAGTGGTTACTTTCCCGACTGTCGGATTATATCAGGCATCTAAGTATGCCGTGGAAGGTATGGCTGAGACGCTGGCTTCGGAAGTGGGTAGTTTTGGTATCAATGTTACCCTGATTGAGCCCGGCGCATTTACCACTGACTTTATGAGTGACGCGTCGATCAAACATGCGGTGCCAATCACGCATTACGATGCATTGCGTGAAAGTTTATATACGCTGTTCACTCCCGAGGTGTTTGGCGATCCTAACGCGACTTCTGAAGCTATTTTAGCCGTGGTGGATTCCCCTAATCCTCCTCTTCGTTTGTTATTGGGGTCGATGTCTTTGCCTATCATTCGTGAAGTTTATGCAGAGCGTTTAGCAACATGGGATAAATGGGCTGAGGTTTCAAACGCGGCTCAAGGTAACTCTCATCGTGGACAATAACGCGATCATTAATCAGCCATGGTCCATGGCTAAAATAGCGTAATGGGTACCCAACCCATTCTTTTATAGAGTTGGGTATTGGTATTTGCCGCTGATAAATAATCAGCAAATGGGATTTTGATTCATGATTTTTCTCTAATCATATCGATCAGCGCACGCAAACTGGCAGGCATATGGCGGTTAGCCGGAAACCAAAGACACAGGCCGGGAATGGGGGGACACCAGGGTTCCAGAACGGTGACCAGACGGCCATCATTTAGCGCGGCCCGGGCATGAACGGCTGGTATATAAGCGATTCCGAGCCCTTTAATCGCTGCGTCTACCATCAATGGTGAACTGTTCAACGTCAAGGTTCCGGGAACATCCAGCGTGATGCTTTGCCCATGACGGGAAAACTCCCAGCGGTAACGTTTGCCGCTGGGTAGACGTTGGCGAATGCATTGATGCTGCGCCAGATCGTCTGGCACGTTGGGGGCTGGATGGCGCGCCAGATACGATGGAGCAGCGACTGTTAGGAAGCGTACATCCTCGCCAAAACGCACCGCCACCATATCGGCAGGCACATCTTCTGCCAGCCGGATACCCGCATCAAATCCCTCGGCGACAATATCGACCAGTTTGCCATCCACTACCAAGTCCAGCGCCACGCCTGGATAACGCGCCATATAGCCCGGCACAATGGTGTGTAGCAATTGGTGAATGGCTTCTTCGCCGCCATTAATTCGTAGCGTGCCAAGCAATTGTCCTTGCGTATCCGCAACTTCCTCCAGCGCCTGCTCAAGGCCACTCAGATGGGGTGAAATACGGCGTAATAATTCTTCACCGGCTTCGGTCAGGGCCACGCTGCGCGTCGTGCGATGCAATAAGCGAACGCCCAGACGCGCCTCCAGCCCACGAATGGCATGGCTTAGCGTAGACCGGGTAACGCCAGACAAATCGGCTGCGCGGCGAAAACTGCGTTGCTGCGCCACCGCCATAAACGCTTTTAGATCAGAAAGCGTTGGACTTTTAATTGGTGATTTCATTTCACCTCTTTATGCAATTTGTTGCGCCTTATCATACCAATCATAGTGCCATAACCTATGTGAGTGGTTAATTCCTTTCGTGGAGAACAATGATGAGCAACAAAACGTGGTTTATTACCGGTACCTCGACCGGCCTCGGGCGATTGATGACGGAGCGTCTGCTGGCGCGCGGCGATAACGTGATCGCCACCTTGCGTAAGCCCGGCGCGTTGGATAGTTTGATAGCGCAATATGGTGAGCAATTGCATGTCCTGTTACTCGACATGACGGATACGGCCTCTCTACGCCGTGTCGTACAGCAGGCGTTCGGGCACGCCATGCGTATTGATGTGCTGGTCAGTAACGCCGGATACGGGTTGTTCGGCGCCTCGGAAGAGGTTAGCGATGCGCAGATTGACCGCCAAATTGCGACCAATCTTACCGGCCCGATCCAGCTTATTCGCGCAGCATTGCCCTATCTGCGTCAGCAGGGAGGAGGGCGTATTGTTCAGATCTCATCTGAAGGCGGGCAGATGGCGTGGCCAAATTTCAGCCTGTATCATGCCACCAAATGGGGTATTGAAGGATTTATTGAGTCTGTTGCCCAGGAAGTTGCGCCATTTGGCATTGATTTTTTGATCGCCGAACCAGGGCCGACGGAAACTAATTTCGCTAGTGGAGTAGATATGGCCGAACCGATGGCCTGTTATGACAACACGCCTGCCGGTGAAGTGCGCAGAGGGCTGGCAAATGGAAGTATTGCTATTAATGGTGATGCCGCTAAAACAGTGGAGGCGATCATTACCGCAACAGATGCAGATGCGCCGCCTTTCCGTCTGGCTTTGGGCAGCAAGGCGTACCACTCAATTCGCGCGGCATTAAATACCCGCTTAGATGTTCTTGAAGAAAACCGGGCAGTGGCGATGAGTGTGGATAAGGGGGAGTGAAGGGTACAGAATCACGCTTTGAATAACAGCAGGCAAACAACGTTGTGAACGAGTTTGGGGGAGGTAAGTGCTTGTCAAAATATGAGTTTAATTTAGCAAAAGAGCCATCTTAAGCTGACTCTGGTGAGTGGGGTTTTAATTATATTCATCAATAACTTACCTTTCACCTAAGGGCTTCATAACAACTTGTAAAAGAAAGTCGTGCCGTCCAATGTTCCTGCCGAACTGCGGGCGAACTGTGGGATCTGGCCTGCTTCCTGATAACCCGCTTTCCGATACAAAATAGATGCCGTGTCGCCGGTGCGCGTATCCAATACCAATAGGGTGCGCTGATTAGCCAGCGCCTGACGTTCGACTTCTGCCATTAATTGCTGAGCAATGCCGCGCTGACGAAAGGCCGTATGCACCATCAGTTTTTCCACTTCGGCACGGTGACTGCCGTTTTTCTTCGGGCAATAGCTAATCTGCACGGCACCTGCGATACGTCCCGTTTCACGCGCGACCAATAATGTACGAGTGCCCTCTGCCAGATCGGCTGCCATACCTTGCCAGTAACGTTCCGCTTCCCCGGCTTCCAGTGGCGCAAGAAAACCAACGGATGCACCACTTTCCACGCAATCATTTAATAAGGCGACTAATTGATCATGGCTTTCTGATAGGCTGAGTAATGACTCAATCTTCATTATGTCCTCGTGGTATCTCATCGGCTAATTACCAGGAAGCTCAACGGCAACCGATTATCTGATCACTGCTTTCTTTCTGCAGGCCACAGTAGCACTGGTGGCGTATCGTGTCAGCATTCTGTTTCTTAATGGCAAACGATTTCGAGTTAGGTACAGTAATAGTTAGCTAGTTCCATTAGCTAACTATTAGCGCTAACTAGTTTGTGTTATAGGGAATGTTATTTGTACGTTGGAGAAATAATTTTCTTATAAATTTTGTTAGTGGCTTCTCGATATATTTAAAAGACGCACAACCGAAAACTATAGAGCTGAGTGTAAGTATCAGCCCAAACTCCCACCCTTTTTTTATTGCAATCCAGCTAAGAGATGAAAATGCGATATGCGTTAAATATATACTGTAAGAAGCATCTCCTAAGTAGCTAAAAAAACGCTGAAGCGGAGAATCTTTGAAATCAGTGTTAAGCAGAAGATAAAAAGTTACACATGTCAATACGATAAGGCTAACCTTTTCATTATAAATGTTTTTTAATAAGCTTAACCCAATTAATATCAAAAAAATAATGTAAGGGCAGTACTTTTTAAGGTTAGAATCTATGTTTATTTTTCGCACGTAAAATAATGAAGCACCTACCGCAAAACATATATTTATTAGATCAGATACTATATAGGGAAGAAAAACCCATCTGTGCCTTCCTGGTCCAAATAATGAATTTATCGTTAAAAATGAGATAAAAAATAAAACTATTAAGAAAGTGGGTATTTTTCTTACTTCTATGAAAACTAATAACAGCGCGAAAATGATATAGAAAAAAACTTCATAAACTAAACTCCATGCAGTAGCCAAGGGGGTGGCAAAATTTTCACCATTAAATAGTGGTGGTATAAGAGAAAATGCATGTATATATTCTAGGCTATTTTTTGGTATATAATTAAGTCGTATTAACCAAGGAAATGAGCTTTTAGTTAGAAAGTAAAATAAAATAAAAAACAAGGTCCAAAAAATATATATTGGATAGATTCTGCTAATTCTATCTTTAATAAAATGTAGAGGTGTTTTGTCTCCTCTGTGGCATGATAACATCATTACATACCCACTAATGCAGAAGAAGAAGTATACTGAAAAATCACCAATAAATGATGTGTTAAGGTGTTTAAATATAAAGGATTCGGGATAGATGCTTTTTAATTGAGGTATGTATAAATGATGGAAAACAACCAATATTGCCGCTATTCCCCTTCCGATTTGAATATTTGTTAGTTTCATTTTATAAATCAGAGCTAGTAAGTTGAGTTTACAGTAAAAGATAAACTATCAGAGTTATGTTATGTCTCATGTAGACGTTTATGAATGTACTTTCTAAACTAAGGTGGAAGCCTCTCTTAATACCCCCTTTTAGTGGCGTATAGAGAAGTCGTTACAAACTTAACAGTTAACATTGCTATTTTAGGAATCTTACTATAAGTGAAGGCTGGAACACTTAATCTACTGTAACTGGCCTAACCAAGCTATTTATTTTGTACAAATAACGAACACAGTCGATAAGTTCACAAAAAATCTTATTTAACCTCCAGCCAAAAAAAGTTTCTTACTGAGACACCTACTATCAATGGCTAAAAAAGTCAATAGATATAATGGGTTGTGCCTTCTTTTTTTTAAGATTTGGTGGCCCCTGCTGGACTTGAACCAGCGACCAAGCGATTATGAGTCGCCTGCTCTAACCACTGAGCTAAGGGGCCTGCGGGGCGGGATTATAAAGGAACTCGCCGTTTCAATCCAGCAATACGCGACCGGTTGATGCTTTTTAAAGCAATTGCCCGATGGCGAAACCCTCTGAATCCTAAAGCATTATCGAATAGCGCTGATTCAAGCTGCCAGTGGAGGCGGCTTATTTTGCACATTTGCGCCAACTTAGGTGAGCACAGGTGCAAAACCGCCATTTTCCTCTGTATCAGGCTTTGAATATGATGGTTGTAATAATTATGATGGGTAAAAGCTGTCAATAAGGCCGTAATGTCGAAGAAGACGCGCGGCGTGGAGAAAATAATGGAAGCACTTAATCATAAAGCTCGCACCCGGCAACGTATTCTGGCAGAAGCCGCCGTCGCAATGCGTGAACAGGGAACCGAGGGAATTGGTGTTGCGGCGTTAATGAAGCGGGCTGGCCTAACGCACGGCGGTTTTTATGCTCACTTTGCCTCGCGCGATGATTTAGTGGCGAATGTCATTGCGTATATCTTTGAGCAGACGCTGGAAAAACTTCGCAGCAGCCTGCAATCGGATACCGCAGAAGGGCTCAGCCAGTTTATTGATGCTTACCTCTCAATGGCAGTTCGTAATGCGCCGGGTGAGAGTTGCCCGCTCCCGGCGTTATCTGGCGAGGCCGCGCGTTTATCCAGAACCGCTCGCGATAATTTTGCCAATGGCGTAACACAAATGCAGGCGCTATTAGCTAAATGCCTAACTACGCTGAGATTACCGCAGCCCGACGTACTGGCGGTCTCAATGTTGTCGGAAATGATTGGCGCAATGGCGTTAGCCCGCGCTTGCCCGCATGAGCAACATGCGGAGCATATATTGTTGGTGTCGCGTCAGAGCATTAAACACCGTGTTGGCCTCGGCGAAAATATCACGGCAGGATAAGATGGAAAATCACAGCGATAACGCGATTACCGATATTCTCGCACCCGGCTTGCGGGTGGTATTTTGTGGCATCAATCCGGGTAAATCATCGGCCCATAAAGGGTTTCATTTCGCTCATCCCGGTAACCGTTTCTGGAAAACCATTTGGCTGGCCGGGTTTACCACGCGCTTGCTGAAGCCGGAAGAAGAAATGGCGCTGTTAGATACCGGTTGTGGGATCACGATGCTGGTCGAGCGTCCAACCCAGCAAGCAACGGAGTTGACTTCAGAAGAGTTACGCACTGGCGGCAAGGTATTGATAGAAAAAATAGAACGCTATCAACCGCAAGCGCTGGCTATTTTGGGCAAGGAGGCATTTAAACGGGCTTTTGGTCAACGCCGGGTGGAGTGGGGCAAACAGCCAGTGACCCTTGGCGCTACGGAAGTATGGGTGTTGCCCAATCCGAGCGGCCTGAATCGCGCCTCTTTAGAAGAGATGGCAGCGGCATACCGTCAGTTGGATACCGCACTGGCAGTGCGTGGGCGCTAGCGTTTGATAATAAAAAAGGCTTCCAGAGGGAAGCCTTTTATGCAACTGCGGAAGGCGATTAGTCGTCGAGGAAGCTACGCAATACTTCCGAACGGCTCGGGTGACGCAGTTTACGCAACGCTTTCGCTTCAATCTGGCGAATACGCTCACGGGTAACATCAAACTGCTTACCGACTTCTTCCAGCGTATGGTCGGTATTCATATCAATACCAAAGCGCATACGCAGCACCTTCGCTTCACGCGCGGTTAAACCGGCTAACACATCATGCGTCGCAGAACGTAGGCTTTCCGAGGTGGCGGAATCCAGCGGCAGTTCCAGCGTGGTGTCTTCAATAAAATCACCCAGATGTGAATCTTCATCATCACCAATCGGCGTCTCCATAGAGATGGGCTCTTTAGCGATTTTCAGCACCTTGCGGATCTTATCTTCCGGCATCAGCATCCGCTCGGCCAACTCTTCCGGCGTCGGCTCACGTCCCATTTCTTGCAGCATCTGGCGTGAAATACGGTTGAGTTTATTAATCGTCTCAATCATATGCACCGGAATACGGATGGTACGCGCCTGGTCAGCGATAGAACGCGTGATCGCCTGACGAATCCACCAAGTGGCATAGGTGGAGAACTTATAGCCGCGACGGTATTCAAACTTATCCACCGCTTTCATCAGGCCAATGTTACCTTCCTGAATCAGGTCGAGGAACTGCAAGCCACGGTTGGTATATTTCTTCGCGATCGAAATCACCAAACGTAAGTTCGCTTCCACCATCTCTTTCTTCGCCCGGCGCGCTTTCGCTTCGCCGATTGACATGCGACGGTTGATGTCTTTGACCTGCTCGATGGTCAAACCGGTCTCTTCTTCAATCTGCAACAGTTTCTGGCGGCTACGTTGAACGTCATCGGCCACTTCATGCAGTTTTTCCGACCACGGTTTATTCATCGCCAGCGCGGCCTGGAACCAAGTTTCGCTGGTTTCATTACCGGTAAACAGCGTAATGAAGTTTTTCTTCGGCATTTTGCACAGTTCAACACAGAGTTTCATAATGATGCGTTCTTGGGTACGAACGCGATCCATCATGGCACGCATATTGTTGACCAGATAATCAAACTGCTTCGGCACCAGACGGAACTGTTTGAAAACATCAGACAGGTTCTGGATCTCAGCCAGCGCATCAGCATGGCTGCGGCCTTTCGCTTTAATCACCGTACGAGTGGTTTCGTACTGATCGCGCAGCTCGACGAATTTCTCGCGCGCTAACTCTGGATCGATACTGTTATCATCGTCAGAGCTGTCGTCATCGCTATCTTCATCTTCCTCATCGTCATCGTCGCGCTCTTCGGCAGAGAGCTCGGAACCTACGTGCGTGGCGGTAGGCGCCATATCCTCTTCAGCGTTCGGATCGACAAAGCCGGTAATCAGATCGGAAAGGCGTGTTTCACCTGCCTCAACGCGATCATACTGTTCAAGCAGATAGGTGATGGCTTCTGGGTATTCAGCAACGGAGCATTGAACCTGATTGATACCGTCTTCGATACGCTTAGCGATGTCGATTTCGCCCTCACGCGTCAACAGTTCTACGGTACCCATTTCGCGCATGTACATGCGAACCGGGTCGGTGGTGCGCCCAATTTCAGATTCTACGCTGGATAACACCTGAGCTGCCGCTTCAGCCGCATCTTCGTCCGTATCAGCGCTGTTTTCGTTTAGCATCAGATCATCGGCATCAGGGGCTTCTTCCACCACCTGAATACCCATGTCGTTGATCATCTGGATGATGTCTTCGATCTGATCGGAGTCGACGATATCTTCCGGCAGATGGTCATTGACCTCGGCATAGGTCAGATAGCCTTGCTCCTTACCACGGGTGACAAGTAGCTTCAGCTGTGACTGCGGGTTTTGCTCCATAAGACGGTATCCACACTTCTGTTAATTTGTTAGGTGTCGGTCGGCCATTCTCAGCCAACAATAACAGTTGAAGGCTTTTAGGTTATTGCCGCTGCCTTCGTTGCGGCTTTCAGGTTCAATACCTGAATGATAATCGGCACTTAAGCCGCTGAATTCTGTTGCTTCACAGGCTAACGCCTGCTGGCATAATCATGTCGTTACTTCTTCGCCAGCGCCTGATTAAGCGACCACAACTCACGCCGTTCATCGGCATTTAGCCCCTGGGTGCGGTCACGGGCGATCAACTCTTCCTGACGCTGCTCCAGCGCGGCGTTGTACATGCTGGCCAGCGCGTCCTGAAACATGATGTCGACTTCTTCATCTACTATCATGTGGTTCCATGTTGCCAGGGTTTCAAGGTGCTGGCTAAATTTTGTTCCGCGATATAACTCTAGTAGCTGTCCGGTTGTCAGGCCAGGATTGGCGATGCAAGTATTTACTAACTCCACAAAAAGCGGCAGCCCTGCCATCCCCGATAACTCCAGCCCTTGCAATGAAGGCACCATCGCTGCGAGACGCGGATTTTGCACCAGCAAGCCAACCAGTATACGCATGGTGGTGCGTTTTAGCTGCGGCGGCGCGGCAGGCGCGTTCTTCTCAATCTGTTTTGGCAGCAGTTTTTCCAACTGGCTGTCATCCAAAATCCCCAGCTTGTTACCCAACTCCTGACGAAGATAGATACGTAACGTGTCGCCAGGGATCTGACTAATCAGCGGTAGCGCCAGCGTGCTAAGACGCGTACGCCCGTCGCGTGAACTCAAATCCACCTGCGGCAACAGCGAGTCAAACAGGAAAGTTGAGAGCGGCATCGCCTGTTCCATCCGCGCTTCGAAGGCTGCTTTACCCTCTTTACGTACCAACGTATCGGGGTCTTCGCCATCAGGTAGAAACATAAAGCGTAGCTGACGACCGTCATTCATGTAAGGTAATGCTGTTTCCAGAGCGCGCCATGCTGCTTCGCGGCCAGCCCGATCGCCGTCATAACAGCAAATCACATTATCCGTGCTGCGAAAAAGAAGCTGAATATGATCGGCGGTGGTCGAAGTGCCTAGCGAGGCTACGGCATAATCAATACCAAATTGCGCCAGCGCCACCACATCCATATATCCTTCCACCACCAGCAGCCGCGTTGGTTCAGGATGGTTTTTTTGCGCTTCATATAGGCCATAGAGCTGACGGCCTTTATGAAAAATATCGGTTTCCGGCGAGTTCAGATATTTTGGCGTACCATCGCCTAATACGCGACCGCCAAAGCCAATTACACGCCCGCGTTTATCGCGAATGGGAAACATCACGCGTTCACGAAAACGATCGTAACTGCGCCCTTGATCGTTGGTCACTAACATTCCGGCATCAATCAACGATTGGCGATCTTCCTGATTACGACCAAACCGCTTCAGCGCATTGTCCCAGCCGGCGGGCGCGAAACCAATCGCAAAATGTTCGACGACTTCATCGCTCAAACCGCGTTTTGCCAGATACTCTCTGGCCTGGGCCGCGCTGCTCTGCGTTAGCGCCTGTTGATAAAAGGTACTTAGCCCGCTCATTAACTGATACAGACTTTGGCGCTGATGACGCTCCAGTTGGCTTGGGCCGCTACCGCTTTCATACGGCACTTCCAGCCCGTAAAGCGTCGCGAGCTCTTCAATGCTTTCAACGAATTCCAGACGATCGTAATTCATCAGGAAATCAATAGCATTGCCGTGGGCGCCACAGCCGAAACAGTGATAAAACTGCTTTTCACCATTGACGGTGAAAGAGGGGGTTTTTTCGTTATGGAAGGGACAACATGCGTGATAGTTTTTGCCCTGCTTTTTTAATTTCACCCGAACATCGATCAGATCCACGATGTCCGTGCGAGCAAGCAAGTCATTGATAAATACGCGTGGAATTCGTCCAGCCATAAGCCCCGGTTGTTCAGCTCATAAACGACAACAAGCCGCGCTTCCTTTCGGAAAGCACGGCCTCTTAACATGACTCTGTCTGCGCTTAACACGCGCTGGAGGATAACCTCCGGAGGAAATTAGTACAGACGAGTGCGGCGTGCGTTTTCGCGAGCCAGTTTCTTCGCGTGGCGTTTAACTGCTGAAGCTTTTGCGCGCTTACGTTCGGTAGTCGGTTTTTCATAGAACTCACGACGACGAACTTCGGCCAGAACGCCTGCTTTCTCACAGGAACGCTTGAAGCGACGCAGTGCTACGTCGAACGGCTCGTTTTCACGTACTTTAATTACCGGCATGTAACTCTCACCTCGATAAAATTCGGTTTTGCGGCTGACGTCAGTGCCAGCTCATTTCAAAATGGTGCGGAATTCTACTCCAACACAGGCTGCGTTGTAAAGCACCATAGAAGAAGGAAACCAACAGAAGCGCCTGTGCGGCTGCCGGTTTTTTCAGGGCGTTGAGTATACATTAAACGGCAACATTAGGCGTGATTATTTTTTACTTATTGTTCAATGGATAAGCGGAAGCGGCTGAAAATAGCGCCGGGAAGCAAATGGGCTGTGTTACACTGCGCGCCGCAAGAATGAGGTAAAAAACATGCGTGTACTGGGAATCGAAACGTCCTGCGATGAAACCGGCATCGCAATTTATGACGATGCCGCCGGTTTGCTGGCCAATCAACTTTATAGTCAAGTGAAGCTGCATGCTGATTACGGCGGCGTGGTGCCAGAGCTGGCCTCGCGCGATCATGTGCGTAAAACGGTGCCTTTAATCCAGGCCGCGCTGCGCGAAGCCGGGCTACAGGCGCAGGATATCGATGCAGTGGCATATACCGCCGGGCCGGGATTAGTGGGCGCATTATTAGTCGGCGCGACGGTGGGTCGGGCGCTCGCGTTCGCCTGGGACGTTCCGGCGGTGCCGGTACATCACATGGAAGGTCATCTATTAGCCCCGATGCTGGAAGATAACCCGCCTGACTTTCCATTTGTTGCGCTGCTGGTTTCCGGCGGGCATACGCAGTTAATTAGCGTCACCGGCATTGGCGAATATGTGCTATTGGGCGAGTCCATTGATGACGCGGCGGGGGAAGCATTCGATAAAACCGCGAAATTACTGGGGCTGGATTATCCCGGAGGGCCGATGTTGTCGAAAATGGCGCAGCAAGGCGCTGCGGGGCGTTTTACTTTTCCACGTCCGATGACTGATCGACCTGGGCTGGATTTTAGTTTCTCCGGGCTAAAAACCTTTGCAGCTAACACCATTCGAGAACATGCGGAAGGCGATGAACAAACCCGCGCGGATATTGCGCGCGCGTTCGAAGATGCGGTGGTGGATACGTTGGCGATTAAGTGTAAACGTGCGCTCGAACAGACCGGGTTTAAACGTTTAGTGATTGCTGGCGGCGTGAGCGCCAACCGTACCTTACGTAGCCGCCTGGCGGAGATGATGCAGGCGCGCGGCGGTGAAGTTTTTTATGCGCGTCCTGAGTTTTGTACCGATAACGGCGCGATGATTGCGTATGCGGGCATGGTTCGGTTAAAAGGCGGAACCCTTGGTGAGCTTGGCGTTAGTGTTCGCCCGCGTTGGCCGCTGGCGGAGCTACCGAGGATTGCGCCCGGCAATTAATCGATTGAATAAAAATGCCGGTCATTCAACGGCCGGCATTAACGCAATCCAGGTATGATAACAATCAGTTACCCAGAAGTTTGTCCAGCAGATTGCCGAGCACCGGGGTTCCTGCAATTAACCCCTCAATCGTACCGCCGATGCTTCCACCGATGGAGGTACCAATATCTTTGCCCAAACCGGGATAAATAGTTTTTAAATCAATCCTTCCCAACAAGGGAACATCGATGCCGATACCCTCTACCAGTTGGAATAATCCGTTTCCGATAAAGCCGCCAATATTTTCGCTGATATCTTGAATAAAGCCAGCCCCACCGATGTGGGATAACTCTGTCACGGTCAGTTCTCTCATTTGCAATATCCTTATTACTGTTTTTTGATTACCAATAGTAAAGGTAACTATAGTTATAGTTACGCTTGTTTATTGTATGAGCAAGCAAATAGAGCGTCAATCATTGGCGCGATTCGGGAAGGGGAAAGTAACGGTGTATAAAAGCGGAGCCGCTTAAGATTTTTTCTTTTTTCTTTTCCAGAGCCGCGTTTCCTGCCCACGCCATAAACGCTGAATATTGTCATGATGCCGCAGTAAAATCAGGCATGACAGCATGGCGACCGGAAACGTAAATTGTGGCTTAAACCACCAGACATAGAAGGGGGCGATCAATGCGCTAACAATAGCGCCGAGAGATGAGTAACCGCTAAGCAGTACGGTAAGCAGCCAGGTCCCGCTGACGAGGCCGGTGAGATCCCAGCCAATTGGGGCAATGGCACCGAATGCGGTAGCGACGCCTTTGCCGCCCTTAAAGCGGAAAAATACCGGGTAGATGTGCCCGAGGCAAGCGGCAATAGCCGTCAGGCCAAGGTAAACCGGTGAGACGCCGAGTGCATATGCCAGCCATACCGGTAGCATTCCTTTGAAAACATCAAACAACAGCACCGCAATGGCGGCGCCTTTGCCGCCGATGCGCAACACATTGGTTGCACCGGGGTTACCGGAGCCGTTCTGACGCGGATCGGGCAAGCCCGCGAGACGACAAACCAAAATCGCGCTGGAGATGGAGCCGCACAGATACGCGAAAATAATCATACCAAGCGCGATAGCACTCATAACACCGTTCCGTTTTGTAAGGGTCGTTTTATTCTCATCATCTGTGGATAATACGCATAATCCGCCGGAAGTGGTATCCGGCTAACGTAAAAACTAAAGACGGTTATCATGGATATTGTATTTATTGAGCAGTTAACGGTGATCACCACCATTGGCGTTTATGACTGGGAACAGACCATTCAACAGAAGCTGGTGTTCGATGTCGAAATGGCGTGGGATAACCAAAAAGCGGCCGCCAGCGATGATGTGCAGGATTGCCTGAGTTATGCCGAGGTGTCTGAGGCAATTATTGCGCATGTGGAAAATGGGCGGTTTGCGCTGGTTGAACGCGTGGCGGAAGAGGTCGCCGGGCTGCTGTTATCCCGTTTCGCTTCGCCGTGGGTGCGCATCAAAGTCAGCAAACCGGGCGCGGTGGCGCAAGCCGCGCAGGTTGGGGTTATCATCCAGCGCGGGACAATTCCGAAATAAACCTAATGTGATTGCCATCACAATGAAACCAAACCACATTATTGTTTGTCATAGAGCCTGTTAAACGCTTTGTGGCCTTTTTTCTGGCGGTAACGTTGCGGCGTCCGCCTTTTTAGTGAGTTCAATATTAGGGTAGAGGACATTTGATGGCAGATATTCATCAGCTTTGGGTGGCGGCAATCTTGGGGATTGTCGAAGGATTGACGGAGTTTCTTCCGGTCTCTTCCACCGGACATATGATCATCGTTGGCCATCTGTTGGGATTTGAAGGCGATACGGCAGAAACGTTTGAGGTTGTGATTCAGTTAGGTTCCATTCTGGCCGTCGTTGTGATGTTTTGGCGCCGCCTGTTTGGTTTGATCGGTATCCATTTTGGCGAAGTCAAACACGAGGGTGTCGGTAGCGGGCATTTAACCCTGATTCATATCTTGTTAGGGATGGTGCCCGCGGTGGTTGTGGGGTTGGTGTTTCACGATCAAATTAAGACCTTATTTAACCCGATCAATGTGATGTATGCGTTAGTGGTTGGCGGCGTGCTGTTGATTGCCGCAGAGATGCTGAAACCAAAGCAGCCAAAAGCGGTTGGGATTGATGATATTTCTTATCGCCAGGCGTTTATTATCGGGTGTTTTCAGTGCCTGGCGCTGTGGCCGGGGTTCTCGCGCTCAGGCGCCACTATCTCTGGCGGGATGTTGATGGGCGTGAGCCGTTATGCCGCATCGGAGTTCTCCTTTATCCTTGCGGTGCCGATGATGATCGGCGCAACCGGGCTTGATCTCTATAAAAGCATCGGTTTTCTGACCATGGCTGATTTGCCCTTGTTCGGCGTAGGTTTCATTACAGCGTTCATCGTGGCATTGATTGCAATTAAATTCTTTTTGCACATCATTAAACGTATTTCGTTTATTCCGTTCGCCATCTACCGTTTCATTGTGGCGGCAGCGGTTTACTTGGTATTTATGTAATGATGCCGGCAACACGGGAGAGGGCCACGTTCCTCACCCGTGTTGCTTTAGTGGTCAACACGCCAGTGGTTTAGTGCGGCAACCCGTCGGCGTGCCAGCTCTTCCCGCACCGCCGCGCCTTTAAATCCCGCCGCAATGACCGCACTGGTTGGTACGCTTTGCGCCACGCCAAACGCGGCACGTAAATAATCTCCTTGCGGATAGGGGTTCTCTTCTAAACCCGCACGCCCGCGCGCGTCGGCTTCACTGGTGAGCGCCAATTGCTCAATGCGTTGGGGTTTGCGCCAACCATCCAGACGGTCAAACAGAGTGATGATATTTTCCGCAGGCTGCTTTTCAATGGTGTGAATAACATCATGGAATTCGGCCACTAACATCGCTAAATCACGTAATTGGTTCGGGACATGCAGGCGCTGGCAAATCGCGGCTACTAACGGTACGCCCGCCGCGCCGTGGCCAGGATGGCTGGGCCATTTCTCCCTCGGGGTGAGGCCTTTGCCGACGTCATGCAATAGGGTGGCGAAACGGACATCAATTTCCGGCGTTAGTCGGGCGGCCATTGCCAGTGTCATCAGCGTATGAATGCCGGTATCGATTTCCGGATGCCACTTTGCCGGGGCCGGAACGCCATATAAACAGTCGATTTCGGGAAATAACACCGCCAGCGCGCCGCAATCGCGCAGTACCTGAAAATAAACCTGTGGGTCAGGCGCGCGAAGAGCGTTTTCCGTCTCTTTCCAGACCCGCTCAGCGGTAAGAAAAGCCAATTCACCGCTGTCGACCATCTGTTTCATCAGCGCCTGAGTTTCTCCTGCAATACGAAAGCCGAGATGGGCATAACGCGCGGCAAAGCGAGCCACGCGCAGAACCCGTAATGGATCCTCCCGAAAAGCATCGGAAATGTGGCGTAAGACGCGTTGCGCAAGGTCTTCACGGCCATTCCAGGGATCGATATAGTGCCCGGCTTCATCCTGAGCGATAGCATTGATGGTGAGATCGCGGCGTTGTAGATCTTGTTCCAGCGTGACATCCGGCGCAAACCAGGTGCTGAAACCGGTATAACCTTGACCGGTTTTCCGTTCGGTGCGGGCAAGCGCATACTCTTCGCGACTTTTGGGATGGAGAAACACCGGAAAATCACGCCCAACCTGCTGATAACCTTGTTTCAGCATCATCTCCGGCGTGGCGCCAACCACTACCCAATCTTTGTCTTTGACCGGCAGGTCTAGCAAACCATCGCGTACCGCGCCACCGACAAGGTAAGTTTTCACTACGGATCTCCAGAACTGACGCCAATAAAATCATTAAAGCCTTATTGTCGCACAAAATGGGTAAATTGCGGGCATGGCAAAGGGGCATCTAATGATGCCCGGCGCGAGCGGGAATAACCAATAAAGTTAATTCATCCAGCGATCATTTTTCTTGCGACGCGGGATCATATGCGGCAGCAATAGACCGAGCAGCAGACCCACGCCTGCGACGCCGCCGCCGTACATGAACCACTGCATAATGATGGTGCGCTGTTTATCATCCAACTGAACATTGGCCGCGCTCACTTTTTTCTGCGCGACAACCAACTGGTTTTTCAGATTCTGATTTTCTTGTTTCAGGCCATTGATCACGCTATCGCTACCGGCAACTTTCTTTTGCATTTCGGCGGTACGCTGGTTCCAACTGCCATCAATATTGGCCAGTTTATCGGTCAGATCTTTTACCTGCTGCTCCAGTTGCGGAACACGCGTGCGCAGGCTCGGATCGGTGCTGAGTTGCCCTAGCGGAATCCAGGTCGTGTGCCCTTCGCTATCACGAATTTGCCCGTAGTGAGTACTGTCATTAGTGCTTAACAGAGTCACCTCTTCACCGGCATTGAGTTTGCCGACTAAACGATACTGGTCGCCCGGGCCACTACGCACCCAAGTGGAGAGTTCGTCGGAAATATAGCGCTTCTCTTCGGCGTGGGCAGGAACGGTAACGCTGAAAGCCAGCAAAGTCAGGCCAATTAGGGTCGATTTTTTCATTAGATGTCGTTTTTGCATGTGATCCGGAAAATTAAGGGCACAGTCTGGATAGGCTTCGCAAAAATCTGAATGAGAACTATCCTGGTCTCCTCTTCATCCGGAGACTGCTCGCGAAAGCGTAAAGAAAGCAGAGACAGCAGAGGGTTATCTGCATTACTCTTCGCCTTATCTCAGTGACATGCGCCAGTGAATAATTGAATGAAAAATTATGACCATTGAAATCGAACTAAAGTTCATTGCAAAGCCAGATACCGTTGCCCAACTTGCAACGTGGCTCGTTGCCTGGCCCCATCGGCATCAGCCTGCTTTGCCTCTGACAAACATCTATTTTGAAACGGAAGATAAGCAATTACGTCGTCTTGATATGGGGCTACGGATTCGTGGCCGTGGCGATAGCTATGAAATGACGCTGAAAACCGCCGGTCAGACTATTGGCGGTTTACATCAACGCCCGGAATACAATATTGCACTCACTAAGCCTGAGCTTGATTTGAGTTTGCTGCCTGCGCAGATATGGCCGGCAGGCTGCCAGCCGGACGAGTTGCAGCAGCGGCTAAAGCCGCTATTTAGCACACACTTCCGGCGTGAAACGTGGCGAGTGAGTTACCGTCAGAGTGAAATTGAAGTGGCTTGCGACCAGGGTGACATTTCCGCCGGGGAGTTCAGCGAGCCGCTGTGTGAAATTGAGCTGGAGTTACAGCAGGGCGAACGGGAAGATCTGCTGGCCTTCGCGGCTGAATTGAGCAAGATGGAAGGCGTGCGCCTGGGTAGCCTAAGTAAGGCGGCGCGTGGCTACCATTTAGCGCAGGGGAATCCACCGCGCGTAGTTCGGCCTGTGCCGGTAATGATGGTACCGGCTAAAGCAACGGTAGAAGAGGGAATGCGCGCCGCGTTTATGCTGGCCCTTGAGCATTGGCAGTATCATGAGGAGTTGTGGCTGCGTGGCGAACCCGGCGCCCTGGCGGCAATTCGTGAGGCGTTGGACACGTTGCGGCAGGTGTTTTCGCTGTTTGGTGCGTTGGTGCCGCGTAAAGCTAGCCATCAGTTGCGGCAAAAGCTTACGGTGCTGGAAGAAGCGTTAAATGATGAAGCGCTTGAAGCTGAATCTTTTTGCTATAGCCCGGTCTGGTTAGATACCCAGTTAGCGCTTACTAACTGGCTGGTGGCTTCCCGCTGGCGGCAGTTTATTGATCAAAAAGCGGATGCTCGGTTGCAAGGCTCCTTTAAACGTTTCGCGGATATTATGTTGGGGCGCATTGCCGCCGATCTGAGGGAGACCTTCAGTACGGTACATCAGTTGAATGAGTATCAGGATAAATCCACCCGCTTGTTGCGGCAGCTACTGGCGGTGCATTTACTGGCCGGCGCTTATGACAGCGCGGCGGTTACCAATTGGCTGGAAGGCTGGGAACACTTGTTGCAGGCGGTTCGTGAACAGCAGCATTATCGGTTGGATTCCCTTTGCCGCCAGGCATTGAAGCAACCGGTGTTCTGGCTTAACGGTAGCGTTTGAGCGGCATCGCGGGAGGGCTGCCGGTCTGAAAACTGGCCTGTCCCCGGTTTTAAACTCATGTCAGGGAGTGTCTATGTTGCCTTTGTTAACTCAGCCACTGCCGTCGCTTCTGCAAGCCCAGGCAGAGAAGGCGGCTGAACGGTTTACGCAATTATCCTCACCCTTAACGCCTGACGAACAGGCCGTCTTCGCTTTTAGCGACTTCGTGAGTGAAAATCTCGCTCAGCATGATCAATGGCGCCAGCAGATACAGCAGCATGCCCCTCACTTTGACGAATGGCAGCATTACGCTGCCTGGCTACAGGCGCAGTTAACCCACGTTAATGACGAAGCCAGCTTAATGCGTGAGCTCCGTCTGTTCCGCCGTCATATGTTGACGCGCATTGCCTGGATGCAGACTTTGGGGCGAAGCACTACCGAGCAGTCGCTACAGCAGTTGAGCGTATTGGCGGAAACATTGATTGTCGCGGCGCGTGACTGGCTGTGGCAGGCTTGTTGCAATGACTTTGGCACACCGTGTAATGCTGAGGGGGAGCCGCAGCCGTTGCTGATCCTTGGCATGGGGAAATTGGGCGGCGGTGAACTCAACTTCTCTTCGGATATCGATCTGATTTTTACCTGGCCGGAAAATGGCGTCACGCGCGGCGGGCGACGAGAGCTGGATAATGCGCAGTTCTTCACCCGTCTGGGGCAGCGGCTAATTAAAGTACTCGATCAGCCAACCGTTGACGGCTTTGTCTACCGCGTCGATATGCGTTTGCGCCCGTTTGGCGATAGCGGCCCGCTGGTGTTGAGTTTTGCCGCGCTGGAGGATTATTACCAAGAGCAAGGGCGCGATTGGGAGCGCTATGCGATGGTAAAAGCGCGGTTAATGGGGGATGCCGGCGATCGCTGGAGCCAGGAGTTGCGGCAAATGCTGCGGCCTTTTGTGTTCCGCCGTTATATCGACTTCAGCGTGATCCAATCGCTGCGTAATATGAAAAGTATGATTGCGCGTGAAGTGCGGCGGCGTGGGCTTACTGACAATATTAAGCTGGGCGCAGGCGGGATTCGCGAGACTGAGTTTATCGTACAGGTATTCCAGTTAATTCGTGGTGGTCGGGAACGTGCTCTACAGGGGCGTTCACTGTTGCCGGGGTTGCAGGCGATTGGCGAACTGAACTTACTGCCGCCGGAACAGATCGAGCAGTTACATCACGCCTATCTGTTTTTACGCCGGTTGGAAAATTTGCTGCAAAGTATCAATGATGAGCAGACGCAAACGCTGCCTGCCGATGCGTTGAACCGCGCGCGGCTTGCGTGGGCCATGGGGTTTGCCGACTGGCAGGCGTTGCATCAGGCGCTGGAGCGGCATATGGCTCACGTGCGGGCGATTTTTGATGAACTGATTGGCGATGATACGCCGGAAGTTGGCGAGAATCAGGAAACCGCCGAATATGGCGTGTTGTGGCAGGATAAACTGGAAGAGAGCGAGCTGGCGCCTTTGGTGCCGCATCTTGACGAAGCCGCCCGCCAGTCATTGTTACGCGGGCTGACTGATTTCCGTCAAGACGTGGATAAACGCACCATCGGCCCACGTGGGCGTTTGGCTTTAGACCAGCTAATGCCACGGCTATTAAGCGAGGTGTGCCCGCGTGAGGATGCCGCTATCACGTTGAGCCGCTTGACGCCGCTGCTATTGGGCGTGGTTACTCGTACGACCTATCTGGAGTTGCTAACAGAGTTTCATGGTGCGTTAAAGCATCTGATTCGTCTGTGTGCGGCATCGCCAATGATTGCCGACCGGTTGGCTCGCTATCCGCTGTTGCTGGATGAATTGCTTGATCCCGCTACGCTTTATCAACCCACTGCCACCGATGCCTATCGAGATGAGTTGCGCCAGTACTTGCTACGAATCCCCGAAGAGGATGAAGAGCAGCAACTGGAAGCATTGCGTCAGTTTAAGCAGGCGCAGCAGCTCCGCATTGCCGCTGCGGATATTGCGGAAACCCTGCCGGTCATGAAAGTGAGCGATCACTTAACCTGGCTGGCGGAAGCCATTATTGAATCGGTGGTACAACAAGCCTGGCATATGATGGTGCAGCGCTATGGCGCGCCGTCGCACCTGACGAAAGAGGGCGAGCGCGGCTTTGCGGTGGTGGGGTACGGAAAGTTAGGCGGATGGGAACTGGGGTACAGTTCTGATCTTGATCTGGTCTTTTTGCATGATTGCCCGGTAGAAGCCGTGACGGATGGCGAGCGCAGTATTGATGGTCGCCAGTTCTACTTACGGCTTGCCCAGCGGGTGATGCATCTCTTTAGTACGCGCACCACATCCGGCATTTTGTATGAGGTTGATGCCCGTCTGCGGCCTTCCGGCGCGGCGGGGATGCTAGTCAGCACCTTCGAGGCGTTCGAGGAGTATCAACGTGATGAGGCCTGGACATGGGAACATCAGGCGCTAGTACGCGCACGCATCGTGTTCGGTGAGTCGGCGTTAAGCCAACGTTTTGATGATATCCGCCGCCGTATTCTGTGCGTGCCGCGCGAGGTGAATACTTTGCGAACCGAGGTGCGAGAGATGCGTGAGAAAATGCGTGCGCATTTAAGCAATAAACATAAAGGGCGCTGGGATATTAAGGCCGATCAGGGCGGGATTACGGATATTGAGTTTATTACGCAATATCTCGTCCTACGCTATGCCGCGCAAACGCCTAAACTTACCCGTTGGTCAGATAACGTGCGCATCCTCGAACTGTTAGCCAGTTACGATAAGCTGCCTGAAGATGAGGCGAAAATGCTCACGGCGGCCTACGTTACGTTACGCGATGAGTTACATCACCTGGCGTTGCAAGCGTTGCCGGGGCATGTTGATGAGCAAGCTTTCGCGGCAGAGCGCGCGTGTGTTAATCAAAGTTGGCAACGTTGGCTGGGTGAGTAGGCCAGCGTTGGCAGGCGCGGGAGCAGTAGAGTTTTGCGCAATTATGCTATTATCCCGCGCACTATTTTTTACCGTAGTCTGGAGTGTCTGGAATGAAAGTAACGCTGCCCGATTTTAACCGTGCAGGGGTGCTGGTAGTCGGTGATGTGATGTTAGATCGCTACTGGTACGGCCCAACCAGCCGTATTTCACCCGAGGCGCCGGTGCCGGTGGTTAAAGTGGATACCATTGAAGAGCGTCCTGGCGGCGCCGCCAACGTGGCAATGAATATCGCCGCGCTGGGTGCCGCATCACGTCTGGTGGGGCTGACCGGTGCGGATGATGCCGCCGTTGCACTGGGCACCACGCTGAGCGGCGTCAACGTACAGTGTGATTTCGTTGCCGTACCGACTCATCCAACCATTACCAAGTTGCGTATTTTGTCGCGCAATCAGCAGTTGATCCGTCTTGATTTTGAAGAAGGGTTTGAAGGCGTTGATCCTGGCCCGTTGCATCAGCGCATTGCTGCTGCGTTGCCGCAGGCTGGTGCGCTGGTGCTGTCTGATTACGCTAAAGGCGCGTTAGCCAGCGTACAGACGATGATTGCGCTGGCGCGGGAAGCGAAGGTGCCGGTGTTGGTCGATCCGAAGGGGACCGATTTCGAGCGCTATCGCGGCGCGACCTTGTTAACGCCTAATTTGTCCGAGTTTGAAGCGGTAGTCGGGAAATGTCAGGATGACGCACAGTTAGTTGAACGCGGCATGAAACTGATTACGGACTTTGCGTTTTCCGCCCTGTTGGTGACCCGTTCCGAAAATGGGATGACACTGTTGCAACCGGGCAAAGCCCCTTTACATTTGCCGACGCAAGCGCAAGAAGTGTATGACGTGACCGGTGCCGGTGATACGGTGATTGGCGTACTGGCGGCGGCGCTGGCGGCGGGGGATTCACTGGAAGAAGCCTGCTTCCTCGCCAACGCGGCGGCTGGTGTCGTGGTGGGTAAATTAGGAACCTCGACGGTGACGACGGTCGAACTGGAGAATGCGATTCATGCCCGTCCGGAGAGCGGTTTCGGCGTGATGGATGAAGCACAGTTAAAAGAAGCGGTTGAGCAAGCGCGCCAACGTGGCGAAAAAGTAGTGATGACCAACGGCTGTTTTGACATTTTGCACGCCGGGCATGTTTCTTATCTCGCCAACGCTCGCAAACTCGGCGACCGCCTTATTGTGGCGGTCAATAGCGATGCTTCCACTAAACGGCTCAAAGGAGAAAGTCGCCCGGTCAACTCATTGATTAATCGCATGATTGTTTTGGGCGCGTTAGAGTCAGTGGATTGGGTGGTGCCATTTGAGGAAGATACGCCGCAGCGTTTGATTGCCAGCGTTTTGCCTGATTTGCTGGTGAAAGGCGGCGATTACAAGCCGGAAGAGATTGCCGGTAGCACAGAGGTGTGGGCCAACGGTGGTGAGGTGCGGGTGCTGAACTTTGAAGATGGTATTTCCACCACCAATATCATTAAAACCATACGCGGCGACCGGGGTTAAGGCGTTCGGCCCGCCTGATTTCGTACCGGCCACAGGGAGGTTTTTCGCCTCCCTCATCCGACGGTTAATTAACCGGCGTTATTGCGGATCTTCGGTCTGCATGATGGCCTGCTCTGTTGGCTGCCTGGCGCTGCTTCCGGAGCCACTTTCCAGCGCGGCGAGGCGTTGTTCTAATGCCGCCAGCTTTTCCCGGGTACGAAGCAGCACTTGGGTTTGTACATCAAATTCTTCACGATTTACCAAATCCATCCGTGTTAATTGAGCTTGCAACACCTGACGGATCTTCTTCTCAACATCATCCCCAAATTCACGAATGCCTTTCGGCATTGACTCATGAACCTGACGGGCGAGTTGTTCAATTTTTTTTGGGTCAATCATGGCGTTTTCCTGATCGTAACGGGTAAAGGTTAAGTGTAATGCCAGAAAGCAAAAGGATAAACCTGAAAACCGTATCGAAGTAAAATGCATAACAATTTGCTGGTATTGTTCGTTGCCCCGGCATTTTTTTGGCGCTATAGTTAATTCGCTTATTCTCAGGGCGGGGCGAAATTCCCCACCGGCGGTAAATCAGCATATGCTGAAAGCCCGCGAGCGCTTCAGGTCCATTGGGCCAGAAGGTCAGCAGATCTGGTGAGATTCCAGAGCCGACGGTTAAAGTCCGGATGGGAGAGAGTAACGGTTCTTGCCGGGTTTTATACCCAACAGGTTTTCGGTTCGGCAGGTAAATAGCCCGCTGTTCGTGAACGTGATGTGTATTTTGCTCGCCATGCGTTATCTTTTTGTCACTGCATGACACTCCTCAAGATCGCCCTGATTCTGGTAACCCATACATTTTTATAAGGTTTATTTACCATGAATCAGACGCTACTTTCTGAATTTGGCACGCCTGAACAGCGTGTAGAACGTGCTCTCGCTGCGCTGCGCGCAGGCGCAGGCGTAATGGTGTTGGACAGCGAGGATCGTGAGAACGAAGGTGATATGATTTTCGCGGCAGAAACCATGACCGTTGAACAAATGGCACTGACCATTCGTCATGGTAGCGGTATTGTCTGCCTGTGCATTACCGAAGAACGTCGCCAACAACTGGATCTGCCAATGATGGTGGAGAATAATACCAGCTCATTCGGCACCGGCTTCACGGTAACCATTGAAGCGGCGCAAGGGGTCACCACGGGTGTTTCTGCCCAGGATCGTATCACTACCATTCGCACTGCCATTGCTGATGACGCTAAACCGACCGATTTAAGCCGTCCAGGCCACGTGTTTCCCCTGCGGGCGCGTGAAGGCGGCGTGTTGACGCGTGGCGGCCACACGGAAGCGACCATTGATTTGGTGAGTCTGGCGGGCTTTAAACCCTACGGCGTACTGTGTGAGCTAACGAATGATGACGGCACGATGGCGCACGCGCCAGAAGCCGTGGAGTTTGCTAAGCAACACGCTATGCCGGTCGTCACTATTGAAGATTTGGTGGCGTATCGCCGTCACCGCGAAACGCGCCAGGCGAGTTAATCGCTCGTATGCAACGAGCCGAGATCATCGGCTCGTTGGTTCCACTCTCTGCGTAATACCGCCACTTCCTGTTCAAATTTATTGATAATCTTCATCATGCTTATCCGAGTTCATCACCTGCGAAATCAGCGTAAGGTAATCCTTAGATAATACATTTCTGACTGGGGATTAATCATGAACCATACTCGTATGCCAGCGCTGTTTCTCGGTCACGGCAGCCCGATGAATGTACTGGAAGAAAACCACTTTACCGCCGCCTGGCGTAGCCTTGGCGAGCAATTACCGCGCCCGAAAGCGATTTTGGCGGTTTCCGCGCATTGGTACACGCGCGGCACTGCGGTAACGGCAATGGAAAACCCGCGTACTATTCATGATTTCGGCGGCTTCCCGCAGGCGTTGTTTGATACCCATTATCGCGCCCCCGGCTCGCCTGAATTAGCGCGTCAGGTGGCGGAATTGCTGGCTCCGTTACCGGTTCATCTCGACGAAGAGTGGGGGTTGGATCACGGTTCCTGGGGCGTGCTGATAAAAATGTACCCGGAGGCCGATATTCCGGTAGTGCAACTCAGCGTGGACGGCACGAAACCTCCTGCCTGGCATTTTGAATTGGGGCGCAAACTGGCCGCGCTACGTGAACAGGGCGTGATGATTGTCGCCAGCGGTAACGTGGTACATAACTTACGGATGATGCGTCGTCAGGAGAATGCTGAACCGTATCCGTGGGCAATTTCGTTCAGTCAGTTTGTTCGAGATAATTTGGATTGGCAGGGGCCGACAGAGCAGCATCCGCTGGTCAACTTTATGGATCATGAAGGCGCTGCGCTCTCCAACCCAACGCCGGAACACTTTCTGCCGCTATTGTATGTGCTAGGCGCACGCGCTAAAGATGAACCGGTTTCCGTGCCGGTGGATGGCGATACATTAGGGGCCATCAGTATGCTTTCGGTCCAGGTAGGGTAGACCCAGACCGCAGTGTCTATGGGCCGCCGTTGCTGGCGGCCTGTTTTATTTCTCGTCGAGCAACTGCAGCAACGCATCGGTGGTGACTCTTTCCCCAAGGCGCGGGAAGATTTTTTCAATGCTGTGCTGATGAGAGACCAATTCAAGGTCAGTCATCGCATCGGTCACCAGCACAACATGGTAGCCAAGCTCATGAGCGTGACGGGCGGTGGACTCGACGCCAATACTGGTCGCGATCCCGGTGATGATAACTTGAGTGACGCCGCGACGGCGAAGATACAGATCGAGCGAGGTGCCGTGAAAAGATCCCCACTGCAGCTTGGTGACTTTGTGATCGTCAGGATGTTCTCCCAGTTCCGGGATTAACTCAGCCCAATCCGCAGGCGGAGTGAAGTCGTGAGCCATCTCAACGCGTCCCGGCGCGCCGCTAGTGACATTAACCAGCACAACCGGTAAACCCCGGGCGCGAAAAGCCTGCGCTAACTTCGCATTGTTATCAATGATCGATTCGGTGGGGTGTGCCAAGGGTAGACCGACGATGCCTTTTTGCATATCAACAACGATCAGCGCAGGCAGGTTATCAAGGGTGGAAAGTGGCATAAGTACTCCTTTCAATCAGTGGCGGAAGGCATCTCGACCGGATTTCGTAAGGTCCGATCAAATAAGGTGGCGATAAACAGCAAAACGCTCAGCGTGGCCATCACCCAAGCTAAAGTGTGCAAACCATGATCGGTAGCGTGTTGACCGTAGACCAGGCCAAGCAGGCTGGTTGCCGCGATCGCTCCGATATATTGCGCCGTGCGTTGTAGACCGGCGGCGGTACCCATTTCCTGCGCAGGCGCTTGCAGGTAGACGGCGGCTTGGGTGGCGGTAGAAAACATACCTTGCGGCGCGGCGAAAAAAGTGACGGCCAATGCAATCACCCAAGCCGCGGTTTCGCCGTGCAAAAACAGTAGGCAGATACAGCCTGCCAGCGCGGAGCCAATACTGATCAGAAACGGCGTGCGGATACTCTTTGTTCGCGTCCCCATCAACGAAGAGAGCGCGGCAATAATCGACATCGGCATGGTAATCAGCCCCGCCTGTTCTTCACTGAAACCGGCGGCGCTTTCCAGCCATTGTGCAAAACCGTACAACACGCAATAGACCATCATCAACACCAATCCGGCGCGTAAATAGGTGACCGAAAGCGCACGGTTATTAACCAACATACGCGTATCGATAAACGGCTGGGAGCGGCGTTGGGAGTGGAAAATGAGTGCGGCGCAAAAGGCGACGGACAGCGCAAGTGCCAGTAAGTTAGGTTTGTTGAGTGCCAGCAGAAATATCATCAGATTGAGAAGAAAGCCGCTGAATAAAATAATCCCCCACAGATCGACTTCGCTCAGCAACTGTTTGAACGTTGCCGCCGGTCGCTCATCACGCGGAATCCATAGTAGCACCAACACAATCGTGCCGAGCGCGAGTGGTACATTGACGGTAAAGATGGCATGCCAGCCAAAGGCGGCGGTTAAGACACCCCCTAAAAATGGCCCGACCGCGGACATTGATACGCCACTCATTGAAAGCACCCCCATTGCCATGCGCGGCGGCGGGCTGCCGAGTTTATCTGTACGCTGGCGAAACAGGCGCATGGCGGAAGGATAAGCCCCGGAAGTGCCAATCCCCAGTAATACGCGCACTAAAACCAGCCCCGTCAGAGAAGGAATAAACTGACCGAGTAAACCGGCAATGGCGATCAATACGAGAGAAAACAGATATACGCGGCGAGGGCCGAGCAGGTCAGCTAGCCGCCCCATCGTCGGTTGGGCAATCGCGCTGGCGAGATAGAGCCCGGCGATTAGCCACCCGGTCTCCGCCACGCTGGCATGTAAATCCGTCGCAATCGGCACCAGTGCCGTTGAGATCATGGTGGAATTAATCGGGTTTAGCGTTGACCCCAACGCGAGCGGCGTGACAAACCGGAAACCGAAAGGCGCCTGCGAGGAAAGAGGGGTTTTTACCGCCAGCGACCTTTTCATCAATCTTCCAGCCGACGGATGAGATCGACGGCGGCGATTAACGTTTCGCGCTCTGTGGTGGAGAGCTTACTCATGGCCGCCATCAGCCATTCGCGTTTAGCCAGCGAAACCTGCTGGCGTGCTTCGCGTCCCATTGCGGTTAGCGCGAACAGGACTTGTCGGCCATCATTAGGATGCGCTCGGCGTTCTACCAGCCCTTCTTCTTCCATTGCCGCCAGCGTGCCGCCCATTGATTGCGGTTTGACGGCTTCGGCGCGGGCAAGGTCAGCGGTGGTCATCGCGCCAACCTCGTCCAGGCGCGCCATAATCGCAACCTGCGACCAGGTCAGTTCCCGCGTGTTTGATACCGCGCGCAAGCGGCGCGTAAGCTGTCCGGTTACCAGCAATAAATCAGTCACCGCCGCTTCGAGTTCTTTGGTTTTTTTCATGACCATGAACATAACGATTAACAGGTAAACTTGCAAGTTTACCTGTTAATTTTGTTTGCGCGAGGGACTGCTTCTGCCGCTAATCGTCGGCCAGAAGCAGTTAAGCTACTCAATAAAGGTGTGAGGATAGAAACGAGAAAGGTCTTGGGTAATCAGGTCACGATCTTCACGCAGGCCGATACCCGCCGGACGATCGTCAATCAGCCAACTGCCAATCAGGGTATAACTGTCGCCAAACTTAGGCAGCGGATGAAACTGCTGCACGATATAGCCTTCTTCCCCGTACGGGCCATCGACATGGGCGATTTTCTGCCCATTTTCGACAATGCTAATATTGGCGCCTTCGCGGGAAAACAATGGCTTAACCACATATTTATCCATTGAGGGCGGGTTATCTTCAGCAAAATATGCCGGCAGCAGGTTAGGGTGGTTGGGGAACATCTGCCACAGCAGCGGCAGCAGCGCTTTATTGGACAAAATGCTTTTCCACGCTGGTTCCAGCCACCGAACGCCCGCATCTTCCAGCTTGGTGGAAAACATCTCGCGTAACATAAACTCCCACGGATAGAGCTTAAACAGGTTGCTGATGACCTGGTCGTGAATGTCGGTAAACTGCCCTTTCTCGCCTAAACCAATTTCGTCGATGTACAGAAACTCGCTCGGTAGACCGGCTTCGGTGGCGCAATCCTGCAAATATTGCACCGTGCCTTTGTCCTCATCGGTATCACGGCAGCAGGCAAAGTGCAGCCAGCTAAAGCCGTGTTGCTGATGAAGCGCGGTAAAGCGTTCAATGAGCTTCTCCTGCAGGCTATTGAACTGATCGCTACCAACGGGCAAATTCCCCGCTTTTAGCTGATCCTCCAGCCAGATCCACTGGAAGAAAGCGGCTTCATATAAAGAGGTTGGCGTATCTGCATTGTTTTCCAGCAAACGCGCATTCCCCTGACCATCCCACGCCAGATCAAGACGTGAATAGAGTGAAGGTTGCGACGTTTTCCACGCGTTACGCACGAAATCCCAAGTATGTTTGGGGATGCGGAATTTGGTCAGCAACGCTTCGCTTTCCACCACTTTCTCCACTACCTGTAGACACATTTGATGCAATTCCTGTGTCGTGTCCTCCAGATAATCGATCTGCGGCAGCGTGAACTGATAGTATGCATCCTCACACCAGTACGGTTCACCGTGCATGGTGTGAAAACGAAAACCATATTCAGTGGCCTTCTCCTGCCAATCCGGGCGTTCCGTAATCGCTATACGCTTCATGGCGGAGATTAGCCTCCCATTGAGCGACTGGAGCCCATCGCGCTACTACGTTGCATGGAGGTTTGCTTCACCACCGTTTCACCAAAGCCACCGCGTGTCACCGTACTGGTGGTGGCGGGTTTTGGCGCCAGCGCGGTTTTCGGTACGTTTACCGAACGGCCGGAGGTAGCGTTACCGTAGCTACGACCGCTGGCATCGACAAATTTACCATTCGCCGGGCTGGCCGGATTGCGCGAGGTAAACAGCGGTTGCGAGGCGAAGCCGGCACCGCCGCTCATCATACGGCCCATCATATAACCGGCCATTAATGGCATCCAGAAGCTGCCGCTTTGTTGCGCCTGCGCATTGCCTACGCCTGCCTGTGCCGGAGCCTGTTGGCACTGGTTTTCACCGAACTCCGCCACACAATCTTCGCGCGTGGCGTATTTAGGCGCGGTTTTCCCGGCCTCTGTCAGCGCATTGTTGTAAGCAGTGGTACATTGGGCGCTTTGGCCCGGATTGGCTTTCGTACAGTCATCGGCGTTTTGATACAGAGAAACCGTTTCATCTGATTGTTCGCAACCTGCTAACAGGAAAACGGTGGTGACGGCCAGTGCGACCGGGGTTAAATGGCGCGCACGCCAGCTTTTACGAAAGGAAGCATGATTAATATTTTTAGTCCGTTTCATCACATTCTGTCCTGTGCCCAAAGGTAGTGCATAGGATAGGGGATCGATGGTGAAAATTGAAGCGATGCGGGGAGCGGCGACAGGGATCTTTACGTAGCTATACGTTTGATTGTGAAAGGGGCAGCGAATGCTGCCCCGGTAAACTTAGTGACGGAACGGGTTGCCGGTGGAACGTGCTGCCGGACGTGATGCCGCCGCAGGTGTTGCCTGCGCGGAAGCTCGCGGCGCAGACGACGCATTGGTTTGAGCACCGTTATCGGCAGAAGCATCTTGCTGTGGATTTTCCGGCGCGACCGTTTCCGGTGAGGTTGGAATCTCTTTGCCCAGACGACCATTTAGCGCCATCAAATCCTGCTCGTTCAGCGTGCCGAGCGCAGATTTAATGTTCAGTTGGTTAATCATGTAGTCGTAACGCGCATCGGAAAGCTGTTGCTTAGCGCTATACAGCGTAGAGGTCGCATCCAACACGTCAACAATGGTACGCGTACCAACCTGATAGCCCGCTTCAGACGCATCCAAAGAGCTTTGCGCCGACACTACGGCCTGTTTAAAGGCGTTGATGCTGCTGATTGACGCATTGATGTTGTTGAAGGATGAGCGAACGGTTTGAACCGCGCTACGGTGCGCGCTTTCCAGCTGCTCACTGGCGGAAACAAATGCATACTGCGCTTGTTTAACCTGTGAAGTCACCGAACCGCCGCTATACAACGGCAGCGTGAAACTCAGGCCCACCTGGTTGTTACCGCTGATATTGTCGCTACTTGAGGTACTCTGATTCGCGCGGCTACCGCCATATTTGTTATTAGACAGACCGGTAGAGGCGGTTAAATCCAGCGTTGGCAGGTGGCCAGTTTCCGCTAAACGGATTTGTTCACGAGCCAAATCTTGCGACAAACGCGCTGACAACAGGTTCAGGTTGCGGCTTTCCGCCTCTTTCAGCAGCGCGCTCACCGCGTCGGGCTTATCCGTCTGGAAACGATCGATATTCAGTGAAGCCAGCGTCGGATAGTAGTTACCGGTTACCTGACGCAGGGTTTCAACCGCGTTATCAAGATTATTGCGCGCGGTCACTTCATTCGCCAGCACGCTGTCATATTGCGCCCGGGCGTTTTGTACGTCAGTAATCGCGACCAGACCGACGTTAAAACGTTGGGTGGTTTGATCTAACTGGCGGTAGATAGATTGTTTCTGGGCTTCAGTAAATGAAAGCGAATCAATCGCACGCAGCACGTTAAAATAGGCTGTTGCGGTGTTCAACATTAAATTTTGTTGCGCGGTTTGGTAAGTAACATCTTGAATACCCGCAGTTTTTTCTTGCAGGGTTAATGCGCGCCACTTTGACATATCGAAAAGGGTCTGCGTTAATTGCAGTGAGCCACTGGTCGTATTGGAGTGCAAACCACTATTGTCACGGAAACCGTTGCTGTAGGTATAATCCGCACCTAAGCCTAATTGCGGTAGTAACGGGCTACGCGCTTCGTTAATCTTTTCGAATGCCGCGTCACGATCGGCCGCGGAGCTGCGTAAATCTGGGTTCGTCAATCGCGCCTGCTGATAAATCTGCAGCAGGTTCTCCGCCTGACTTGCTACGCTGAAGCCGCCCAGGCTCAGGCCGATAAGTAATGGGAGCAGTTTCTTCATTTGCATTCCTTGTAGTGCAGCAATATTGCTATGGTAGCGCTGACATAAGCCAAAAAATAATCGCCGATTCTAGCAGAGTCTGCCGTGAGAGGAAGTTGGCTGAACGTGCCATCTCCCGTAATTTACGTAAATAATTCAGAAAGAACCACACTTCCAGGGCATTCAGTTTGAATTTCCCGGTTTCGTCCCCCATCTCACAGGAGGCTCAACAATGGGCGCTGAAAAAAAATACCCGGTGACTTTCACAAAAAACGATGTAGAAATTATTGCACGAGAGCCGCTGTATGAGGGTTTTTTTTCCCTGGTCCGCTATCGTTTTCGTCATCGCTTGTTTAACGGCCAGATGAGCAAAGAGGTGGTACGCGAAATTTTTGAGCGTGGCCACGCCGCAGTCTTGTTACCCTATGATCCGCAGCGAGACGAAGTGGTGCTGATTGAGCAGATTCGTCTACCGGCGATTGAAACCAGCGCTACCCCTTGGTTGCTGGAAATGGTTGCCGGTATCATTGAACCAGGCGAAAGCCCTGAGCAGGTGGCGCGGCGTGAAGCGCAGGAAGAGACAGGCCTGGAGGTTGGGCGCATCAAACCGATGATTAACTACCTGGCGAGTCCGGGCGGTACTAGCGAACGGCTATCGGTATTCGTTGGTGAAGTGGATGCCAGCGTGGCACAGGGATGCCACGGTCTGGAGGAAGAGAATGAGGATATTCTTGTCCATGTGGTTAGCCGCCAACAGGCCTACCAGTGGGTGGAAGAGGGGAAAATTGATAACGCCGCGTCTGTCATTGCTTTGCAATGGCTGGCACTGCACCATGAAGCCTTACGAGAAGAGTGGAATCCGAAATGATAAAGCGCTATGTCCCTGATTTTCCCGAAATGATGCGTCTGTGCGAAACGAATTTCGCACAGTTGCGTCGTTTGCTGCCGCGTGATGATACCGCAGGCGCGACGGTGAGTTATCAGGTTAACGGCGCTTGCTATCGCATTACTATCGAAGAGTCGACGCGTTACACCACGTTGGTCGAAATCCGGCAAACTGCGCCTGCGGTGAGCTACTGGAGTCTGCCGTCAATGTCGGTCAGGCTCTATCACGATGCGATGGTTGCCGAAGTGTGTTCAACACAGCAGATCTATCGCTTCAAAGCGCGCTATGATTATCCCAACAAAAGATTGCATCAGCGTGATGAAAAGCATCAGATTAACCAGTTCCTTGCAGACTGGTTGCGCTACTGTTTAGCGTATGGTGCGATGGCCGTCCCGGTCGGCTAACAGCGCGAGATCTGTCCCTGAAATGGCGTGGAGATTAAGGAAACTCTTTGGATAGCCTGTTAAAACTTCCTGTGGCGAGTGGGACCCACTTCAGGATTTTACAAATCACGGATACCCACCTTTTCGCCGGTAAAAATGAAACGCTGCTGGGCGTGAATACCTGGGCCAGTTATCAGGCGGTATTGAGTGCGATTGAGACCGAACGGCAAGACTATGATCTGATTATCGCGACAGGCGATCTGGCGCAAGATCACAGCGTTGAAGCCTATCAGCATTTCGCTGAGGGCATTGCGCGCCTTCCTGCGCCATGCGTTTGGTTACCGGGTAATCATGATTTTCAGCCAGCGATGTTTGAGACGCTAGGCAACACCAGCATTGCCGACCAGAAATGCGTGTTCCTTGGTGAACATTGGCAACTGGTATTACTTGATAGCCAGGTCTTTGGCGTGCCGCATGGGATGTTGAGCGATTATCAACTGGAGTGGCTGGAGAGCGTGCTGGCCGCCGAGCCAGAACGACATACGCTGGTGTTACTGCACCATCATCCACTGGCTTCCGGCTGCAGTTGGCTGGATCAACACAGCTTGCGTAATCCGCACGCGCTGGACGCCATCCTGCAACATTACCCCTTGGCGAAAACGTTAATTTGCGGGCATATACATCAAGAGCTTGATCTTGACTGGAATGGTCGCCGCTTACTGGCAACGCCATCCACCTGCGTTCAGTTCAAACCACACTGCACCAACTTCACCATTGACTCAGTGCCGCCAGGCTGGCGCTGGTTTGATCTGTTTGACGATGGCCGGGTCGAAACCACGGTATGCCGTCTGAAAACCGCGGCATTCAGCCCGGATTTGGATTCAGAAGGTTATTGATTGATGGCGACCTTGCTCTATTTGCATGGCTTTAACAGCTCTCCTCGCTCGGCCAAAGCGACCCAATTACACCAATGGTTGTCGGAACATCACCCGACAATTGAAATGCTGGTGCCGCAACTGCCGGCCTATCCTGCCGAGGCGGCGGCGCTATTGGAGAATATGGTGATGGAGCGGGCCGGAGAGCCGCTGGGGTTAGTCGGTTCGTCACTGGGCGGGTATTATGCAACCTGGCTTTCACAATGCTTTACGCTACCTGCGGTGGTCATCAACCCGGCGGTGCGTCCTTTCGAACTGTTAATGGGCTTTCTCGGCGAAAACGAGAACCCGTACACCGGGCAGCAATATGTGTTAGAGTCACGCCACATTTACGATCTGAAAGTCATGCAGATTGACCCACTGGAGTCGCCGGATTTAGTTTGGTTGCTACAGCAAACGGGTGATGAAGTGCTCGATTACCGCCAGGCGCTGGATTATTACAATGCCTGCCGTCAGGCGGTGGAAGAGGGCGGTAACCATGCCTTTGTCGGATTCGAACGCTTTTTCCCGCAGATTCTTGACTTTATTGGTCTGAATCACGCCTGAAAAAGCTTAACCTTTTTTACCACCAATCAGATTTATACGATGACTCAATCCAGCTATAACGCTGATGCCATTGAGGTACTCAGCGGCCTCGAACCCGTTCGTCGTCGTCCGGGAATGTATACCGACACCTCGCGCCCGAATCACTTAGGGCAAGAAGTAATCGATAACAGTATTGATGAAGCATTGGCGGGCCATGCTAAGCGCGTGGAGGTTGTCCTGCATGCCGATCAATCTCTGGAAGTGATCGATGACGGTCGCGGGATGCCGGTGGATATTCATCCGGAAGAGGGTGTCCCGGCGGTTGAGTTAATTCTATGTCGGTTGCATGCCGGCGGTAAATTCTCCAATAAAAACTATCAGTTCTCCGGCGGCTTGCACGGCGTGGGCATTTCGGTCGTCAACGCGTTGTCGAAACGGGTTGAAGTGACGGTGCGCCGTAACGGCGAAGTGTACGATATGGCCTTTGAAAATGGCGATAAAGTGCAGGATCTCACCGTAAGCGGCACGGTGGGGAAACGCAATACCGGCACGCGCGTACACTTTTGGCCTGATGCCTCCTTTTTTGATAGCCCGCGCTTTTCCGTTTCACGGTTAACCCATCTGCTAAAAGCCAAGGCGGTACTGTGCCCCGGCGTTGAAATCCTGTTTAAAGACCAGGTAAATAACACCGAGCAGCGCTGGTGCTATGAAGATGGCCTGACGGATTACCTGAGCGAAGCGGTCAATGGGTTGATTACCCTGCCGGAAATACCTTTTGTCGGCGCCTTTGCCGGAGATGTTGAAGCCGTGGATTGGGCGCTGCTCTGGCTGCCGGAAGGTGGTGAGTTGTTAACGGAAAGCTACGTTAACTTGATTCCTACCATGCAGGGCGGTACGCATGTTAATGGCCTGCGGCAGGGGCTGTTGGATGCGATGCGCGAATTTTGTGAATACCGCAATATTCTGCCGCGCGGCGTGAAACTCTCCGCAGAAGATATTTGGGATCGCTGTGCTTACGTTCTGTCGGTAAAAATGCAGGACCCACAATTTGCCGGGCAGACCAAAGAGCGTCTCTCCTCGCGTCAGTGCGCGGCTTTCGTCTCTGGCGTGGTGAAAGATGCCTTTAGCCTGTGGCTGAATCAGAATGTGCAGGCGGCGGAGCAGCTCGCCGAATTGGCCATTTCCAGCGCACAGCGCCGTATGCGCGCCGCGAAAAAAGTGGTGCGCAAAAAGCTGACCAGCGGGCCAGCGTTGCCGGGTAAATTAGCTGACTGTACTGCGCAGGATTTAAATAAAACCGAGCTATTTCTTGTGGAAGGGGATTCCGCAGGCGGTTCGGCTAAACAGGCGCGTGACCGTGAGTACCAGGCGATTATGCCGCTCAAAGGTAAGATCCTGAATACCTGGGAAGTGTCTTCCGATGAGGTGTTGGCTTCGCAGGAAGTTCATGACATTTCCGTGGCTATCGGTATCGATCCCGATAGCGAAGACCTGTCACAGCTCCGTTATGGCAAGATTTGTATCCTCGCCGATGCGGACTCCGATGGGTTGCATATCGCCACGCTGCTGTGCGCTCTGTTTGTGCGCCATTTCCGTTCGCTGGTCAAAGGCGGCCATGTGTATGTCGCCATGCCGCCGTTGTACCGTATCGATCTAGGCAAAGAGGTGTATTACGCGCTGGATGAAGAAGAGAAAGAGGGCGTGCTGGAACAACTGAAGCGGAAGCGGGGTAAACCTAACGTTCAGCGCTTTAAAGGCTTGGGTGAGATGAATCCGCTACAATTGCGTGAAACCACGCTCGATCCCAATACGCGTCGTTTGGTGCAGTTAACCGTTGATGAACAGGATATCGAGCAAACCTTAGCGATGATGGATATGCTGCTGGCCAAAAAACGCTCGGAAGACCGCCGTAACTGGCTGCAAGAGAAGGGTGATACTGCCGAGATCGAGGTGTAAGTTGCCCGGCATACCAATGGCGGTATCACGGTGAAAATTACGCTGGAAGAACTACGTGCCTGGGTGGTGGTGGTCGATACCGGTTCGATTACCGCCGCGGCAGAGCAACTGAATCAAACCAGTTCAGGGATTAGTCGCGCCCTGAGTCGGTTAGAGAGCAAGCTGCAAACCACCCTCTTGCACCGCACTACGCGACGCCTGGCATTAACCGAGGAGGGGCAAATCTTCCTCGAACATGCGCGCGATATTTTGGCCTCGGTGGAGAATGCTGAAGAGCAAATTGCCCGCCGCCGCGAGCTCCCGTCCGGGCGGTTACGCATTAATGCCGCCACGCCCTTTATGCTGCATGTGATCGTGCCGCTGGTGGGCGAATTTAGCCAGCGCTTCCCCTTAATTCAGTTAGAACTGAATACCGATGATGTAGTGATCGATTTGCTGGAACAGCAAACCGACATCGCGATTCGGATCGGTGAACTGCGTGATTCAACCATTCACGCGCGGGCTTTAGGCAGTAGTAAACTGCGTTTGTTAGCCAGCCCGGACTATTTGGCGCAGCGCGGGCAGCCGCAAAGCGTGGCTGATTTGGCCGATCATCGATTGATTGGTTTTACGCAACTGGAACGGCATAACATCTGGCCGGTCTGGCAAAGTGAAGGGGAGTTTTTGCAGGTGAAGCCCGATCTTGCGGCCTCCAGCGGTGAAACTATTCGTCAATTGGCGGTAGCCGGGCAGGGGATTGCGCGCATCTCAGACTTTGTCAGCCGCAAAGACCGTGAGAGCGGACGGTTGGTAGAAGTATTGCCAGCGGAAACGCGGGAAATGCGCCATCCGGTCAATGCAGTCTATTATCGCAACAGTACGCTATCGGTACGTATTACCTGTTTTCTTGATTTTTTACGCGACAAAATCACGCAATACCAACTGTTCTGACTCACTTTGTTAGCAGTCCGGCCGCATTACCCCGCGCCCGGACGCTCGACAAACCCGGCGCTTAGGCTGGTTCTAATACCTGAATCTTCACATCAACCACATCATCTTTGATACGGGCGCGGTGCGTTTCCATATGCGGTTGTTGTAAATGCTGTTCAAGTAAACGCAGAGACTCCCAATGTTCCAGCATAAAAATGGAGTCCGGCGAGTTTTTCTTCCACGGCAACTGTGCCTGATGATCAACCAATGTTTGGTAAGAGCCGCAGCCCTCTTCTTTTAATACCAGTGGCGTCAATTCGGCAATCGCCGCCACCACGTCATCACGACGACCCGGTTTCACACAAATTTCGGCAATCACGGTCAGCATAGCGTTTCCTTTATGGATACAGAGAAGAATAAGTTAAGCAAAAATTTGGCTAAGATGCTCACGATAACGGGCAATATCGTTCGGAATATCCGGTTGTTTGATCACATCGTTACAGATAAAGGTCGGCAAACCTTCCATGCCTAAGAACTGGTTGGCTTTATGGAAATGCAGGTACAACCCATCCACGCCGACGCCTTCAAAGAACTGCTCCGGATCGGTAAAGGCTTCTAGCGGGGCGTTCCACGTCAGAGAGAGCATATATTTTTTGCCCTGAATCAGGCCGCCGGAGCCATATTTTTTACTGGCATCAGAACGCGTGCGACCATCGCTGGCGTACAGAGCGCCGTGACCTTCTGTAAACACTTCATCAATATATTTTTTCAGGATCCACGGTTCACCCATCCACCAGCCAGGCATTTGATAAATGACAACGTCAGACGCGAGATATTTTTGGATCTCATCGGCGACGTTATACCCGTTATCCACCACGGTAACCTCGACTTGGTGCCCGTTATCGCGCAGGAAGGTGGCCGCTACATTAGCGAGGGTATGGTTTAACTCGCCTTTTGAGTGGGCAAAGCTTTTACCCGCATCAATAATCAGAATCTTGCTCATCTCTTTTACTCCGTTACAAAATTTGCGTCAGTGTACGCGCGCGAAGTCTGGGGAAAAATGAGTGATTGATCACAACACTTTTGCGTTAATCGCAATAATTGCTGATTTAAAGAACGGGTACGTTCTGCTTAGCGCCTCACTGTCGAAAAACGGTCCTGCACGGCTGCCGAGCGGTTCTCTGTGACAGAACCCGGCGAGATAAGGTACTATCCTCGCCAAATATACCGCTATGCGGCGCGTCGCAGTGGTGGGTTATCGCGTCGTAATGTGAGGAAATGAAACCAATGAG
This sequence comes from Paramixta manurensis, assembly GCF_013285385.1. NCBI lineage: Bacteria > Pseudomonadati > Pseudomonadota > Gammaproteobacteria > Enterobacterales > Erwiniaceae > Paramixta > Paramixta manurensis. Next base: position 3,976,273 of record NZ_CP054212.1, on the reverse strand, counting down.
TGATTTGACGCAGGATGGTGCGGAGCGGCTTGCTCTGCATAAGTTTACGGAAAATGCTTACCTCAACTACTCCATGTACGTCATCATGGACCGGGCGCTGCCCTACATTGGCGATGGCTTAAAGCCGGTTCAGCGTCGTATTGTCTATGCCATGTCGGAGTTGGGGCTGAACGCCAGCGCCAAGTTCAAAAAATCGGCGCGTACCGTGGGTGACGTGCTGGGTAAATACCATCCGCATGGTGATAGCGCCTGCTATGAAGCGATGGTGCTGATGGCGCAGCCATTCTCGTATCGTTATCCGTTGGTGGATGGTCAAGGGAACTGGGGCGCGCCTGACGATCCCAAATCCTTTGCGGCGATGCGTTATACCGAATCGCGCCTGTCTAACTATGCCGAGTTGTTGCTGGGCGAATTAGGGCAGGGGACGGTGGATTATGTGCCGAACTTTGACGGTACCCTGCAAGAGCCGAAAATGTTGCCGGCTCGTCTGCCTAACATTCTGCTGAACGGCACCACCGGCATTGCGGTGGGGATGGCGACCGATATTCCACCGCATAACTTACGTGAAGTGGCCCGTGCGACCATTTCTCTGATCGATAATCCGAAAGCCACGCTGGACGATCTGTTAGAGATTGTGCAGGGGCCGGATTTCCCCACCGAAGCCGAGATCATCACGCCGCGTGAAGAGATCCGCAAAATCTACCAAAACGGGCGCGGATCGGTGCGCCAGCGTGCGGTATGGAAAAAAGAAGATGGCGATGTGGTGATTACCGCCTTGCCGCACCAGGTATCCGGCGCGCGCGTGTTGGAGCAGATTGCCGCGCAAATGCGTAACAAAAAACTGCCGATGGTGGAGGATCTACGCGACGAGTCCGATCATGAGAATCCAACCCGTTTAGTCATTGTGCCACGCTCGAACCGCGTCGATCTCGAACAGGTGATGAACCATCTGTTTGCCACCACCGACCTGGAGAAAAGCTACCGCATTAACCTGAATATGATCGGGTTGGACAATCGCCCGGCGGTAAAAAACCTGCTGGAAATTCTCTCCGAATGGCTGGTATTCCGTCGCGATACGGTGCGCCGTCGCCTGAATTACCGGTTAGAGAAGGTGCTGAAGCGCCTGCATATTTTGGAAGGCTTGCTGGTTGCGTTCCTCAATATTGATGAAGTGATTCATATTATTCGCAGTGAGGATGAACCGAAGCCGGTGCTGATGTCGCGTTTCGGTATTAGCGAGACGCAGGCGGAAGCCATCCTTGAGCTGAAATTACGCCACCTCGCCAAACTTGAAGAGATGAAGATTCGCGGCGAACAGAGCGAGCTGGAAAAAGAGCGCGATCAACTGCAGGGCATTCTGGCATCTGAGCGTAAGATGAACACGCTGCTGAAAAAAGAACTGCAGGCCGATAGCGATAAGTACGGCGATGATCGTCGTTCTCCGCTGCGCGAGCGTGAAGAAGCGAAAGCGATCAGTGAACATGAATTGGTGCCGTCTGAACCGGTCACCATTGTTTTGTCGCAGATGGGGTGGGTGCGTAGCGCCAAAGGGCATGATATCGATCCCGCCGGGTTGAGTTATAAAGCCGGAGACAGTTTCCGTGCGGCAGCGCGTGGTAAAAGTAATCAGCCGGTGGCGTTCCTTGACTCGACCGGGCGCAGTTACACGCTCGATCCTTCTACCTTGCCATCGGCGCGCGGGCAGGGCGAACCCTTGACCGGTAAGCTGACCCCGCCGCCAGGTGCGGTTGTCGAACAGGTTCTGATGGAGCCAGATGAGCAGAAACTGTTGATGGCTTCAGACGCCGGTTATGGCTTTGTGTGTACCTTTAGCGATCTGATCTCGCGTAATCGTGCCGGTAAAGCGCTGCTGACGTTGCCGGATAATGCCAAAGTGATTACACCAATGGCGGTGCACAGTGATGAGGATATGCTGTTGGCGATCACCGCCGCAGGCCGGATGTTGATGTTCCCGGTTGGCGATTTGCCGCAGTTATCGAAAGGTAAAGGCAACAAGATTATCTCTATTCCGTCGGCGCAGGCGGCGAAGGGCGAGGATAAAGTTGCCTGGCTGTTGTTGTTACCGACGGGGAGCGCGATTACCCTGCACGTTGGTAAACGGAAACTGACGCTACGGGCGGAAGAGTTGCAGAAGTTCCGCGCCGAGCGTGGACGTCGCGGTACGCTGTTGCCACGCGGTTTGCAGCGTATTGATCGGGTTGATGTGGATGCGCCAGCGCGTCCGATCGCGGTTGATAGCGAAGAGTAACCTACCTAAGGAAGTTGCTGAACGGTAACGCAGAGCGTCGTGGCCGTTCGGCACAATACCGGCGAGTTTTAGACCCTCAATAATTTGAGTGGCAGGAAGGCGGCAACGCACAGGCAACTTGAAGTATGACGGGTATGGATGAAAGTCGGTATACTGAGACGGAAGCTAATATGAGGTGGCTATGCTGTTAATTTTACGTACCATTTTCGTGGTTATTTATTCGATACTGGTTTGTGTTTTTGGTTGTATTTATTGTCTGTTTTCGCCGCGCAATCCTCGCCATGTCGCGACTTTTGGTCACGCTTTTGGTCGTCTTTCTACCATTTTTGGCGTAAAAGTCGAACTGCGTAAACCGGAAAACGCTGAGCAATTTGGTAATGCTATCTATATTGCTAACCACCAGAACAATTACGATATGATTACCGCGGCGAATATTGTGCAGCCAACCACGGTAACCGTCGGCAAGAAAAGTCTGTTATGGGTTCCCTTTTTTGGTCAACTCTACTGGTTGACCGGTAATTTGTTAATTGATCGCGATAATCGGGCGAAAGCGCACGGTACCATTGGCGAGCTGATCGATCAGTTTAAACGGAAGAAAATCTCTTTCTGGATGTTCCCGGAAGGGACGCGTAGTCGTGGACGTGGTCTGTTACCGTTTAAAACCGGCGCCTTTCATGCGGCAATGGCGGCCGGCGTGCCGGTTATTCCGGTGGTGGTTTCAAATACGCATGACAAAATTAAATTAAACCGCTGGAAAAACGGGTTAGTGATTGTTGAAATGCTGCCGCCGGTGGATATCAAACAATTTGAAAATCAATCAGTGCGCAAACTGGCGACCCATTGCCGTGAATTAATGGCGGCGAAGATTGATGAATTAAACGCAGAAGTGGCTGAACGTGAGGCCAGCGGTAAGCTTTAAGTAATCGTGGCCGGTCAGTGAAGGCGCATTCTATTGCCGGGGCTGATCGGTCACTAACAATCAAGGTACTTTACCCTACATAATTCGGGTTGCAGGAACGCGGCTACGCACAGGCAGCTTGCAGTATGACGGGTATTTTCTGGTACCGACGCGGCATTCCCACATAATCAGAAAAATGGACGGCGAGTTATTCGCCACGCTTACGGGTACGGAGTCGTTATGTCTTTCAGTCGACGTCAATTTATTCAGGCATCGGGTCTTGCCCTGTGCGCAAGCGCTGTGCCGTTTCGCGCTCTGGCGGCAGGAGGAGAGACGGCGTTGCCGGTTCCGCCGTTGCTGGAGTCACGTCGCGGTCAGCCGCTATTTTTGACGCTACAGCGCAGCCACTGGTCTTTTTCCGGCGACAGTAATAAAGCCCCGGTGTGGGGGGTTAATGGCATGTATTTAGGCCCAACGGTACGTGTCTGGAGTGGGGATGACGTCAAACTGATTTACAGTAATCGGTTGAACGAACCGGTGGCGATGACCGTCAGCGGGTTACAGGTGCCCGGCGCATTGATGGGCGGCGCGCCACGGCTGATGTCGCCAGGCGTTGACTGGTCGCCAGTGTTGCCGATCCGCCAGGCTGCCGCAACCTGTTGGTATCATGCTAATACGCCCAATCGCATGGCGCCGCATGTTTACAATGGGCTGGCGGGCATGTGGCTGATTGAAGATGAGGTGAGTAAAGCCTTACCGTTGCCGAATCATTACGGTGTGGATGACTTTCCGCTGATTATTCAAGATAAACGGCTCGATAATTTTGGTACCCCGGTTTATAACCCGCCGGACAATGGCGGCATGGTGGGCGATACGCTGCTGGTTAATGGCGTACAGAATCCCTATGTCGAGGTGTCACGCGGCTGGGTGCGCCTACGTTTATTAAACGCCTCCAACGCCCGACGCTATGCGTTAAGCCTGAGTGACAATCGCCCCTTTAACGTAATTGCCAGCGATCAGGGCTTTCTCCCGGCACCGGTTGCGGTACAGCAACTTTCGCTGGCGCCGGGCGAACGGCGTGAAGTCTTGATCGATATGTCGCAGGGCGACGAAGTGTCGATTACCGCGGGCGCGGCGGCAGGGATTATGGATCGGCTGCGCGGTTTGTTTGAGCCCTCCAGTATCCTGACCTCCACGCTGGTGTTGACGCTGCGTCCTACTGGCTTGTTGCCTTTGGTGACCGATAATTTGCCGATGCGTTTATTGGCCGATCAATTAATTGATGGTACCCCAAGCCGCATTCGTGAATTCCGTCTGGGCGATTCTCTGCCGGGGATTAACGGCGCGTTATGGGATATGTCACGGATTGATACACAGGCGCAGCAGGGGACATGGGAGCGTTGGATCATTCATGCGGATATGCCGCAACCGTTGCATATTCAGGGCGTGATGTTTCTGATTAAGAGTGTGAATGGCGCGTCGCCGATGGGAGAAGATCGCGGTTGGAAGGATACCGTTTGGGTCGATGGCGATGTTGAGCTATTGGTTTCTTTTACTCAACCTTCGTCCGATCACTTTCCGTTTGTCTATTACAGCCAGGCGCTGGAGATGGCGGATCGCGGTAGCGCCGGTCAATTATTGGTGCAGCCGATACCGTGAGTTGGCCGGGCATGCCCGGCCAAAAGCGATTAATTAAACTCGTCCGGATCTGGCCCCAGGCGCTGGCCTTTATCCAACTTGGCAATTTCACTGATTTCCGGTTTCTCCAGACGGAAATCAAACACCTTAAAGTTCTCTTCAATACGGGCCGGCGTAACGGATTTCGGGATCACCACCAAACCGCTATCAAGATGCCAGCGAATCACAATCTGCGCCGGTGTTTTACCGTATTTCTTCGCCAGGTTTTTGATAATTTCCTGATCGAAAACCCCTTTCCCGCCTTGCGCCAACGGGCTCCATGATTCGGTCTGAATCTGATGCATCGCGTTCCAGGCGTGCAGTTCACGCTGTTGCAGCATTGGGTGCAGCTCAATCTGGTTAACGACCGGCACCACGCCAGTTTCATCGATCAGCCGTTTCAAATGCGCCTGCTGGAAATTACACACGCCGATACTTTTTGTCAGCCCCTGCTTTTGCAGCTCAATCATGCCTTTCCAGGCTTCAACAAAGTTATCTTTTTCCGGGCACGGCCAGTGCATTAGATAAAGATCGACCTGCTCAAGCTGGAGTTTCTTCAGGCTGGTCTCCATCGCCTGCTGGCTATTAAGCTGATCCTCGTTCCACAATTTGGTGGTGATAAAAATGTCATCGCGCGGGACGTCGGTTTCTTGCAACGCCTGACCAATCGCTTCTTCATTTTTGTAAATGGCAGCGGTATCAATGGAACGATAGCCAACATCGAGGGCTTTTACCGCTGCTTTGCGTGCGTCTTCAATACTGGCTTGCCAAACGCCGAGGCCGAACTGCGGCATCATATTGCCATCATGAAGTTTGATAATAGGTTGATCTGCCATAACTTCTCCTTTCTGCAGGTTAACCGATACCCGACGGTATCGGTTGAACGATGAGGTTAAGTCTAGTCGAGATGTCTCTATCCGTGAGAATGCTTAGCACGCGTCCTGATAAATCTGACGGCTGACGTCGAGGGTAATGTCGCTATGCTCGCCCAGTTGTGTCAGACCTTTCTCCTCCAGCTTGGTCAACAACGTTGGAATCGAGCTGCCGTCAAGCTGGTAATCTTGCAGGCGGGTTGGTACGCCCATGGTTTCGAAAAAGCCTCGAGTTGCCGCAATGGCCGCATCAATCCGCGCGTTATCATCACCGTCGGTGATACCCCAAACGCGTTCCGCGTACTGCAACAGTTTTTCGCGTTTTTCCACACGTTTAATATTCATCAGCGAAGGGAGCACCACGGCGAGGGTTTGCGCATGATCCAGACCGTGTAGCGCGGTTAACTCATGGCCGAGCATATGCGTTGCCCAATCCTGCGGCACGCCGGCGCCAATCAGGCCGTTCAACGCCATGGTGGCGCTCCACATGACATTAGCGCGCACGCCATAGTTTTCCGGTTCCTGCAACGCTTTCGGGCCTTCTTCAACCAGCGTCAGTAATAAGCCTTCAGCGAAACGATCCTGCACTTTGGCATTCACCGGATAAGTCAGATATTGCTCAATGGTGTGGACGAAAGCATCGACCACGCCGTTGGCAATCTGGCGCGGCGGCAGCGTATAGGTGTAAACCGGATCGAGAATTGCGAACACTGGCTGGCAGTGCGGCGAATGGAACGCTTGCTTGTCGTGAGTTGCACGGCGAGTAATCACCGCGCCGCTGTTAGATTCAGATCCGGTCGCCGGAAGAGTCAGTACCGAACCCATCGGCAGCGCTTGCTTAATTTCTGCGCCACGCGTTTTCAAAATGTTCCAGGGCTCATCGGTATAGAAAGCGGCGGCGGCAATAAATTTGGTGCCGTCCAGCACGGAACCGCCGCCAACCGCCAGCAGGAAATCGATCTTTTCTGCTTTGACCACCTCAACCGCTTTCATTAACGTTTCATAGGTTGGATTGGGTTCAATCCCGCCGAACTCTTGCACATCAAAATCTTTCAGCGCGGTATACACCTGATCCATCACGCCGTTGCTCTTCACACTGCCGCCGCCAAAGGTGATTAACACTTTGCTTCCCGCCGGAATTTCATGGCTTAAATTCACGATTTGGCCTTCGCCAAACAAAATACGGGTGGGGGTGTGGAGGGTAAAATTATTCATCGTGGTTATCCTTTTGATCTGGCAGCGATGGGTTTTGTTGGACACCATTGTCAGGATAATGACCTGGCGCCTCAATGCTCATTTCTGCATGAATCTTGCCTGTTTCTGCGTAAGGCTGGAGAATTGCGCAGTAAAAAGGCAATATTTCTGCATATCATCTACAACGAGAGACGAAAATGGATCGTGACGCTATCTGTGCCAGACTGGCGCAGCAAGTTATCGCTTTACGTAACGCTGGCCGCTCATCGCTTCCTGAACTGCCCGATGTCACACTGCTGTATGGCGATACGCCCGGCGGACGTACTCCAGTAATGTACAAGCCGGGGATTGTGATTTTATTTCAGGGCAGCAAAGTCGGGTATATCGGCACCACTACCTTTAATTACGACGCCACCAAATACCTGATGTTGACCATTCCGCTGCCGTTTGAGTGTGAGACCTTCGCTTCACCGGAAGATCCGCTGGCCGGGATGACGATTCATGTGGATATGCTGCGGCTGCAAGATTTGTTGATTGAGTTAGGCGAGGACGACAGTTTTCATCCGAAGCCGCAAACACAAGGAATTCACTCCTCATTTTTGACCGAAGAGATGCTGTGCGCCACGGAACGCTTGCTGGATGCGATGGTGACCGCGCGCGATGCCCGAGTGCTGGGGCCGAATATTATTCGCGAGATCCTCTACTACGTGTTAACCGGCCCTTGCGGCGGCGCATTGTTATCGTTGGTGAGTCGTCATACGCAATTTAGCCAAATTTCCCGCGCGCTAAAACGTATCGAAAACCATTACACCGATAACCTCAGCGTAGAGTTGCTGGCCGCTGAAGTGAATATGAGTGTTTCCGCGTTTCACCATAACTTTAAGGCGGTGACCAGCACTTCGCCGCTGCAATATCTGAAAACGTACCGTCTGCATCAGGCACGCATTATGATGTTGCAAGGCGGGTTGAAGGCGAGCGCCGCCGCGATGAAGGTGGGGTATGAGAGCGCTTCACAATTCTCGCGTGAATTTAAGCGCTATTTCGGCGTTACGCCGGGGGAAGAGATGACACGGATGCGATTAACCGGCTAAGCGGTTAACCTGCGGCACGCGCTCAGGCGCGCCGCCGTTTCTTTTTCCAGATCAGCGCAACGCTGCCGGCTAAGCCGATAAACAGCAAGGCAACTGGCAGGATAATCAGCACCGCCATGACCTGGTCTTCATGGCGCTTAATAAACGGGACCTGGCTGATGCCGTAACCAAACGTCACCACAATCGAGACCCACAAAAACCCGCTCAGCCAGTTAAAGATCTGAAAACGGCTGTTTTTCAGGCCGGAGATACCCGCCATGGTGGGCAATAATGTACGGACGAAAGCCAGAAAACGGCCAACCAGCAACGCCATCAAGCCGTGGCGGTTAAACAGATGCCAGGCGCGTTGATGATATTGCGCCGGTAAATGCATCAACCAGCTTTTAACGATTTGTGTATTACCCAGCCATCGCCCCTGAAGATAACTTAACCAACAGCCGAGGCTGGCGGCGGTGGTAAGAATAACCATGGTGGGAACAAAATCCATCACGCCTTTGGCAATCATCGCGCCTGCCAACAACAACAAGCTATCGCCCGGTAAAAAAGAGGCTGGCAGTAAGCCATTCTCCAGAAAGAGAGTAATAAACATTACACAGTAAACGACCCAAACCACATCAGGATTGGCCAGTGCGGCAAAATCTTGATGCCAGAGCGCCTGAACAATCTCATGTAATACACCCATGTTGTATCCCATTCCACTTCATCTTGCGCTGTAAACGCGTAAGGCTCGGGCCAAGTGTAACCGCAAATCCCCGGCGGCACTTTGATCTGTATGATGACGTTGCCGCGAGGTTGAGGTTTTGGTTAACTTTTAAGCGTTCTCAGCGACCGCCAGCTTCCTTAATACGGGCAAACCCGGCGGCTAGATCATCAATCAGATCGTCGACATGCTCCAGCCCGATATGCAGCCGCACCAGTGTGCCGGTAAAATCCACCCCGGCAACCGGACGGATGGCTGCCAGCTCTTCCGGTTGATTAGCCAGAATCAACGACTCAAAACCGCCCCATGAATAGGCCATGCTGAAGTGATGGAAGTTATCGAGATACTGTGACAACTGATATGGGCTAAGCTTCTCCTTGAGCACGAAGGAGAACAGGCCGCTACTGCCGCTAAAATCCCGTTTCCAGAAAGTATGTCCGGGACACTGCTCCAGCGCCGGATGATTTACTCTGGCAACTTCTGGCCGCTGTTCCAGCCAGTGGGCAACCTGCAACGCGCTCTCTTCATGTTGGCGTAACCGTACCGCCAGCGTACGCAGCCCGCGGCTGGTGACATAGGCGGTGTCGGCATCAACCATTTGCCCCATTAGGTAGGAGTTTTCCCGCAGTTGCGCCCAGCAGCGTGCATTGGCAACGGCGGTGCCAATCATCGCATCAGAGTGCCCCACCAGGTATTTGGTTCCGGCTTGAATCGAGATATCCACGCCGAAATCCAGCGGGCGAAACAGAACGCCGGCGGCCCAGGTATTATCCAACATGATAATCGCCTCAGGCGCTTTGCTGCGAACGGCGGCAACGATGGCGGGAACGTCCTGCACTTCCATGGTGATGGACGCGGGGGATTCAAGGAACACCACCCTAGTGTTGGGCTGCACCTGTTCGGCGATCTCCGCACCGATGCTGTGATCAAAAAAGGTGGTGGAAACGTTTAGCTTGCTGAGGATCTTGGTACAAAAGTCCTGGGTAGGTTCATACACTGCGCCACTGATTAACACATGGTCGCCCGCCTCCACGAAGGAGAGAATCGCATTAGAAACCGCTGCCGCGCCACAAGGATAGAGCGCACAGCCCGCGCCGCCTTCCAGTTCAACCATCGCTTCCTGGAGGGAAAAGTGGGTTAAGGTGCCGCGACGGCCATAAAACAGTGCGCCATCGGCACGACCCGCGGTCGCGCGCTGTTTATCGGCAACGGTATCGAAAACTAAGGAAGAGGCGCGTTGAATAACGCTGTTAACCGAACCCTGGGTAAATTTTTTTGCACGACCCGCGCCTATCAGCGTGGTCTCGATTTTTTTTGTCGACATGCCAAACGTCCTGCCAAACCCTGAATACTCGTGTTAAGTAACTTACCACGTTTAACCAACGGGGTTTCATTGGTATTTTTCATTATCGGAATCTGCCGCCAAAAATAGTAACCGGCCCGAAACGGCGTTACAGGAACGCCGTTTCGGACGCAATCATCCTCTCTTGGCCTACATCACCCCCATCACATGGGGTAGCCACAGCGAGATAGCCGGAATATAGGTAATCAACATCAGCACAGCGAACAGCAGGCAATAGAACGGCAACATCGCTCTCACCACCTGCTCAATCTTCTGTTTGCCGACCGCGCTGGCGACAAACAGCACCGAGCCAACCGGCGGAGTAATTAAACCGGTACCGAGGTTCAGCATCATAATCATACCGAAATGAACCGGATCGACACCCAGCGCGGTGGTGACCGGCAATAACACCGGCGTCAAAATCAAAATGATCGGCGCCATATCCATCAGCGTGCCAATCAGCAGCAGCAGGATGTTGATGCACATCAGAATGACATATTTATTGCTCGAAATGCTGGTAAAGAACTCGGTAATGATTTGTGGTAACTGCATAAAGGTCATCACCGCGCCAAACCCGGCGGCGAAGGCAATTAACACCATCACAATGGTCACGGTTTTAATGGTGCGAAACAGCAAAATATGCAGTTGGTTCCATTTGAAATCGCGATAAATAAACATCGTGACGAAAAATGCCCACAGGCAAGCAATCGCCGCTGACTCGGTGGCGGTAAACACGCCGGAAAGGATCCCGCCCAAAATAATCACAATCGTGAACAGGCCCCAGAAGGCGTTAAAGAAAATCTTCACTGCTTCCTTGAAAGGAACGCGTTCGCCTTTGGGGTAGCCGCGCTTACGGGCGAAGCCGACACACATGATCATTAAACATAAGCCGAGCAACAAGCCGGGAAAAATACCGGCGACAAACAGCGAGGAGATAGTGACGACGCCGCCGGTCGCCAGCGAGTAAATTACGGAGTTATGGCTGGGTGGCGTTAACACCGCCTGGACCGAACCGCTGGCGGTGACCGCGGTAGCAAAATCGCGCGGATAACCTTTTGCTTCCATTTCCGGAATCATTACCGAACCGATTGAGGCGGTGTCGGCGATTGATGAACCCGAAATCGCGCCAAAAAAGGTGGAGGCAACGATATTCACCAGCGACAGGCCGCCGCGGATAAAGCCGACAAAAATATAGGCAAAATTAACCAAACGGCGGGCAATGCCGCCTTCAGCCATAATCGCGCCGGCGAGGATAAAGAACGGAATGGTCAACAGAGAAAATTTATTGATGCCGTTGGTGATCTGGATGATCACCGCTTCGAGTGGCAGATCGATCCACCAGGCGCCGATAAAGGCGCTGAAACCCACGGCGAAGGCCACCGGAAAGCCGAAGGCTAACAGAACTAACAGGCTGCCAATTAAAATTAATGCATCCATGATGAACTCCGAATCAGTGTGTGCCGCCGAGTAAAACCAAACGACGCTGGGTCTGCTCGCCGCAGAACAGACGCTCTACCACAAACAACAGCGTAAAAATCGCGCCTACCGGAATCGGGAGATACATTTCGCCAAATGTTACGTCGGGCAGCGAGGCCTGCGGCTGGAGCCACATGTCTTGGCACAGGCTATAGCTTGCCTGGAAAATAATGATGCAGACGGCGATCATCATCAGATCGCAGACGATCTCAGCAACGCGGCGCGCACGCGGCGGCAAGCGATCGGTCACCATGGAAACGCAAATATGCGTACCGGCGCGGAAACCGACCGGCGCGCCGATAAAGGTAAAGATAATCACGCAGACAATGGACACCGGTTCGGGCCAGGAAAGGGCGCTGTCCAGCGCGTAGCGTGCGAAAATACCGATAGGAATAACAGTGACCATGATCATCAGCGCAATCGCCGCGACAACCATGCACAACAAATACAACACATCCATCAGACGTGAATAAGCAGACATAGCGATTTTCCTGACCAGGGCGCGCCGGAAGCGAATCCGGCGCGGAAACGGTTATTTAACGTCAGCGATCTTTTTCATCAGATCCTTATAGTTAGCGCCATATTGATCGCGCACCGATTGGGTGGCTTTGACAAAGTAGTCACGATCAACTTTTTGGAAGGTGACGCCGCCCGCTTTCATTTTCGCCACTGATTCATCGTTATATTTCGCCCATAAAACCCGCTCTTCATCCTGCGCCTCTTTACCCAATTTCTTCATCAGCGCCTGATCGTCGGCAGACAATTTATCCCACGACTTTTTCGAGAACAGGATCATTTCCGGCTGAATGAAGTGGCCGGTTAAGGTGTAATATTTGGTGACCGGCATGTAGTTATGCGCCACAAAGGTCGGCGGGTTATTTTCGGTGCCGTCAACCACGCCGGTTTGCATGGCGCTAAACACTTCGCTGACGCCCATCGCGACGGGGTTAGTACCCATTGCTTTCAGGGTCGCCAGTGAGATGGGGCTATTCTGTACGCGGATTTTCATCCCTTTTAGATCTTCCGGTTTCTGTACCGGTTTTTTGGTGATCATGTTCCGCACCCCGGCATCGGTCCAGCCAAGGAACACCATGCGGGTATTCGGGTCTTTATCGAAAGCGTCAGTAATCTCTTTGCCCACCGCGCCATCCAGCACCTTATGCATATGATCTTCATCGCGGAACACATACGGCAGCGTCAGCACGCTGGTCTCTGGCGCAATGGTAGTTACCGGCGCTAATGAGACGCGAATCATATCGACCGCGCCAATTTGTACTTGTTGCAGCGTCTGGTCTTCATCACCCAGCACGCCACCGGCGAAAACATTCATTGCCAGACGCCCATCGGTGGCTTTTTTTAGTTTTTCGCCCATATGTTGTAAGGCCACCACGGTGGGGTAACCTGCAGGTTGTACTTCGGCAACTTTAAATACCGTTGCCGCGCCCGCAACCGAGGTCATGGATGCCATCAGAGCGGCGGAAGCCAGGGAAATCGCGAGTAGCTTTTTTTTCATCATCATTAAATGTTCTCCAGCGCGTGATGAGAATCTATTTTTTGCCATAGCGTTAGTAGAGGTATGAGGTCTGATGCCACGAGGGCTGATTTAATATAGAGAAATTGCGCTGGTTAAAAATTGGCTTCATGTCAATTGGATGAGTCTCATCACATTATTGAAACGTTGTTTTAATAATTTTCCATGTAGCATCACAAAAGCAAAACATGTCCTGAATATCCATTACCTGCGCGCGGCGAAAACGCGCCGACGCGTCGTAATGTTTGTAAATAATAATGAGAACTACTATCAATTCACGCCTAATTTGGTATGATCCGCGCTGGTTCTGATAATGCTTAATTAAGGTTGGAGAAACAGCGTGGTAGCCAGTGATTTGATGCAAACGGACCTTTCCGTTTGGGGCATGTACCAGCATGCGGATATCGTGGTAAAGACGGTAATGATTGGATTGTTGTTGGCATCCGTTGTCACCTGGGCCATTTTCTTCAGTAAATTCGCCGAGTTAACGTCGGCAAAGCGCCGCATTAAACGTGAACAACTGGCGTTGTCTGACGCGCGTTCTCTGCGTCAGGCAGCGGAAACCTGCGGCGGTTTTTCACCGCGCAGCTTAAGCACGCAACTCCTCAAAGAAGCGCAGAATGAGCTTGAGCTCTCTGCCGGCTCTGCTGATAACGATGGGATTAAAGAACGTACCGGTTTCCGTCTGGAGCGCCGGGTGGCGGCCTTTAGCCGTTATGCCGGGCGCGGTAACGGTTTCCTCGCCACCATCGGCGCCATTGCGCCATTCATCGGTTTGTTCGGTACCGTGTGGGGCATTATGAACAGCTTCATCGGCATCGCCAAAACGCAAACCACCAACCTGGCTGTCGTAGCGCCCGGTATTGCCGAGGCGTTGTTAGCAACCGCGATTGGTCTGGTGGCGGCGATCCCGGCGGTGGTGATTTACAATATTTTCGCCCGTATGATCGCCAGCTATAAGGCATCGTTAGGGGATGTCGCCGCCCAGGTTCTGTTATTGCAAAGCCGGGATTTAGATCTCGCCAGCAGCGGCGAAAGCGAGTCGCAACGCGTACATGCCGCCCAGAAACTGCGGGTAGGTTAAGCATTATGGCAATGCGATTGAATGACGATCTGGATACTGATGGTGAAATGCATGAGATCAACGTCACGCCATTTATCGACGTGATGTTGGTGTTGTTAATCATCTTCATGGTTGCAGCGCCGTTGGCGACGGTGGACGTCCGCGTTAATTTGCCCGCTTCAACCAGTGCGCCGCAACCGCGTCCTGAAAAGCCGGTCTATCTGTCAATTAAAGCCGATAAGCAACTGTATATCGGCAATCAGGCGGTCACCAAAGAGAACCTGGTGGAAACGCTGAATGGCGAAACGGAAGGGAAAAAGGACACCACCATTTTCTTCCAGGCGGATAAAACCGTAGATTATGAAACCTTAATGAATGTGATGGATTCTTTGCGTCAGGCCGGTTATTTAAAAATTGGTTTGATGGGTATGGAAACCGCCAACAAATAACTAAGCGCCGGATATTTCCGGCGTTTTTTTTATCCCGCTTCGTTTTTCTTCTTTTCCCTTCAGGCCATTAGCCACATATTTGTTAATTTTTAGTTACTAAAATTGGTATTTTTGTAAATCACAATGGTGACTTTCGTCACGTTAAAACCGTGCTTCTCAGGCTAAAAGGGAAAAACACAAGGAAGCCGGGATATATTCAATGACCTCTGCATCAAAAACATCGCAAAGCGGTGCGAAAACCATCTTTAGCGTTACCAGCGGTAATTTTCTTGAGATGTATGACTTTATGGTGTTTGGCTACTATGCCTCCGCCATTTCCAAAACCTTCTTTCCGGGAGACGATCCCTTCGCCTCACTAATGCTGACGCTGATGACCTTTGGCGCCGGCTTTTTGATGCGCCCTTTGGGCGCGATTGTGCTTGGCGCCTATATTGACCATCATGGGCGGCGTAAAGGGTTGTTAGTGACCCTGGGATTGATGGCGGTAGGTACGCTGACTATCGCTTGCGTGCCTGGCTATGCGACGCTGGGCGCGGCGGCGCCGATCCTGATTTTGCTGGGGCGCTTATTGCAGGGCTTTTCTGCTGGCGTTGAGCTGGGCGGCGTCTCGGTTTACCTGTCCGAAGTCGCCCCGAAAGGGCGTAAAGGTTTTTATGTTAGTTGGCAATCCGGTAGCCAGCAGGTGGCGGTTATCTTCGCCGCGCTGTTGGGGTTGTTGCTGAACCATGTGTTGGAAAAAGACCAGGTCACCGAATGGGGCTGGCGTATCCCGTTTGTGATTGGCTGCATGATTGTGCCTTTTCTGTTCTGGGTCCGGCGTATGCTGGAAGAAACCGAGGCGTTTAGCCAACGTAAACACCATCCATCGATGAGTGAAATTATGCGCTCGGTGGCCAGTAACTGGGCGCTGGTGCTGGCCGGGATGCTGATGGTGGTAACCACTACGGTGATGTTTTATATGATCACCGCCTTTACGCCAACCTTTGGTAAAACCGTCTTGATGATGAGTGATAAGGCGAGTTTTCTGGTAACGCTGTGCGTCGGCATTTCCAACCTGTTCTGGCTGCCGGTAATGGGCGCGTTGTCCGATCGGGTAGGGCGGCGGCCCTTGCTGATTCTGTTTACCATCCTGATCGTGTTAACCGCCTGGCCGGTGCTGCACTGGTTGGTGGGGTCGCCTACGCTGATGCATTTGCTGGAGGCGGAGCTGTGGCTCTCCTTCCTGTACGCCAGCTATAACGGGGCGATGGTGGTGTATTTGGCAGAGGTGATGCCGGTTGAGGTTCGCGCGTCCGGTTTCTCAATGGCGTACAGTCTGGCAACCGCGTTGTTTGGCGGGTTTACCCCTGCGGTATCCAGCTACTTGATTCATGCCACCGGTGATAAAGCTATGCCTGGCGTTTGGCTGACGTTCTCCGCCATCTGCGGCCTGATTGGGACGTTAGTGATTAAGCGGTTGATTAAGCAATACCACGCACGCCATGCAACCGCGCCGGTGACCGCGATGTAGCCGCGCGCAACGGCAACATACTAATAGCCGATGTTTTTTCCAACATCGGCTTATCAGACCCGTTAAATAAACCTATAATAGTTTCCTGACTCCCTCATTTGACCTGTAACAGCCGTGGCAAAATACCAACAACTGGTGCATCAAATCCGCGCGCAAATTGAAGCGGAAGTTTGGCAACCGGGCGAAAAACTCCCTTCACTACGTGAACAGGTAAGCCTGAGCGGCTTAAGCCTAATGACGGTGATGCACGCGTATCAAGTGCTGGAGAGTCAGGGGTGGATTGCTTCACGCCCGCAGTCAGGTTACTACGTCGCGCCGCGCGCCGAGTTTCTTAGCCAACCGGTTTCCCACCAAAAAGTACAATTGGCGGAAGCGGTGGATATTAATGCGTTTATTTTTGATGTGTTACAAGCCTGCCGCGACCCGCTGATTATCCCATTCGGATCGGCATTCCCCGACCCTGAATTGTTCCCACAGCGCCAATTAATGCGCTCGCTGAACAGTGTGTCGCACAATCTGACGCCAGGTGATGCTATTCATAACCTGCCGCCGGGTAATGAGGCGTTACGTAAAACGCTGGCCCAGCGTTATGCGCAACAAGGCGTGACGGTATCGCCAGATGAGATAGTGATTACCAATGGCGCGATGGAGGCGCTCAACCTGAGTCTGCAAGCGGTGACCGAGCCGGGCGACTGGGTGGTGATCGAAAACCCGGCATTTTATGGTGCGTTACAGGCCATTGAGCGGCTGAAGTTGAAAGTGGTGGCGATTGCTACCGACCCACAGCATGGGATGGATTTAGAGGAGTTACAACAGGCGTTAACACGCTGGCCGATCAAGGCCTGCTGGCTGATGACCAACCAACAAAACCCGGTCGGGTTCACCTTAAGTAAGGCGAAAAAGCAACAACTGGTGGCGCTGCTGGAGTCGCACCACGTGGCGCTGATTGAAGATGATGTCTACAACGAGCTCTATTTTGGCGGAGAAAAGCCGCTACCGGCAAAAGCCTTCGATCAGCAAGGCAACGTGCTGCACTGCTCGTCTTTTTCGAAAAATCTGGTCGCCGGGTTCCGCGTCGGCTGGGTGGCGGCGGGGAAACAGGCGCAGCGTATCCAGCGTTTGCAATTAATGAGCACGTTGTCCACCAGTGCGCCAATGCAGTTGGCGTTAGCCAATTATCTCGGTACGCGCAGCTATGATAGCCACCTACGCAAATTGCGGCAGATACTGGAACAACGCAAAAATTTGGCGCGCCAGTCTTTGAAGCGGCACCTTCCGTATGGCGCGCGGATTAATGATTCACGCGGCGGTTATTTTTTATGGATTGAATTACCGAAGCAGGTGAATGCCACCGAACTCTATTACCGCGCGCTGGAGCATAACATCAGCATCGCGCCCGGCAGTATGTTCTCCTCCGGGCAGCAGTACGCTAACTATTTTCGGTTTAATGCTGCCTGGGCATGGGATGACGCGCAAGAAGCGGCGGTAGCCATTTTAGGCGGCCTGATTGCCGCCATGATGTGAGGAATTAAACCGACGCGGCGCGCGCATGGCCCCACGTGAGGGAATAGACGTCATAAAAATCCACTTCGCCTTTGAGCGAAAGTAATTTTTTAACGCCTTCTTTCACGTTATCTGGCGTAGTGGGATGGTTAAGGATCTCGCTAACCGCCTCATCGGACAGCGTGCGGACATAATACCATTCGCCGTTATAACAAACCCGCAGGTCAAGGGTGTCAATATCCTCAAAACGGTATTTGGGATTAATGTCCAGCAGCATTAAAAAACTCATCAGCAGGACAAACACCGTCGCGCCCCAAAACGCGGGCCAGCCAAGAAATTCGGTGGTAAAAATCAATGCCACGCACAGCGCGTAGCAAACGTACATGGTGAGCCATAAGCCCGGATGCGTTTTGAGGAAGTTAAAGCTGAAACGCGGTTTATTGTCGCGTAACTCCTCGCGATTTAAGGTGTCGATTTCGCGCAGCAGGATTTGTTTAATAGCATCCATTTTTTACCTCGATCAGGAACGCATAGCCAGTTTACAGTAGAGCATGCTTTTAACGATTATGGCAGACACAGATGGCACCGGTTTAGCTATAACAGTTTGCGGTATGCCGGGAGTAATTTGACTTAACTCATTCTGCTTAAAGACTTTTGTAAAGATGGCTGCAATGATTTTGTTGCTTGTCTGTTAATTGATGCCACACTAACAATAACAATATTCCTCACCAGGATACGCGCTATGTTTCCCGCAAACCGTTTACTGATGGCGACCATGTCTTTTGCTGCCGGTACCTTTTTTTCCGGCACCTCAAACAATCCCCAGCACCTGATGTTGGCTGCGCCCTCCAATGGTGTCCCGAACAATCCATTACCGCTGATCATTTATCCGCAAGTGGTGCCAGAGGAGACGGAGGATTTTGCCGCCTGGTTTGAGGCGCTGTTTGCCAGCCATGATTGGCCGCCGCGTTGGCGCTATCCGGTATTTCCGTATACCCATTATCACCCCAATACACATGAACTGCTCGGTGTTAGCGCTGGCTGGGCAGAGATACTGTTTGGCGGCGAAAGCGGGCGTATGGTGACATTACGCGCCGGTGATGCGGTACTTATTCCGGCGGGGGTTGGGCATCGACAAATTTCCGCCAGCGATGATTTTTTCTCGGTGGGCGCCTATCCGGCCGGTATGGAGCCGCAAACCTGGCGTGATGATAAAACTAAGCTGACGCAGGCCATCGGGCAGATTAAACAGGTTCCGTTGCCGCAAACTGACCCGATTAGCGGTGGGGAGGGCGCGTTAGTAGAAATCTGGCATCCTATTGCCCGCCAGCAGCGGTAAAGCCCGGTTTATCTTTATCGCCCCTTGTTGACCCGCGCCTCGCGCTTAATCAAACAAGCACACCCTTTTTTGGCGCGGAAATAGCGTGATTGCAATAAAAACGTCATCACAACGCTTTAACCTGGCTCAGCCAGGTTTATTTTTTTATAAGGGGTTATATGCGTTTCACTCTTTCATGCATTGCCGGTTCGTTGCTGATTAGCCAACTGGCCGTTGCGCAGCCGATTGACCCGGCACGCGTCGCCGCGATTGTCGATAACACCACGCCAGCCAGCGATAGCCCGTCATTTATCGCGCTGGAAGCCGAGATCCTGAGCGATTTGCGTAGCGCGCTACGCGGCAGCGCGCCGACCCTCACGCGCGACCAGCTTGCAAAAGCCAGCCAAAGTTCGCAACTGGCGGATAAAGCGTGGTTAAAAGCCAGCGGCTATGATTTTAACTACCCAAGCCAGCAGCAGGCCGGCATTGCGCTACTGGAGTCGTTTAACACGCTGCCGGCCTCAACCAAAGCGCAAAGTGAAGCAACGGTCACCGCCATTAATCGCGATGCGACGCAAAGCACTCGTGAGCAGGCGCTGGCGGATGCGGAAGGCATTAACCACCTCTATTTCCTTGCCGATGCCTTAGGCCCGACGCTGGGCCAGGCTTTTTTGCGTGCCTATAACAAGGGCGAATTGCGTAAGGCGGCCGCTCTAATTAAGGCAACGGAAGTCAGCACCAATGCGGCGAAAAAACATTTCAACTATCCACGTCCCTTCCTGCAACCGGGCAATACCATTCATTCAGTACCGGACAATGTAGTGGTAAAAGATAATGTTCCCTACGGCGCCGATGGCGGCGCATTTCCGAGCGGACATACCAACACCGGCTACACCGATGCGTTACTGTTAGCTGAAATGATCCCGGAACGCTTCGTACCATTGATCGATCGCGGCGCGCGCTATGGCTACTCACGCATTGTACTCGGCGTCCATTATCCGCTGGATGTGATCGGCTCGCGAATGGTGGCTGAACGCAACGTGGCACATTACCTTAATGATGCCCACTATCGTCCACTGTTCGAACAGGCGAAAAGCGAACTGCGCGCCGCGCTGGAAAAAGAGTGCGGTATGCGCTTAGCGCAGTGCGCGGCCAGCTCGGCGACTGACGATCCGTATCGCGACCCATCAATGAAGACTTTCTACCAGTTCACCATGACCTACAATTTACCGCGCATTGCGGCAACCAGCGCCGCTGTTCGTGTGCCGGATGGCGCGGAAGTGTTACTGGAAGGGCCGCTACCGCAACTCAGCGCGGCGCAACGTCGCCAGTTAATGGTACGCACCGCGTTAGCCGATGGTTATCCACTTTCCGGCGGCGTCGGTGAACAAAACTTCTGGCAGCGTCTAAACCTGCACGATGCGGCGATGTCCGCGCACCGCTAACGGATCTCTCCGGGTTCCCGCGTAGTGCTTGTGCGCGGGAATCTCACATAGGGCGTACTGTTAAGCCTAATTCATCTTTTTCCCGCTGAATATCTGCCATGCGCCGCCGATAACCGCATAGAGACGCCGT
This sequence comes from Paramixta manurensis, assembly GCF_013285385.1. Lineage (NCBI taxonomy): Bacteria > Pseudomonadati > Pseudomonadota > Gammaproteobacteria > Enterobacterales > Erwiniaceae > Paramixta > Paramixta manurensis. The sequence continues at coordinate 3,955,805 of NZ_CP054212.1, read as the reverse complement.
ATTCCTGATATCCGCCCGGCGGAGCCAGGCGTGCGGAGACGGGTGACATCTAAGCCGCAACCGGGCGCAAACTATGAATAATAATTCCGATGTAATGTATCGCTTGCTGGTGCAAAGCGTGGTCGACTACGCCATTTATATGCTTAACACGGACGGTACGGTCGCCAACTGGAATACCGGCGCGCAACGCGCCAAAGGCTACCGCGAGGAGGAGGTGCTGGGGAAACATTTTTCCCTGTTTTACAGTCATGAAGAGCGGTTAAATAAAGCGGCGGATGCCAATTTAGGGATTGCTTTAAAAACCGGGCGCTATGAAGGCGAAGGGTGGCGTTATCGCAAAGATGGCAGCGCGTTCTGGGCGCATGTCGTGATCGATGCCATCTATGATGAACAGCGTCGGCTGCTGGGGTTTGCCAAGGTCACCCACGACATTACTGAACGCCGCGAATACGAGCAGCAGATTACCCGCGCACGTGATTTAGCCGTTGCGCAAAGCGAAAGCGTCACCTCGATTTCGCGTTTCCTTGACACCGTGATCGGTAACATTCCCTCCTGTGTGATTGTGGAAGATGCGATCACCCGAAAAATTCTGCTGGTTAACCGCAAAGCTGAACATCTGTTCGGGACGGTGAAAAGCAGCATGCAGGGCAAAAAGCCGCATGAGTGTATGACGCCGGAATTAAGCGATTATTTTAATGCGCTGGCCGATACCGCGTTACGCAGCGAAGGCATTCATAAAAGCGAGCAGCAACTGCTCACCGCGCACGGCGAACGCGTATTACATACGCGTGCCGCGATGATTCACGGCGGAGATGCGCGTACCCATTATGTGATGTTGATTGTTGATGACGTGACCGATCAGCGCGAAGCGGATGCGCGTATCCATCATATGGCGCATCACGATAATCTCACCAGTTTACCCAACCGCGTATTATTCCGGCAGCGCCTGAGCGATGCGTTACGTCAGGACGGCGCCAATGCGAAGCGGACGGCGACGCTGTGCCTTGATCTGGATAATTTTAAAAACGTTAACGACGCTTTAGGGCATCAAATCGGCGACGAATTACTGCGCTCAATCGGGCGACGCTTGCGGGCGGTATTGCGTGAGCAGGATACGCTGGCACGTATTGGCGGCGATGAATTTGCGATTGTGTTACCGGGGCTAACGGAGAATGCCGAGGTGGATGCTATCGCCAACCGTTTAATTGAAGCGGTTCACCCGCCGGTCAATATTGAAGGGCACCATCTCTCGGTTGGGCTGAGCGTTGGGATTGCGCTGGCGGAAGGGAAGCTCGCCACGCCCGAACATCTGCTGCGTTGCGCCGATATGGCGCTGTACGAAGCGAAACGCAATGGACGTAATCGGTTTGAGTATTTTACCGCCGCGATGGATGAGATGGCGCGTATGCGCCGAACCATTGAGAATGATCTGCGTGATGCCATTTCAGGACGCCAATTGCGTCTCTACTACCAACCGATCACCGATGGAGAATTGAAAACCATCCTCGGTTACGAAGCGCTGATGCGTTGGCACCATCCGCAGCGCGGGATCATTCTGCCCGGCGATTTTATTCCAATTGCGGAGGAGACGGGCTTAATCCACAGTCTTGGCGCCTATGCGTTGTATGAAGCGTGTCGTGAAGCCAAAAGTTGGACGGGAGAACAAACGGTATCGGTCAACTTGTCGCCGATACAGTTTAAAAACAGTGGGTTAATCTCGATCGTTGAAGGGGCGTTACAAGAGTCCGGCTTGCCGCCATCCCGGCTGGAAGTGGAGATTACCGAGTCGGTGTTGCTGGATGATACGTTAGGCAATATCCGTACCCTACAAAGCCTGAAAGCGCTGGGGGTATTGATTGCGCTGGATGATTTCGGTACCGGTTACTCCTCGCTGAGTTATTTACGGTCGTTCCCGTTTGATAAAATTAAAATTGATAAGTCATTTATTAACGATATGGCCGACAGCCGGGAAGCGTTAGCGATTATCCGGGCGATTACCGGTATGAGCCGCAGTCTGGATATTCAGATTACCGCCGAAGGGGTCGAGAGCGCCGAGCAGTTTGCGAAGCTGCGAGAAGAGGGATGTACCCTCTTTCAGGGCTATCTGTTTGGCCGCCCGCAACCGGCGGAGACGCGCTTAACCAGCCTGTAATCACGCGTTAAGCGCCAGCGGGCGCTATTCACGCGAAAAAATCGCGATCACCTGATCGAGGTGGTTTTTCATTGCGCTGCGCGCACGCCGCGCATCGCGCGCTTCCAGCGCCTCAAGGATCGCCAGATGTTCGATCTCCGAACGGTGCGGCATATCCTGTGGCGTGTAACGGCGTTGTAGCATGCGAAACATGGTGCCGTACCGGTGCCCGAGGAGATGCGCGATGATAAACGCATAGGTTTGGTTGCCGCTGGCCTGAGCGATACGGATATGGAACAGGCGATCGCCGGGATGCGTGTGCGAACCGGCGAGATTGTCGGCGCGGTTCTGTTCCCACGCGGCGCGAATCAAGGTGAGGTGTTCTTCACTGGCGTTACGCGCCGCCAACGCGGCGGCTTCCGGCTCAATTAACCGGCGCGCCTGCAACAGTGAAAAGGGCGGTAGCTCGGCATTAAAATCAATATCAATGCCTAGCTCATTGTCCACTTCTTGCCCGGAATTAGGCGAGGGTTGTTGCCGGGCGCTGCCGGTAGGCCGAGCCTTGACCACCACGCCGTTACCTACTTTGACATCTACCAAACCCACCACTTCGAGCGCAATTAACGCCTCTCGCACCGAAGCGCGGCTCACCTGTAACTGACGAGCCAATTCGCGCTCTGCCGGTAACCGGCTGCCGGGCGGAAATTCGCCTTGTTCGATTAAATCCCGCAATTGATCGGCTATTTGCCTGTAAATTCTTGGGTTTTCCAGTCTGGTTATCGGCATGACGGCGACCATCCTTTGAGTTGTTTAAGCGATTCAGCCTGCATTTTACGACGACATCGTTTGGTGCTTTTGTTGTTTTTATGTAATTACTTGGTTAAGGAAAAGTGGTGCGACAGATTTCATGGTAACAAAGCTTAGACCAGAACGCTGCATAAAAACGCCGTTGATGGCCTGACCTTTGTACCGCTATCGCTGGTGAATAACGAGCGCTTTTTTACTCACTCAATGGCCTGACCATTAGGCCATGCAGAGAAGGAAAGCCGCCACCGTCGCTTCCGTTATTGTCGGCTGAACCTTAAGGCCGAAATTGTGACATGACATGAGGTAACCATGACCGTTATTACGCAATTGCGCGTTGAAGATGTGCGCTTTCCAACATCGGCTCATCTTGATGGATCCGATGCGATGAACCCCGATCCGGATTATTCGGCAGCCTACGTCATTCTGGAAACCGACAGTCCAGACCTGAGCGGTTATGGTCTGACGTTTACTATTGGTCGCGGCAATGAAATCTGTTGTGCGGCGATCGAAGCGCTGTCGGCGCTGGTGGTGGGGCGTTCGCTGGAATCCATCGCGGCTGATATGGGGCGCTTTTGGCGTGAAATCACGGGCGACAGCCAATTACGTTGGATCGGGCCGGATAAGGGCGCGATCCATCTGGCAACCGGCGCGGTGGTCAATGCGGTGTGGGATCTGTGGGCCCGTTCGGAAGGTAAACCGGTGTGGCAATTGGTGGCGGATATGACGCCTGAAGAGCTAGTCCGGTGTATTGATTTCCGCTACCTGACCGACTGTATTACGCCGCAAGAAGCGCTGCAATTGTTGCAAAAACGCGCCGAAGGCAAAGCACAGCGCCGGGAGGCATTAGCCGCGCATGGTTACCCGTGCTACACCACCTCCGCTGGTTGGCTGGGCTATGACGACCAGAAACTCCGCCGTCTGTGCCAGCAAGCCATCGATGCCGGTTTCTCGCATATCAAACTGAAAGTGGGCCACGACCTGGAAGATGACATTCGTCGTGTGCGCATTGCGCGTGAAGTGATTGGCCCGGATCGTCAGTTAATGATCGATGCCAATCAAGTCTGGGAAGTGGACGATGCGATCCGCTGGGTGAATTCATTGGCCTTCGCTAAGCCGTGGTTTATTGAAGAGCCGACCAGCCCGGATGATATTGAAGGCCATCGCAAAATCCGTGAAGGGGTACACCCGGTCAAAGTCGCCACTGGCGAAATGTGCCAAAACCGCATAATTTTCAAACAGTTAATCATGCGCGGTGCAATCGATGTTGTACAGATCGACGCGTGTCGTCTGGGGGGCGTCAACGAAGTGCTGGCGGTGATGTTAATGGCGGCGAAATACAACTTGCCGGTGTGCCCACACGCGGGCGGCGTGGGGTTGTGTGAATACGTCCAGCATCTGTCGATGATCGATTATCTGGTGATTGCCGGTAGCCACGAAGGACGAGTCATTGAATACGTCGATCACCTGCATGAACACTTTAAACATCCCTGTGAGATTAAAGGCGCGGCCTATATGCCGCCGCAGGCGCCGGGCTTCTCGATCGAAATGTATCCGGCCTCAATTGAGCAATATCGCTTCCGGGGGCGCCAGGCATGAGCCGTCTGCCGCGGATCGATGCGCATCAGCATTTCTGGCATTACCAGCCGGAGGCCTTCCCGTGGATCGACTCCCCGCGTCTGGCGCGCGATTTTATGCCGCCGCAATTGACGCCCTTGCTGGATGCCCACGCGATCGACGGCAGCATTGCGGTACAAGCGCGCCCCTGCGAGCCGGAAACCGACTGGCTGTTAACGCTCGCCGAACAGGAGACGCGCATTAAAGGCGTGGTGGGGTGGGTGGATGTCACATCACCGCAACTGACGGAGCGGCTGGCGCGCTGGTCACAGCCTGCGTTATGCGGTTTTCGCCACCTGGTACAGGATGAAATCGATCCGGCGGGCTGGCTGGCGCGGCCAGAGGTGGCGCGGGGGATCAACCAGCTCCAGCGCGCAGGCTATTGTTGGGATCTCTTGGTCACCTGGCGCGACTTAAACGCCGCGGCTGAGTTTGCAGGTCGGCATGATGCGCACTGGTTGGTGCTGGATCACTGTGGCAAGCCGGATATTGCCCGCGGCGCGCGGCACTGGGCAGAACAGGTTGCTCCGCTGGCGGCGTTACCGCATGTGGCGTGCAAATTATCCGGCCTGATTACCGAAGCCGGGCAAGGATGGCAACCCGAGACGTTATTACCGTTTATTGATGCGGCGTTATCGCTGTTTGGGCCGGAGCGCCTGATGTTTGGCTCCGATTGGCCAGTGTGTCGGCTGGCGGGCGACTACGCGCAGGTTCACTCGCTATGCGAACAGGCGATCGGCGGGCTGTCGGCAGATGAACAGGACGCCATTCGCGGCGGAACCGCGAGCCGCATCTATCAACTGGAGGTTTAAATGAATTTGTTTTTGGATAACAAGGTGGTGATTGTCACCGGCGGCGGTTCCGGTATTGGTGCCGCTATCAGCCTGCAACTGGCGGAAGAGGGCGCAACGCCAGTTATCGTTGCCAATAAAACCCCCGACGCACGTTTTATGGCGCAGCTACAGGAACGCCAGCCACAGGCGTGGTTTATCGCCGCTGAACTCAGCGATGAGCGCCAGTGCCAGCAGGCGGTTGATGAGGTTCTTAAACGCTTCGGACGTATTGACGGTTTGGTGAATAACGCTGGCGTCAACGATGGTATCGGCCTGGAAGAGGGGCGCGAAGCCTTCGTCGGCTCGCTGGAGAAAAACCTGATCCATTACTACCAAATGGTGCATTACAGCCTTGATGCGTTACGTAAAAGCCGTGGCGCGATTGTGAATATCAGCTCGAAAACCGCGCTAACCGGGCAGGGGAACACCAGTGGGTATAGCGCGTCGAAAGGCGCCATTCTGGCGCTGACTCGCGAGTGGGCGGCTTCGTTACTCAGCGATGGAATCCGGGTGAATGCGGTGATCCCGGCGGAAGTGATGACGCCGCTGTATGAAAGTTGGATCGCCACCTTCAGCCAGCCGGAGGAGAAATTGGCGCAAATTACCGCGCGGATCCCGCTGGGCCAGCGTATGACCACGCCGGAAGAGATTGCCAATACGGTGGTGTTCGCCCTCTCGCCACGCGCTTCGCATACCACCGGACAATGGCTGTTTGTTGACGGCGGCTATGTGCACCTTGATCGGGCGATTGGCGAATGAGTCGGCGTTTCTGTCAGGCGCTCGATCTGGTCGACGATCCGCAATTAATCGCCGAATACGAAGCGCACCATCAGCGCATCTGGCCGGCGGTAGCGGCGGCGATGCGCCAGTTCGGTATTGTCGATATGGAAATTTACCGCCTCGGTAACCGGTTATTTATGGTGGTCGAGGTTAATCAGCAGTTTAACGGGCAGCAGTATGCAGAGCATTGCCAACAGGTTGCGGAGATTCAGGCGTGGGAGGCGCTGATGTGGAAATATCAGCGCCCGACACCCTGGACGGCTGACGGAGAGAAATGGGCGCCGATGCGGCGCATTTTCGCCCTCAGCGAACAACCGGAATGATTTCACCGAGTGAGGAGAAACCCGATGTTTGCAGGAAAAAATACGCTGACCGGCCAACCGGAAAAGTCGGCGCCAATCAGTTATCGCTGGCCGTTTATGCTGGTGACCAGTCTGTTTTTTATGTGGGGGTTATCGTATGGCCTGCTGGATGTGCTGAATAAGCACTTCCAATTGACGCTACACGTTAACAAAGCGCAGTCCGGTTTGTTACAGGCGGCCTATTTCGGTGCCTATTTTATCGTGGCATTACCGGCGGGTTTCTTTATGGATAAGCGTGGCTATCGCGCCGGGATTATCCTTGGCCTGCTGTGCTATGCGGTGGGCGCGTTGCTGTTTATCCCGGCAGCGGCGGCGAACAGTTTTGCGCTGTTCCTGTTTGCCTTGTTTGTCATCGCCTCTGGCCTTGGCTGCCTTGAAACCGCCGCCAACCCGTTTGCGACGGTATTGGGCGACTCGTCTGGCGCGGAACGCCGTCTGAACCTGGCGCAATCTTTCAATGGGCTCGGACAGTTTCTCGGCCCGATGATTGGCGGCTCGTTGTTCTTTACCGCCGGGCAACAGACCAGTAGCGCACAGGACTCGGTCAAATTTACCTATGTCGGGATCGCGGTATTGGTGTTGTTGATCGCCTTCCTGTTTTACCGCACCAACATGCCGGATATTCGTGAGCAGGGCGACGCGCGCGATATTGAGCGCGGCGTAACGCGTCCGCTTTGGCAGCATAAGCACTTTACCGGCGGGGTTATCGCTCAGTTCTTCTACATTGCCGCACAGGTCGGCGTGGGCGCCTTCTTTATTAACTACGTGACGGAACACTGGCAGAACATCAGCAACGCTTACGCCTCTTATTTACTGTCGGTGGGGTTGATTTGTTTTATGGTTGGACGCTTTGTCAGTACCTGGCTGATGGGCCGCATTCGCCCGGCTACGCTGCTAAGCGCCTATGCGTTAATTAATATCGTGCTCTGTGTACTGGTGGTGGCGGGCATACCCGGTGTGGCGGTACCGGCGCTGATTGCGGTGTTCTTCTTTATGTCGATCATGTTCCCAACCATCTTTGCGATGGGGGTGAAAAATATGGGGGCGCAAACCAAACGCGCCAGCTCTATCATGATCATGTCGATTGTTGGCGGAGCGATTATGCCGTGGTGTATGGGCGCGTTGGCCGATCGTTTTGGCACCGCAATTGCTTACACGTTGCCGGTAATCTGTTTTGTGGTGGTGCTGGTTTACGGGTTGAGCCAGCGTAAGGCAGAGGCTTAAGCAACTCTCCGGGCCTCACGGCCCGGATTTTAATCGGTAAAACTTAGGCTGATGGGCCGTGGTTTTCGGTATTCATTTTCGCCAGGTCTTTATCAATAAAGAACAAGCTGTTACCGCTGTTACCCACCAACGCCAGTTTATCCAGCACCGATTTGAACAATTTCTCTTCTTCATGCTGTTCTGCCACATACCATTGCAGGAAATGGAAGGTGGAATAATCTTGCGACGTCATTGCGGCATGCGCTAACTCATTAATTTTACGGGTAATCAGCTGCTCATGTTCGTAAGTTTGCTGAAACACTTCACTCAGAGAGTTAAAGGCAACCGGCGGCGCGGCAATGCTGCCCAGCACTGGCATTGCGCCGGTATCGCTTAAATAATCAAACAGACGCTGCATGTGTTCCATCTCTTCACGCGAGTGCTGTTTTAAAAACGCGGCGGCGCCTTCAAAACCCTTATCGCTGCACCAGGCGCTCATTTGCAGATAGAGGTTAGCGGAAAAGAACTCCAGGTTAAGCTGGTCATTCAATTTGGCGGTCATTTCGTTGGTTAGCATAGCAATTCCTTTTTTCCGGCAGGTGGAAATTCGTCGATTTAGTGTGGCGAATTATGCATCACTTGCCCTCAAAGAGGAACGTTTTTTTAACAAAAATTACAATCTATTTCATTGATTTTAAATAGAATTAATTCACTTATTGAATGCAATTGATTCTTATTTTTCCTCGGATTTAACTTGCGCTTTTTCCGGCAGCGCTCTGCATCAATTCTGTTACATTCGTCAACAAATGACACACTTTACCTTCGGCGCACGCATCTTTTTGGTAGTCGCGGTGGGGATTCGCTCTATCATTACGCAACAGAATGATTAAAAAAATGTTGTGATAGTTCAGGTAATGAAATTCAGAAATTTTGAAATTGAAGAAAAACTTTTTATCCGCCGCGCGATTGTCGCGTTTGGCGTGGTGACGATCTGTTTTGGGATTTTGGTGTTCAACCTTTATCGCTTGCAGGTGCGCCAACACAAATACTACCAAACACGATCTAACCAGAACGATATTAAAATGATCCCGGTTGCGCCAACGCGTGGGATTATCTTTGATCGTAATGGCATTCCACTGGTTAAAAATGTCACTTGGTATGACATTACCATCACGCCCTATCGCATTGAGGATATGAAGCAGACCCTCAGCGCCTTAACGCCGATTGTCGATTTAACGCCGGAAGATATTGATAACTTTTATCATGCGCTGAAGCAGAACAGCCGCTATAAGCCGGTGGTGTTAAAAACGGAATTGAGTGAAGAAGAGGTCGCCCGTTTTGCGGTGAACCAGTTCAAATTTACCGGCGTGACCATCGAGCCCTATCAGGATCGACAATATCCCTATGGCGCAGATTTGGCGCATGTCATTGGCTATGTTTCCAAAATCAACGATGGTGATGAGAAACGGCTGAGCGAGGCGGGGATTGCCGAGAACTATGCCGCAGACCATAACATTGGTAAACAAGGTATTGAGGGTTACTACGAATCGGTGTTGCACGGTAAAACCGGCTATCAAGAAGTGGAGGTGGATAACCACGGTCGCATTATTCGGGTGCTCAAAGAGGTGCCGCCGGTCGCCGGGAAAAATATCACCCTGACGCTGGATCTTCATTTGCAACAATATGTTGAAAGCCTGGTTCAGGGGCAACGCGCGGCGGTATTAATCGAGAACCCGCGTGATGGCGGCGTACTGGCGATGGTTTCCAGCCCCAGCTATGACCCCAACCCGTTTGTGAAGGGGATCAGCTACAAAGCGTATAAGCAACTGCTGTCCGATAAAAACCTGCCGCTCATCAACCGCGTTACCCAGGGACTCTATCCGCCAGCGTCGACGGTGAAGCCCTATATGGCGATGTCTGCGTTATTGACCGGCGTTATCACACCGCAAACCACCTTTTTTGGCGCGTCGACCTGGACGCTACCGGGCACCGATCGGCGCTATCGTGACTGGAAGAAAACCGGCCACGGCCTGCTAGATGTGACCCGCGCGATTGAAGAGTCGGCAGATACCTTTTTCTATCAGGTAGCGTTTGAGATGGGTATCGATCGTATCCATCGGATGTTAAGTGAGTTTGGTTACGGCAGGCCAACCGGTATCGATCTTAACGAAGAATACAGCGGGTTGCTGCCCAGCCGTGACTGGAAGCAGAAAGTGCATAAAAAAGGGTGGTATCAGGGGGATACGGTCTCGGTCGGCATTGGGCAGGGGTACTGGATCGCCACGCCGATTCAAATGGTGAAGGCGCTCGACGCGCTGATTAATAACGGGCATGTGGTGACGCCACATTTACTGTATGCCGCGTCGCGCGGTAAGAGCGTGACGTATTATCGGCAAGCGACGCAGCAGCAAATTGCCGATCCGAAATCGCCTTACTGGAGCTTAGTGCGGCATGCGATGTTTGGCATGGCGAATGCGCCGAATGGTACTGGCTATAAGTTTTTCCATACCGCACCTTACGGCATTGCCGCTAAGAGTGGAACTTCACAGGTCTTTAGCCTGAAACAAAACCAGACCTATAACGCTAAAATGATTCCGATTCGGTTGCGCGATCACGTGTTTTATACCGCGTTTGCGCCGTTTAACGACCCTAAAGTTGCGATGGCATTTATTCTCGAAAACGGCGGTAGCGATGGGGTGGTGGCTGCACCGGTGGTGCGGCAAATTCTCGACCATATCTTCTTGCCACCGCCTCCTCCTCCGGCAGCGGCGGTGCAAACCGCAGGCGCTGGATAAGCGCATTTTTAGCGACCAGGCGGCGCAACTGATGGAAAAGAGTGCAATCGATCGGTTTTCCACTGAAAAGCATTTGACGACATTCCGCCTTTACGGTTTAATGCGCCCCGTTGCCCGGATAGCTCAGTCGGTAGAGCAGGGGATTGAAAATCCCCGTGTCCTTGGTTCGATTCCGAGTCCGGGCACCATCTATGAAGAAACCCGCTCTAAAGGCGGGTTTTTTGCTTTCTGGGGTTTCTATAAGTTTTTAATCATTAAAAATCAGTAAGTTAAATAAAAATGATGGTGCTGAAAAGTTTTGTCAGGTTTTTTGATATCCAGAGTTTTTGGGCTTAATTGGACTTATTGGTTAGATAAACTCTGGATCCCCACAGTGTCCCTCACCGATATCGCCTCCGTAATGTAAAGCCGCTCGATAAGCCTTACAAGCTCAGTGACGCGCAAGGTCTTTACCTGCTGATTTTTATTCACTCTAGCGAGCTGCGTTTTGACCGCTAGACGGAGATCGATCTGAATGGCTCAATGTGGACCACCCCGCCCACCATTGAGGTATAGCCAGACGCACAATATAAAAAAGACGCGGACGCGTCATATGTCGCCTTTAACATTTCTCAGGGTTCCAATTCCGGCATCTGATTTTGCAGGTGCAAGTAAAACATACTGCGGTTTGTAGCGATGGCAAAGCGTTTTTTTTCTAAAAATATATATACAGGGTCAGTATTTATAAATATAAACATAACGGCCAGGATATTTTAATATGTGCGAAAATAAAGAATCGATAGTAAATATTAATATAATCATACCTACCACTGATACATATACTATATATACAATTTTTTTAATTTTTCTTTTTATTCATTTCCTTTATTATGTCTTTTAATACTAACTCTTTAAGATCAGCGCTTTTCATCTGATTTTTAAATACATTTGCAACATATGAATCAGGATATTTGCGATTTAATTTTTTATGCGTAGTTGTAACAGCAAAGCTACATAATTTGTAGATTTCTTCGATCTCACTATGACTAATCTTTTCAGAGCCATTGGATATATCAAAAGTAGCCGACTGCATTACAATATGAGTAATAAATCTATTGCCATGAACAGAAATAGCTCTTTCTTTTCCCTCAATTGTCTTCTTCAGATGAGTCAGTCTTATTTCTATATATCTATAGACTTGAATCAATCGCCATAATTGAGGGCCTGTCAATGACTTATTAAAAAGTATTGTATAAGGAGCTTTACCGATATCATCCCAAAGGCGACCAATTCCACTTTTAGCATCAACAACTAGACTAATATCACTTTGTGCACATGCCCTGGCAATCGTTGCTTCTTCTAACCCACATTGATTTTCTGGATTACTTACTACATCACCAGACTTGTATTTATATTCTTTATCGTCCATAAGCATTTCGACTCTTAAACGCTCTTGATTTGAGTCAAGAGAGACAAAATCTCGCTTTTCTATTTTATTCTGAGTATTGTTCTTCTTAGTTATTTCAACTTCAAGTTGAGGTGGGCAAGATTCCAGTGATATTATTCTTAATGGTACTTTTGCGTGCTCAACTTTTTCTGGAATATCCTGATTTGCGCTAGCAATAGAACCAACAGTTTGAGCACCATTGACGATAGTTAAGCCATAACAACAAAATTGGCCATGTTCTTTAGTTCCTCCACCGATAGCTTTTTTTACGATCTTATCGCACAATGCTGTAATACCATTGTTAAAATACCAGAATTTCTCAGGTTCGCTTTTTAATGTGCTTATAATACTATTATTCACCTCTGTTGACCCGAGAAACATTCTTATATTTGGCGAAAATAAATTCTCCTGATGTGATTTATACCACTGTGCAAGATCAGATGCTGCTACCTGCCCATAAAAAGAAAGATATGGGTTTTTTACGCTTCCCCAATGACTTAAAAGTACCTCTAAATCTATCTTCTTCTTTTTACCTGCCGAAACTGAATTATGAATATCTTGCTGCTTAATGATCTTATAGCTAAATATGTCTGATGAATCGTTCAAATTTTCAACAAAATCATCTAAGGCTTCAATAACATCATCTGACGCTTTATCATTTCCAGTATAACAAAGCAAAAAAACAATTTTAATATTTACATTATCAAGTGCGTCTTCAATTTCAACTTGTTTCTCTTTAATCTTATCACTTACTCTGGAATAGTTTGAGTTTATTATCTTATTGATACCAGAAAGAAATTTCCTTACGCTACCAACATCAATGCTTCCATTGCCATTATTTCTCCATTTCGATTGACCGAAATACAAAACCTGATTGACACGGCTATAAAAAATAGAGTCAATACCATTATCCAGATAACCGTCAGTAATAGAATTTGCTGCTTGCTCATTATCACAACCAGAAATAAATGATAGAACATAGGCCATTTGGGCTCTGGTTAATATGGCATCTTCTTTATCTGAATCACTCTTATTTTTCAAGTCATCCTGAGCAAGTAAGTGATTAAAATCTTTTAATACTGCTTGTTTGATATGTCTGACATGCAATTGAGCCATAAACTCTCCTTGGAAATCCATCTAAGAGGTATAGTTTCCACACATGTTATAATAGTAACCACATGATTTCCATAGATAACGAATTCTCCCCATTCACTAAAAAACAATCTTCACCTATCTATATTATTTCTCATTAAAGCATTATAATTAGTTTAAATTTTAACTGATATGTCCACCAAGGGGCGACACTTGCCAAACTATCTAAACTGGCTGATGCAAAACACCCTCCCCGGTCAGGTATTGCTTCAGTCATGGCTCGCCCGCAACGGCATAGATCGTAAGCTCTCCTACCTCTATGTCCAAAATGGCTGGCTCAGGCGGATCGCGCACGGTGTATACTGCCGGACGGGGCGTGAGCCGGACTGGGTGGACGCTGTTTATTGCCTGCAAACACAGTGGGGAAAACCAGTTCGCGTGGCAGGGCTGTCCAGCCTTGCGCTACAGGGCCTTGCTCACTATACCCAACCGGGCAGACAACAAATCTGGCTCGTGCTTCCTGCTTACGTCAAACTGCCAGAATGGTTTACCACCTTTGAACAATCCGCGACGTTTGTCACGCTATATACAACCGGCCTCACCGTCGATATAACGCAATTCACGACAAAACTTAGTATCGGCGACCGGCAATTAGCGACCAGTGTTCCAGAACTGGCCGCCTACGAGATCGCCTGCGGCGTTCCGACATTGATCTCGTTCGAACATGCCGACGCTCTGTTTCAGGGAATGAACCTTCTTAGCCCGCGTAAATTACAGGCACTGCTCTGCGCCAGTCATTCGGTTAAAACCAACCGGGTGATGCTTTATCTTACCCAACGCAATGCACATCCTTATTTTCAGTATCTCGATCACAGCGGTATAGAAACAGGCACGGGAAAGCGGCAAATCGTCCCTGGCGGTTGGCTGGAGCCGGATTATCAAATCACCGTTCCCCGCACATTTAAACCAGAAGGAGTCGAAGATGGCTCTGCGTGATATTTATGCCCGACAGGTCAGGCTATTAATGACTGCTCTGCCGCATGTGGCAAAAGAATCCTGCTTCGCCCTGAAAGGCGGCACGGCAATCAATTTATTTGTGCAGGATTTCCCTCGCCTGTCGGTGGATATCGATCTGGCGTACAAGACCTATGCGGATCGCGATACCGATCTGGCGGCTATCAACGATGCACTGATGCGTATTACTGAATCGCTGAACGGTAGAGAGGGGATGACTGCGATCCGGCAGGAGAATAAAGCGGATGAAAAGCGCATCATCGTTAACACCGATGACGCAAAGATAAAGATTGAGGTTAGTCCAGTCTGGCGGGGGCTACTGTTGCCATCAACAGAAATGCCGGTATGTGAACAGGTGGAAATGGAGTATGGCTTCACCATCATGAATGTCGTCTCGCTGGCAGATCTTTACGGCGGAAAAATCTGCGCCGCGCTCGACCGCCAGCATCCGCGTGATCTGTTTGATGTGCTGAATATGCTGGAGAATCCGGGCATGACGCGCGAGATCTTTGACGGTTTTCTTTGCTATCTGGCAGGGCATCCCCGACCCATTGCCGAGCTGCTGGCACCAAACTGGAATACAGCGCAGATTGCTACGTTGTATGCACAGGAATTTTCCGGGATGACACAGCAGGAAACGTCGCTGGAATCCCTTTTGTCAGTAACCACTTTGCTGCCGCAGGCGTTGAAGTCGCACCTTACGGATCGAGATCGCCAATTTTTACTCAGTTGTAAGCAAAATAGCCCCGACTGGTCGCTGTATCGCTATCCTGAAATTCAACACTTGCCGGCTATTCGATGGAAACTGCGTAACCTGGCAGTGCTGAATGATAAGAATCCGGCCAAGTATGCGGCGGCGGTAAGCAAGTTAGAGGGGGTTTTGGAGCAGTATCTTTAGCTCTGGTTCTGAGGGATTAAATTGGGCCATGATGTTTGGTTATCTCAACAACCTCATAGCCACACTTCAAAAAGAGAGGAAAATATTTATATAATTCAATAAATAATAATCAATGTCGTCAAATATTATCTTAAAAGTGCCTAATCCGACATATCAACTTAAAGCTCAATCCCGGGGGGTAAATCAACATTCTGCGGACGAGGCTGGTATGTTTTTCACGCCGTTATATGTGGGGTTCCATCCACTATATGTGGACCTAACTCCAACTATAGAGCAGATTTGTCTACGGACTCGGGGGCACTCCATAAAGGCGGGTTTTTTGTTTTTGGAGATACGGACCCTTCATCGAACTTGGTTCGATGGTTCGTTGCATCCATGCAACTCCTCCGTAGGCTGAGTTCCCTTCATCTCATCGTTGGCGGCGTTATTTAGCCAACAGTTCTTTTCGGACGATTTCTGCGCCAGCGCTTAAAGCATCCAGCTTGCCTCTGGCGACGCCACGCGGCAACGGAATCATGCCGCAGTTAGTACAAGGATAAAGCTTATCGGCGTCGACAAACTGCAGGGCTTTTCGCAAAGTCGCGGCAACTTCCTCCGGTGTTTCAATGGTACTGGTCGCCACATCAATGGCCCCAACCATTACCTTTTTACCGCGAATAAGTTCCATTAACTCCATCGGAACATGCGAGTTGTGACATTCCAGTGAGATGATATCGATATTAGATTTTTGTAGTTTTGGAAAAATCTCTTCATACTGCCTCCATTCTGAGCCCAGCGTCTTTTTCCAGTCTGTATTGGCTTTAATGCCATAACCGTAGCAAATGTGTACCGCCGTTTCACATTTAAGCCCTTCAATGGCTCTTTCTAGAGTGGCTATTCCCCACTCGTTCACCTCATCAAAGAACACATTAAATGCGGGTTCATCAAACTGGATAATATCAACGCCTACGGCCTCTAATTCTTTGGCTTCTTCATTCAGAATTTTAGCAAATTCCCAGGCGAGTTTTTCGCGGCTTTTATAGTGGTTATCATATAGCGTATCAATCATCGTCATCGGGCCGGGTAGAGCCCATTTAATCGGGCGGTCGGTTTGCTGACGTAAAAATTTGGCATCCTCAACAAAAACCGCTTTTTGGCGGCTAACCGGGCCGACGACTGTCGGTACACTTGCCTCATAGCGATTACGAATTTTAACGATCTCACGTTTCTCAAAATCAACGCCGTTGAGGTGCTCAATAAACGTAGTGACAAAATGTTGGCGCGTTTGCTCACCGTCACTGACAATATCAATACCTGCCTGCTGTTGATCTTCCAGGCACAAACGGAGAGCATCATGTTTGCCGTCAATTAATTCCTGGTCTTGCAACTTCCACGGTGACCACAGTGTCTCAGGTTGTGCCAGCCAGGAGGGCTTAGGTAAACTGCCAGCAGTCGACGTTGGTAATAACTTTTTCATACGAGATGCCCCTGTGTTTGGGTTAATCAAAGAACGCAATTAGCAGACCATTGTTCGAGAATGGTTTGGTAGGGTTTAATGAATTTCTCTTCAGTAAACTTCCCTTGCTCAATCGCTAACTGGCTACGTTCTTCTCGATCATAAACAATTCGAGTTAAAGAATAATCCTGTTGATTCAGGCTTGGTTGATAGCATTGTGCTGCCACAGAGTTAGCATTATAAATCTCAGGCCGGTAAATCTTTTGGAAAGTCTCCATCGTGCTGATGGTACTAATCAGCTCAAGATTGGTGTAATCGCTCAGTAGGTCGCCATTAAAATAAAAAGCCAAAGGCGCAACACTATTGGGTGGCATAAAGTAGCGAGCACGTAACCCCATTTTATTAAAGTATGCATCGGTCAATGAAGGTTCATCTTGCTGATATTCGATGCCTAATACAGGATGCTCATTGCCCGTTCTGTAATAGATGTTTTTGCTTGAAACACTTAAGCAAATAACCGGCGTTTTATTAAAATTCTCTCTGTAGGCCTCTGAATCGATAAAATATTTAAATATATTGCCATGTAACACACCAAAATTATCAGGAATGCTAAATTGGGCGGTGTTTTTATTATGATCCGGCAGTAAGACGCTAAAATCATAATCACGCACGTAAGAGGAGAAATTATTCCCTACAATACCTTCAATACGCTCGTTGGTTTGCTTATCAACGATATTCGTTTTCAATATTTCAATCACCGGGAATGTGCCACGGTTGTCTTCAATATCGATACTTAATTCAGCGGAAATAATTTCCAGTTCGACTGAGTAACGGTCTCCCTTAGGGTTATCCCAATGCGCTAACGCATTGAAACGATTGTCAATCATCACTAAGGCGTTGCGCAAGTTCTGCTGGCGTTGCTCACCTCTGGCTAAATTAGCAAAGTTGGTGGTAATACGCGTATTTTGAGAAGGGTTATAATTTTCGTCGAAACGAATGCTCTTAATAGTGAAGGAAAATTTATTATTCATCGTAATCTGGTATCCTAACTTCTGATATAAATCTGGTTTTATTGCTTGCTATTCACGATTTTCAGGATTTGTTTTCTGATACTCTCATTTAGCAGGCTTTATATATCTATAGTTAATAACAATGCATCTTTTATGCCTGACTCGTTGGGTGAGTAAAAGTGATTTAATTTCATTGAACATGAGTCATCTTCATGATGAGGCGTGCGCCCGGCAACGGCGTGGCTGCTGAAGACGATTTCCGTAGGGTTCACCCCGGAAGGTTGTGGGGGTTAGAGCGGCTAATCGTGGGATGAAATATTCAGCGAAGTATGTGGATGCCATTCAACGGGAGATGTCATGGCATAATGGGTGGTCAGTGGTTGAAGATGCGTTTAAAATCTTTTAACGTCAGTGAGTTATAAGGAGGTTACATGATTGATACACACGCAGTTCTTACCGTGCTGCTGATTTATCTCGCTGGCGTGGTGATACCAGGGCCAAATTTTGTCGCTGTGGTACATAAAGCGGTCGCTTCTACGCGCTCGGCCGCCCTTGCGCTGGTCGCCGGTATTGTGGTGGTTAACCTATTCTGGGCAGGTTGTGCCATCGGCGGAATAGGTTTGGTATTTGCCGCATTCCCGTGGGTTGCGTTGGTGGTAAAAATATTAGGGGCAGGGTATCTGCTGTGGTTTGGCTTACGGTTAATCCTCAATGCGGGAAGCCAGCCTGCTGCGAACGAAAATACAGTATTGTCAGGAAGTTTTCGTCAATCCTTTACCCAGGGAGTGGTTACTAATATCGGTAATCCGAAATCTATGGCTTTTTACGCAGCCATCTTTTCCACTGCCGCTCCGGCGCACGTATCTGCGGGCACATTTATTGCTATGCTCGGCGTGGTTGGCATCATTGCATCACTCTGGTACGGGTCTGTGGCCATCACGCTTTCTCAATCTCGCATTTCCTCTGCTTACCAGCGGGCCAAAAAAGTCATTGATAGGCTGTGCGGTGGGTTGATTATGCTGTTAGGAGTCAGGCAGGTTATTAATTAACAAGGAAAATTTATTCCTGTTGCCGCTTAGCCTGTAAAGAACCGATATAAAGTGCATTTGGTTTTTTGTCATTAATATCAAGGCCAGACTGACACTACTTTTTCAAAGAGGTAGAGGCGGGAAATTCTAACCATCCGCTAACTGAGGATTATATAAGCCATTCTCTTCTGCTTATATTGTTGTTTTCAGGAAAACTAACGCATTAGTTTGTGGCTATACCTCCGCTGTTCGCTCAGAGCGGACCTGGCTGGCAGTAGGATTGTCCGTTCCGTGCCAGGAGCGGAAGTAGCTAATAACATTTAGTTGGGGGGGAGCTGATCAACAGGGTACGCCTTCTTAAATCCCAGAACCTTCAGGAAACAGCGATGTATCCGCTCAATGGAATCCTCAGCAAAGCACGACGTCAGGACTGCCGCTGAACTCCACATTGTGGGCAGTGGATTCGGCAACCCTCATCTGAATAAGTTATTTCTTGTTAACTGACGATGCGACTGGTTTGAGCGCATTTTGCTCTAAGCAAAGTGGCTGATACTTGAGTAATCAGGACCATTCCTCACCTTATCACCTGCAAAAAAAAGAATATATTCAAATATAACAACTTGATAAAAAAGAGTTATTAATATTACCCAGACATCTGGCCATTCAATTAAAAGAGATGGATTGATTGAAAATTGGGCACCATGAAGGTAACTTAATGAATCCTATAATTACATATGGAAACATTAAGGTATGTCCAGATGCACAGCGCCAAGACAAGGGCACCGCTCTGCAAGCGCACGAGCAAATTGCCCAGCATGCGGAAGTCGCTTTAGCAGCTACCGCTCCTATTCCACCACTTCCTATTCTCCTGCCGGAGGCAATGGAGGAGGCGGTGGAAGTAACTCTTCCGGACTCAGCAGAAGTAAACCTCGCTGGTCTCCGGCAGGTTCATCCGTGTTATACACACCAAACGAGATCCGCTCTCTTACTCCGATACGTGAAACCGTTGAGACACGAGCAGCACAGCAACCCGATCTTCGCGACGTCTTTCTATGCCACGCATGGGATGACAGGCAAGGCGCGGCAAAGGAATTACATGACTTACTTGAAGCAGCTGGCGTAAAAGTCTGGTTCAGTGAGAAAGATCTCGGACTAGGGGTACCGATGATGCGGGCCATCGATAAGGGACTGGCAAATTCGCGGATCGGACTTGTGTTGGTAACGCCGGCGCTGCTCAACAGGCTTCCCAAAGAAGGCGTTGCGGACAAGGAGCTATCAGCACTTTTAGCGGGTAACCAACTTGTGCCCATCGTGCATAACACAACCTATGAAGAACTTCGTAATGTGAGCCCTTTGCTTGCTTCACGTAGTGGCTTAGACACGGGCGAAGACACCATGGCCGTTGTCGCGTCCAAAATCGCCGAGCTGGCGACCCTGTAGTGGCCTAGTTCGCTAGGAATAATCGACCCGAGTGTAAGAGTGTTCAGGTTTAAACTATCACTAACTACGGCAGGCCTGTTAATCAGGCCTTCCGTCTGTTGAAAAAACGAAGGACAGAAACTGATATGAATCATGACGGCATCGTGGAGAAAAAAGCTAACCGGGGTAAAAGATCTGGATTAACCTCTTTTTCACCATTGGTATATACAATTTTTTATCTTATCAACATTATCGTATTCACTTTTATATACTCTTTTTGTTTTAAAAACGACTTTGACCATTCACCCATCAGTTTCGTGCAGTCATTATATTTTAGCATCGTGACCATCACAACTTTAGGATATGGTGATATCACACCAAAATTAGACGCATCTCCATTACTTCTCACTATATCAGCACAGGTGGTTTTTGGTGTTGTATTTATTGGCCTATTTTTGAATGCCATCTCCCACCAATTAAGTGACAGGAAGGACTTTGCCAGACAAGAAGAAGAGAAAGAAACTGAAGAGAAGAACCTTTCTAAACTGCTAACGATTCTTAAGCCAGTGGTCATTGAATTTCTTGGGATCCTTGCTGAAACCTATAAGGTCACGACAACACAGCATGGTGATACTCTGGTCGCTAATCCTCGGGAACTGTTCAATCAAAGTTACTATGACCAAATTTGCAGGCAAGATTTTTTATCTGATGAAACGAGATACGGGAAAGGGAGGATGTTATGGGGGAACTACATCGATCAGGAAAACTCAAAATTCAGTTCTGGAATCGATGACTTCCTGAACAAATATGCCACAAAATTGCCTATAGAAATAATTGCGCTGCTAGCTGCATTAAAATTACATCCATTCCTTGAGCACGGTAAAACCGCTCTGAAAATGAGAAGCCTAAATTTACCTAATGGAATGACATTTCCAAAAGTTAACCTGCTTACCATGGAGCACAGCAGTGTAAAAATACCCAATAAACCGAAAACTATTAGTGAGTTTCATGAGGACCTATTGACTTTAATTGATCTCATTAATGGAAAAACTCAGGGTAATGACATGGTGATGAGAATCGATTTGAGAAAAGGAGTAACAGCACCTCCGGTTGGATCAGCGATCGGCGAAATAATTAGTTTTGGACCCGCGTAAATTTAAAGAGGCTAACATGTATTTAACGGCAGAAGTTGCGGTCGATGTCCACGGCTTTTTTCTCTTTTGCGCATGTTCTTCAATCAATGTCTAATCTCTGCTCATACCGGCGATGAGCCCTCCCAGCTCAAGTCCTTTAAAGCACACAGGCTAATCGCCACGTGAATGAACCGTGCATTAGCCTTCAGATCCGAGCCACCAAGCCCGAAACGCAGCTTCTGGCGGTTCGGCGTAGCTTACCGGTTCGTCCGGCTTCAACCGACTTAATCACAGCGATGATCTGATGCTCAGTAAAACGGGCTTTACGCATAGCGATCTCCTTCGTTGGCAGATTGATTATGCCGGATGATCTCTAAATGTGAATGGCACGATTATGCGGGATACTTACAGGTAGACGATCCTGCCCTATAGTTGTCAGCTCTTCGCTCATGGCAGACAACTCTGATAACTTTTAACCAAGGGTGGACATGGTATACTAGATAGACCCCACATCATCGTTTCATACACACTATACTCATTTGTCCATTTCGGTATTTTTCATAGCGTTGTCTGTTTAGTTTACCCAGAGTTATCCGCCTTTTGCAGTTGCAATCCCAATTTAAAACTAGTACATAATCGGGTATCTGAGTTTGAGGTAGGCGCCTGTGAAACTAAACTTGTGGCACGCAGAGACTGTAAATCTTGGCGAAAAAGACTACAAGCTGCCTGACTCTAGCGTGCTTTGGTGCTACTGACAATCCGCTGTACCTCGATATTGTGCAGATACTCTACTTCATAGCCTCATCTAGGCCTTAACTGCAAGTTAGCTAGCAGGGATAAAAATGGATATATGGGAAAAAAGTAAACTTCTTATTTTTGTACTGTTTGTAATGCCTGGGTTTATTAGTATGAAAATATATGATGTGTTTCAGTCTAGACCGGGGCAGGACTATTCTAAAACACTAATTGATGTTGTCGCATATAGTTGTATAAACTACTCTTTTTTATTAATACCTATCTACTACGTAGAAACTTCGTCAGTGATGGTTAACCACCCTGTCTATTACTATCTTTTTTATTTGTTTACTTTCTTTATTCTTCCTATTGCGCTGCCATTGTTGTTGATCCTTATTAGGACTCGGCGTTGGTTTACGCATTATATGCCTCACCCAACTGGTAGGCCATGGGATTATTATTTTAGGCAAGGTAAAAAATGTTGGGTGATAGTGACGCTTAAAAGCGGGAAGAAATACGGCGGCCGATATGATTCAGAGTCTTTTGCATCAAGTTCTCCCGAACCTGAACAAATTTACCTTGAACAACATTGGGCTTTAGATGTCGATGGTGATCTTGATCATAAATTAAGCGATACACTTGGTATTATCATTTTGACTAGTGAGATCGAAAGTATAGAGTTTATCGAGATAACCAGTACACCAGTGACACCATAGAAAACGGAGAAATTATGTCAGATAAAGTCGGTAAAGGAATTGCTCAAGATGGCTGGCAGCCGCCAAGAACAACTGAAATTCCTCGGGCACCAGTCAACAATGGTTACCAGCCTCCACGCCAAAGCCAACCAAATCAAGTTGAAAATCCTCCTCCAAAAAAACGCTAAAATCTCAGTTGGGACTATGCAGGCCCCAATATCTCTTCGAGATTTTTGCTATCCAAAACCACCACGGTAAACGGCTCCTGCAGACGTTGTGGTACCGGGGGGCGTTGTAGAGTCCCCCTGAAATCCGCTACATTCACTTTAGAGACCTTCCGACATGACTGATTATGTTCTTGGAGAAGAGCACTACGCGTAAAGCCCCATAATCATATGCACAATTTCGTATTCGTACTTCCGCTTTTCGCTCATAGCGGACTCTATAGCTGGATGGAAGCGAAATGTGATCCATCTGGCAGCGCAAAGAAGATAAGCCGTCAATTTTCTCATTCTACAGAGTACCTGTGCCCAGTGTATTACGTGCTTACTCTTCTAATAAAGGCACGCATCAGCATGTCTGATATTCAGGTTATTCTCAGTAATACCCGGTTTGCCTGGCGCACATTTCATTCGCCGCTTAACCGTTACATGGCAGATCATCCAGTGTGATTTTGCTCAATATCGCGCCCAGCAAAGCAATATCCACGCTAATCGCGGCTGCCAGTGAAAACCCGCTTACTCCGCCACACTTATACCGGATGAATAGCACCAGCGACAGGGTAACCAGACCCGATAAAATGATCCGCACCCGGCGTCGTAAACGAGGGTGGCGATTACCGATGCCACACAATGAGACGACCGGGTAAACGCTTCCTATTCCTACGCCTGAAATCACTACGCCTAACCAGAGTAATTCCTCGCTTGTGAACGCCTGGCGGGAGAGCATTATCAACAATATGCCAGCGGCGCTGAGAATAAATCCCCAATAGCTCTGTCTGAGCGGGTTTATTTGGCTGAACACTCGGTTACGGCCACTCATAAAACCAGCTGCCACAGCACAGCCCAGAAGTATTAATAGGCTGACGCTAAATAATAATGTTCGGCCCGAACAAAGCATGCTCAGTAATGCCGTTTCTGCCGTCAGCACGCTCCACGTTAATACCTCAGCGCTGCCACCTGCCTGAATCTCAGTTTGTGTCTCTTGCCGAAAGGGGAAATGGGTCATCATCTTCTCCAGACTGGTTATCTTTTATGATGGCTAAAATTCATCCTTCCGGATGCGATGAACGCATATTATTCTTTGTGTACAATGCATTCAAAGTCATCGTTTTCATTGTTAGGTGAAAATAACTCATCATGAAAAAAGTGTCACTTCCCCCTCTGGGTGCTTTACGGGCCTTCCATATGGTTGCCGGTTCGCTGAGTTTTAAACATGCGGCTGAGCAGCTCAATGTGAGCGCGACGGCGGTAAGCCATCAGATTCGTTTACTGGAGAGCACGCTAAACTGCCGGGTTTTCGAGCGCAACGCGCGAGGAGTCAGCCTGACCGAAACCGGAAATATTTTATATGCCGGAACCAAACAGGCCTTTACCGCGCTTGAGGAGACCATGGCGCAAATAAATCATCGCCAACAATCGCCAGCATTGACCATTACGACCACTTCGAACTTTTTAACTAACTGGTTAATTCCCCGTCTGGCTGATTTTAAAACGCAGTTTCCCGCCATTGATTTACGGTTACATACCAGTGTTGAGCGGGTGGATTTAACCCAAAGGACGGTGAACATTGCTATTCGCTATCGGGAAACCGAGGAGGCGGGGTTGCACAACACCCTGTTATTTGAAGATCGGTTTCTGGTGGTCGCGAGCCCGGCGCTTGGCTTAACACAACCGTCGGATTTGCTGGATGTTCCGCTATTCCATGTTGAAAATCGACATGTTCCCGCCGAGTCGCCGGATTGGGCGAACTGGAAAAAACGGTATGGGCCCGACCGGCTTGATGTCAATAAAGGTGTGCGTTTTAGCGACGAAACACATGCCTTACAGGCGGCGGTAGCCGGGCAAGGGGTGGTTATCGCCAGCGAGTTACTGGCGGGTGATCTATTGCGGCGCGGAATGTTGATTACCCCGTTTGATGCTCCGCTTCCCGGCGCCCGTTATTTATTTCTTACGCTGGAAGATAGCGCGCAGCGGGCGGATGTCAGGCAATTACGGGAATGGATATTGCAGCAAATGCAGCATTAACCTTCGCCGCGCAAAATATGCGCCGCGACTGTTCCGGCGCATTGCGGTTTACGATAACCCCGTTGCATCCCTTTCTCATCCGCCCTTGGCTAATGGTCATAGTAAAAAATACCGCTGCCCGGAATAAAAGGCGCTGTCTCTGCGTCTGTATCGCGATGGCTCTATTTAACGCTGAGAGGATATATGTCAAAAGTAGGGGCGGCATTACTGGCCGGTGGGGTAGCGATTGTCCTGAACTCGGCGGCACTGGCGGCGGCAGATTGGGTGCCGCTGGCGACGGCGCATGGTGGGTTATTACGCCTGTTGGTGATGTTATCGGGCGGCGCGCTGAAGGTGCCATCAGGTAGCGCGTTTCAGCTTTTTTTTCATGGTGTGGTGGGTTTAGCGATGGCGCTATTTTACGCCTGGCTATTAGAGCCGCGTATGTCCGGCCCGGCATGGCGACGTGGCGCGTACTACGGCGTGTTCGCATGGTTGGCGAATGCGCTGATTGTGTTACCTGCCACCGGCGAAGGGTTTGCCGGTAGCCGGCATCTCACGCTGGCGGGGATGTGGTGGTTCGCGGCGGCGCATATGCTGTTTTTTGTGCTGCAAGCGGTGTTGTATGCTCGTTTTCGGCGC
This sequence comes from Paramixta manurensis, assembly GCF_013285385.1. Lineage (NCBI taxonomy): Bacteria > Pseudomonadati > Pseudomonadota > Gammaproteobacteria > Enterobacterales > Erwiniaceae > Paramixta > Paramixta manurensis. The sequence continues at coordinate 3,930,528 of NZ_CP054212.1, read as the reverse complement.
GTCTTTTTGACCTAGAACGTAAAATTAAAATTACTTTTCTGCATAAGGAACCCGCGGGCGTTAAATGGCACTGAATGAAATTAACCATTGGTTACATTTGCCCACGGGGGTGCTATGCCTAATTCTATCTCTAACTTCCCGCACAATAATCTGATGCCAGTCTCTCACCCGCTATCCGGCGCGGTGCGGCAAGACACAACCCAGCTTGCTTCTCAAACGGTTGCCGCCACACCCGGTAATGGCGTGGCGCGAGTCCATGGCCAGCCGGTAGCCATGACAGCGATGAATCAGTCCGGCTTTACCTCGGCTTTTTCAACATCCCGGACTGGAAGGCTGGCGCAACGCGCTAATCTTCCGGTTGCACCCACGCACCATCACCACGTAATGAGCCAGCAAGCAGGGCTGGCAGAACGAGCTAAAAATGATATGCAGGCTATCGAGCAATTGGTGTTAAACCAATTTCCCGCCACCAGTGAGATTTTGCACGCAATGAGCCAACAGCATGTGCAGCAATTTACGCCGCATCAAATCGATCAAATCTCAGAAGCGATTGATGATTATCAGGGTGCATATGGCGATAACTTCCTGATGAATATTAGCGCGATGGGATACCCGACCATTGAGAGTTATCTGCAGGCGCGCGACCCGATATTTAACGATGCCGAAGAGGTCAATGAGTTCATCGGCGAATTTGGCTATCGTTATGGCGGCATCACCGGCATGATGGATGAAGAGGAAGAGATTGAGGAGTTGCGCACACGCCTGGAAGATCGGCTGACCGAACCTGCGCAAGTACTGAGTAATTTTATCCATACCAGCCCACGGATTTCAGGCGTTCCACTACTTAAAGGCGCAACGGGCGGAGATAATCCGGTAACCACGCAACTGGATGGCGGCAAAACGCTACGTGCCATGCTTGATGGGCAAGCGCTTAATTTCAACGGATTTTTGAGCACCACTTCAAGTTATAAGTCTGCGCTAGAATTCAGCGGTAAAATGAGTCAAACCGGCTTAGGAAACGCGATGTATACCGTTGATTTAACTAGCGATAGTACAGAGTCGGAAATTCTACGGCGGGAAACATTACGCGCTCTGGATCGGGGAGAGTGCGCGGCAGGATCAATATTGTTTTATTTCAAAACCGATAATGTCGCGGGAATCAGCGTAAACGCAACGCAGCGGGCGGCGAATCCTGGTCAGGATGAGAGCCGTTTAAATTCAGAAGATGAGATCTTGCTGGCCCCAGGACACTTCTTTGAGCCAGAACAGATCGTACGTAATGACGATGGTTTTGCCGTGATTGGTAGCCTGAAATACGGAAGAAATTAAGGCGACTCACGGCGTGTGATCTCTTGCAGCCAGGCGCAAAACATATCGGCCATCGCCTCAGCCTGGCGTTCGATTTCATCGCCGGTTTGCGCAGTGGCGGAAATCCGCTTGCCAACGCTACTGAGCGTTAGTGTGATTAAATCGCCGGTGCGCTGGCGCGTTGCATCCGATGCGGCGGGCAGCGCATCCCGCATAAACGCCCCCATGATTTGTTCGGCCGATGAACGCGCCTCCTTCGCTTCCGGCGTATCACGATACAGCGGCGCGGCATCATCTAACGCGAGGCGAACCTCCGCCTCTTCCCACTCGGAGCGAACAAAAGCGTGAACCAGCTTACGCAACCGTTCAGGCGGCGCGGTGTGCCGATCGGCAAGGATATGACGCAACATTTCGCTGGTTTGCCGCCACTCATCGCTTTGTAGCCGAAACAGAATTGCCGCTTTATTGGGAAAGTACTGATACACCGAACCGATACTGACTCCGGCTCTTTCGGCGACGCGCGCGGTGGTGAAACGGCTGGCGCCTTCATTCGCCAGCACCTGCATGGCCGCTTCAAGAATAGCTGCGACCAATTCGGTGGAACGCGTCTGTTTAGGCTGTTTCCGCGAAGAAACCTGCGGGCCGGAAGGTCGACTCATAACGGATAATCGCTCACAAGAACCCAGTGAAACGGGCCGGACATTATCAACGTCCGGCCAACGGTTTTACCAACGAGCCTGCGAGAAATCGCTGCCGTTAACATCCACCACATAACCTTTTACGCTGCTACGGGTCGCGTAAAAGATTTTACCATTTGCCAGCGGGATCCAGGGCGCATCGTTATGGAAAATAACCTGCGCTTGTTGATACAGCTTCGCACGGCTGGCGGGCGTCGTGGTTAACAACGCTTTGTTGACCAGCGCATCGTAATCACTGTTGCACCAGCGCGCTGCGTTGGAACCGCTCTTAATCGCATCACAGCTTAACAGCACATTGGCAAAATTATCCGGATCGCCATTATCGGAGATCCAGCCATACAGCGCGGTACTGTGCTCGCCTTTGCGTAGGCCAACCAAATACTCGCCCCATTCGTAGCTAACGATTTTGGCCTTCACGCCCACTTTCGCCCAATCGCTTTGGATCATCTCGGCAACCCGGCGTGAGTTCGGGTTGTAAGGACGCTGCACTGGCATTGACCATAAATCGGTTTCAAAGCCGTTTTCCAGCCCAGCCTGCTTCAGCAATGCTTTTGCTTTCTGCGGATCGTAATCGTAATCCTTCACATCCTGGTTATAGCCCAACATCGCTGGCGGTAACATCGATTTTGCCGGCGTGCCGGTTCCCATAAAGACGGCATTAATAATCGCTTTCTTATCCACCGCGTAATTTAACGCCTGGCGTACTTTCGGATTATCAAACGGCTTTTTCTCAGTATTAAACGCCAGATAGCCGACATTCAATCCATCAATATTGTGCAGCGCGAGATCTTTATCCTGCTTGATGGTGTCAAACTGGGTAGGAACCGGCGCCGGGATAATTTGGCACTCATTTTTCTGCAGTTTCGCCAGGCGAGTTTGCACATCCGGCACGATAGAGAAAATCACGTGCTTAGTGACCACCGGGTTCTTCCAGTAGTGCGGGTTAGCGACGTACCGGATTAGCGAATCCACCTTGTATTGCTGCAAGGCATACGGACCGGTACCGATTGGCCAGTTATCGACGTTTTCCGGCGTGCCTTTTTTCAGCATGGCATCCGCATACTCTTTCGACAAAATAGAGGCGAAATCCATCGACCAATCGTTGAGGAAGGCGGCATTAGGCTTATTCAGCACAAACTGGACGTGATAGTCATCGATCTTTTTCACGTCTTTGATCAGCTCGCCGAGCCCCAAATCGTGGAAGTATTCATAACTGCCGCCAGACACTTTGTAATACGGGTTATTGCTATCTTTTTGCCGCATCACGGTAAAGATCACGTCATCAGCATTAAAATCGCGCGTCGGCGTAAAGTATTTATTGCTATTAAATTTCACCCCTTTACGGAGGGTAAAGGTGTAGGTTTTCCCATCCGGGCTAATGTCCCAGGCGGTCGCCAGCGATGGCGCGGCGGTTTTATCACTGTCCTTCAAAATCACCAAACGGTTATAGAGCATTTGTGAGGTTGCGATAAAGGTGGGGCCGGAACTGGCTAACTGTGGATTAAAGGATTCCGGTGAGGCCACGGTGCAATAAATCAGCGTGTCATTTGCCGCCGCCCAGGCCGCGCCCATTGGTAACGTGGCAGCCAACACCGCGCCTGCCACTATTTTCCTTGCAAACATAAGTTATACCTTTTTGTGTTATCTGCGGTAATCAGAGCATAGGTCGAGGCCGCAGACAAATACCAAAAATTTTTATCTATATTCCTGTGGCGTGCCAGCGCAACCCACTGTTAGCACAAAGTGCGTATATATGATAATCATCATATATGATATTCATCATATCGCGTTTAAGCTATCGGTCATTCCAGATCAATCGGGAGAAAAACATGCGCTATAAATTGTTTGGTAAACATACCGGCCTACGGGTTTCAGAACTGGTATTAGGGGCAGGGAATTTTGGCACGCGTTGGGGGCACGGCGCTGAGCCGCAGGAAGCCCGGCGTATTTTCGAGGCCTATGCGGAGGCGGGCGGCAACTTTATCGACACGGCAGATGGCTACCAGTTTGGGCAGTCAGAAGAGATTCTTGGCGATCTACTTACCGGACGACGTAATGAGTTTGTATTGGCCACCAAGTTCACCATGGGCGCGGGGCCGGACGCCAATATTCTGGTGACCGGTAACAGCCGACGGGCGATGATCTCCTCGGTTGAAGCCAGTCTAAAACGGTTAAAAACCGATCGTATTGATCTCTATTGGGCGCATGTGGCGGATAGCGTAACGCCCATGGAGGAGATTGTGCGCGGGTTCGAGGATCTGGTTCGCGCCGGTAAAATTCTGTATGCCGGGCTTTCGGATTTCCCCGCCTGGCGCGTGGCGCGGGCGGCGACACTGGCAGAATTACGCGGCGTAGCGCCGATTGCCGGTTTGCAGGTTGAGCATAGCCTGGTGGAGCGCACCACCGAGCAGGAGTTGCTGCCTGCCGGCCATGCGCTCGGCCTCGGCGTGGTCGCGTGGTCACCGCTTGGCGGCGGTATGCTGACCGGCAAATATCGCCGGGGCGAGAAGGGGCGCGCCGAGGGATTCGGCGGTAAAGTCTTTCAGCCGGAGAATTCACCGCAGCGTACCGCAATCCTTGATACCTTAATCGCGATTGCCGACGAAACCGGCGTCACGCCGGGTGAAATTGCCATCGCCTGGGTAGCCGCGAAGGGATCGCTGCCGATCATCGGTCCGCGTAGCTTGGCGCAGTTAGAGAATAACCTCGCCGCCGCCAAACTGACGTTGTCGGCCGATCAGCTTACGCGTCTTGACGATGTTAGCGCGCTCGCGCCGGTGTTCCCTTACACCATACTTAACGACCCTGCTACCCGGCAGCGTTTTACCGGCGGTCAGTTTGACGCTTTCGACGCGCCTGACGAACCTGTCGCCTGAGTAAATAGTACGGCTGCCCCTTGTTGAGGGAGGGGCAGAGTAATGACTTAGCGCTGAAGCTCGCCTTCTACCACGCGCGGAATGTCGAGCGGATTGCCCTCACGTAGCGCAGGGGGCAATAGCGCATCGGGCAGGTCCTGGTAACAGACCGGGCGCAAGAAACGCGCAATCGCCGCCGCGCCTACCGAGGTGTACATCGCGTTAGAGGTCGACGGCCACGGCCCGCCATGTACCATCGCATGGCAAACTTCTACCCCGGTTGGGAAACCATTCGCTAAAATGCGCCCGGCCTTACGTTCAAGAATCGGTAGCAGGTTTTCCGCCAAGGGATAATCGTCCTGATCGAGTTGTAAGGTAGCGGTGAGCTGGCCTTCGAGGGCTTCTGCTACGGCATGCAATTCCTGTTGATTTTGCGCACGAATAAGCAGTGCCGCCGGGCCGAAAACCTCCTCCTGCAGCGCGCGATTGCGTAAAAACTGGCTGGCGTCGACTTGGTACAGTTGGGCCTGAGCGGCATTATGTTGCTCTGCATCGCGGGCAACGCCTTTGGCGACCGCCGTGATACCGTGCTGACCGGCCAACCTCTCCGCATGAGTTTGATAAGCCTCGAAAATAGCCGGTGTTAACATGGTAGTGGCGGGTTTCGCGTTGAGCGCCTGGGCGGCAGCGGTAATAAAGGCCTCCAGCGGTGGCGTATCCAGCGCCACTACCAGACCGGGATTCGTACAGAATTGACCGGCACCCAGCGTTAGCGAGGCGGCAAACTCTTCCGCGATCGTCTGGCCGCGCGCTGCCAGCGCGGCGGGCAGCAGGAAGACCGGGTTCACGCTGCTCATCTCGGCATACAGCGGGATGGGCTCTGATCGCGCATTGGCAATGCGCAATAGCGCCATGCCGCCTTGGCGCGAGCCGGTAAAACCCACGGCCTTAATCGCCGGATGTGACACCAGCGCTTCGCCAATCGCATTGCCTTCGCCAAACAGCAGTGAGAAAACCCCTTCCGGCATCGCGCAGACGCGGGCCGCCTGCTGGATGGCGCGCCCGACCAGTTCGGAGACGCCAGGGTGCGCATTATGGGCTTTGACAATTACCGGCGCGCCTGCCGCCAGCGCGGACGCGGTATCGCCTCCCGCCACCGAAAAGGCGAAGGGAAAGTTACTGGCGCCAAACACTGCCACTGGCCCCAGCGCGATTTTCGTCATACGTAAATCGGCGCGCGGCAGGGGTTGACGTGCGGGTTGGGCTACGTCAATGGTAGCGTCATGGAATAACCCATCGCGCAGCACACGGGCAAACAGACGTAGTTGACCGACGGTACGCCCGCGCTCGCCTTGCAAACGTGCCAGCGGCAGGGCGGTTTCCGCCTGCGCCCGCGTCAGTAACTCGTCGCCCAGCGCGACAATTTCATCGGCGATGGTTTCCAGAAAGCGGGCGCGTTGCTCCGGTGTGGTTCGGCGGTAGGTATCGAAAGCCGCGCTTGCCAGTTGAGCGGCTTTTTCTACCTCAGCGGTGCCGCCAAGGCTAAACGCCGGTTCGATTTGCTGGCCGGTCGCCGGATTTAGCGCGCGTAACTGGCCCTGATGGCCGGTTACAGAATCAAACCCAATAATCATTTCGCCACGGATCAGTGTCATGGTGTCTCCTTTCGACAGCATAGTGTTCAGCTTGCGTTAACGTCCCCAGTTCAGCACCAGCGGATCGAGCTGACGTGCGATTTCAATTAAACCGTCACGCGTGGAAGGGTGTACCGCCGCCAGCGGGCTGCGAACGTAGTCGGAGGCGATAATGCCGCCTTCTTTCATCAAAATTTTGCATGCCGCCAGCCCACACTGACGGTTTTCGTAGTTAATCAGTGGCAGCCATTTGGCGTAAGCCGCCTGCGCAGCGGCGCGGTCGCCGGCACGCCAGGCACGCATCACTTGCTGGATGCCATCCGGGTAGCCGCCGCCGGTCATCGCCCCGGTCGCGCCGGCATTCAGATCGGCCATTAACGTAATCGCCTCTTCGCCATCCCACGGGCCAATAATCGCTTCGCCGCCTAACTGAATCAGTTGGCGCAATTTTTCCGCCGCCTGCGGCACCTCAATTTTAAAGTAGGAGATCGCCTCGATCTCGTTCGCCATCTGTGCGAGGAAACGCGCGGAGAGCGGCGTCCCGGCAACCGGCGCATCCTGAATCATGACCGGAATAGAGAGCGGTTCGCTCACGGTACGAAAAAAATCATAAATTCCCGCTTCGTTGATGCGGATCGTCGCGCCGTGATAGGGCGGCATCACCATCACCATTGCCGCCCCGGCCTGTTGTGCTTTCAGGCTCCGTTCTGCACAGGCTTGCGCTGAGAAGTGTGTGGTGGTCACAATCACCGGTACGCGCCCATCAACCTGTTTCATCACCGTGGCGATCAGCTGCTCGCGTTCCGCATCGGTCAGCGAAAATTGCTCCGAGTAGTTGGCGAGGATACACAGCCCGTCGGAGCCGGCGTCGATCATAAAGTCAACGCAACGACGTTGCCCGGCTAAATCTAACGCGCCGTTCTGGTGAAAAATGGTCGGCACCACCGGAAAGACACCTTCATAGCGTGGCGCATGGTTGGCGTTATTTTGCATTTGCTTATCCATCATTAAATCCCACCCATTAGCTAAAAATCAGGTTGGTGAAACCACCTGCATGGTTGCGTTGTTTTGTGCCAGGCCGCGATAGCCCAACTGTGCGGAAAGCTGCAACGCGCCAGCAATAACTACCGCTTGTAGCTCGGTAAAACGTGTCTCCGACATCCGCGTGATGGGAACCGAGATACTCATGGCGGCAATATTTTCTCCGGCGGCGTTCCAGACCGGCGCCGCTACGCAGGCAACGTCCGGGTTTGACTCGCAACGCTCCCAGGCCACGCCGTGTGCAACAATATCGCGCCGCTGTTGGTCAAGCTGCTGTGGATCGGTAATGGAGTGCGCGGTCAATGCCTCCAGCGGCCCGGCTGCCAGATAGTGTTGCCACTGCGCGTCCGGCAGCCAGGCGAGCAACGCTTTCCCCAGCGCTGTACAGTGCGCGGGTAACCGGGCGCCGATGCTGGATACCAGCCGCACACGTTGCGTTGAGTCGGCCTTGGCGATGTACAGCACCTGGCGCTCTTCCAGAATGCCGACCTGCACCGTTTCGTTACAGGCTTGCATCACCGTCTCTGCTACGCTGCGCGCGCACTGTTCAAAGTCGAGGCGGCTGTTATAGGCGTTGCCGATAATCAGCACCTGATGGCCGAGGGCCACTTCGCCATTGTCGAACTGCTGCACCGCGCCATGCTGCGCGAGGGTAAAAATCAGTTCATAGGTTGCGCTACGCGGAATGCCTAACTGTTTAGCGATTTCCGCAACCTTCAGCCTTTTTTCGCTCGCCGCGATCAGCGACAAGATTTTTAATCCGCGATCCAGCGCCGGGACAATTCTCATCGTTCCTTCTCCTGTAGTTCTGAATGCGACGCGTTTTCCCGCGCCAATAAACGGACTTTATCCACCTTTCCGGTTCCGGTAAGGGGCAGTTCGCTAACAAATTCAATCTGTTGTGGTTTCTTATAGCGCGCCAATTCCGCCGTACAACCGTTAATGATCTCCTCCTCACTCAGGCAATAGCCTGGTTCGGGGACAATGATTGCTTTTACCGCCTCTCCCCAGCGCGGGTGAGGAATACCAAGTACGCACACCTTCGCTACGCCGGGCAGATTGGCGATCACCCGTTCCAGTTCCGCCGGATAGATATTAAACCCGCCGGAGATCAGCATCTCGCGTTGACGGCCCACAATATGCAGGCGTCCTTGCGCGTCAAAACGGCCGATATCGCCGGTGTGATACCAGCCTTCGGCATCAATGGCCGCTGCCGTTGCCGCCGGGTTATTCCAGTAACCCAGCATGACATTGGCGCCGCGCACGCAAATTTCACCACCAGAATCGCGGGGGGTCAGCAGCATAATCTCGACGCCGGCATGAGGCTGCCCGGCGCTGGTTAAACGCGCATCGTTAATTGTATGTTCCGCTATGGAGAGCGAGGTGAGCGGGATTAACGCTTCACTGGCGCCATAAAATTGTTGTAATACCGCACCCAGCCGGGCATGGGCCTCGGTGAGCAAGCGTGCCGATACCGGTGAACCGCCGTAGGGCAGTACACGCAACTGCGGCGCAGGCGCACCGTGGCGCAAGGCGTCAAGTAAGTCATGGAGCATGGTGGGAACCAGCGGCACGCAAGTGGCGCCCACCGCATCAGCGTCAGCTGCCAGCTGTGCCGGTTGCCACTGGCGTAATGTCGCCAGCGCCGCGCCCGCCGCAATATAGCCCGCAGCGACCGAACCGCTGAAATGGCTCATGGGCGCGGCGTGCAACAGCACATCGCCAGGCCCCGGCGACGGCAGTAGCGCACGTAATTGCGTCGCCATAGCGTGCCAGGCGCGGTGGCTATTCATCGCCCCTTTAGGACGCCCGGTAGTACCGGAGGTGTACATTAAGGAGCAGAGATCGCTACCAACAATCTTTGGGGTCGGCGGGCAGGGGAGAGGCGCTGTGCTAAACAGTTCCGGCAGCGAGTAGGCGGCTTCTGCGCAAGGTTCGGCGGCAATTATTGCGCCCGGCACGTTCAGCGAGGGAAGTAAGCGGTTCTCCACAATGGTCACTCGCGCGTTGCAATCTTGTGCAATGTAGCTGATTTCGTGGGGATGCAGACGTGCGCCAGTAGCCACCCGTACCGCGCCCCACAGTGCCAGTGCCCGTTCAATGCACACCACTTCAGGGCGGTTTTCCAGCGCAATCACCACCCGGTCGCCCTTGCGCACGCCCAGATGATGTAACCAGGCGGCAACGCCACGTGCATGTGTCATGACCTCGTCCCAACTCCACCCGCCGCCCGGCCAGCGCACCGCCGGTTGTAAGGCATATTGGCGGTGTGCCTGCCATAACAAGGCGGCCCAGCTTGCGTCTGCCCCGGCGGTGAAATCTGCGCTATTCATGGTTTTGACGCCTGCTGCTGGCACTGTTGCCATAGCGCATTCAACGCTTGCACAATCTCCTCATCGCTGACGCCAGGCGTCCGGAAGAGAGTATGGAGTTGTTCGCCGCCTAATTTCTGAAACAGCGGGTAGCCTGCTGAGCGTGGGCGCACAAATGCATGGTCTAGCGCGGTGAGCGTAGTATCAAAAAAGCCGGGGCAAATCTGCGGCGTGTGCGGGCTGAGCCAGGCGTCACGATGAGCGGGTTGGCCGCCAGAGGTCAGATAAATACCTTGCTGCGTTGCGGCATTCGCGATGCCATGCAACACCTGCGCGACCGCGTCGCGATGCTGACATTGACGCGATACCGCCAGCCCCACGCCACCCAACATTCCGCTGCCGATGTCGCCTGCAACGCCAGGCACGCCGCTAAAGGTTAGCGCATGTTCGCCTTGTTGCGGACGGGCATAATTGGAGTAACCAAACGCCACCGGCACGTAGAGAATATCGTCGTGGCGTGCCATATGTTCAAACATCATGATCGGGTCGCTCTCCCACGACAGCGGGTGCGCGTTCGCCATTAATCGGCGTAACATGGCCAGCGCGGCAAGGGCGACCGGGTGATCGAGCCCCTCATCACGCCACCACGTCGGCCAAATATCCTGATGGCCGTTAAGCGTTCGCGCGGCGGCCTGGCAGAGGGTGAGCAGGGTTAACAGTAAATGGGTGCCATTAGCCGGAATGGAGATGCTACCGGCCGGTAAACGCTCTGCTAACTGGAAAACCGCTTCCCACTGCGTTGGGATCGCATTGGTGTGGCGTGACAACAGATCCCACCGCGTTGCCGCTACCTGTGCGGCTGCATCAATCGGTACCGCCCATAAAGCATCCTGCCAGCAATAACTCTCAAAACTCGGGCCAACCGATGCGTGTTGTAGCTCGTGTAAAAACGCGGGGTCGAGTAAAGCATCCACCGGTTGTAACGCCGCTTGCGAGAATGCGGTGCCCATAAACGGGTGATCGATGGCAATCAGGTCGTAATGTTGCGCTAGCTCAGCGATCGGGTGCTCTTCAAACCCCTGTAATGAGCGCGCATCCCAGACAATATCAATGCCTTGTTCGGCAAAATCCTTCGTCAGCGCCATTAATGGCGCCAGCCCGCGTGGGTGACTCCAGGTCATGCCTTTCAGTGTTACCGAGGTTGTCATACCGGTTCCTGTTGTTTTACTGACGATATTTAAACGTTTTTTAATGCCGCGCGAATGATCTGGTTATGCTGACCAATTTCCGGCACCGGTAAACGGTTCGCTTGCGTGACGCCGCTGATGCTAAACGGTAACCCAACGGCTTTAATCCGTTTTCCGCCCGGTACATCAATCTCTTCAACATAGTGGTTTTCCGCCACCTGAGGATGGGTAACGATGTCATCTACCGTATTGACCGGCGCCACCCACATCCCGCCTGCGGTTAAAATCTCCAGCCAGCTTTGGCTGGTTTTTTGCGCCATCTTTTCCTTGAGCACCAGGTTGACCTCGTCACGCCGCAGAAACCACTGTTCATCGCTGCACTCAACCAGCGTGGCGGGCAGGTCGAACAGGGCAGCTAATCGCGCGCGCGGCGTCATTGACATGGCGATGAAACCATCCTGCGTGCGGTACACACCGTAGGGGGCATCGGTCCAGGGCGCGGCGATACCGGTATCGCTACGTTGCCAGGTAAGATCGGTATTCATCGCCACTAGAGCCTCTTGGCACTGGATAAGCAACGAGGTGCCGAGCAAACTGGCTTGCACATGGTGCGGCGTACCGTTCTCACGCGCATCCATCACCGCTGAGACAATTGAGAAGGCGAGCAAAAAAGCGGTTGAGGCATCCAATACTGGCGCCGCCAGCGGTACCGGCGGGCCATCGGCGGCGCCGGTGTTTGCCGCCAGGCCGCTCATCGCCTGTACTAACATATCCTGCCCCGGGTTTTTGACCAGCGGCCCTTTGGGGCCGAATCCTGAACCGGAGGCATATACCAAACGCGGGTTGAGCGCCAGCAGGTCTTGATAGCCGAGGCCGAGCCGTTCCATCACGCCGGGGCGGAAATTTTCCATCACCACATCACAGCGCGCGACCAGCGATTTAATCAGCGCCAGATCCTCTGCATTGGTTAGATCGGCGGTGATCGCCAGTTTGTTGCGGTTCATGGCAAGGAAATAGGGCGATTCCCCTTCAATACGACGCCCGCGTGGCAAGTAGCTGCGTTCCCATTCGCCACTCTCCGGCCGCTCGACTTTGATCACCACGGCACCTAAATCGCCTAATAATTGGCTGGCAACCGGGCCCATCATCATTTGCGTGAAATCAAGCACGGTAATATCGCGCAACGGCCCACTGCCACGGTATTCGGCTAAGAAGGGGTTCATGCCGCCGCCCCCCGTCGCTCAACCGCCAGGATATGCTGGCAACTAAATACCACTTCGCCGTGCTGATTTTTCCCGGTGTACTGCTTGGTCACTAAGCCAATATGTGGTTTGCGATGCGGCGTCAATGCCACCACTTCGGCGCTGGCGATCAACGTGTCACCGGCGCGTAGCGGATTGGGAAAGCGTACTTTTTCGTAGCCATACGAAATAGCCAACAGGTTGTATTCGACGTTCAACCCGGTGACCAGCGAGAACGTCAGCATGCCATGTACCAGCCGACCGCCATAGCGTGGATCGGCATAGGTACTGTCAATGTGCGCGGGATGGAAATCCAGCGTTAACCCGGCAAATTGGCTAATGTCCGCCTGGTCGAGCGTCCGGCGTCTTTCGGGTTCGCGCTCGCCCAGTTGGTAATCTTCAAAATAACGTTCCGCATAACTCCAGCCCGGCATAGCGTACTCCTCGTTCCGTATAGATGATTAAGAGAGATTCCGGGGTTTGCCCCAAATTAAAATCACCAGCGCGCCCAGCAGACAAATTGCCGCGCACAGACCAAAGGTCAGCGGCCAGGATTTGGTGTAATCCACCAGCATCCCGACCAGCAGCGGCGCCAAAATGCCGGAACTGTTAGCGATAAAATGGACGAACCCAACCACACCACCAAGCCGTTTGCCGGGAATGGTATCGGAAATAATTAAAAAGTATTGGCTACCGGTCAGGTACAGCAGCATCACCACCGCCGACATCACCGCGACCGCGCTCCAGGCGGAAGAAACGTTACCTAATAGCGCCATTAGCGCCGCAGTGCCAAGCAGGCCAAAGATGATCATGCCGCGACGCGCGGCAGCTGGTTTACCGGTGCGGAGGGCGATTTTATCGGTGATGACGCCGCCAGCCATGTAGCCAACCATCCCAAGCAGCCACGGGAGCGCGCCAGCAAAGGCGAACGCTTTAAGGTTGATGCCACGGTCCTCTACCAGGTAGACCGGGAACCACGACAAAAAGGTATACAGTACCCAAGCGTAGGCGAAAAAGGCGGCAGAAGTGGCTAATACCAGCGGCTGGCGCAGATACCAGCTTAACGGGCGCGCCGGTTGGTTATTTTCCTCTTCGGTGGGTTTTTTCTCCGCCACCGCCGGTTCAAGCTGGTCCGGGCGGCCAACCCACGGGTGAACGTGCGGCGTATCGCGCACAATCACCCACCAGCCAATCATCATCAGTACTCCTAACACGCCGAGAACAATAAACGGGATGCGCCAGTCGCCGGTCGAGGCGATTAACGCTGCGACCAGCGGCGTGCCCAGCGCGCCGCCAAGCGGCGTCGCGCCCTGGCTGATGCCAACCGCCATACCCATTTGGCGTTGTGGGAACCAGTTGCTCATGGTTTTGACGGTAATCGCGCCTTGCGGCCCTTCGCCAAACCCAAACAAAAAGCGCACCACCATAAAGCTGAGAAACCCCGTGCCTGCGGCGGTTAAGGCCGTAAAGATGCTCCACCAACAGCCCGCGATAGCCATGATGGAGCGTGGGCCGTATTTATCTGATAGCCAGCCGCCAACAAAGCAAAACGGCGCGTAACCGACGAAAAAGACACTGGAGATCAGGCCAAACTCGGTATTGGTAAGTTTAAATTCGTGGATGATCTCTGAACCGGCCACGCCTAACGCGGCGCGATCGGCGTAATTCAGTAATAGCACTAATGACGTAATCAGAAGGACCAGGTATTTGACTTTGTGGCCTGCGGAGCGCGCGTGTTCCCCGGTGCGCTCAATCGATATGCGTGACTCCATCTTACCCCCCTTATTGTTATATGTCTGAAATTTCAGACAGTGTTTTATATTTAAAACAATATAGCTATAACGTGCCGATGCTTTTTTCGTCAAACGAGGGAGTGGGATTATTTGATGGAGGACACAAAATCAACTATTGGTCGATGAGAGGAGGATCAACAAGGAACCTGTTGAGGTGCCGAAAAGCGCGGCTACCTCGTTTTTTTATGCTTAGTCATTAGCTTAATACTATTTTACCGTGGTTTATCGCTTCCCCTAGTCTGGCGGCAACGAGGCGCAAGGCCAGATTAAGGATGCAGAGATGACGCGAGAAATAGAAGAAATCGATACGCTGGTGATCGGCGCCGGTCAGGCGGGCGTAGCAATGAGTGAGCACTTAACCCAACTGGGTATTCCCCATTTGGTACTGGAAAAAAACCGTATTGCCGAAGCCTGGCGCAGCGGACGCTGGGATTCGCTGGTAGCGAATGGCCCTGCCTGGCACGACCGTTTCCCTGGAATGACTTTTCCCGGCGTTGATCCTGATGATTTTGTTCCCAAAGAGCAGATTGCCGATTATTTCGTGGCGTATGCCGACAAGTTCAATGCGCCGATCCGTACCGGCGTGGAAGTGAAACGTCTTGAGCGCAATCACCGCCAGCCGGGTTTTCGGGTAGAAACCTCTGCGGGGGTAATCCATGCCCGGCATGTGGTGGCGGCAACCGGTCCTTTCCAGCGCCCGGTGATCCCACCGATTGCGCCCGCCGATCGCAGCCTGACGCAGATCCATTCGGCGCACTACCGTAATCCACAGCAACTACCTGACGGCGGCGTGCTGGTGGTCGGTGCCGGGTCATCCGGGGTGCAGATCGCCGATGAGCTTCAGCGTGCCGGTAAGACGGTTTACCTGTCGGTTGGCGCGCACGACCGCCCACCGCGCGCCTATCGGCAGCGGGATTTCTGTTGGTGGCTGGGGGTGTTGGGGCTGTGGGATGCCGCCAGCCAGCCGGGTAAAGAACACGTGACCATTGCGGTGAGCGGCGCGCGTGGCGGCCATACCGTTGATTTCCGCGCGCTGGCGCATCAGGGCGTCAACCTGGTGGGATTAACCCAGTCGTTCCGAGAGGGAGAAGTGACCTTTGCCAATGACCTGGCCGAGAACATTGCCCGTGGCGATGCTAACTATCTGGCATTGCTGGACGCCGCCGATGCGTATATTGCCCGTAACGGTCTGGATCTGCCGGAAGAACCGGAAGCGCGCCATATCCTGCCCGATCCAGCGTGTCTCACCAACCCGATCCGGCGGTTGAATTTCGCCGAAGCGGGGATTACCTCTATCGTGTGGGCGACCGGTTATGCGGTGGATTATAGCTGGCTACAGGTCAATGCCGTTGATGAGGCGGGTAGACCGCAACATCAGCGTGGCGTATCCAGTGAACCCGGTATCTATTTTCTCGGATTGCCGTGGCTTTCGCGGCGCGGCTCAACCTTTATTTGGGGGGTATGGCACGACGCGAAATACATTGCCGACCATATCGCCACCCAACACAAATATCTCGATTACCAGGACGCGACGCAGCGGCGTCACACTTCCTGGTAGCCGGATAAGTCACCCCGGCGTTCGCGCCGGTTATAGCCGCCAGAGGGTACGCCATTCAAATTATTAAAGGTATCTGGCGGTATTTTAACGACCTTTTTGCCGGGAGTTCACCATGCCCAATATTGAATCATCGCCACCGATTATTGAGAAGCACACTATCGGATACGTGCCGCCGGAAGATCGTCACGGAAAAGTCAGGGATCTCTTTACGTTGTGGTTTGGCGGCAACATTGCGCCATTACCGATTGTGACTGGCGCGCTTGGCGTGCAACTGTTTCACCTGAACCTGGTCTGGGGCATTGTCGCGATCCTTGTTGGCCATTTGATCGGCGGCGTGTTAATGGCGTTGCACTCGGCGCAGGGGCCGCAAATGGGTATCCCGCAAATGATCCAAAGCCGCGCCCAGTTCGGCTCGCTCGGGTCACTGCTGGTGGTGGCGATCGCCGGGATTATGTATATCGGGTTCTTCGCTTCGAATATTGTGCTGGCCGGTAAGTCATTACATGGCGTGGCGGCTAGCGTGCCGGTGCCGGTTGGCATTGTGGTCGGCGCGATTGGTTCCGGGATCATCGGCATTATCGGTTACCGTTTTATCCATATCCTGAACCGCATCGGAACCTGGGTATTAGGGATTGGGATCGTGGTTGGCTTTGGCTATATCTTTAGCCATATTCATACCGCCGATTTTCTGACGCGCGGCGGCTTTACCCTCTCTGGCTGGCTGGCAACCGTTTCGCTTGCCGCTCTGTGGCAAATTGCCTTTGCCCCCTATGTTTCCGACTATTCACGCTATCTACCGGAAAATGTTCCGGTGGCGGCCACCTTCTGGGCCACCTGGCTGGGTTCGGTGCTGGGCTCCAGCCTGGCGTTTATTTTTGGCGCCGTGGCGGTACTGGCGACACCGATTGGTATGGACACCATGGAAGCGGTCAAACTGGCGACCGGTTCGATTGGGCCGCTGATGCTGATACTGTTCTTGTTGAGCGTGATTAGCCATAACGCACTAAATCTGTACGGCGCGGTGCTATCGCTGATTACGCTGGTACAGACCTTCGTTTGGCGCTGGATCCCCACCGGCAGAAGTCGTGCGGCGATCTCGGTCATCGTGCTGACCTGTTGCTGTATTGCGGCAATTGGCGCTTCGGAAGACTTCATTGGCCATTTTGTTGATTTGGTCTTAGCGCTGCTGGTGGTACTGGTGCCGTGGACTGCGATTAACTTGATCGATTTCTACGCTATCCATAAAGGCCACTACGATATTACCTCCATTTTCCGCGTTGATGGCGGCATCTATGGCCGTTACAACCCGCAGGCGTTGTTAGCCTATGCGATCGGGATTTTGGTGCAGATCCCGTTTATGAATACGCCTCTCTACGTAGGGCCAATCTCTGCCCATATCAACGGCGCCGATCTCTCCTGGTTGATTGGTCTGCTGGTGACATCACCGCTCTATTACTGGTTGGCGAGCCGCGATAGCGCTTACCGTCGCCGTCAGCCGAACGCCTGTTAACGCAGGCTTCTCTTTTCGCTTTCAAGGAGTTGTTCATGAGTAAACCGACCCACACCCGTATTCGCATGTTTAATACCAAGGTCACCTATCCGAATCAATCGCTGGATAACGACCTGTGCCAGGCGGTGCGTGCCGGTAACACGGTGTATGTCCGTGGGCAGGTTGGCACCGATTTTGACGGCAACCTGGTTGGCCTCGGCGATCCGCGTGCGCAGGCCGAGCAGGCGATGAAAAACGTGAAGCAGTTGCTGGAAGAAGCCGGTAGCGACCTGTCGCACATTGTGAAAACGACGACCTATATTATCGATCCGCGTTATCGCGAGCCGGTATATCAGGAAGTGGGGAAATGGCTGAAGGGCGTGTTTCCGATCTCTACCGGCATTGTGGTTTCGGCGTTGGCGCAACCGCAGTGGCTGATGGAAATCGATATTATTGCGGTGATCCCTGATGAGGACGCCGCCCGGGAGGGATCATGACCTTTTCAATTGCCGCGCGCTGCGCGGAAAGCGGGCAACTCGGAATTGCCATCAGCTCTTCCAGCATTGCCGTGGGCGCACGCTGTCCGTGGTTATTGCCGGGGATTGGCGCTGTTTCCAGCCAGAACATTACCTTACCGGTATTAGGGCCGAAGATACTTGGCGAACTGGAAAAGGGCATGACACCGGATGCCGCGCTGGAGAGCGTATTATCCAGCCACGGCTTTAGCGAATATCGCCAGGTGACGGTGATTGACAGCCACGGCGCCACCGCGGTATTTAGCGGCGCAAAATCGCTGGGGACTTACCATGCGGTGCAGGGCGAGGAGTGCGTTGCGGCGGGCAATATGTTGGCGGATAAAGCAGTGATCAACGCGATGGTGCAGGTATTTGAACAGACGGCGGGGCCATTAGCCGAACGTTTAGTGGCGGCATTGCAAGCGGGCGTGGCGCGGGGCGGCGAAGCCGGGCCGGTTCATTCGGCGGCGGTCAAAGTGGTTGGCGATCACCCCTGGCCGATTGTTGATCTGCGGGTGGATTGGGCCGTTAGCGATCCGATCGGCGAACTGGCCGGGCTGTGGCAGGCTTACCAGCCACAGATGCAAGACTACATTACGCGTGCCATTGATCCCCGTCAGGCACCGGGCTATGGAGTGCCGGGCGATGAGTGACCGCGTGCGGGACATGTTGGCGAAGCTGGTGGCGTTTGATACCACCAGCCGCGAATCGAATCTTGAATTGATTGATTTTATCCAGTCCTGGCTCGATGAATGGGGTATCTCCTCGCAACGGTTTTATAACCAGAGCGGCAGTAAAGCGAATCTGTATGCCCGCCTTGGGCCAGCGGGAGACGGCGGGGTGATGCTTTCCGGGCATACCGATGTGGTACCGGTGGATGGGCAGCAGTGGACGGTGCCACCGTTTGAGCTAACCGCGCGTGACGGGCGCTATTACGGGCGCGGTAGCGCCGACATGAAAGGGTTCCTCGCCTGCGTATTAGCTTCAGTGCCGGATTTTGCCGCCCGGCGCTTGCGGATGCCGTTGCATCTGGCTTTTTCTTACGATGAAGAGGTCGGCTGCCTCGGGGTACGGAGTTTAGTGGCGCACCTCAACGCCTCGCAGGACAAACCGGCGATGTGCATCATTGGCGAACCCAGCGAGATGCGCCCGGTGTACGGCCATAAAGGGAAGCTGGCGATGCGTTGCCAGTTGCGCGGGAAGGCCTGCCACTCGGCTTACGCGCCGCAGGGCGTTAATGCCATTACCTACGCGGCAAAATTGATCGCCAAACTGGACACGCTCGGCGAACAATTGGCGGTGGTACAAGACGCCCGTTTTGATCCGCCTTACAGCACGCTACAGGTGGGAACCATTCAGGGCGGTTCGGCGCTCAATATTGTGCCGCAGGATTGTCGGTTCGATTTTGAAATCCGCCATTTACCGGATGCAAAAGTTGATGAGGTGGTTGAGGCGTTGCAGCAGTATGCCAGCACCTTGTTGCCCGCCATGCAGGCTGTGGCGCCGGAGAGCCAGATTACCTTTGAGCCGCTCAGCCGGTATCCGGGGTTATTAACCGATGCGCAATCGGATTTCGCCGGTTGGCTGGCGCAATGGTGCGATAGCGAAACGTTTTCCACCGTCGCTTTCGGCACCGAAGGCGGATTGTTTGACGAGGTTGGCGTGGCAACGTTGATTTGCGGGCCAGGCAGTATGGACCAAGGGCATAAGCCCGACGAATATGTGAGTGTCGATCAATTGGAGCGCTGCATGGCAATGTTAAGCCGGTTGCGGCACTGGATGACGGCAACGCATTAATCGGGCCGAGGCGGATTGGCTACAGAGCCTGCGCCAGTTGCTGCTTACAAAACTCAACGAACAGTTGCGCCGGTTTGGTGAGTTGGCTGCGGGCTAACCATGCGGCGGTGAGGCCGGAGCCTTCCACCGCATCTTTCAGCGCCACCGTCACCAGGCGCTGGCCGTCATAACTGTGATCTCCATAGGGGCGGGTGACCAAAATCGCAAAGCCAAATCCCTGTCCCACCATCCCACGCACCATCTCAATCGAGGGGGAGCTAAAAATGATATTCGGTGTAATCCCGGCGCGGGTAAACAAGTTAACGAAATAGTTGCGGCTTGGTAAGACGTCTAACAAAATCATCGGTTCTGTCGCCAGGTCTGCCAGCGAGACTTGCGCTTGTTGAGCAAAACGGTGATCTTCCGGCAGCAAAATATAGGGTTTTCTCGGCGCGACCAGTGGATCGGTTTTGATACTGCTATCGAGGTCGTGGTCGTATAGCAACGCTAAATCAAAGCTACCGGCGGTTAGTCCCTGCACCAGTTCATGCTGCTCGCCATCGCGAATGATGATTTCCACGCCGGGATATAGCGACTTAAAGCCGCGGATCAGCTTAGGCAAAATCAGCGGCGCGACGGTTTCAAAACAGCCAATATCAATTTGGCCCGCCACCATATCGTTATCCGCCAACGCATTTTGCTCAAACTCATGCGCCATGCGTAGCAGCTTCTGCGCCTTACTGTAAAAACGCGCGCCAGAGGGCGTTAATGAGACACCTTGCGCATGGTGGCGAATAAAAAGCTGTACGCCAAAGCTCTCTTCCAGACTTTTTATCGCGTTGGAAATGGAGGGTTGCGCAATATACAGCTTACGCGAGGTTTCAGCGACGCTACCGCACTCCACCGTGGTGACGAAATACTTTAGCTGGCGCAAGGTGTAATTAGCCATCACCCACTCCTTACCGGGATTGTTCTGGATATCGGGAAACTCCTGCGCGGAAAACCTGGCCGATTTGCTGGAGGAAGCGATGGTTATTTTAATGTTAACAATAAGTAAAATAAATCAGCATGCTCCGATCGCCAATGATTTTATTTTGCTGGCGTGCGGGCATGCTCATTGTTGGGTGGGGGCGAAACAAAAAAAAGCGGGAAAGATGGCCGAAAATCGACCATTCCCGCAAAACAAAGAGCCAGAGAATCGCTCTGGTCTGGGCAAAAAAACGGTGTTAAGAAGAAGGCGTGACCATGACCGTATAGGTACCGCTGTATTTTCCTAGTGGATAGGTCTCTGCTCGCTGTGCGGAGACAAAGCGTAATTTTACGCCCACATCGTTCGGCGGTACGTCGGCGAGCGTGGGATAAACCGGGCGGTTATTGACCGGTGAGCCGGTGGTTACGCCAATACCGTTATCATTACCGTCGAGGATCCAGGCGGTGTTGATTGGCATTGTATTCTCGCCAGAAACCAACGCTTTATTCGGCGGTGGGGTGAGCCTTAATGACACCACGCTAGCATTGCCAATAAACACAAATTTCGGCGTAATGCCCCGCATATAACCGCCTTGATTGTCCAGCTTAACGCTAACATTGCCGTTGGTGACGTCTTTACCATCGACATAAACGCGCACGCTGGTACTGATTTCCGCCTCTACATCAATGGTGGTGGTCACCGGTACCGCAAGCGCCGCCGTGGCGTTAAACAGCAATGCTAAAGCCAGCGGGACACGGATATTGCTTCGCTCCATATATTTACCTTTCCTTATTAAGAAGTTGGCGTAATGACTGCCGTCAGCGTGTCGGTCAATCGCGTACCGGCGGCTAACCCGCTGATATTTTTACCGGACAGAGAAAAATTGATGCCAATAATGTCGGCAGTGGCGCTGCCCGCCGGAATTAAACCGGTGTAAATCGCGCCCGGTGTCATCTGATAGCTACCGATTTTGATTTGATACGGCACGAAAATCTCACCGCGCGTATCCTTGAGTTGGAAGCTGTTCTCCCGCTGCTGTCGTGATTCGAATGTCAGTTCATACGGTACCGCGGCATCGCCTGCTTCTGCCGTTTTGCGAATGGTTAATTTCGCGTTGTACAGGCTATTTTTTAGAACGTTAACTTCGCCAAAGCGCAGGGATGGCTTATCAAACGCCGCCTGCAACGATGGAACGCCGCCGCTCAGGGTGCTCAGGTCGAGATAGATCGCATTGGATGCCATCTGGCTATTCGCCTGGATAAAGTTGACATACCCCAGCAAAATACGCTGCCCGCTCAAGGCCGCCGGGATTGCGGCCGTGGCGATACGTTCGTTGCGCGGCGCCGCTTTGACGCCGACCAGTTGGCTTTGCGCGGGCGCATCAAACTGCAGCGATTCGCCGCACTGCGCGCTAAGGCCGGGCTGGGCAATGCTACGAATCACCGGTACCAGCGGAATACGAATCGACGAGAGCGGACCGCTACCGGTTAAAACACCATTCTCACAATGTCCCATACCGGCAGGCATGACTTGCAACGTGAGCGACGCTTGCTCTGCTTGGCGTTGTACCAGCATATCCGGACCCTGTTCCGCACCGCCCTGTTGCGATATTTGTAAGCGACCATTGGCGACCGGCCGGAAGATCCAATCTCCGGCGCTGGCCGGGCCGATATTGAGCGCCAGCAGGGCCAGTAGCACAGTACGTTTCATGCATTACTCCTTTAATTGGCATTGATCGTAGACGTAGGTTTTTTTATCCATTTCAAAAGCCAACTGGCGGTTTACCGTCAGGGTGCGCGGGAAATCGGGATAAACGTTGAACAGCATTTTATTTTTACGTCCGTCGATAACCAGGTTACGCATTTCGCTACGCACGGTGCCGGTGGCGGTTATTGTCCATTGATTGTTTTGGCAACGTAGCTCAATGCCTTGCGTCCGTTTCCCTTCCGGCAGGTAACGCAGCAAAACGTCATAGCCGATAGCAAAACGGATCTTATCTTTCTCCAGCGCCTGTTCGGGGTAGCTTGGACGGATGCGTAAGCGATACACCTTTTCACGACTGACGGGCTTTAAAGGCAACAGACGGACTTTCTTCTCCTCGCCGTAGGGAATAATCAGACGGGTAGGGGAGAACATTAATGTCGGATCTTTTTTACCGAGTTCTTTTTCAAAAATCTCTTTATCGGCGCCAGGGTTTTTTACCTCAAATAACTCCAGCGTGACGAATTCATATTGCTGTGTTTCAGCTTTATCTTCCTTTATGCTGTCTTTGGCTTGAAACATCGATTTAACCGTCACGTAGTTTTCACGAGGCGTTTCACTTTTTACTTCTTTGACAATCGGAAACACTTCAATGCCCTGCGCAATATGGGCAGTAAGCGTTAATGACAGACCCAGCGTTAATATCGCCGACTTGGTTTTATTCAATTTCACATTCAACCTCACGAATTTGCATCACGCCCTGAGTCTGCTTGATATTGCTGTCACGCAGTGGGCAAACATAGTTTCTGCCGTCTTTCTTCACCGACAGGGTGGTTAATTTGCTCTCAATACCGAGAGTGAAATCACCGACGAATAACCCTTCCTCATCGGTAAGCGTGTTACCGCCGACCACGCGCGCATTAGCCATTGGTGCGCCCTGATAATAGATGCGACCGGTCACGGTTTGGTTTTTCGTGGCGCTCACTTTGACGCTATATGCCTGCCCTGGCATCGCCCAAGTGGAGGTCGATTTGGTGGACAGGTTATAAAACGCGTTCGTATCGCCGGTATAGACTTGTTCTATCGTTGGAGAGACCTTCTGGTAAGCAGGGACTGACAGCGTTGTTTTCTGGCCGCCTTTAACCAGCACTGAAGACGCGTCACGGTTACGTACTTCAAAGTATTGATCTTTCGGCAGATCCGTCGCATCAACAATCAGCGCGGCGTTATTGTCCATTTTGCCGTAAGCGATGTCGCCATCACCGACCGCAAAGCCGCTGCGTTGCGACAGGTAATATTGCCGGTAGCTATTATTGCCGTAGGATTTGTTCACGCCGACAGAGGTGTAGCCCAGCCGGTTATCGACGGTGGCGCCCAGACCGCTGGTGGTTTGATAATCCGGTCCGTTGCCAAGGCTGGCATTGACGGAGTATTTCCCGCCGCGATCAAATTCCGGGTTTTCTAAATCAAGCGCATAGTCAGCGGTATAGATATTATCGTCAGCGCCCTTATCACTCAGTTTTGAGCGTAAATATAATGATTGATAATGGTTATAGCTGCGCTCACGCATCCCCAGCGTAAATTGTGCAAATACGCGGTTATCGGTGTTTTCATTACGCGCATTATTCTTATCACGGCTACTAATATATTCATTTTTACCGTGATGATAGCCGAGGTCGACGCGTAAATTCAGGTTGTCGTTTAAGGTAAAGTCACGGTTCAGGCTAAGATCCCAGGTTTTATAGTTGGTCTTATCCTGACGCCCGTAATCCTGATAGAGGGTATTCATGCTATAGATTGCGGAGAGCCCAATATTATAGGGTAGAAACAGGCTGGTACTGAACTGGAGATAATTAAAGTCATAGGCGGAAACCACGCCGAAACGGCGATAATCGCGCTCCTCGCCTTTATAGCGGTTATCACGATAGCTCAGGTTAAAGCCCATGTTATATAAGCTCTTACTGACGCCAAGCTGGTAACCATAACTGCCATCGTTGCCGAGTAAAGTGTCGCTGTAGAGGCGTTCGGCCAGCAAAAAGTTAACCGGTATATCAATACTGGCGTTGTAATAAAGATGGTTATCATCCAGCAGCGCGCCGCCGCCGAGGGAGATAGCCGACTGCGTGGTGTAGCCTAAGGTCGCGCTGGCGAGATTATTATTGTCAACGCGTTGGCTACGAGGATCGCAGTCGCTGCTAAAACAGCGGTAATCCTCTTTGGAGCGCAAATGGCCCTGGCGCTGATCATAGCGACCAAGCTGGAAGCTGTACTCCAGATCGCCGGAACGGAACATGCCGTTGCGTTTAAAGAACGGCTGGATTTTCTCTTCCCGGCTACCGTTAGCTAATTTCAGGACTAATTTCACATCGTAACCGCCGCTCGGCCAGCTATTAGTGTTTAACTGCTGCATCCCGGCCGGGAACTGTTGTAAATCGATCAGCCGTCCGTTGCGGTAGACTTCTACCGTACCGGCCTGCGGCATGTAGACCGTTACCGGTGACGAGGCCCCTTCGGTGGGGCGTAAATAGTTATCGGTCATATAGCCGAGTGAAACGCCATCAAAGCTGACCGGGTTGAAGAAGCTATAGGTAAGCGAGGGCGTACTATAAGTAAAGTTATCGCCTAAACGCTGGCGGCCGCCTTTAAAGCGGTTGTTACCGTGCTCCAAATAGAGCGCCAGCTCTTCCAGATTAAAATTAATATCGTCTGAATAGCTCCAGATACTGCGAATATAGCTATTTCCGGTAAGATTAAGCGTATCGTTTGAGGCCAGCGTAAAGCTGTCGTTATAGCTGTCTGACAAGAAGTTAAGGTTATGGCTATGCACAAAACCGGGTTTACTTTTATGCAGAATATAGGTGCGATCATTCGCCGCATTCGGTTCTTTAAATAGGGAAGCGGGGAAAATCAAATGCAGCGTGGCATCGGACTCATTAATCCAGGCGGCGATCTTATCGTGAGTGAATCCCTGCTTACTAATGCGCCTGAGCGGTTGGGAGAGTTCTTTTAGCAATTGCGCATTACTGAGCGTGAGCGCGGGCATATCGACGGCGGTTATCTGCTCCACCACGGTTTGCGGCGAGCTTAGCGACACGCTGGTACGGTCATACTCAATACTCAGCGAGCCGATAGACGCTTCACCATAGACAATATCAAATATACCATTTTGACGTGCGCTAAAAATATCTTCGAACCCGGGAGGTAAGGCAACGCCTGAAGCTCCCACTGATGAAGGCTCCATAGAAATAGCACATCCTAAGCAAATGGCGCTAAAGGCAAATTTACTGTTCATGCGTCCCTGCTTTTTATTTAAGGAATAGGTTTAACTAACAGCGTAAAAGAGTTGGCATAGGTATCTTGGGTGTAATTACCGGCTAAAAATTCCGACGTAAAGTGCACCTTAAATCCTGTAGCTACCGTGGCCTCACTAATATTTTTTAGTACCGGAACGTGTAGAGGTTTAAGCGCGCTTGAAGGGCTGTTCTGAAAAATAAACTCACCGGAAAGGTTTATTTTTCGATTTGCGCCACTGGTTGAATACAACACAAAGCTGCTATCGGAAAAGACCACATCCGCCTGCTCAACATTGCCCACGACATAGAAAAAATCGGAGACGCGTTCAAAATGTTGTGAAAGGCCGTTAATCGGTAGTGGGAAATTAATATTATTACCCGTTACGGGTACGTCATGGTAATACACCACCACACGCGCAACAGATTCAGCGCCGACATCCAGGCTGACCGAGCTACCAGACGTTTGTGCGCTGCCGCTCCCGGGCAGCATTAACGTTAGCAGAGCAAGAAGAACGCATTTAGATTTCATCATGAGGGTCCAAACAGGGCCAGTGATGAATACTGGCCCTGGACTTTAATTAGAGGAATTATGCTTTAGCGTTAACGTTGGCATAGACCACGCCGGTGTAGTTACCCTGGCCAAGGTCGGTATATTGCTTGTCGGAAACGAAGTTAAAGGTGATTGGCAGTTCGCCGTGGGTGCCGTTAGCCACCAAGGTATAGTCCTGGGTCGCGCCAGAGGCGGCAAATTGCTTGCTGCCTGCTGAAGTGATGGCATTGATTTTGTAGGTCATGTCGTTCAGCGCACCGCCCTGCGTGCTGTACAGGGTGAAGTTGCTACCGGTAGCTGCCTGGCTGTCATCCATGATCAGCGTCACTTCCAGTTTGCTCACATCGTTGTTCCACAGCTTCAGCACTGGCGTAGTGGCTTCCATAAAACCGGAGGCTGCCGGGGTTAATACTACATCCAGATCGGTGATTGGTTTGCCGCTTGGATCGGTGATGTGAGCGCTGTCCGGTACGTTAGCGCTAACGTTGAATTTAGTGTCATAGCTTGCCGGCGTATCAGCCAGAGCAGAGGCAGAAAAGGCCAGACCAGCCAGAACAGAAAGAGCTACTTTAGTTTTCATTCAATATCAATCCTATGATAAACACGTTAATTTCCATGCATGCCGTATAAAGAGAAACATCCTTTAAACGGTAGCGATGCAATTACTCTCCGATGTCATACGGATATACACGCAGGCCCACGGTAACCGCGTATGGCCTGGAGAGTAACGGCGCGAAAAAGAGTAGCGCGTGCCACGCCGTGAATCCTTATTTGGGCCCTTATTAATTCTGATTAGTTATTCATATTACCCTTGATAAGGGTAATGAAAGATCATTAATCCTTAAGCGTATTGTGCCCAACCTCTTCATAGACCGCGCGGGTCATTGCATCTTCAAATTCCTGAAAGTTTTGCGCAGTATAAAAGTTGTTTGAGCCGACGCATTTTTCCCAGTCAGAGGTGGGATTATATTTGAGCGCGATAAAAGCAATTTTGCCAACCGCATGTGGCGTGGTTAATACACTTCTGATTTTTTCACACAGGCCATTATCCAGTAATCGTTGCGTAATGCCTTCATTCTGCATCGGCCAGTCTTGTCCATCAGAAACAATGACCAGTACCTTACGCGACGCCGAACCTTTGGCTAACACTTGGGTGCCTTCTAACATCCCGGAACTTACCAGCGTACGATCGCTGGCCGACATATTAATGATGGCTTTATTAAGTTGTTCCGGATCGGCGGTGAGGGGAATGGTTTCAGCCTGCGTCATGGTTAAACCCTCTTCTATCGATTCCGGGCTATGAAATGATAGGCACAGGAGTTCATCAACCTGATTAATATTAATGCGAATATCATTCACTTGGTGAGGAATGGCATTAATGGTGGCCGGATAGTCAATATAGTCATAAAGTTTTGCGATAGTGCCGGCATCATTTTTACTGAATAACTCCGGCGGAATCGGCGCGTTGAGAACAAATTGCGGCGCGCAGACATTCCCTTTACGCGTTCCCCAACCAAAAGGAATAAAGGCGACTTTATTGTCAATATCATACTCGGCGAGTTGCCGTGCCAGTTTCACGGTGATCTGTTTAGCAACATCCATTTTCCACGGTTTGGATTTATTACCAATCTCCTTATCAATTGATTGGCGCATCGAACCCGAAAAGTCGACCACAAACGCAACGTCTATATTCGAGCGAAATTTACGCGCCGCCCCGTTATTACCCACGTTGACCTGTTTATTAAAGGAGGGGAAAAAAGCTGAGGAGAACCAAGAACTTTGTAGAACATGGCTACTCAACCGATACTCAACCCAAGCTAAATGGTGTGCGCTGTTGGCGACGCCATGCAGCACCCGAATCACCGGCCTCTCCACCTTCTCGGCATGATTCATGTAGGCAGCCAGCCAATCGCTGGAGAGCGCATAGTTGCGCTCCGCGCCTTCACCATTATCTTCGGCGGTTAACGCTAACGCCGCCTGCTCCATGGCATCCGACAGGCGAGCTTGTTCCATCACATAGCGCGACCCTTCGAGACCAAGCGCCGCCATGCTTAATAAAAACGCCCCCAAAAGCGCCAGGCTGATGGCGAAAGCGCCGCGGCTATCGGCGAGGAAACGCCGCACCAGCGCTAGCCAAGGTTGATGCATAAACATAGTTGATCCTTATTACTCACCGTAAAGTGTGTCCTTGTTTTTCCGTCCGCCTGACAAAACAGATAGGGCAGCCGCCCCGGACGGTACTGCGCTACCGCTTTTCCGTCGCTATCGATGTGGTAAATCACTTCCCCGTTAAAGGGATGGGCGTTGGGATTAATATCAAACACCGTCACTGTTAGCGCTGCGCGCAACGTTGGGCTGTAAAACAACGCTTGGTTAATTTCTGCCGCCAACGCGGCCTGTTGCGGTTCGGCTGAATCGATAAACAGCGTCGCCTGCGTCGCTGCCAAAAGAGGTCGCGGCGCAAAGAGCACGGTCATAATCAATATCAATATTTTCATCGGATTAGCGCAACATCACGACAGAAGAGGAGGACAGTAATGGCTGTTTGCCTTTCCCGGAAGTCAGGCGGGTGTACCAACTCTCGGTCGGTAAACACAGCGTGACTTGGTAAAGCGGCACCCAGCGACCATAGCTGCCACGCGGCGCCAGCTCTTTTAACTGCTCGATTGGTTTGGGCGGATAACACTCGTTACCCTGAATATGAAAAAGCCACTCTTTCTGCGGGATAAGATGTTTTTGGTTATCCGTGAGATCGACGCGTGGGGCAAAAAATAGCGACTGGACGCGGATTTTCAGCGCATCAACGTCTGCCGTTGGGTTCATATCCCGCACCATACGTTGCGCCAGATGATAGATTTTGGTCACGTCATCGCTATTCAACTCCTCCCGGCTATCGTAAAGCTGAATACGTTCGCGCAGCACGCCGGCAATAGAGTAGGAGAGCCGATCCAGCTTGCCTACCGTGGCTTGCCGCAGCACTAAATCCGCAAGGAAAAACATAAAAATCACCAGCACCACGGAAATGATGGAGAATTCCACCGCGACCGAACCACGCCGGTCAGTCCATAAACTGTGAACGTTCATATTCCTGAACAAAAATCACCTCACGATTAAATAACGAGCTTGCCCAATTGGTGGGGAAGGGGAAAAACATCGGATGGTAGTGATACAGCAAGTGGTAACGTGCCAGGGCATTACCACGGGTGTGGGCTTGGCCTTCGGTTCCGCCGGTGTCAGCCATTTCTGTGACGGAGTTGGCGTAATGGATCGACATCTCGACCGCATCTTCATTGGTGAGGAAAAACCACAGCGATCCGCCTTGCTCGGTTAAGGTATTGCGAAAACGCCGTTGGTATCCGCCATTTTCCTCCGGTGCGTTTTTCCCCTCTTTAGCCGCTTCTGAAATGGCTAAATCGATCACCGAAGAGACATATGCCATACGTGACATTTCGGCGATAAACAGCACCATAAACAGAAACAGCACCACGGTGAGCGCAAACTCAATCGTGGCTACCCCACGCTGTTCACGGTAAAAACGACCCAGCCCGCGCATCAGGCGACTCCTTTTTGTAGTGGCCCGGTTCGCTCCAGTGCATCAATCAGTTCGTTCGGGTAGTCAGACAAACTCTCGCTTTGAATAATATCGCGCGCATAACGCGTATCGCCGACCTTCACCAGCGCCAGCACCAGGTTATGCAACAGGCGCGGCTGGCGGCGTCCGCGTAAATACTGCGGTAGCAATAGGCTAACGGCATCCTGGTAACGCCGGTCTAGCAGTGCGACCATCGCGAGGTTATTAATCGCGACATCATCGGCAATAAACAGATCGCGTGATTTTTGAATGGCTTGCCCTCCTTCCTGCAATTTACCGGAAAGGGCAAGGGCGATACCGCGTAGGTTCCAGGCTTCCGCATTTTGCGAATCGTGTTGCAACATACGGTCAGTAACCCGTATTGCCTGGCTATAGTCGCCCAGCGCAATCATATTTTGTGCTTGCAGGGTGTAAACATTCAGATCGGCTTTGGTCGATAACGGCTGCAAATAATAGAGCGATGACTTGTAATCACCCGCCTGGTAGTAATAGCGGGAAAGTTTCAGTCGGATACCGGGTTCATCTTTATCTTTTAACCATCCCCGATACAAATTAATTAACCCGGTATAATTTTTCGACTTCAGTAAAATATCTTCCTGGGTATTTAAATCCGCGCTGGTTTTGGGTTGCGGAGCGACACAACCACCGAGCGTCAGTAGACAAACCAGAAACACCGCCGTTTGTTTAAAACATGCCATTCTTCACTATCCTTAGAATACCTGGTGCTACGATTAATATGGTGATGGGAAACATAATGAAAATAATTAGTGGCACACTCATCTTGGCCGATAGGCTGCCCACCTTTTCTTCGGTGATTAATAGTTGTAATTCACGAATATCCTGCGAAAGCTCAATTAAATGCTCATACAGCGAGGTGCCATAATGGACGCTTTGCTGTAGGGTGGCGGTGAACATACGGATTTCGGTCATCTCCATTGAGTGATATAACTCCGAGAGCGCTTCTTCCATGCCGCTGACTTCTGCTCGCTTCACTAATACCGCCATTAAACTGGCAAGGTTCTTATCCAAGTGCTGAAAGCGTTCGCTAACAAATTTCAGGGCGCTCTCCACCGTCATACCCGACTGAACGCACACCGCCACCAAGTCCACCAGGTAGGGCAGTGCATCCATCATCAATTTAACCCGGCCCTTGATCGACGGTTTCAGCAATATCCCCGGTAATACAATCACCAGCACCATGCCCAGCATCAATAGCATGCCCAGCCCTTGCATCGACAAGCTCAGCAGACCCAAGAGATTGATTAAGACAATCACGCCCGCCACGCCGCAAAAGATTTGCAACTTAAGCGGCAACTGTTTATCCAGCCGGTCGAGCAGGCTTAGCCAACGGCTATTTTTTATAATCAGCGTGTGGTAATCGATGGTGGCTACCACTTTTTTACCGGATTGATGATTCAGGGGTTCAAGGATCTTTTTTTGCCGTAGAACCTTTTGCTGCTGCAATACACTAATGGCAATGGTATAGATCCCTAAAGCCAACAGAATAAGATAAACCAGATTCATTAGGTCGCCCTTTTCAACAGAAGCCAAATTATTAGCATGCCAATAATTTCGCTCCCTATAACGTAATATAGAATAAGCCGCCCGACCGGGTCGTGAATAACAAAGTCAAAATTCTCCGGGTTAAGGTATTTCATACCAAATAAAAACAGTATCGGCATTGCGGCCACGATTTTAGCCGAGGTCCTGGCCTCGGAGGTCATGGCCTTTTTACGTTTAGCCATTTTCTTACTGTTATTAATAATGCGAGCCAGACGGTTAATCAGCGTGCGTAATTGCCCTCCGCGCTGAATGCTGATTTGTATCACCATCACAAAGAAATAGAATTCGCGGTAAGGATAGCGGCGCCAGGCATCAAGAAACACGCGGTCTGGCTCTTCGCCAAGGTTGAGCCGCCGATCAATGCGGTTAAATGTCTCGCCCAACTCACCGGCAACGTCCTCGCCGCAGCGATGTAGAGCCTGATGGATACTATTGCCAGCCGATACCGCCGAGCCCACGACCGACAACACCTCAGGGAAGGTGGCTTCAAATGCTTTATGGTGCAGGCTGCGACCAATACGAATTTGAGCCACGAAGAGGATGACCAGCATGGTGGGTAAAAAGAACCCTAACGTGAACTTGAGCCACCAGGCATTAATGAACAACATCGCCAATAACGTCAGCAACGCGATGATTAAGCCGCGTCGTCCACGCCAACTGCCATCGCCTAGCGCATAGGTACGCCACTCTTGTACTATTGCGCGCAGGTACTCGCGTGGGATGTTAGGGGTTGCCGCACGATGCGCATCTTGGGTGATGGAGCGGGTTAGACGCTTCCAGCTAACAATATTGATGCCCAACAACACCACGCCTGCGAGCAGAATAAGATACGCCATACCTTACTCCATATTAAAAATCTGTTTGAGTTCGGTTTCCAGACCAAACAGAGTGGCGTTGCGCATCACGGTGGAACGCATCAATAACCCCTCGCAAAGAAAACGGCCTTTTATTTTCCCGTTCTCGTCCCGATCGTTTTGGCTCTGGAAAGAAAAGATGTCCTGTAAAATAATACGATCGCCTTCTATTCCCATGATCTCACTAATATTCATTATTTTTCGCGAACCATCATTTAATCTCGACACCTGAATAATGAGGTTGATAGCCGAAGCGATATTACGGCGGATGGATTCGATGGGAATATTCATCCCCGCCATCATGACCATGTTTTCAAGGCGGGAGACCGCATCACGCGGATTATTGGCGTGCAGGGTCGACATGGAACCGTCATGCCCGGTATTCATGGCTTGCAGCATTTCGAAGGCCTCTTCGCTACGGCATTCGCCGACAATAATACGATCCGGTCGCATACGTAATGAGTTGATTAATAGGGCACGCATGGTGATTTGCCCGGTGTTTTCCACCCCGGCGAGTCGGGTTTCCATCCGCAAAACATGAGGTTGCATCAGACGTAACTCGGCAGCATCTTCCATCGTGATAATGCGTTCATTCTCATCAATATATTTTGAGAGGGCGTTAAGCAGGGTGGTTTTACCCGAGCCGGTTCCGCCTGAAATCAAAATATTGATGCGGCAGCGTGCGGCAATCGCCAGAAAATTGGCGATTTGCGGTGTCAGTGCGCCAGCCTCGATCAGATGAGTAAGCTGTAAGTTATGTTTACCGAATTTACGGATGGAGATAGAGGTACCGTCCAACGCAATTGGCGGGATGGCGACATTCAAACGGCTACCGTCCGGCAGACGGGCATCAACCAGCGGGCTTCCTTCATCCAGCCGTCTTCCCACACGCTGTACCAAACGTTTCGCGATATCGGTTAACTGGTTATTGTTGATGAACCGACACTGGGTGAGCTCAAGCTTACCGAAACGTTCGATAAAAATATGCTCTGGCCCATTAACTAAAATATCGCTGACCGTATCATCCTCCAGCAGGGCGCGTAGCGGGCCGAAGCCGATAATTTCATCGGCCATTAACTCTGCCATTTGCCATTGGGCCTGCGCTGCCAGATAAATATTTTGCCGGTCGGTTACGCGCTCCAGCAGACGATTCATCTCAGCGATCAGCAAAGTGCGATCGGTCGTTAAATGCTCGATCTTATGAATCTCAATATTTTTCAATACTGCGTCACGCAGGCTTTCCTGTAATTCAATGGCGATATCCATTAGTTACCCCGGCGCAGATGCGAAAAGAGGCGATTAATTCGGCTTTTTTTACGCGCCGATTCACCGCCCAATACTGCGCTGGTTAGCCGGTCGAGCGGAGAGTGAATCAGCCGCTTTTTCGCCTGTTTAGGGGGTGACTGACGACGGTTGTAGGTAAAGGCGATATCGATGGGATGGCCCAATAAGGTTTTAATATCCATCAGACTCAGGGCATCTAAAGCGACCGGTCGCGTATCGTTGAGGCAGACAAATAATCGCCGTGGCGTATGGCTGCTACGGCGCAGCAGTTCAATATTTTCGATCATGCCGCGCGCGACGCGAACGGAAGCCAGTGAACGCTCAATCACCAGCACCAGACAACGTGATTTTTCCGCAAGCTGACGCATCAGTTCTTTATCTGCGGTGGTGATCGATTGTTCAAAGACCACGAAATTATAGTGTTGAGCGATGTCTGACGGTAATTCAGGCCAGGCGCCGCCAGCGCTGCTCATAATGTCGAGGTTTTTTTGCAGTGAGGTGATTTCCTGCGACAGTTTTTTACCAGCATATAAATCAAGATCGCGTGAGCCACAACCGCCCTGAATAAACAAGGTCGGGAGTTGTTTCAGGCGCGTAATTTCGCCGGCCAACTGCCAGGCAATAGTGGTGCAGCCAACGCCGCCTTTGCAGCCAAGCACGCTGATGTTCACCGCAGAGCGATTATTACGTAGTTCAATACCACCGAGTGCCGCCTGAACCATCAGATCTTGCTGCATGTGGAGATTGAAATACCCCACGTTATTGTGTGCGAAGGTTTGTGCCAGCGTGATTGAGTCGCTCTCTCCCACCACACAGCACCATACTTTACGCGGCACCTGCATTTGCAGCGTATTCACCATCTCCATCACTTCCGTGCTACTGCCGATATCGACCACCACCCCGCTGGCATTATCAGGAATCGTAAAATGAGATAATTGTGTAATATCCTGTTCGATACCTTCGACGGCATTGAAACCGGCCAGGCGAAACTGCTGGCAAAGTTGCTCATTGACTGCCGTTCGTGCCGAAAAAACGTAAAATTTTCGTACGCTGGTCTCAGTGCTGGCGCGATCTTTTTGTTGGAATAGCAACATGTTTCTTCCCTAAAAACGGTATTGATATGGGTTGACTAATGCCCGGCTACGGATGTTATTTACCGCGCAGCCTAAATCGTCATGAATATCCAAACGGTAGCTTTGTCCTTTATCACTACATTCGGGTAGCCGTTGCTTAAATTGCTGAACCACAATCTGTATGCCATCGCTGCCCTGTTCGCGATAACCGCCAATATCGTGCGTCAGTTTGATACGGTAAGGCGCGACGCCGTGGGAAATGAGTGCGCTACGCAGGAGTTGAACACTATTGGCAAAGCGCTCATTGGTCCAAATCAGTTCGATCTCGCCATTAAAATCGTTTGAGACCTGCGCCAATATTTTGCCGGTGACCACTTCACGGCTAATGGTATCTGGCGTGGCGAGAGTGAATTGCATGACGCCGGTTTGCGGTTCAATGGCGTAGTTATCGTGCGAGGCCAGTAGCGAACCGGGGATCATCAACACCATGAAAATAATCAGTTTTACGCCCGTCAGATTCATTTGATAAAGCCTCCCTGTTCGATAAATTCTTGCGCGCGAGTCCGATCGCGACGTTCATTAATGCCGTCAAAGTTAAAAAAGCGGGCAACGGTAGAAGTTCGTTTAAAGTCCGGCAGAACCACATCGCGTGAGGCGATCGGTTTGACCAGGTTAACGGTGGCAACCACCACCAGTTCAGTGCGATTACGCTGTGTGGAGGCGTTACGGAATAGGGCGCCGAGAATCGGCACGTCGCCGATAAACGGCACTTTTCTTAATGCTTCGCGCTCACGGTTACTGATTAAGCCGCCAAGTAAGAAACTCTCGCCGTCAGCCAGCTCGACCGTAGTACGTGCGCGACGGGTTTGCAGGGCAGGGAAACTATTCCCGGCACGATCGGAGAAGGTGTCATCAATGTTGCTGACCTCTTCACCTAACAATAAGCGAATTTGTTTACTACTGCTGACTTTGGCGCCGATGTTCAACTTAATGCCGAACTCTTTATAGGTCAGATTGGTACCATTTTGCGAGGAGGTCACGATCGGGACTTCGCCGCCGACCAAAAATTCGGCCGTTTCACCGGAAAGAACTGATAGGTTAGGTTCAGCCAGCACGCGCGCGACAGAGTCATTGCTAATGGCATGTACCATGCTGCTCAATGTATCAGCGTTAAAACGAATAAAATGAAAGGTACCGGGCGTAATGGCACTGCCTGCCGCTGCGGTGCCCCAATCCAATCCAACGTTGTCAATAAACTCGCGGCTAACTTCCACCACCGAAAGTTTGACGTTTACCTGGTTGGTTATTGGTAGCTCTAGCTTATTAATCACGCCTTGATAGACGACTTCATCCAGCCACGGGCTATTGTTGTCGGAATCATTGCCGCTATTATCGGTGGCGCTGTCCTTCACTTTCTTTTGGTTCACCACGCTTTTCGCGCCAATGCCTTCACCGACGATTTGATAAATACGGTTTTTGGCTTCTTCAGTCGGCGCGGTGCCGGAAATAATGTAGGTCTTACCCATTTTCTGGATATTCACGCTACTATCCGGAAACTCCTGGTTAACCCGTTTGTGCACGCTACTTAAAACCGCATCCACCACTAAGGTGGTTTTTAATACCTGGTCGCCGTTCTTATCAAACGCGATCAGGTCGGCCCGACCTTCCTCTCTGGCATAGGCGACCAGACTTTTATCGCCAATCAGCTCATAGTCGGCAACATCCGGCGAGGAGATAAATACCGTATCGATATTTTCTTTAACCTGAATGACCTGAGAATCCCCCGGCATCAGGTAAGTTTCCGCCGCCGCCACATAAAACGTTATCAGACTCAAAAGCATACCGATCAGCGCGCGGTAAAATGCCTTATCCATTTTCTTTCCCTGTGTTAAGTGTTGAAAAGTCACTTTTTCCCTCGTAGTTCTTTGACTGAACGTAATTGAGGAAGAACATCATCCATACCAATGCGTTTAACGCCTTGCCGGGCGGTACTGTCGGGCAGCAGAAACAGTTGGCCTGATTTCTCAATGGTTCTTAATATCGCCAGTTGTTTCTGGTTTAGACGTAACACGATCATGCCGATAGGTTTGTTTTCCTGGGCGTAGCGAGACTCACTCTCTTTAGCCGTTTCGAAACGCTTGCTATCCAGCACGGTGACCTGCTCAAAGATGCGGCTCACGACGTACTTCGGCGTGTGCGAGCTGGAGAGAGAGGAGGCGCCTTCATCGGCCAGCCCCACCATTTCTGTTTTCCCTTTTTCAACCTCTCTTATTCTGATGTAGAGCGCTAACTTATCTCCGGCCTTGGTTGACGAGAGTAAATAATTATCTGTAGAAGTAATTGGGAAAGAATAAGGCATTTCATTAACGCCTAAACTGCGTCTTGCGTAGTCCGGATGGCTTGGTGACAACAGCATTGACAGAGTAAGCTCACTGCCTTTTTGGGTGTTATTGGTCACCAAATAGCCGCGAATATTTCCACCAGGAGCACTTGAGATATCGCGAGGGTCGGTAACAGTTGATGATGATTTTAAGGAGGTAACCTCATAATCTTGGGGCGCTAATATGTCGCCCGAGCGCAGATCGCGCGTGGCTTTTGCGACTAAAATCGAATGAGGAGCATCCTCATGTTTTACTTCTTCTTTATGCTCAATCTGGCTATTTTTTTGTTGTTGCAAAAAAATACCGGCGACACCCACGCCGATTGCCATAATTGAGAGAAAAAAAAGCACTCTGTGATTCATCAACGATTCCTTTCTACAGAAGATGGTTTAATTGGTGGAATAAGAAAAAATGAAGGCCAGTGAAATGGCTACACCATAAGGAATGCCGTGTTGCCTGGTTTTTTTATAAAAAAATATCAAACCCACTACTGCAATAACGCCGCCACATAATGCCGTAAGGATTAAGAAATGAGAGAAAAGAGACGGGGTAAACAGCAGCGCCAGCATTGACATCAGCTTGACGTCACCGCCACCGATGATATTGCCGATGCAGAGGAAAAAGCCGGGAACCAACACGGCAGCAAAAAGAAGTAGATTGGGCGTATGGCCGGTTAACAAAGCTAACGAACAGCAGGCGATTCCTACGATGATCACCAGCTGGTTGCTAATTAAGCGTGAGGTAATATCCTGCACAGAGATGACCAGTAACAGTAAAACAACCACGATATAGTTCGCTGTTATCAGCCACGCCATGTTATTTCCCTGTAAGCTCTGTAAAGGTAGTGTTCTGTTTATGTGCATCTTGACCACCGTGGCGGTGATAAGCCACGGTGGCGAAATAGGCTGATTTATTTGCTGAAGGTTACGCTGGTAATCGCGTCTTCGATTTTCTGGAATGCCGTTGCGATCGCGCCAAGGAATCCGCTGTTTTGGTCGCCAAAAATTAATGCCAGTAATGTTGCCATTGCCACGCCGATCAGCGCATATTCAATCGCTGTCACGCCGCGTTGGTTTTTCATGAAATGCTCAACATTGGTTTGAGCAATGGCATAGTATTTGATTAAAAAGTTGTTCATAGTATTACCTTATCATGTTCCCGAGGTTCGCTTACCGGGCAATTAGTATTAAATAGATGGTGTATCGAACATCAGTTGCGTACTTTATCGTTTTCCATAACGGGGAAATTAAATCAGCATTACCGATGCGACCCGCTTATCTAACACGACATGATTGCTATAAGTCCTTAATGAAATTCTCAAAAGTTGTTATTAGGTGTTTTATTCTCTTACTTAGCCTTTCCAAAAGAATAAAACGGCTAAAATTAACGTGGTAAGCCAGCACACCGCCAAAACAGATAAGGCGGAAACAAAAATGTTCCAACTATTTGAGTGGTACCACTCTTTTAACACCGTTTTAGGCAACGGTGATGAACCCTCATCCTTTGGCGCCGCTTCTGAGGGCGGCGGCGCCATTTTCTCGACGATCGCCATTTCGGGTGGAACAGGCAATGTGGTGCACTCTTCCTCTGGCTCAACCATTTCGTGATACGGGCTTTGGGTTGCCTGCCCAATATATTTAACGCCCTTACGGGGTATGGTTTTAATCAACGAGTGTGGCAACCCTACTTGGTTAAAAGCTCTTCTTAATAGATACAGTTGTCCATAGTAACTACTTTCACTGACCGAACCTCTTTGTTCGGCCCAAACTTGATTAATCAGACTCTGCTTGTCTGTCTCCCCCTTTAATAATAAAAGGAGAAAACGATAACTGTTTTCTGATAACTCCACCGTTGTGCTATCCCGGGCAACTAAGCAACGCTTTTCAGGGAAGAATACAACTCCCTTGTCGAGAGTAAATATAAATCTCTCTTTAACATCCATGAATGAACTCCGGTTTTGTTATTTATGATTTATTCATATCGTATAACAAATTGCGGTGGTTAAAAATCAACGTAATTTCTCCGCATTATACCTGGGCATTACAAACAATCAAATCATTGATAAATCTTAGGTGCTTTAATTTTCATCATTTTTTCTCTCAATAGTGAAGGTTATGTGATGGATGAACGGGGTGGTTTGATCGCTATTTTTTGCAATTTATCTACTCTTATGTTTTTAAAAACAGAGGGTTAAAATTATGATCTGATAAATTTTTAGCTATTTCATATAGTTGTATTTGGGGTAAGTTATAAGTAAGATTAATTTAAAAAAATAGTGGGTAGTGATAAGGCTGTGTCGCCAGATGAGGTTATATGAAAAATAATAAGATTAAAAAAGATCGGATGATTCTTTTCTTTTATCATTACTGTCGGGAGAAGATGTTGAACCGCAGCAGATAATTACGCTGACTGCATAAATAAATTTTTAGGCTTGTTTGATATGATAATTTTTTGGTTAATGATTTGTTGTGCTTCTGTTGTTTTATGGAGAAGTTGGTCGGGGATAAAAATTAAAGCCCACTTCGCGTATCGGAAAGACGCATCGCCTCCTTCTCGCTATTATCTTACCTTGCTTAATTGCCATGCTGAGTAGCATTTTAGGCTGGTGTGTGGGAATTTTCTTAGCGGTTCAATAGAGAGGGGCTTTTTAGGTGCCTGATTTCTGGTTCATCTTCTCTCAAAGTTATTACTTTTCCTTTCGTAACGGTTTTTTTTCGTGTTGGTCAGGTGGTTTTTTAGTATAACTGACAGGGTAAGAAATGTTAGGAAACAGTGAGTAGGCGTGTTTCTATTACGGTGAATATTAATAGGGAAGGTAGAATGCAAGGATGTAGTTATATCCTTCTGTCGAAGGACCTTTACTTACACAGTGGCCTGGATAATATCGCGCAGTCTCTCTCTCTGATAAAGGTGGATGATGATCCATTGGTATCGCCTGCGTCTGGAGCTAATGGGCGTCTGATTTTCTTTATTGATAGTCGGTTTCCCCGGCATTTTATTGATCTTTGGGCGCACATTTACAACGCTATTTACGCACAGATGTATCCGGTACTGATAAATTTATCGACAGGGAGCACTACGCCTTCCGGGCGAGCACGGCGTTTTTTAATTGATGCACATCAAGAGATGGGGATT
This sequence comes from Paramixta manurensis, assembly GCF_013285385.1. Lineage (NCBI taxonomy): Bacteria > Pseudomonadati > Pseudomonadota > Gammaproteobacteria > Enterobacterales > Erwiniaceae > Paramixta > Paramixta manurensis. Next base: position 3,890,725 of record NZ_CP054212.1, on the reverse strand, counting down.
TTTAAAGGAGAGATCAGCCGAATTTATGATGCCATCCTACATTCTGTCGATACGGTCGCGCTTTCGGACTTTAACGATGTTCAGCTTACGCCACGGGAAAAATATGTTCTGTATCTTTCAATGAAAGGGCTGTCGGTACACCGTATTGCTGAGATTTATCAATGTAGTGAGAAAGCAGTGTATTCACACCGCAACAATATCGTCAAAAAATTCGGCTTCAATAACTTCAACAAACTTTATGGCTATTTGCTGAGAAATAAAATGTTATACAGCCTGATAAAAAGCAATAAGCCCTATGTATAACTCACTCGTGTGTTCTGCGTGACGTTGCGGCGGCGTGGGTACGCGAGGGCTCGATGTAACACATTGTTTACATTGAGGTAGCATTTTTTGTCAAAAATGTCTTTCACGACCTGAACAGAATCCTGTACAAAGCTGGCTTGGTTGTATAACTTAACCTGTGCGTTTTTTATTCATTTTGAGGACCTGATCATGCGGCAGGGTAATTTTAATCCTAAAACAGAGCGCGAGATTGCGCTGTATTTCAGTCAGGCGGAAAACGGCGTTCCCGGCAAAGAAGATACGCTGGGACAGGTCGTAATGGAGATTCTGCGTGCCGGTAAAAGCGTGAATCGCAAGACCATTTGCTCAAAGCTATTGGTACGCCTTGAACAAGCGGCAGATGAGGAAATGGAAAAGCATTATCATGAGCTTATCGCCATGTTATTTGGTCGCGAAGACTAGGTTTTCGGGTGATAAACCCGCATGTTTTAACGGCTAAAGTTCGCTCCGCTCGCGTAGCACAACCTCTTTAGCCGTATCGACCTCCCGGGACGGTGGTTTGCCGCAATACGGCCCGCAAACATCTGCAATGCAGTATTCGCACGCACACTCACGGCCCACAGTATAAGAGGTGGATGCAAACTGATTCAGAGAAGCTGGTATGAATAGAAACAAAGATGACAGATTAACCGACACACTGCTCGGTGAGGCTATTTTGGCGATCATGCGCACCGATACGCCTATTTCCAATGCAACGGTACTTCGGCAGTTACAGGCAATGGCGGCGGTGGAAGTGGATCAAGAGCGCCGTAAAGCCTGCTTGCGTGCCATCGGTGCGGTAAGAAATAGCGCCTCCACGCCTAAAGAGACTCAACCGGTTGGTCAGGAAGTGCGTGATGGGGATAATGTCATTCATATGTTCACTAACGATGGCCCGCCTGACGGTACGTCGAAGCACTAAACGCAAGCTCTCCGCTCCACTCTCTTTCTCTCCCGTTGCGTTTCCTCTGCGGTCTGGCGCCGCCCGGTTATTTTGTTATATAATGCCCGCCTAGTCACTCAACTAAAAAACAACCATGGCCAGACCTTTAAGTGAAGAAAAGCGCGTTGCAATTCTGAATGCGGCGGTCGCTGCGGTGGCGGAACTCGGCGTGGCGGCGCCCACGGCGAAAATCGCCCGTGACGCGGGCGTGGGCGATGGAACACTGTTTGTCTACTTTGCCAATAAAGAGGTGTTGTTTAACCAACTTTATTTGCATATCAAGTGCGATCTGCGGGCTGCTTTGCAGCCGGTGGCGAATGGCGACGTGGAAACGCAACTACATCAGTTTTGGGATCGTTATATCAACTGGGGAATCACTTTTCCCAACCAGTATAAGGCGACGCGGGCGCTTAACGCGTGGGATAAGCTCACTGAGCAGACCCGCCAACAGGCATGGGCGCTGTTTCCCGAATTCGATGCGCTGGTAAAGGCGGGTTTTCAACAGCGGTTACTGCGAGTACAGCCCAAAAGTTTTCTCGGCGAACTGATTGATGCCATCGCCAATATGGTACTGGAACTTTCGCGCCAAACGCCGCAACAAAGCATGCAATTCAGCCAACTTGGCTGGGAGAACTTTTGGCGTGCTATTCGCGCAGAATAACGCGCTTTTTTTTATATTTATTAAATGAGTGCTTAGGCGGTCTTTTATTAATTCATGCCCGTTTCATCTAATGGCGCGTTGCCTGCAACAGGAGGAGAGTATGTCGGTAATCATTTTGCATCATTTTGACGCTTCACCGTTTGCTGAAAAGCTGCGGTTGGTTTTTGGCCTGAAAGACGTGACGTGGCGCTCGGTACAGGCGGAACTGATCATGCCAAAGCCGAAACTCACCGCCTTAACCGGCGGATATCGTAAAACGCCGGTAATGCAGATTGGCGCAGATATTTATTGCGACTCTCGCCTTATTGCGCTGGAGCTTGAAAAGCGTTACCCGGAACCGACCCTCTTCCCAGACGCCAGCCGTGGGGTGACGCTCGCCTTGTCATCCTGGAGCGACCGGGATTTGCATATTGCCAGCTCCGGTCTGGCGATTGGTGTCAACAAACATCAGTTCCCCGCCGATCTGATGCGCGACCGCGAAGCCTATTTTGGTGATTTTCTCGACGTTAAGCATTTAGATGCCGATATTGTGCACCTCACCACTCAATTGCGGGCGCATATTGACTTGCTGCAACAACAATTGGCGGATGGTCGCCTCTTTTTCTTTGGTGATAATGTCGGGCTTGCCGATTTCCACGCGTGGGTAGAGATTTGGACCGCGCGAATGCATGTCCCTCAGCTTGGCGCCATGCTGGATAGTTTCCCGCAGGTGAACGCCTGGGAAGCGCGAGTGGGGGCGATTGGACACGGGCAGCGTAGCGAAATCTCGGCGCAAGAAGCGCATGCGATTGCGCGTAACCATCGCCCGGCGCCCGCGGAGGGCGTTGATTCCACCGATGCATCAGGTTTAATGGCAGGAGAGGTGGTTGAAGTGACACCGGATGATTATGGGCGAAATCCGGTGGTTGGCCGCCTGGTGACGCTCACGACGCATCAGGTGGCGCTGGAGCGTGATGATCCGATCGCCGGGCGGGTGGTGGTACATTTTCCACGTATCGGTTTTCGTCTGCGTCGGGCGGCAGCAGCGTATCAGGGCGACGCGGCCTGGCTGCCCGATTAATGACGTCTCCCTTTGCGCCTTTGGCGCAATAGTTTCCTAAATAGGATAAAATCAATATTCTCATTATCCTACGGGTAAACGCTTATGGCTGACATCACCGTTCCTCTGGAAAAGGTCCGTTTACGTCTGGAAGCAGTACGTTCGTCTCTGACGCCGACCGAAAAAAAACTGGCGACGTTTATCCTGCACCATGCCGATACGGTGATTCACCATACCATCTCTGAATTGGCGCGCGTTGCTGAGGTCAGCATCGCCACTGTCACCCGGCTGGCGCAAAGCGGAGGGTATAGCGGCTATGCGCAACTACGCGTACTGCTGGCGAAAGATATGGCGCTGATCCCGGCGGCAGCCAGTGGTGAAGAGCTTAAAGTCAGCGATGAAGTAAGCGTAATTTGCGATAAATTAGTTACCGCCACGACGCAATCGCTGCAGGATACCCGGGCGATGATTAATATTGACGCGCTACTGCGCGCGGCGGAAATGATTGCCGGGGCCGGACGGATCGATATTTATGGTATTGGCGGCAGTTCAACGGTAGCGATCGATCTGCGCCATAAGTTACTGAAACTGGGTTTTCCCGCCGCGGCCTACGCCGATAATGACTTAATGATGATTTCGTCGACCGCGCTGAAACCTGGTGATTTGGCGATTGGTATTAGCCACACCGGCAGAACGGAGCCGGTGGTTGCCGCGCTAAGTAACGCGGGCCAGTCGGGCGCGCAGACGCTGGCCTTAACCCATGACCCGTTATCGCCGCTGGCGAAAAATAGTGCGTTGACCATTAACTACTCCGCGCGCACCACGGTTTTCTCCAGCGACTCAATGACCGGCCGGATGTCGCAACTGATGATTGCCGATATTCTGTATACCGTTATTGGCTATTCGCACTTTGAGCGGGCAGCCTCCTTCGCGCAAAAAGCCGATACGCAGGCCAGCAAGCGTAGAATTAATACCTAAAACGCCTTTAATCGCCCAACTCCTCCAGCCGCCGTTTTAAGGTGGCAATCATCACGCTATCGTAATCCGCCTGTCGTGCCTGTGCCGCACGGTATTTATTATGCGCTGCCAAATCCGGGGTGATAACCCGTGTAATGGGAAAGTCGAGATTATCGATAGTGCGATATTTTTCCAGCACCAGCAAAGCGGCACCGCGTAGCGAGCCCTCTTCGGTATCGGAAAGTTGCAACGGTTCGCCAATACAGTCGGCGACAATCTGCGCCCACAGCGACGAGCGTAAGAAACCGGCACCAGTCGCGATAATTCTTCGTTCGCCGGGCCATGCGCTATCTAATCGCTGTTTGAGAAAGGCGAAGCGTAAGCCAACGCTTTCCAGCGCGGCGCGGTAAATATCTTCCGGCGCGGTGGCGGCGGTAATGCCGAGGATCGCGCCGCTACGACCTTCCGACCATTCCGGGCTGCGCGCGCCCAAGAAATAGGGAAGCACCGTCAGCCCGTGTGCGGTTGGCTCACGGTTGGCAATGCGGGCATCAATTTCCGGTTGCGTGACGTTAGCCATCAGTTGCCGTGCCCAGGCGGCTGTATTGCCGCCTTCAGACATCGCCATGCCACCGGCAAAGCGTGTGGCATCCACCCGATAGCACCATAAACCGGGATCGGGCAGCGTCATCTTTTCCGCCGCCCATACCCGGCGCATCGAACCGCTGGTGCCTAACATCAGTACCAGCGCATTTTGATCGTGAGCACCGGCGCCGATATTTGAACAGGCGCCATCGCCCCATGCCGGATACCACGGCACCTCCGCCAGTTGCGGCCAGCGCGCCGCCCAAGTGGATAGCAGCCCCTGGCGTGGCTGATCGGAAATCTCTGGTAACTGTTCCGGTACAATACGCGCCAGAGAGAGCGCTAAAGGTGACCAGACGCAGCGGTTGGTATCCAGTAAACCGCTGCCGGACGCCATCGATAATGAGGTTGATAAACAACCAAACAGTCGCAGAAATAACAGGTCGGCCAGCGAAAGCCACTGACGCGTTTGGCGGAAAGCCTCCGCGTGATGCTCAGCCAGCCAGCGCAAACGCGCTGGCCAGAAGCTGGAGTGGATCGGGCAGCCGGTTATGGCATGTAAATCACGTCCCAGCCCGGAATACTTCAGCGCGGCGGCCTGATGGGCGGCGCGCCCATCAGCCCAGGTTATTACCGGCAGGGTCGGATGTTGATGCTCATCAATACCGATCAGGCTATGCCAGAAGGTACTGATGCCCACGGCGCTGATGGTCATTTTTGCCGGGATTGTCGCCACCACTTCATCCAATGCGGAAAACAGGTCGTCAAACAGGCTTTCCGGCGATAAGGTCGCTTTCCCACTGGCATCGGTATCCAACTGATAGGTTCGCCGCGCGCAGTGGCCTTGCTGCTGCCCTTGTTGGTCGAAAAGCGCCGCGCGCAGCGAGGAAGAACCTATATCAATCGCCAGTACTGTTAATGACTCAGACATCTACACGCCTTGGTTTTTAGTGGGGGCACGGAATAGAGCCAGCATCACTGCGCCAATTAAAAATGAGGCGCAAAGGAACAATAAGCCCGCGCGTGGCGTACCGGTCCAGTCAACCAGCATACCGACAATCCACGGGCCGAAGAAACCGCCCAGATTGCCGACCGAGTTAATTGCCGCGAGGCCAACCGCCGCAGAGAGGCCGGTCAGGAAAGCGGTTGGAATGGTCCACCACACCGCAATATAGCCATACGCGGCGACCGAGATCAGGCACAGCCAGAGCATTGAAAGCCAAGTGTTCGTGGTCATTGCCAGTAAAAACATCCCCAACGCGCCAATTAATACCACGGTGACGACATGCCATTTACGCTCCATGGTTTTATCAGAGTGCCAGCCGTTAACCAGCATCGCTACGCCGCCCACTAAAGTGGGGATCACCACCAGAAAGCCGATGACCGTATTCGAAAAGTGATTCTGAAAACCTTTAATCAACGTCGGCATCCAGAAGGTAATGCCGTAAATCGCCATGACGATCCAGACATAGGTAATGGCTAAATACAACACATGTTTATTGGCTAAAATCTTCCACCAACGTAATTCGGTGGGCGGCGAATTTTTGGTTTCTTGTTCCAGGTCTTCTTTTATCCACTTCTTCTCATCGGCGTTCAGCCAGGCTACATCTTGCGGGCTATCACGCAGGACAAACAGCGTGGCGATACCTAACAGGATAGCCGGTAAGCCTTCCAGTAAGATCATCCAACGCCAGCCAGAAAAGCCAAAACCGCTCACATGATCCATGATCAAGCCGCTTAATGGCGCGCCAATGCAGTTACAGGCAATTTGTGCGAGGAAAAAGGTCGCCATTGCGCCTGCGCGGTGGCGTCGCGGGAACCAAAACGTCAGATAAAAAGCGATGCCTGGAAAGAACCCGGCTTCTGCCGCTCCCAATAAGAAACGTAAAATATAGATATGCGTAATGCTGGTGACAAAAGCCGTTGCCACCGCTACCGCGCCCCATGTAATCAGGATGCGGGCAATCCATTTACGTGCGCCGAAGCGATGCAGTGCGATATTGCTGGGCACTTCAAAAATAAAATAACCAATAAAGAAGATACTGGCGATCATGCCAAATTGACCGGGGGCAATACCTAACTCGCTATTCATTTGTAATGCGGCATAGCTAATATTGGTACGATCTAAATAGGCGATGGCATACAAAATTAATAGAAAGGGAATAAGTTTCCAGCGCATTTTTTTAATCGTCGAGTGTTCAATGCTGTGAACATCGTCACCTGACATATTGTGCGAGAGTGTCTGGTTCATAACTTCCTCTGGTATTTTATTATTGAAGTAATGATGACCGAACGCTGGCGCGTTCGGCTGTAGGGTAAAAAAAGTTACTGCAAATTCGCGTGGCGTTTATCCAGATTGGCGTCAGTCTCACCGCGCCGTTGTTGAATTAAGCGGGCGATTGCATCGCCGATAATCAAAAGAGTTTGTTCAAATAACGAACCGGCATGCTGATCGGTCATGACGCTAACGCGTGCCGGAAGATAAAGCGCGATATCGGTCTCCACTTCAGGCGCCGGTTTGGCGCTGATTAACGCCACTTTGGCACCGGCCTGGCGCGCTGCCCGAATATGGGACAGCGTGGTTTGCGTTTTGGCGGAAGAGGAGACCGCAACCAGGAGATCGCCGTGACCAATCGCTGGCGTATTGCTCTCACCGGCAACGTAGACCTGTAATCCGATATGCATCAGGCGGATGGTGATAGCTTTAATCATCAGCCCCGAACGCCCCTGTCCGCTAAAGAACAGCCGGGGCGCGCGGTCAATATTTTCCGCCAGCGTTGCCAATTGGGTGGCATCCAACGCCTCGGCCATGGCCGATAATTCCTCCACTACGCGGGTTAATTGCGGTTTAACATTTAACGCGGTCATTTTACTGCCCTCCGCTGCGTTTCACGGCGTGTCCGCCAATCACACCGCGCAGGGCGGCGATGCTTTTCAGGGTTGGCGAGTCTTCTTGTTGTGAGCTGAAACGGGCTTGTAGCGCGGCGCTAATCGCAGGCGTAGGGACACGTAGCCGGATGGCTTCTTCTACTGTCCAGCGGCCCATGCCTGAATCGGCGGCGTAACCTTTAATACCGGTTAGCGTGGCATCGGGTTTTAACGCTTCCACCAGTTTCTCCAACAGATGGGAGCGAATTGAGCAGCCGTTCTGCCAGGCTTCCAGCGTTGCTAGCACGTCGACCTCAATATCCGACGCCATCAATAGTTCATAGCCTTCACCGTAGGCTTGCATCAACGCGTATTCGACACCGTTATGTACCGCTTTGGTAAAGTGACCGGCGGCGCTATTGCCCACCCGAGCCCAGGCATTAGGCGCGGCCAGCGCGGTAAACAAAGGCGTTAAGCGCTCAAATACTTCAGGCGTGGCGCCAACCAGCAGACCACAACCTTCGCGTGCGCCCTGTGTACCACCACTTACTCCGGCGTCTACCAGCGTAATACCTTGTTCATTTAGGTTTTTTGCCCGGCGAACCGTATCGCGAAAATCGGAGTTACCGCCGTCAATGACGGTATCACCGGCACTGAGTAGTGACTGCAGGGAGAGCATGACGTTTTCAGTGGCTTGCCCGGGCGGCGTCATTACCCACAGCGTGCGCGGCGCGGGCAATAGCGCGATAGCCTCTTCGATACTGGACGCGACATTAATGCCTTGATTTTGCGCCTCCGCCAGCGCGCCAGGTTCGCGATCAATTGCGATGACTTCGTGACCGGCCTGTTTTAAACGTAAAACCATCGCGCCGCCCATCTTGCCCAGGCCAATAAAACCCAGTTTCATATTGTGGTCCTTTTAAAAAGAGTGAATTTATTAAACGTTATTCTTTTGCGAATAAGAAAGTAAAGAAGTAAATAAATTTCAGAGGGTATGGAGTAGCTGAAAATAAATATCGGTAAGTGAAAATAACCGCTTGGAAAATTAAGTGTGATGGCGATCGCTAAAAAATATTATTATTTATTTGCGTGTGGAAAGGATATTTCTCTGGGGCGTGGAAGGTTATGATTAATAGATGAGCGCTTTCTGTTCTTTTTGATGCCTGTAATGCAACGGCGTTTCTTACATTCTACCGGCGAGCGGGTTAAGGGCCATCAGTGTGGCCCCTTCAATGCATCACAGCGTAGGATCAACCAGACTATAAACCTGATTATTCAGCCGCGGCTGTTCAAGCAACGCCTGAATAGTCAGCGCAACATCTTGGCGATTGACCATTCCATGAACTTCCTGCTGTTGATAACAACGCGCATTACCGCTGCTCTCGCCGTTAAGTAAACCGCCGGGGCGCAAAATGGCATAGTCTAATGGGCTGGTTTGTAGCCAGACTTCCGCCAATGACTTTTCGCGCACCGCTGCGCCAAACGCCGCTTTCGCGCGTGGCGATAAGGTGGGCCAGCTATCTCCGCAGCCCAGTGAGGTCACCATAACCATCCGTGAGATAGCGTGATTAACCGCACTATCAATCACTGTGCGATGCGCCAAATAATCGTCTGTACCGCCGAGCGTAGATATTATTGCCGCTGCTGAACCGGCCAACTGACAGACACGTTCAACAGCGGCGGGATCGCAGGCATCGCCTTGTATCACCTTAACGCCGCGTGCGCTGAGGCGTTGCACCGCCTCAGTATTCCGTACCAGCGCGACCACCGGGCGTGCCTCCTGTTGCGCCAGTTCCAACACGCAAGCGCCAACGCCTTGACCGCCGGCGCCAAACAGTAACCAGGTTTGCATATTATTCCTCTTTTAGCTGGGCGCTGAGCGCTCTAAACGCCGCGAGTTGATCGCCTAATAGTTGCCGATGGCTATCGCGCCCGATAAAAATCTTGAACATCGCTTCGCCCGCCGCGTTAAAAAACAGCGCCGAGGCGGTATCCATTCCCATAAACTTACGCTCGATCAGCGCGATCGCGTGGCAATTTTCCGCTTTAATGTGCCCGCTAAGGCCGTTTTTACCGCGTAAGTTAAAAAAACCGTGACGATGAAAACCGCTGGGCAACTCGCCGCTAAACTCAAGGATCACATCGGCAGTATGCACCAATGTTGTCACTTGTCCCCAGGTGGTAATCGCATCCCAAACGGTATCGAACCGGCTGCCGGGGACCAGCGTATGGTCGGGAACCAGTTTGACCACTTCCAGCAATGAGGTTTGGTAACGTTGGGCGATACTTTCCAGGGTGCCATCCGGCTGCGTTTGCATCAGGTCAGAGAGTGATAAAGCGGTCATCGGCTTGTTCCTTGTAATAGGTTAATAATTAACATTATTTGGTGTTTAAAAGCGGGATTAACTGTTGCAACGCCTGCAGAAGATTACTGGCCCAGTAACGCCCTTCACGGGTTAGCCGCAGACAGTGCGAGGTATCGCGCGTTAGACCGGCGTGGTGCCACTGATCTAACAGTGGCTGCAACGTCGCGGCATGGTCGGTGAGTTGGTTGAGAGGGACGCGTCCTACTTCAATACCGGCCTGCAACTGGTGGTGCCAGCGGCTGTCATTGCCGGGGCTTTCCATCAGCATCATCAGCGGCTTCTGTTGTTGGTCGATTGCCTGGTAGTAGCGCTCCAGATTACGTTCAACCATCCATGCATAGCCATTGAGTGAGCCGCCTGCGCCCGAGCCTAGCGCCAGACAATCAGCTCCCTGTTTAATCAACAAGTTATATAAATTACGCTCGCGGGTGGTACGCGCCCAGTGGCTATTGCTGATGTGGTTCCATCCGGCGTCGGCTAAGACCTCACACCCCATCAGATAGAGATCGCGTCGCTCGAGATGATCGGGCAAGGTGACGCGTTGGTTGGCGACCGCTTTGCCGAGTGGCGTGGAAGGCAACAGATTGAGGGCGTATAAGTCAACGCCGTCCAACCCAATCTCCTTCACTATCGCCAGATCCTGTTGCCAACTCTGCGCATCTTGGCCCGGCAGGCCAAACATCAAGTCACACACCACCGAGGCGCGGTCATGCCGCACCAGGCTTTCCATAAAACGCCGCGCTTGCTCCCCATCGGAAGTGCGCCCCATTCGTTGACGAATAGCGCTGTTAAAGGTTTGAATACCGACAGAAAACCGGTTGGCACCCGCATCAAGACTGGCGCAAATGCGTTCCTCATCGAAATGCATTACCCGTCCTTCCAGGGTTATTTCACAATCCGGCGCTAATGGCAGCGTCTGACGTAACTGGCTAATAATGCGATACAAATCGCTGGCTGCCAGCGCGGAAGGCGTGCCGCCGCCAAAATAGATCGCGTGGATCGGGGCCGATTGATGCAATGCACTGTGGGCTTCTAATTCCAGCTCGCGCAGCAGATAGTCCGTATAGCGGGCGCAAGCCTCGGCGCGGTAGCTATTTTGATAAAAGCCGCAAAAGGTACAGTGGGTCGCGCAAAAAGGAATGTGCAGATAAACCAGTCTCTTACGCGGTGGGGCGGGCGTAGCGAGTAGTTGCTGCCAGCGTTCCTGAACGGACTCGGCCGGAACCGGAACCGCGCTGCGCCACGGCATCGTTGCCCGGCGTTCGCTAAAAGGTTGCGCGCCGGTTTTGGCATACCAGGCAGTTAAATCGATCGCAGGTGATGTCATAAAAAGGTCTCTGTTTTAATCGCGAAAGGTCGGATAAAAGCGTTGATTAAGCTGTTCCACCGCATCTGCAACGCGCGGTCCCATACCTAAAATCAGCGCTTGATCGATGCTGACGATACGTCCGTTGCGCCAGGCGCTGGTGTGGCGAATACCGGGCAGGCTATCGAGAGCGGCGGTTTGCGGGCTTTGTTGTGTTACTACAATGACCTGCGGATCGGCGGCGATCATCGCTTCACCGCCCCAGCTGGCGTATTGCTTTTGTGAGGCGACATTGTGACCGCCTGCCAGCCGCAATATGCCATCCGCTACACTCTCGGTCCCCGCCACCTGAGCCGAACCTCCGCCTGGCGCAAGTAAAAACAGCACTCTGACCGGCGTTTTCACTGTGGCGATGCGCTGCGCAACCTGCGCGAGCCGTTGCTCAATATCCGCCGCTAACGCTTCCCCGCGCGGGCGTAGCGCAAGCGCTTCGGCCACCGTACGGATGTTTTCCAGCAGGCGATCGGGCGTGGCGGGCGTGCGCGGCAAGGTAACCACTCGCACGCCAAGCCCGGCGAGGGTATCCAGCGCCTGGCGCGGTTCGGCATCTTGCCAGGTAATCAACAACGTGGGGCGCAGTGAGAGCACACTTTCAACGCTGAGCTGCTTCCAGATACCGACGTGGGGTAAAGCCTCAGTTGGCGGTGGATAAAGGGAGGTTTCATCTACGCCAACCACGCGTTCGCCCGCGCCTAATGCATAAACAATTTCCGTCAGCGAACCACCGATCACCACCACGCGCTCCTGTGCGTGTGCCAGGCCGCAGACGAAGCTGAGCCATAAGCTGAGAAATAGCGTCTTCATCGTGAGCCTCAGAACGTCACGCCAAAGCCGACTGCCACGTTAAAACCGGCGGCGGGCAGGCTTTCATGCGCGGTTCGATAGCGTTGATTGGTGAGGTTATTCAGATCCAAACTGAGCTGATAGCGATCTTCCGCCCCGAACCGACTGCTCAACGTTGCATTGAGCGTAGACCAGCCTGGATTGCGAATGCGCGTTGCGCCGGTGTCGTCTGTTGCAGCCGAGGCGGCGCGTAAAAACAGATCGCTGCTTAAATCGAAATGGCTAAACAGGCGGGTATGCTTTACGCCCAAACGTCCGGTTAAAGTGGGTTCGCCGGTGTGCCTGGTATTAACCTTGTCTCCCGTCAGTTCACGCCGCAGTAGCGTGCCGCTCAGATAAGGAGAAACCGGCCAGCCGTTATATTCGGCATGTAGTTCCATACCCCAGGTTTTTGCCTGATCGACGTTGGCGTAATATTGGTAGTTGCTACGTGAGGAGGCACGGTTCCCCTGACAAACCGCCTGGCCGGAGCAGGAGAGGGTAGCGATATAGTTGCGGGCGGTTGAGTAAAACAGGGCGCTATCAATAAACCATTGGTTGCCGTTATAGCGGGCGCCGAATTCAAGGTTATTCGAATGTTCGGCTTCCAGGTCAGGGTTACCATAGGTGACGCCGCCGCCAGCGGAAGTGATGCCAAACAGGTGCGTAATGGTGGGGTAAACGTAACCCTGAGCAAAGCCCATACGCAGCAAGGTGTGATTAAAACCGGAATAGCGCAGGCTGGTCGCGGCGACCAGCGCTTTATCATGGGTGGTTTGGTTGCCGTATTGCGCATCGGATTCGCCTTGTAGCGAGTGCGTCACATGCTCATTGCCGCCCAGTGATTTGGATTCCAGCCAATATTGCCGTGCGCCCAGCGTCCAACGCCAGTTATCGTTAATGGCCCACTCATTTTGACCAAATAATGCCAGGCTACTTTGTTCCCAATGATTATGCGACAGGCCCTGGCGTTGATAGTTAACCGCGCCGGGGAAGCCAGTACTACTGCCAGATGCGGTATTAGTGTTGGCGGTTTGCGCGACGCGGTCTTGCTGGTATTGCGTGCCGACAATCAGCGCATTATCACCCGGTAGCGCAAAATCGCTTTGTAGCGTTAAGCCACGTGTATTTTGTTTGTCATGAGTTTGCGTGCGGTTGGCGATAGTAAGATCGCCAATCAGGGGGCTGCCGCTGGGCGTGATCACCGTGACGCGGTTATCAAACTTACGCTCTAATACCTGTTGATAAGCATCCAGATGCACTTTACGGAGATAGCGTCCTTCCGCGGCGTAGTCGTAAAACAGGCCGACCTTTTCGCGTGCCAGTTTTGGCAGACGAACACTGAATTCTGCGAGGTCTGCCGCATCACTCCAGGTTTGCGTCGCCAATTTATAACGGTCCAGCGAAAGGCCGAATTTGTGTTGGTTAACCGTATAACCTAACCACAGTCCCTGTGCGTTGTTACTGAAATGGGTATCGGATAAGCGCCCGTCAGGTGTATGACGATCGCCATGATCGGCGTAGCTGCCATTAATGCGGTAATCGAACTGACCGAGACTGCCCCATGCAGCGGCAGATTCGCGCCAACCGTTAGTTGCGCTGTCATAAACTGCCCGGACGCTTCCGGCGAGCGGAGCATCGCCGCCTTTACGCGTGATAAAGTTCACCACGCCGCCGATCGCCTGCGATCCATACAGTACGGACCAGGGGCCTTTTACTACCTCAATGCGTTCGAGCGCAGAGTCATCAATCAACAGACCTGGACCGGACCCCATCCCGGCACGCTGGTAAGTGACCTCCTGACCATCGATCAGTACCAATACGCGTGACGAGGCTTCGCCACGAATACGAATTTGCTTGCGTCCCGCGAGCCCGTCATCGCTCACCTCCACGCCGGGAATATCACGTAACAGATCGGCGATGGTGTTGGCACCGCTGTTTTCTATCGTTTCAGCGTTAATTACTTGTACCGAAGCCGAACTGTCCCACAGCGAGGCGGCGGACCGGCTGGCGGTCACTACTATGCTCTTTTCTTCAGCCGATGACTCGGTGCTGGCGATGGCATCACCGCCAGCAAATAGAGGTAAGAGGGAGAAGAGGTATTTTCGAGAGGCCACTATCATCACCAAAAGTAATAATGCAATTAATTATCATTTGCATTCTTACTTGCGAGGTATGACCTATACCAGTCTTTTGTCGATGATTCTGCTATTAATTTGATTTATATCAATCATTTCAGCGTAACAGGACCAACTAGTTTTCGATGACTGGCGGAACCCACGCCTGGCAAAAATCAAACCAGCCGTAAGCGGTGAGCTTAATATCGTTTACGCGATTCGGCGTGCTGACCTGGTACTGATAGTTGAATAGCGGAGTTAAATAACCCTGCTGCATTAACTGCAAATAGAGCGTTTTTAACTGTTGATTGCGCCACTGAGGATCGCTATTTCCTTGTAGATGATCTAATGCGGCATAGAGCGGTACGGCATCCTGTTCCGCCAGAAAAGCAGGCCACATCATGTCCTGACGTAGCCAGCTTTCCAGCGTGGCCTCCGGCGCATCGCCCACCAGACGATCGCCCAACAGTAAATCGGCCTGCGCCAGTTGTGCTTGCTGGTGCCCATGCCGCACGGCGAGTAAACGTAGTTGGTATCCGTGTGCTTCCAGTTCACGCCGGAGCTGAAAGGCCATCATTTTGAGTTCGGGCTGCGGCGGATAGAGTAGCGTTAACCGTTGAGGGAGCGCCAGGTCAGCCGGTGCTGGCGCTGGAAGCGGCCAGCCGGGCAGCAGGGAATCCGTTGGGCTGATAATACCGTGTTCAACCGGCAAACGTGAGGTAATACCTGAGTGATGAATAAAGTGCTGCAACTGTTGCGCTTGCGTTGCCCGCAGCCATTTTCGTTTGAGGTTAACCGCCAAATAGCAAAACCCGAGGCTGGTTTGACGCTGAATAGGTTGAGCCGGTGAATGACGCGGTGGTTTACCAATCAAAATACGCGCCGATTCGCTACCGTTTTCCTCATTTTCGCCGCTACTTTGCAGCGGATCGATCCAACACTCAATGGTGTTCAGATAAGGATGGCGCAAATGATAATAAGGGTGCTTCTCCAGACGCAGCAATCGCGAGGTAAACAGGCTCAGCTTAAACGGACCGGCGCCCATTTCCGGATGGCGCGGGTGGGTAAGTAAGCACTGCATTTTCGCCAGCCGATAGGGCAGCCAGTAATCGGCGCGATGGAGTTCGAAGCGAATACATAACGGGTGCGGCGAAGAGATCTGTTTCACGCTGTGAAAGTGCGATTTACTGCGGGCATCGTCGGCTAATTGGCGCAAAATTTGTAAAATTTGCTCGGTGCTCATTGGCTGGCCGTTATGCCAGTGCAGACCGGTATGCAGCATAAAATCCCAGCGTGTTCCGTGTGCATCATGCGTCCAGTGATGGGCCAGATCCGGCTGCGGATAAGGGTTATCGGTGACGAAACGGGTCAAACCAGCATAGATATTGTGCGCCAGATGTTTTTCCGCCCGCCCGCGAATATTGAGTGGATACAGGCTGGTTAATTCACGGTAAAAGGGAATACGCAGCGTCGGAGATTCGGCTTGCCACTGCCCGCCCATATGCGGCATCAGCAGGTGTTGTAAATCATCGGTATCAAGATGCGCGAGGCGTAGCGCTGACTGAGGTGAACCTTGCCGCAACATCTGCTGAATAAACTGCTGCTTCAACGTTTCCGGATTATGCAGGCACTGTAATTGCGCCTGTTTACCGCGCCCGGAGTGTGCCTGCCAGGTAATCCATCTCTGCTGTTCAAAGTGGCGAATAATGGTGCGTACATGTCTTTCGCTACAGCAAAAAATTTCTGCCAGACGCCGTGCGGTAATGCCACAGGGACGGTCGCCCACTTCGCTGTAGAGTTTTTGATACTGCGCTAAACGTTGAATAGTATTCATGGTTAAACCCTGAACAGTTTCTTTTTATTGTTCATTATTTGCCCGGAAAATTCTATGGAAGACTGCGATTAAGTCATTCTGATTGCTGAAAAGGGACGTAATACCATGAATAAAGTACGCGTAGCCGTTGTTGGCGCCGGGATTTACGGCGCCAATCACATTCAGGCTTATGCCTGGAATCGAGATGTTGAACTGGTCGCGGTGTGTGATTTTAAACCCGAGCGTTTAGCTGCCGTTGCGGAAAAATTTGGCGTCAATACCTATACCGATGTTAACCAGATGCTGGCGCAAGAGAACCTTGATGCCGTCTCCATCGCGACGCCGGATGCATACCATCTTGAACCCGCGTTGGCGGCGATTATGCAAGGTAAGCATGTCCTGATTGAGAAGCCGTTAGCGACCACCATTGAAGACGCGCGCAAAATCATTGCCGCTGCCGAACAGCATAACGTTCGGGTCGCGGTGGATTACCATAAACGCTGGGACCCAGCGGCAATTAACCTGCGCAATGAATTACGGTTATCAACGACCGGTAGGCCAATTCGCGGCTATATGAGTATGGATGACGTGATTGATGTGCCGACCAAGTGGTTTGATTGGGCACATCACTCCTCGCCGGTTCACTTTCTGGGTACTCACTGTTACGACCAAATTCGCTGGTATATGGGCTGCGAGGTTGAGGAAGTGTATGCCGTGGGCAGTAAAACTGTCTTAAAAGAAAGGGGGATTGATACATACGATACCGTGCAGGCATTTTTGAAATTCGAAAACGGCTGTTACTGGACGGTAGAAAACTCGTGGATCTTCCCGTCAGGCTTTCCAAAAGCCAATGATGGCCGCACACAAATTCTGACCGAGCATGCTCTATTAAAAGCCGATTCACAAAATCGTGGCGTTGAGTTCTACAATGCGCATAAATGCCGCACGCCAAACTCCTATTTTATTATCGATAATAATGGCCGTCCGTTCGGATTTGGTATTGAGCCAATTAATGATTTTATTGATTGTCTCATTCACGATAAGCCATTTATCGCCACCGCCCAGGATGGCCTGGAAGCGGAAAAAATTGCCGATGCCGTTCACATCAGTTTAGAAACGCATCAGGCGGTTAAAATCGCCAAAGGATAATAACCAAATAGGAGCGAAGTATGGAAAAGCATTACGGCATTTTAAGTACCGCCTCAATTGTTCCTCGCTTTGTTAATGCGGTGCGTAATAGCGGCGAGGGGGATATTGTTGCTATTGCCTCGCGCTCATTAGATAAAGCGCAAGAAAAGGCGGCTCAATTAGGGATCGGGCGTTATTACGGTAGCTATCAAGAATTAATGGAAGATGAGCAGGTGAACATTATTTATGTCGCCACCATTAATAGTGAACATTACGCCAACTGTTTGATGGCGCTTGAGCATGGTAAGCACGTTATTTGCGAAAAACCGTTTGCACTCAAGAAACAGCAAGCGGAAACGCTATTTCGCCTCGCGCAGGAACGCCAGCTATTTATTATGGAAGCGCAAAAGGTGGTGTTTTTGCCGGTGATGGCGGCCATTAAGGCGCGCTTACAAGCCGGGAAACTGGGGAAGGTGCATTTAATCGATCTCACCAGCTCCTGTGAGGCGACCTATAACAACTGGCTGAGTTCGCTGGAAGCAGGCGGTGGTTGCTTGTACGGCAATGCCAGTTATTCCATTCAGATGCTGGCCTGGTTGTTTGACCGTATGCCGGTCTATCGCGCCGGTACCGCGATTAAGGCGGAAGGCGGAGCCGATGTGCAGTGCGTAATTAATTTAACCGTCGGTGATGACACATTAGTGGTCAGTAAGATCTCGACGCGGGTTAATGCAATTAATAAAGCTTTTATCTATGGCGAGTTAGGTTATATCGAAATCGCTGATTACTGGAAAGCGCGCGAAGCGATAATTCGCTACTATAATGGCGAAACGGAAGTGCTCAGCTTCCCTTGCCAATATGAATTGACGTATGAAGTGGAACATATCCATCAATGCCTCGACCAGGGTTTATTAACCAGCCCAATTATGAGCGAGCGCATGACGGTTAATACCACGGAAATGCTGGAGAATATACATAATCGCTGGTGCGAGTAGCATTGCTGCATTTTTTTAGCGTTGCCATCGCCGCCATCACCAGGTTGGTATCGCGCTGGCAACGCGATTTTTAGTTATTCAGGGTAGTTACAGGCTTTGAAGAGATTTATAGCGCAAAGGTAGACGGGTAGACCGACAGCAACCGCAAAAAGATTTACAGGGGGGGTAAATTCATTTTGCTGCTATTATTTCGCACATGTTCAACAGCAATGGATTGGCTTATGGATAATGATAATGGGTTGGTGATTGCCCTCTCCCCTGTCCAGATGGCAGCGGTACTTTCAGATAAGAGCATTAGCGAAGGTGAAACACTGAGTAACAGGCTATTCGGTGGCCTCGGTCTAGCCGGTGGGGTTGTTGAAATGTTCGGTGCTGGTGCTATGTGTGTCGTGCCTGAACCTACCATGTTGACAAAGGCCGGATGTGTCTTTGTCGGTACTCACAGCCTCGACGTTATCCAGGCATCTGTACGTCAGGTATGGACGGGGAGAAAGACTGACACTGATACCTATAATTCTGCTGTCGCTCTTGCCGAATCACTGGGTGCTGACAGAAACACGGCCATGAAAGTTGGTCTGACTGTAGATCTGGCAATCCCGGTTGGTTTTGCAATTGCCGTCGGTGCGGTTCGCGTAGCGGCTATTCGTAGCGGACGTATAAAACTGGCTGAACATGAGGCCATGACAGTACGTACGGGGGGCGGCCACACGCTGGAGCGGCACATTGGTAAAACGCCAGAAGAACTGTTTACGAGGCTGGAGCGAAGACCCTCATTACCAGCAACCAGCAGTTTCAAGAGTCTGCGAGAAGCAGAACAGCTTATATCTAAAGTCGTCGCCGATAACCGGAACCAGATTCAGATGTGGGTGAAGCACCTTCCGCCAGGAATGAATGCCAAAATGGAACTGGAGAGAGTCTTCTCTGGCCAGACGGGTATTCTCGTGTCCAGAGGTTCAACACAGGTCAAAGCCTGCTACAGAGTGCGGGTTGTCTTACGCTTTGAACACTGGCATGGTAAGCCGTATTTCGTTCTGACTGCGTTTCCAAAGGAATAGTAATGAAAAGGTTAAACCTTAATGAGCTGGGTTGCTTCATCACCATATACTTTGGCCAAGATTACGACCTTATTGACGATAGCGATGAAATAGAACCGAAGATTGACGCTTTTTTACAGGAATCACACAGAGCCAATCTGTATGGTCTGCTTGCTGATATCGATCTGCTAACAGATGAAAGTGATGATCTGGGCGCTGAGTTCATGGAACGATATGGAGACGAATTTGATCCTGAACTGTGGGGCACGACGCCCGCTGAATTTCTTCAACTGGTGAGGGATAAAGTGAGTTATGCCCTGAGAGATGAAGAAAGCCGGTAATACTCTCGTGCCCCCCTCGTCTGAAAGGGCGCATCATTAATAACGTCGATCCTGCTGAAATATCAATCATTTCATTGACTGCGATAATTTTGTTAATTATTTCAAATATTGCAACTATAATCACTGCATAAATATCAGGAGACAGTGATTATGACGGTAAGCGTACTGTGAGACTTGCAATTACCCACATCTATTCTCTCGAAATTTCAAAACCATAAAGAATGCCATTAAGCCGACGTAGTCCTCGCCAAAGCACTGTGTTTCCTGGAGGCGGATCGTTGGCTCTGGCTAAATATCTGCCTAACTGAGCAAGTTTTATAATATATCTCTGTAGGGGTGCGACATTTTCAGTTTTTTTATTGTCTTTGATAACATTATTAAGTAATTCACATTCTGCCTATGTGCTGCTTCACTTCTTAACCTTTCGGTCATCTAAACAAAGCACGCTGATTGTGACAATCCGATGAGCTCCATTAGGCATTAATCAATTAATGCAAAAGATCGATAATGGTTTATTGATAGTTTTTGACAATTTATTTTAGGAAGTCGATCGTTTATTGGTTGTTTTACAAGGATACTTACACGTTCCCGGGCAGAAACATGGTCTGGTAAAAGTGTAGCGATTTTAGGTGCGGTTATTTAGGCCGCGCGGTATTCGTTGCGCGGCCTACGAGGTTATTTGGTTAGCTCGGTGCTGAGGCCGATTTCACAGCGCTGGCTGCGGTGCTGAATCAGTTTCGCCGCCAGTGCGGTAAGTACCGCAGCGATGCAGGCTAACCCGGCAATCAGTTGATAACCGGCGTGAATGGTAAAATATTTCAGCATCAATCCCATTAATACCGGCCCCCAGAACATCCCGGTTGAGTAAATGGTTTGGAACAAGCCCATGCGTGCGGTTTGCTCTTCCGGTGAGGTATTTAACACGCTCAACGACATCATGACCGCAAAAGCCATCCCAAAGGAAAAACCGGCCAGCGCCTGGAAAAAGAAGATAACCGGATAGCTTTCCGACATTGAAACGCCCAACGCGGCAATGGCTTGCAAAATGGAGCCAACGACCGCCGTTTTTACCATGCCCAGACGTGGGTAAAACAGTGAGCTACATAACGCCACCGCCAGGGCATAGAACAATAAATGCAGATTACTTAACATCCCGATAGTAATACTGCTGCCGCCTAATTTAACGATATAGATTGGGGTTAACGTATCGCGCGTGGCGAACGGCACAATCAATACCGTGGCGCATAAGATGCCGACAAACCAAATGGTTTTATCGGTTAACTGCTCCCAGGCGCTACGCAGGCAGGTATCCAGCTTTGGTTTTTCCAGATGGCTCTCGCTCTCTTTAAGTAACAGCGAAATCGCTAAGGCCAGCAGTGCGGCAACGGCAGGAACCCAAAAACCAAACATCGGGTTCAAATTTTGCGTAATGAAACTACAGATAGTGTTACCGATAAAGACGCCGACCGGGCTAGCCAGCGCTAATACCGCGACGGCAGAGGGCGCTTCTTTGGCGCTGAAATAACGAATAAACATGATGTTATATAGCACCCAGGTTGCCGACGCGATGCCGGAGGCGGTTTTTGCTATATAGAGCGTGGCGTCATTGGTATAAAAAAAGGCAATTGGCCACAACACCATCGGTAATATCAGGCTAATTTGCATAAAGAATTTCCGATTATGCAACACACCAGACACCACACTTAACGGGAAACGCAGAAATACCGTCGCTAACCCGGTAGCACCCATGATCAGCCCGATCATTTCCGGGTCGAAATTGCGTTTCATCATAAATGATGAGAGAAACGCGTCGTAGCCATTAATACAGATAAAAAAGAGCAGGCTCATAATAAAAAAAAGACACGTCTCTTTCCGGGTAAATAGTTGCTTAAACATAGGCATATCCTGGTTAAATTATCTGGTGTGTTATTTCCGGCTACGGCGCTTTGTCAGACGGACGTGATCCTTCCCGGCCATTTTCCTGTGGCTACCCTCAATAAAAAAACAACAAAAAGCAACACTAATTTTCATTTTATTTGACAATAACCACATTAAAACCACACATAACACAGATTGGCAACGTCTGCGGTTTTGCCTGAAGATGCCGGGCGGAATGCGAAGCGCAGCGTCGGACAGCAAGCCTGGTGGATAAAATGTGTGCTGTATCACTGAACGTTAATTTTTTGTTGCGGAGTGATTGACGCCAGCAGTAGGTGGGCTTAATTTCAACTCAATTGCATTCGAATGCAAATGGACAGTAACCAAGGAAAAGATAGGGTTGTGATATTGATCACTAAATCGGCGTTGTTTGTAATAATTGTGTTGATTTGGTGTGTATTAAAGGCGATAAAATTGATTAATCAACACATAAACAACATCATTACAACAAAAGAACTCTCGCTGATAATATCGAGCGTCAGGTTTTTTTAGTTTATTGATCAATCAATTAATCGCCATAGCGACGACGGGAGCGACAAATGAATAAGCCACACGTTTTGAATGAACTGGTTGAAAGCAAGGACAAAGGGGAGCAAAAGCCGGTAACCCCGCGCGCTGCCGAGCAAGATAAGAGCGCCACCCCGTCAGCAAACCGCTTACCGCGTCAGTTGGATGATAGCCACATGCCAAAAGACTTTAGCATCTCATGGGATAGCTACAAGCGCGGCGGCACCGACCATTTCCTGTCGCAAAAACCGGCGCACCTCAAAGGCCATTCCATGAAGGGGTTTGAGGACGAATACGTCAACATTATTGATTACATTATCCGCATTACCCACCGCATTTGGGAAGAGGGCGATATTGGCTATATCTACGACACCTACAGCCATGACTGTAACGTGTGGGATGATGTGGGATTGCATGTGGGGCGTGACCGGGTAGTGGCAGGCACCGCGCGTACGTTGAATGCCTATCCGGACCTGCGAATTTTAGGCGATGAGGTGATTTGGGCCGGTGATGAAAATGTCGGTTTCCACTCTTCGCATCGTAGCTACATTATGGGCACCAATACCGGTTTCAGTGAGTTTGGCCCGGCCACCAATAAGCCAGTACGTTTCATGTGCATCGCCAACTGCGTGATGTTGGAAAACGAAATCTTTTATGAACACGTCATGCATAACACCGCCAGCCTGATTCAACAGCTTGGTTTCAACGTGTTCGATGTGGCGCGTGAAACCATGGAAAAACACGGCGCTGACAAGCTACCGCGTGATTTCATCTCCAGCGAGCCTTTCCGCGTTCCTGGGCAAGGTAAACCGGCAATGTTGGCGTTGGAAAAGGGCGCCAAACTGGATATTCGTCAGTTTATTAAAGCGTTCTATCAGAATGTGTGGAATCGCCGCATGCTGCGTTCGCTAACCGATTTTTGCTCGGAAAATATCCTTTATCAGGGGCCGACAGAGCGCACCTATCAGGGGCTGGGCAATTATAAATCCTGGATTCTTTCATTACTGTCGATGTTCCCGGATCTGACTTTCTCGGTTGACGATATTTACTGGATGGGGAATGACGCCAGCGGCTTCCTGGTTTCGGCGCGCTGGAGCGCGCAGGGTACGCATTTAGGTAATGGCGTATACGGCAAACCGACCGGTAAAGAGATCAAATTGGTGGGCATTAGCCAGTTCCGTATTCAGGATGGATTGATCCAGCAAGAGTGGTCAATCTTTAACGAGTTTGGCGTGATTACTCAACTGGTTTCCTAAACGAAAGTATTGGGCGGTAAGCCGCCCAATACACCTCTCCGTCATCCGCTGTTGCAGGTAAAACGATCATGGCTCATTTTGCAGATAACCGGCAGCGAACGTTGCCCTCCACCCCCACCTTTCGGCTGGACGGCAAAAAAGCGCTAGTCACTGGCGGCTCGCGCGGTATTGGTTTCGCCGCCGCGCTGGCGTTGGCCGAGGCGGGCGCCGAGGTGACCATCGCCGCCCGCGATGCGGCACAATTACAGAACGCCGTCACGGATGCCGCCGGGGCGGGGCTGACCCTCCATTCGCTGGTGCTGGATATTACCGCTACGTCGGTAGCCGAGGAGGTTCTCTCCACGCTGCCCGCACAAGACATTTTGGTTAATAGCGCTGGCCTGGCCCGCCATCAGCCTTTTGTTGAGGTGACGCCGGAAAATTATGATGCGGTGATGGCGGTAAACCTGCGCGCAACGTTTTTTGTTTCCCAATACATTGCCCGGGGAATGCGCGAGACCGGGCGCGGTGGGTCGATTATCCATATTTCATCGCAGATGGGGCATGTCGGCGGCGAACTACGCAGCGTGTATTGCGCTTCGAAGTTTGCGCTTGAAGGATTAACCCGCGCCATGGCGACCGAACTGGGGACCGATGGCATTCGTGTGAACACCGTTTGCCCCACCTTTATACGTACCGAACTCTCGCGTGATTCGCTGGCCGACCCGGCTTTCCATCAGCATGTGATGCGTAGCATCAAACTCGGCCGCCTGGGCGAGCCGGAAGACATTATGGGGCCGGTGGTGTTTCTCGCTTCACCCGCTGCCGCATTGATTACCGGCACTTCGCTGCTGGTGGATGGCGGCTGGACTGCAACCTAAACCTGGAGAAAACGATGAACGTACATTTACTGCGTCGTGATGTGCTGCTGTTTTTTATTATCAGCCTGCTGTTCTTCGTTAGCATCCATGCTTTCGACCCGTTTCTGGCGCCTTATATCACTTCATTAAATGTTGAAGCGCGCTCAATGGGCGTGATCATTGGCGCTACCGGGCTGGCGTCAATGCTGCTGCGGTTTCCGACCGGCATCCTTTCTGACCGCTTTCATAACCGTAAGCGCATCATCCAGATTGGCCTGTTATTCACCATTTTCGCCTGGCCGGTAGTGTTTATGCACCCGACGCCGGAAACGCTGTTTATTGCCAAGCTAGCCGATGGCGTCACCAGTGCGACCTGGGTGATTTATAACGTAATGTTTGTCGCCTTTTTCCCGCCGCTGGAAGCCGCTGCCGCTATCGCATTACTGAGCGTCACCTCGCCGGTAGGGACATTTATCGGTATCACGCTGGCCGGATTTATGGCGCGTCATTTTGGCCCGCAATCCAGTTTCCTGGTCGCTTCCAGCTCCGCGACCCTGGCATTGGTCCTGACCTTTTTTATTCGCGAACG
The DNA here is from genome assembly GCF_013285385.1 of Paramixta manurensis. Taxonomy (NCBI): domain Bacteria; kingdom Pseudomonadati; phylum Pseudomonadota; class Gammaproteobacteria; order Enterobacterales; family Erwiniaceae; genus Paramixta; species Paramixta manurensis. The sequence continues at coordinate 3,866,240 of NZ_CP054212.1, read as the reverse complement.
GCGTCCGGCGCGAGTAAAAGAGGAGGAGCGAGTCTCTGCGGTTCGTCTACAGCTTACTGACCGTTCGGCATGGTATCTCGGCGGCCTGTGTGCGGTGGTAATGATGGTGCCCTTCGCGACCCGCGATACTTTAACCCCCTTACTGGCCGAAGGGTTTGGCATGGCGGCCAGTTCGTTGGCGGCGTTGAGTAGCATCCATCTCGGTTTTTATGCCTTAGCCACGGCGCTGTGCGCCCCGGTGTTTTACCGCCGTTTCGGTCTTGGGAAAACGGCGGTGGTCGGCGGTATTTTGCAGGGCGTAGTGGCCATTGCGATGCCGTGGTCGCCCAATATTTGGGTACTGTATGGCTTACAGGCATTAGCGGGCGCCTCGTTCGGCATGATCTCTACCGTGCTTAATTCGCTGATTGTGACGCACACGCCACCTTGGCAGCAATCGACACGCGTCGGGTTGTACCAAAGCATCTACTCTGCCGGTATTTTCTTCGGCCCGGTGCTGGTGGGCTATATCAAATATTACTTCGCGATGACTCAGGGTTTTATGGTGATCGGCCTGATCTCCATCCTGTCGGTGGTATTGGTGAGCCATGTGATGCGGATGGTTGAAGCACGTCGCGAACCACAGGCTGTGCAACATGAAGTTGCCTGACTCTGAGGGCTTACCGCTGATCCTGCTGGGCGGCACGCTATGCGATGCCGCTTTGTGGCAAGCGGTAAGCGATAAATTAACCGTGAGCGATATTCGCTGCATTCCGTTACAGGGCGCGCATTCCGCACAAAGCATGGCCGATGTGCTGCTGGAAACCTTGCCACCCCGTTTTTTACTGGCCGGCTTTTCTCTCGGCGCGATTGTCGCGTTACATATCATGGCGACTGCGCCGCAGCGGCTGGCCGGACTGGCGTTGATTTCGGTGAACCCGTTGGTCGACTCGCCAGAAAATATAGCGCCGCGTCGGCGTGCGTTAGCAGAGGCGCGAAGCGTAGGGTTGACCGCTTACCTTACCGAGGCGCTCTGGCCGCGTTATGTCGCGGCGCATCGGCTAGATGACGTTGCGCTGTGCCAGACGATTACCGCGATGGCGGAACGCTGTGGGTTGGCGGTGTTTGCTGAACAGACCGACATCGCCATGCATCGCCACGACCAGCGTTCGGCGCTCGGGCAGTTGCGCGTGCCGATAACGTTACTGAATGGCGCGGAAGACCCCATTTGTACGCCCTGGCACCACCAGGCGGTGGCGCAGGCCGCGCCCGACGCGCGCTGGCTTACCTTTCCCGCCTGCGGTCATTTTGTGCCGCTTGAAGAACCTGAATTGACGGCGGCGGCCCTACAACACTGGATTAATGAGGCTCAAAGATGCGACTTAACCCGCTAAAGCACCACGATAAACCGATTATCAATGGCTGGCTGGCGATCCCCTCCGGCTATAGCGCAGAAATTGTCGGTCATCAGGGATATGACGCAGTGACCGTTGATCTGCAACACGGCATGATTGGTTTCAGCGACGCGCTGACCATGTTACAGGCGCTCTCTTCCACACCGGCGATCCCGCTGGCGCGCGTTCCGCACAACGATCCGGCACAGATCATGCGCCTGTTAGATGCCGGTGCGTACGGCATTATCTGCCCGATGATCTCGAACGCCGAACAAGCCCGGCGCTTTGTCGCCGCTTGTCGTTATCCTCCGCTCGGCAACCGTTCATTTGGCCCGGCGCGCGGTTTGTTATATGGCGGAAAAGATTATCCGCAGCATGCTAATCAACAGATTCTTACCCTGGCGATGATCGAAACGCAGGAAGGTTTAGAAAACCTCGAAGAGATTATTGCGGTTGACGGTCTGGATGGCATTTTCATCGGGCCAAATGATCTTTCGCTGGTGTTAACCGGCAGCGCGGCGGCGGAATCGCAACATCCACAGATGTTGGCGGCAGTAGAGCGGGTCCTGACACAGACGCGCGCGGCGGGGAAAATCGCCGGAATCTTTTGTACTTCTGGCCGCGCGGCGGCGGAGCGTATTGCACAGGGGTTTCATTTTGTCACGCCCGCTAACGACGTGATGCAACTGATACAGGCTGGACGAGAGGCGGTGGCGCACGCACGCGGTGAGGCACTCCCGGCCCGTTCCGGCTCAGGTTACTAATGGAGGTTTTATGACTGATAACATCCTGACCCAACAAGAAGCGCGTCGGCGGCTGGTCACCCCGGATGATATGGTGTCATGCAGCGTGGCGTTTATTGACTGCCGTCTGCCCGGTTCCGATTTAAAACAGAACTACTCCTTTATTGGACCTGGCGTGACGCAATCCTCAAGCCAGGTGGTTAATATCCCACAGCCGCACGGCTTTAATATTGGCGCCGCCGCGATGCCGAAAGGCGTGACGAATAACCTCCATTTGCACTTTACCGCTGAAGTGTTCCTGATCCATGAAGGGAGCTGGCGGTTCCGTTGGGGCGCGCAGGGCGAGCATGAAGCGGAATTTAGCGCGCCCGCCATTTTAACTATCCCAACCTGGATCTTCCGCGGCTTTACCAACGTTTCCGCGCAGGAAACCGACGGCTGGGTATTTACCGTGTTGGGCGGCGATAACACCGGCGGCATTATTTGGCACCCTTCGGTGCTGGAGGCGTCGGCAGAATATGGTATGTATCTCAGCCGCGATAATATGCTGATTGATACCCATAACGGCGATGCGATCCCGCAAGAAGCGGATCTGATGCCGCCGCTGTCGGCAGAGTATATTGCTGAACTAAAAGAGTATTCGCCGCAGCAAATGGCAGAGTTTGCCGTCACTGGCGAGCAACGCGCCTGGTCATCACGCGCGCTCCTCGATGCGGTGTTGCCGGGACACGGCGCACAACTGGCGCCAGTAATTGGTTATGGCATCAGCCAGGATCGTGATATGCATCCGCGTATCGTGCGTCCACATGGCTTTTCGGTCGAGTGGTTAAAAATCCCGGCGGACGGACAGGTTGGCGCACACTGCTGCGAGCAAGTTCAGGTATTGATGGTGTTTAGCGGCACGCTGGAGATCACTTTCAATCGCGCAGGCGAAGAGGTGACGATAACCGCACCGCCGCGTTCCGTTGTCTCCATACCGGAAAACAGTTGGCGCCGCTATCGCGCGCTGGATGAAGCGTGTGAAGTGACGGTGACCACCCGTGGTGACGGTCGTAAGCGGGTGGTGTGGGATAAAGCGATTGTGGACGCGGTACAACAGCAAGGCTGGTGTCTTGACCCCGATGGCTATATTGCTCCCTATGAGATTTTACCGCCGAGCGCCCGGCGCCTGATAAATCGCGGGTGAGGTGAGGAAAACCGGGTGTGCTTTGCACACCCGGTTTTTTTGTTAGCGAGATAAACAAATTGTGTTTTGTTTGTGTGGTTTTTGTGTTGTTGTTAGTTGTTTTTAGTGTGGCTTTATGTTGTTATTATCGCATCTTCCGAACGTGAGTAAATCCTTATGGCACAGCAGAGCAACAATGTTGATGTGATTATCATTGGCGGTGGCGTGGTGGGCTGCGCCGCCTTTCGCCGCTTCACGCTCATGGGCGCGCGCACGTTATTATTGGAGAAGGGCGGCGATATTCTTTCCGGCGCCAGTAAGGCCAATAGCGCGATTTTACATACCGGCTTTGATGCGCCGCCCGATAGCCTTGAGTTGGATTGTATGCAGGCCGGTTACCGCGAGTATGTGGATATCCACACCAAAATGAATCTGCCGTTACTAAAAACCGGCGCCATCGTGGTGGCGTGGAACGAGGAGCAACTGGCTGAGTTACCCGCGATTGTTCACCAGGCGCACCAAAATGGCGTGACGGATGTACGGCAAATTAATGCGTCAGAGGTTTATCAGCGTGAGAAAAACCTCGCATCCGGCGCGCTAGGCGGGGTGTGGGTACCGGGGGAAAGCGTGATTGATCCCTGGAGCGCACCGCTGGCTTATATGACGCAGGCGGTGAAACATGGCGGCCAATACCGTTTTAACTGTGAAGTACAGGCGGCGACTTTCGTCGACGATGGCTGGCGGTTAAGCACTTCGGACGGCGAGTATCGCGCCAAACTGGTAATTAACTGTGCGGGTAATTATGGCGATCTGATTGATGGGTTGTGGCGCCACCCTGAGTTTCAGATCAAACCGCGTAAAGGGCAATTTCTGGTATTCGACAAACCGGCGGCTGAGAAAATTGAGGCGATTATTCTGCCGGTACCAACGCCGACCACCAAAGGCGTGCTGTTATCAAAAACCATCTTTGGCAATTTATTATTAGGCCCAACCGCTGAGGAGCAGCCAGAGCGCGATAAGGCGGAAGTGAATGAAACGGTATTGCACCAGTTGGTGGAAAAGGGACAGCGTATTTTACCGGCTCTAACCGATTACAGCGTTACCGCCACCTATGCCGGGCTGCGCCCCGCCACCGAGAAAAAAGCGTATCGCATTTTCGATTATCCCGAAAACCAATGGATCACGGTGGGCGGTATCCGCTCGACCGGCCTAACTGCGGCGTTAGGGATCGCGGCACACCTTGAAACGCTGTATCGCGAGCGCTTCCCGGCGCTGTTTGCGCTTGCGCCGCCCGCTGAGTTGACATGGCCGCAGATGCCGATGCTTTCTGAATATTCCGCGCGCGACTATACCTGTGCCGGTAACGGCGGCATTGTCTGCCACTGTGAGTTGGTGACCCGGCGTGAGATTGAGGCGGCGTTTGATTCCGCCGTTCCGCCCGAGTGTATTGGCGGCCTGCGGCGCAGAACGCGCGTCATGATGGGGCGCTGTAATGGCTTTTTTTGTAGTAACAACGTGGCTGAAATTATCAATGGCCGCTTTGAGAACACGCTGGTCACCGGGAAGGTAACATGAGCAGAATTTATGAGGTGATTATTATTGGCGCCGGGCCCTCAGGGCTGGCGGTCGCTCATGCATTAAATGAAGCGGGCATTAAAGATGTTCTGCTGCTGGAGCGTGAAAATCAGGCCGGCGGCGTGCCGAGACATTGCCGTCATCCCACTTTTGGCCTGCAAACATTTCATCGCCCAATGAGTGGGCATGTGTGGGCCGAAAAGTTGGTTAAACGCGTTGCATATCCGGTTCGTACCAACACTACGGTGACCGCGCTGAAACCCGGCGGCGTGATTGAGATAACTTCTGATAACGGTATGGAAACCTTGCAGGCGCGTAAAGTGGTATTGGCCACCGGCGTGCGTGAAACGCCGCGTCATGCGCGTTTGGTCAGCGGAGTCAGGCCACAGGGGGTGTTAACCGCAGGCGCCTTGCAGCAATTTGTTTATCTACGCGGCTTGAGACCGGGCGAGCAACCAGTCATTGTAGGAACCGAACTGGTGAGCTTCTCAGCGCTATGGACGCTGCGTAACGCCGGAATTCGACCGGTGGCGATGGTGGATGATAATCCGCGCCCGACCGCATGGCGGCCAAGCTTGTGGTTTGCCAAACTGCTGCGAGTACCGGTTTATCTCGGTCATCACCTGAGTGCGATACAGGGAGGTGAACGGGTACAGGGAATTGAGATAACCAATCAAGCCGGTGAAGTGAAGACTCTGCGCTGTGATAGCGTCATTTTTACCGGTAAATTTACCGGGGAATATACCTTGATCCGTAAAAGCCATTTAGCGAGTGATAGCTCAACCGGGCGTCCGCTGTTCGATCAGCACGGCTGCTGTTCCGATCCGCATTATTTTGCGGTCGGCAATATGACGCATCCGGCGGATATGGGCGATCAGTGTTACCAGGAAGGGAGGCGTGTTGGGCGCTATATTGCTGACGTTTTGCATGAGACGCAGGAAGCGGGTTCGCTCATTCCGGTACAGCATGATGATATTTTTCGTATCTCCGCTCCCAGCGTCATCCGCCGCGCAGGCGCGCTAGACGACGTGACATTTAATCTGCGCGTCGAGCATCCGGGTAACGGCTATATCGTGGTACGTAATGGCGACAAGGTGCTCTATCGCCGCCGCCATCACTGTATGCCCGAACGGCGTATTTTGCTGAAGCATGTTGATCTAACGGAAGTCATGACGCCGGGCGCATTGCGGATTAGTTTTGAAGGGTGAGAGCGGTGGGGGCTGGTTTGGCCCCTACCATCTAAAACCAGAATTTCCCCGAAATATTTTTCCCCCTATCTGATTACTCAAGGTGTACGATAAGCGAGCAAATCATTAGAGATTACATTAGAGATTACAGAGTTACTGATGGATACAGTAGAAGAACTAAACGGAACATACTTCTATGCGGGAAAATCGAATCTTACCGCCTCTGAACTCTTTTTCATGGTGTTTATTTTCAATACGGCTCACAGATCACCTACTGCGCTATACGTGACTATAACCGCGTAGCACGGGGTAACGATAAATTATGGTAGATGACATTGAGCAACGTGTATTTGCGTTGGCAAGGCGCTATAACGGTGTTTATTTGTTTAATAACGACAAAAAGCAAAAGCGGCTAACACTGGAAACTGACTTTGATACTGATATGCAGTTGGATGTTGGCGAAGCCGAAGATTTGATGGATGAATTCTTCAAAGCGTTCCGGGTTGAACGGGGCCACTTTAAGATTGAAACATACTACCCTGACGAGCCTTTTTCATGGAATCCGTTCAAGAAATTTTCCCCGATCCCCGTTCCAGATTTCACTATCGGTATGCTGATCGATTCAGCTAAAGCCGGGAAATGGTTATACGACTAACGCAAGGAGCTAAAGAAATGGCGGTACCTGTTCACCTAATCTTAAATGATGATGGCGGTTCCCAGATTATGGGATCTTGTGATGTTCATGGGCGTGTTAGTCATAGTCCACTGATGCACGATACCCGAAACGTAACCGGTACAGGGCACATGGAAGAGGTTTCCTTGAGCTATGAGAAAATCACCCATCTGTATAAAGACGGTAACATTCTTCACTCTGATGCGTGGAACGAGAAGAAACAAGCCTAATACCAGAGGGGCGTAATGCCCCTTTACTTTTCGTTGTCTTCAGTCTGAAGTGGTCAACAAAAACTGGCCCCCAGCGAATATTACGCCTGTAGCGGAAATTCGTCTTTAACGTCTGACCATAAGCTCACCCGCTGATTGCGGGCTTTAAAAAACTCAATTTCGCGCTGAATCCCGGCGCTTTGATCCCATCCAGGCAGATCAACAATAATTAACTCCTCCATCGCCGCCATAAATACCGCGTCGACTGGCGCCCAGCGTTTACCGACCTGGCTCTTTTCGGTGTGGGTAAACGCCAGGTTAATTGGGTGCGACATCGTGACCTGGCTAAAAACAAGGTTACCGGATTCAATAATCGTGGCGGCAACTTCATTACAGGCTACAAAGCGTGCGTTCACCACTTCCTGGTCGGCATGGCTATAAGGGCAGGCAAGAAAAATCTTTCTCATACAATACTCACGTTTAGTCAGGCAGAAAGGTTTCTACCGGTTAATTGGCGCGCTTATTGATCGCGCAGATTACGGGAGCGCGCGATAATATCCTGATATTTGGTGTAAAAAGGCGACAGATCGCTCGCGGTGGGGTGCGTAGTTTCATGATGGGCATTGAGTTTCAATGGCCGTTCAATCCCCAGGCCTTTACGCGCCAGCAGGGCAACGCCTTGCGCCGTCATTTCGCGGTTATCCGGCACCACCACCCGTTTTTTAATCAGGTTGGCTAAAAACTGCCGAAAATAGGTGTTTGACGAAAGACCGCCATCGACGGAAATGGCATCCCCCACTGGGCTAATTTTCTCCATCGCCGCAATCACTTCGGCGGAACGAATGGCGATCCCTTCCAGGATTGATTGCAGCATGTCTTTACGTTCGGTTTCCAGTGACAAACCGGCCCATAAGCCCGCGGCGGAACGGTCCCAGTAGGGGCAACCTAACCCGGAAAGCGCCGGGACAAAGGCTAACCCGCGCGCTATCGCTGGCTGGTCGGGAAAGTCGCTGAACTCTTCGAGATCGGTAAACAGGCCAATTTTACGCGCCCAATTAATCGCCGAGGCGGCGTTATATACCCCGCCATCTAGCCCGTAGACCGGTTGCTCTCCGGGCATTTTCCAGCACAGCGTTGGAAGTAACCCTGAATCGGCGGCGTCCGGCACCGTATGACCGGCAATGGATTGCAAAAAAGCGCCAGTGCCGAAGGTGATCTTCATCTGCCCCGCTTGCAGGCAGCCATGGCCGTATGTTCCGGCGAATTGGTCAACGATACAGGCGGTAAGCGGCATCTTATTGCTGTTTAGCTCGACATCGCCGAAGTGACCCACGTTATCTTTAACCTGGGGTAACGCATTAATCGGGACGCCGAACAGACGACACAACTCTTCATCCCACTCTAAGGTGTGGATGTTAAACAGCGAGGTTCTGGACGCCGAGTTATAGTCGGTAACGTGCTCGCCGCAGAGGTGGAACAGGAAAAAGGCATCCATGGTACCGAGGCGTAGGCGACCTTGCCGCGAAAGTTGCTCGGCGCCGGGGACGTTACGCATTACCCAACCCAATTTGCTGGCAGAAAAATAGGTGTCCAGCGGCAAGCCGCTGCGCGCTTTCACCATCTCTTCAACGCCGTCTTGTTTCAGGCCGCGAATAACGCTTTCTGTACGCTGATCCTGCCAGATGATGGCGTTATACAGGGGCAGGCCGCTACGAGCATCCCATGCCACGATGCTTTCGCCCTGATGGGCAAGACCAATCGCATCCACCACGTTACAACTACCCAGACAACTGCGGATATTACGCAGTATCTCCATTGGGTCATGCTCAACCCAACCCGGGTTTGGGGTAATCTGCTTGTGGGAAAGGCTGGCTGGCGAATGGTGTTTTCCGTCTTCAGAAAAGACCACTACGCGCGTGCCGGTGGTGCCCTGGTCAATTGCCGCATAGCGCTGGTTCAGCATGTCAGCCTCACTCTGGTGTGTGGTGTTATTGTGGTTAGTGTGTGGTTTATCACAAATAAAACACGATAAAGCAACATAAAAGACACAGTATGATATTTAGGTGTGACCGACATCATACTTTTTTGTTATGCAGCATAATGTGACCATGACTGGCGATGAGGAGCAGGGCGCTCAGAGCGCGTAACGGGCTGGCCGGTAAGATTGACAGGCTGGTAAAGATGCAGGATATTTCCCAACGGGCGATTTTCGGCGCAATAAATTAGGGTCAGGACCATCATATGAGCACAGAAGTGGCGAACTCTTCAGAACGAAGAACAATCATTCTGGATAAATTGAAAGATAATGGACAAGTCTTCGTGAATGAACTGGCGGAATTATTCCAGGTTTCGCAAGAAACCATTCGCCGCGATCTCAATAAACTTGAAGAACAACGTTTGATTAAAAAAGTCCACGGCGGGGCGATAAGTAGCCAATTTGGTTTTGAGATGGAGTTTAATCAGCGTGCTAAGCTGGCAGCCGATGAGAAAAAAGCTATCGCCATCCGCGCCGCTACACTGTTCAAACCCGGTGATTCACTGTTTATTGACTTTGGCACCACCACGCTTGAGTTCGCGCGCCAGTTGGTGGCAATTAATGATTTAACCGTTATTGTTAACTCCCCGCTGATTGCCAGTGTTTTTCATGAAAATGCCTCGATTAAAGTCATTCTGATTGGTGGTGAATTTATTAACTCTAAATTTGAATGCGTGGGGGCCATCGCACTGGATAATATAGGGCGCTTTTTTGCTGATTACGCGGTAATTGGCGCCGGTGCGGTACATGCGGATATTGGTATTATGGATCAGGATATTAATGAAGCGGCGGTGGCGCGGAAAATGATGGCGAACAGTAATTATACCGTGGTGCTGGCGGACGGGCATAAAATAAATAGTCATGCCACCACTTTAGTTTCCGGCTGGGAAAATATTAATTACGTCGTCACCAGCAAGGCTGAAAATATGTCGCTGGTGAAATCTCTGCCAGCGGGCGTGAGCGTGCTGGTGGCCGGATAGACTTGCCATTCTGCTCCTTTGCTGGCGGACGGTTTATCCGTCCGCTACCGATCCAGCAATATTTTGATAAGTTTTTATGGTAAGTGCATAACTTTGCATAACTTTCGGATAATAAAACGTTTTTAATTTTACCAGATGATAAAAAATACTATAAATCAATAGGTTGCTTCTTGGTGGCATTTGGTGATTAATTCACTTTTTGCGGTTGTCTCGGCGAAAAAAAAGTGACATTATTGCGCCACTTTCGACGCCTGGCGTCATCCCATTCCATTAAGGTCGCCGCCATGAACGGTTCAATGCTGAAAACGAGCACTGTTACCCGCCATCTTCCGATGTCGCTGCGCGCGCGAACGCTTATCGGTTACACCTTTTCGTTACCTCTTCTCACCATGCGGTGAGGCTATCTGAAGCTTACTGTTGGGCATGAGTAAAAACAGAGCTTATCTGATTTTACTGATGTCTATCGGTCGAAGCTGGAACCTACTCTGCTACGCCCTTTTCTGACACGTTTCGCCGGGAACGCTCTTCCCATTGCCGTGCCTTTGGCACCCACTCATCCTTGACCGTTGGGGATTTGTGTTATGACACCATTAAAAATTGCCGCCAGCGCTGCGGTGGCGCCGACGCTCCAGACCACACGCGATATTGTGACGCTGGATAATACTGATTTTACCGATGTCGCGGCGGTTGTCGTCTCGCTGGCCGATTCGCGTAGCGGCATGTTGGCGCTATTGCGGCATACCGGTTTTGCGCTGCCGGTTTTTATCGCGCTGGCGAGTGATGACGAGGCAACGGCTTTGCCGGAGGTCACCGGTTTGCTGTATGGCGACGAACAGGATGCTGTCCGCCTGGAGAGTGCCGCCGCACAGTATGAGGCCGATTTGCTGCCGCCGTTCTTTGATACTCTCACTAAATATGTGGCGATGAATAACAGCACTTTTGCCTGTCCGGGGCATCAGGGCGGCGCGTTCTTTAAACGGCATCCGGCGGGTCGACGCTTTTATGAGTTCTACGGCGAGAATATTTTCCGCTCCGATATGTGCAATGCCGATGTCAAATTAGGTGATTTGCTGATTCATGAAGGGTCGGCCAAACACGCGCAAAAATTTGCTGCGAAAGTCTTTAATGCCGATAAAACCTATTTCGTGCTTAACGGCACCTCAGCCGCCAATAAAGTGGTGACCAACGCGTTACTAACGCGCGGCGATCTGGTGCTGTTTGACCGTAATAACCATAAATCTAACCATCATGGCGCGCTGATTCAGGCTGGCGCTACGCCGGTTTATCTGGAAACCGCGCGCAATCCTTTTGGTTTTATTGGCGGTATTGATGCGCACTGCTTTGATGAACGTTATCTGCGGCAGCAAATTAAACAGGTCGCGCCGCAACGCGCGGATGAAGCGCGTCCGTTCCGGCTGGCGGTGATTCAGCTCGGCACCTATGATGGCACGGTGTATAACGCTCGCCAGGTGATTGATCGCATTGGGCATCTTTGCGATTACATCCTGTTTGATTCCGCGTGGGTCGGCTACGAACAATTTATTCCGGTGATGGCGGCCGGTTCGCCATTATTACTGGATTTGAATGAAAACGATCCGGGGATTTTTGTTACGCAGTCAGTGCATAAACAACAGGCCGGTTTTTCGCAGACCTCGCAAATCCATAAAAAGGATAATCACATCCGTGGTCAGCAGCGTTTTTGTCCGCATAAACGCTTGAACAACGCCTTTATGCTCCATGCATCGACCAGCCCGTTTTATCCGCTATTTGCCGCGTTAGATGTGAATGCCAAAATGCATCAGGGAGACGCGGGCCGCCGTTTATGGCATGACTGCGTTACGCTGGGCATTGAAGCGCGGAAAGCGATTTTAGCGCGCTGCGAAATGATTCAGCCTTTCCTGCCGGATACCGTTGACGGTAAGCCCTGGCAAGATGCGCCAACCGAGGCCATCGCGCGTGATGCGCGTTATTTTAGCTTTGCGCCCGGCGCCCGTTGGCATGGTTTTGATGGTTATGCCCAGGGGCAGTACCTGATTGACCCCTGCAAGCTGTTGTTGACCACGCCGGGCATTGATGCCGCCAGCGGTCAATACGCCGCTTTCGGGATTCCGGCGACGATACTGGCAAACTACCTGCGTGAAAATGGCGTGGTGCCGGAAAAGTGCGATCTGAATTCGATTCTGTTTCTCCTCACGCCTGCGGAAAGCGCAGAGAAAATGGCGCATCTGGTGGCGATGCTGGCGCAGTTTGAACAGCATATTAAGCAGGATGCGCTCTTGAGCGAAGTGTTGCCAACGGTGTATCGGAAAAACGCGCAGCGCTATCACGGGTACACATTGCGTCGTCTGTGCCAGGAAATGCACGATCTCTACGTGAGTTATGGCGTAAAAGATCTGCAAAAAGCGATGTTCCGCCAACAGAGCCTGCCCAAAATGGTAATGAATCCGCAGGATGCGCACGCCGCTTATATTCGCGGCGAAACCGAACTGGTGCCGATTGCTAAAGCGGAAGGACGGATAGCCGCTGAGGGCGCGCTACCTTATCCGCCCGGCGTGCTATGTGTGGTGCCAGGCGAAGTGTGGGGCGGGGCGGTACAGCGTTATTTTCTGGCGCTGGAAGAGGGCATTAATCTACTGCCCGGCTTCTCCCCTGAATTACAGGGCGTCTATACCGAGACCGATGCGGCTGGCGTGAAGCGGTTGTACGGCCATATGGTGAAAGCGGATAGGTTCTGAAGTCTGAAGACAAGCCTACGGCGCGGCGATGCCGCTGCGCCGTTTATCCGGCAACAGGCGGCTTTTGCGCATCTTCGCGCGCCTGGCGCACTATCGCTTTCGCCATCCATTTAGCGACATCTTGTAGCGTCTGGTTGTCGCAGCCCCAAATATCTTTCATCACCAGAAAAATCTCCGAGCCATAGACCACGGAAAGCGCATGGATCACCCGCTGAAAAAGCTCAGGCGGCAGTTCATCTACCAGCGGTTCTGCCACGGTTTGCAGCAAGTTTTTTCGATTACCGCGTACCAGCTTCTCTTTGACTAACACCGTCTCCTCCGACTGTGACTGCGCCCATTGGGTCAGTGAGAGATGCAGCGCCGCTCGTAAAGTACCTTCATGTTGCAACATTTTGGGAAAGGCGAAGGTTAATAACTCATCAATACGCTCGGTGGCCTCTTGGCGGGTGGGCTGAAAGTGACGCATTGGGCTGAGCGTTTCAGCCACCACCGCCGATACCAACGCACTTTGCGTCGGGAAATAGCGATAAGCGGTGGCGCGTGATAATTGTGCGGCATGTGCCACTTCGGTGATGGAAGGAAAAGCGCCGCTATCAAACATTTGCATCGCGGTTTCAATCAGTAGCTGGCGCGTGCGTGCGCGAGTCGATGTTAATGACATGTTTTGCAAGGTATCCCTTTGAACCACAATGACCTCATCGCATTTTCGTCGGTGCGCGCGTTGATGAGCGCATGTTCTTTACTATAACAAATGTCGCCGCCGGGCCGCCGTTTGACGGCGAAATAAAAACACAATGAGACGGCGGTATCATTTGCTTGATTTATCAATAAGCCAGGTGATACTGTTGTCTCAAATAAAAGAATTATTACTCTCGCCATGGAAAGTTTGGTTTTTATTTCAGTTTTATCAAGTCTTTATTGTCAATAATAACAGGATTGAGTAACAGAAATGAAAGAGAACACCGGCTACATCTACGCAGTTGCAACGGAAGATACTAAAGGAAGAGAACTGTTTTATGTGCGTGATTTAATCATGGCCGCCGGGGTGCCGGTTAAAACGGTTGACCTCTCAACCCAACCTCTCAATGGCGCTTCGTCGGCGGATGTTTCGCGTGAACAGGTCGCCGGGTTTCATCCGGCTGGTGCCTCAGCGGTTTTTTGTGGCGATCGCGGGAAATCCATTGATGCCATGGCGCAGGCGTTTACGCATTTTCTCAGTCAGTGTGACGATATCGTCGGCATTATCGGGCTGGGCGGTTCGGGCGGTACTGCATTAATCACGCCAGCCATGCAGGCGTTACCGGTTGGCGTGCCAAAATTGATGGTTTCCACCATGGCTTCCGGGGATATTTCCGGTTACATCGGCGCCAGTGATATTAGCATGCTCTATTCCGTGACTGATGTTGCCGGGCTTAACCGCATCTCGCGTCGGGTGCTCGGCAACGCGGCGCACCAGATTGCCGGGGCGGTATTGTTCTCCGTGCCGGACAATGCGGCGGATAAACCGGCGCTCGGGCTAACGATGTTTGGCGTTACGACGCCGTGTATCCAGGCGGTCAGCCAGGCGCTGGAAAATGAATATGATTGCCTGGTATTTCACGCCACCGGTAGCGGCGGTAAGGCGATGGAGAAGCTGGCTGAAAGCGGCATGTTGTCTGGCGTGTTGGATCTCACCACCACCGAAGTGTGTGACTTGCTGGCGGGCGGCGTATTAGCTTGCGCGGAAGATCGTTTTGAGGCGATTGCGCGTGCCGGGATTCCGGCGGTGATCTCCTGTGGCGCGTTGGATATGGTGAACTTTGGTCATCCTTCCACCGTACCGGCGCACTATGCCGACCGGCTGTTTTATCACCACAACGCGCAGGTCACGCTAATGCGTACCACGCCGGCAGAGAATGTCGCGATGGCGAAATGGATTGCCGCCAAACTTAATCAGTGCACCGGGGAAGTGCGTTTTCTCATCCCGGAAGGCGGCTTTTCCGCGCTGGATGCGCCGGGCAACCCCTTCTGGTCACCAGAGGCTAACCAGGCATTTATTACCACACTGGAGGCCGAGTTGCTGCAAACCGCGCAACGTAAAATCATTCGCCTCCCTTTTAATATCAACGATCCTTTATTTGCCGCAGCAGCGGTTGCCGCTTTTCGCGGTATTGATACCAACACCAGGGAGAATGCTAATGCCAGCGTATAGTCGACAGGCGTTATTAACGCGCTTTCGCGACATGATTGCTCGCCGTGAGCCGATTATCGGCGGTGGCGCAGGAACCGGGCTTTCCGCCCGTTGCGAAGAAGCGGGCGGGATTGATTTGATTGTGATTTATAACTCCGGTCGTTACCGCATGGCGGGGCGCGGTTCGCTGGCCGGGTTACTGGCTTACGGCAACGCCAATGACATTGTGGTGGATATGGCGAAAGAGGTGCTGCCGGTGGTGAAGAAAACGCCGGTGCTGGCTGGTGTCAACGGCACCGATCCGTTCTGCAATTTCGATAAATTCCTTGATGACCTGAAAGCGCTGGGCTTCTCCGGCGTGCAAAATTTCCCGACCGTCGGCCTGATTGATGGGAACTTTCGCGCCAATCTGGAAGAAACCGGCATGGGATACGCTCTGGAAGTCGAGATGATCCGTTTGGCGCATCAAAAAGATCTGCTGACCACGCCTTACGTGTTCAGCGCCGAAGACGCGGTGGCGATGACCGAAGCCGGAGCGGATATTATCGTACCGCATATGGGGTTAACCACTGGCGGTCAGATTGGTGCGGAAACCGCGCTGAAGCTGGAAGATTGCGTCCCGTTGATCAATCAATGGGCGCAGGCGGCGAAAGCGGTACGCGAAGAGGTGATTGTTTTGTGCCACGGCGGCCCGATCTCTTCCCCGGCAGATGCTCAGTACATATTGAACCACTGCCCGCAGTGCGATGGGTTTTACGGCGCCAGTTCAATGGAGCGTTTGCCGACCGAAGTTGCGTTAACCGCGACCACGAAACAATTCAAAACTATTCAGCGTTAATATTTTTGCTAACCCAGGGAAAGACCAAAACGGCGAGCTTCGGCTCGCCGTTTTTCTTTGGCTATGACTCAATAACGATGGTAGCTGCGTTGCGCGTTACTCACTTTGTACAGGTAACGACGCGACTCTGCAGAAGGGTGCTGGTTGATCAGCGTATCGTAGACCTGATCGGTCGACATGGCGTTAATCAGCGAGAAGGCTTTATTCTTATCGCTGGAGAACACCCGTAACACGCTGCCCGCACCGCCGTTATAGGCGGT
This sequence comes from Paramixta manurensis, assembly GCF_013285385.1. Lineage (NCBI taxonomy): Bacteria > Pseudomonadati > Pseudomonadota > Gammaproteobacteria > Enterobacterales > Erwiniaceae > Paramixta > Paramixta manurensis. The sequence goes on along the minus strand of NZ_CP054212.1, from coordinate 3,850,297 downwards.
GATCACCGCATAGCGACGCGAGGTTGGGTTAGTGATACCGGCGAGATAACTCCCCTGCAGAAGCGATAGATAAGCGGTGCCGGTATCAATATTGTTTTCCGGATCGAACAGATAGCTACGGCTTGGCTTGCCCCATTTGCCTTTCATTCTAAACACGTCGACGCCTGCGGTATGTTGCACCACCTGCATCAGACCAAGCGCATCTGAATTACTGACCGCATAAGGGTTAAAGCTCGATTCGATCTGCATAATCGCCAGGATTAATGACTGATCAACGCCATATTTTTCTGACGCTTTACGTACCAGCGGCAGATATTTATGGGCGCGTTTATCCAGATGGTTTGGCACCATTGGAATGGTTACCGACCAGATGACGTGTAAGCCAGAGGCGCGGCGTTGTAGCTTGTTCTGAATCAGGTAATCAGCAAAGTTCGCCGCGCGCCCCTGCCAGCGGATCGGTTGGCCGGTGTTATCCAGCACCTGACCATATAGTAACGGTTCTTTACTGATCTGAATGTCATTAGCGTCGGAATAAAGATCGACATTACCCGGATCATCGCCGATCAACAGCGTGGTAATAATCGCCTGGCGCAGGCTCGCCATCGGATCGGTACCGGAGATGGTTTCGATGGTAATGGTACCGGCATCGAAGTTGATGTGGCTACGGGTATAGTATTGATCGCTATATTTTACATAGTCCTTCGGGCCGGCGATCAGAACTTCATTGATCCCCCAGATATTTTCGATGTTATGGGCAAATTGGCCCATTAAAATGTCAAACCCGTTGGTATCCTTGACCCACTCTTCATGAAATGGCTGCTTTTTATTACTTGAGCAAGAAACCAACAGCGGTGCTATCACTAGCAAGGCAATAAGTTTTTTCATCGTCGTTTGTGCCTGGTCCCAAATGGGGGCCTCAAGAGAGGCCCAACGCGTTATTCCTCTGGCGGGGTGTAGCCTTCGATATGGACATCGTGTCCTTCAAACAGGAACTTAACCATTTCCTGCTCTAATTGTTTGCGGTCGTCCGGGTTCATCATGCTGAGTTTTTTCTCATTAATCAGCATGGTCTGCTTCGACATCCACTGTTGCCAGGCTTCTTTCGAGATTTCGTTATAGATACGTTTGCCCAGTTCGCCGGGATATAGCTGAAAGTCCTGGCCTTCAGCCTCGCGTTGTAGAAATGTACAGAAAATAGTACGACTCATTACTCTTCCTCTTCAATCTCGCGGGTATGCAGCGTCATTTGGCGCGGCTGGCGTAATTCACGCAGTAAACGCTCTACCGGCGCGGCCAACCCCACTGACGGTGGTTGCGCTAAGTTATACCAGAGACCCGCGCCATCATCCATTGCCGCGCCGCCGGAAGGCAGCTCCAGCCACATTGGTACAATATCCAGATGGAAATGGCTAAAAGTATGACGAAAGGCGGTCATCTGGTGGAGCGCGGTGGCATCAATGCCGCGCGCCTGCAACCAGTGGCGCAATTCTGCCTCGGTGACAAATTGCGGGAAACAAAATAGACCGCCCCATAACCCTACCGGCGGACGTTGTTCCAGCCAGACGCCGTCACCGCGCTGCATCAGTAGCAGCCAGCCAGTGCGTTCCGGCAAAGTTTGTTTGGGTTTTTTGCCCGGATAGAGCGCTTGGCTGCCGTGAGCATGGGCAACGCATCCGACGCTGAGCGGGCAAATTTCGCATTTTGGCTTCGAACGCGTACAGACCAGCGCGCCTAAATCCATCATCGCCTGATTAAATTGGCTAACGCCAACCGCAGGCGTTACCTCTTCGCTGCGTTGCCAGAGTTGTTTTTCAACCTCTTTCTTGCCCGGCCAGCCGCCAATAGCATAGCAGCGCGCCAACACACGTTTCACGTTACCGTCCAGAATGGGAAAGTGCTGACCAAGAGAGAGGGAAAGAATCGCGCCGGCGGTTGAACGGCCAACGCCGGGCAATGCGGCCACATCGTCAAAGTTTTCCGGGAAGATGCCTTGGTGTTTATCGACCACGGTTTTCGCCGCTTTATGCAGGTTGCGCGCCCGCGCGTAGTAGCCAAGACCGGTCCACAAATGAAGCACTTCATCCAGCGGCGCGGCGGCTAAATCCGCCACCGTGGGGAAACGTGCCATAAACCGCTCAAAATAGGGGATGACGGTAGCCACTTGAGTTTGTTGAAGCATGACTTCGGAAAGCCAGACTTTATAGGGCGTTTTTTCCTGCTGCCAGGGCAGGGTTTTGCGTCCGAAGCGCTGATACCAGTCCAGCACCTGTTGCGCGAACTGTTGCGCTTGCATCATTTGAAGGAAATTTTCCGTGATTACTCTACACTCAGGCAGGAATTCCAGCACAGTCGCGGAATGGTGTAAACCGGAACTTTGCAAAGGCTTGCTTCCAGGCGATAACTTTGCATAATGCCCGTTTTGCTGAATATGCACACAGGCAGGCAGAGACATGATAAACGACGTCATTACCCCTGAGTTCGATGAAAATGGCCGCCCGCTGCGCCGTATCCGCAGTTTTGTGCGTCGGCAGGGTCGGTTGACTAAGGGCCAACAGGCGGCGCTGGATACCCTGTGGCCGGTTATGGGCGTGGAATACCAGCCCATGCCGCTCGATTTAGCCACGCTATTTGGTCGCGATGGGCCTGTGGTGTTAGAGATTGGTTTTGGTATGGGCGCTTCGCTGGTAGCGATGGCTAGCGGTAATCCGCATCAAAACTTTTTGGGGATTGAAGTGCATGCGCCAGGCGTGGGCGCGTGTCTCAGCGCGGCGGAAGAGGCCGGCGTGAGTAACCTGCGCGTCATGTGTCACGATGCGGTTGAAGTGCTGGAAAATATGATCCCGGATAACTCTCTGCGTATGGTGCAGTTGTTCTTCCCCGATCCGTGGCATAAAGCGCGCCATAATAAACGCCGCATTGTTCAGTTACCGTTTGTTGAGCTGGTGCTAAGTAAGCTGAAGTTGGGCGGTGTGTTCCATATGGCGACCGACTGGCAAGCCTATGCAGAGCATATGCTGGAAGTAATGAATAGCGTGCAAGGGTTCAAAAACCTGTCGGAAAATCACGATTACGTGCCGCGTCCGGAATCGCGTCCATTAACGAAGTTTGAACAACGCGGCCAGCGTTTGGGGCATGGCGTTTGGGATCTAATGTTTGAGAGGGTGAAATAATGGCCACACAACGTAGTCGTCGTTTGCGTAAAAAAATGCATATTGATGAGTTCCAGGAGTTGGGGTTTTCCGTTAGTTGGAGCTTCCCACAAGGTACCAGTACTGATGATATTGACGCCGGGGTTGATGCGTTAATTAATGAGGTCATTGAGCCGAACGGGTTGGCGTTTGACGGTAGCGGTTATCTGCAATGGGAAGGCCTGATTTGTTTGCAAAAAACCGGTAAATGTACTGACGAACAGCGTGAACAGGTTCGCCAGTGGCTTGAAGCGCGTAATCTGGAAAATGTCACCGTTACTGAACTGTTCGACGTTTGGTGGGACTAAGCAGTAGCGTCGCGGGATACCGCTTTTTTATTCAGGAGTCATCATGATTGGTAAAACTCTGGCAGGGACGTTATTGCTGGTTGCCGTGCAGGCACAGGCCGCTTATGAATGTAGCGTAAAACCGCAGGATGATGTGGTAATTGCGCCACAAAGCGTGCAGGTGGTGGGGGCCAGCGGTAATCTGGTGATTTCTCCGCAAGGTGATGTTGAGTACAACGGCAAAAAGATCGATGTCGATAATGCCACGCGCCAGAAAGCGATCGATTATCAAACCGCGTTACGTCGCGATTTGCCGTGGGTCGATCAGGGCGCTTCGCAGCGTCTGGAAAAGGGGCGGGCGGCGTTGGATAACGTGATCGTGCAGAAGCTTGGTTCCGACAGTAATGTGCGTAACCGTCTAACCAAGCTTGATGAACAACTCAAACAGCAGATGAACCGCATTATTGAACATCGTAGCGATGGTTTGACCTTTCACCATCAGGCGATCGATCAGGTGCGTCAGGATGGCGAGCGCTTGGTGCAAAACGCGCTCGGCGGCGTGGTGCAGGATAGCCTGAATGAGATGGGGACGAAGCAAGCTGGTAAGAGTGATAATCCATTACAGGCGATTATGGGCAACCTGGGCGGGTTACAGCAATCTATCCAGACCGAGTGGAACAAGCAGGAGCAGGATTTCCAAAACTTTGGTCATGAAGTGTGTAACCGCGTGACCAGTCTGGAAGCGCAGCGTAAGGCTCTGCAGGCCGGTTTGAAATAATCTGTGGTGGTGGGCGGTGGGTGCATCGCCCCTACTGTGGCTGAGGTTATTTTACTTTCACCAACGAGCCGTCTTTCTGTTCCAGCCAGGCGGATTCACCCATGCTGTATCTCAACTCCCCGTTTCGGGTATTAGAGATGGTCATTACCCAGTTTTTATCGATACAGTTATATTGGGTTTTCATCTCTTCAAAGCAGAGTCGATCATATTTTTCCAAAGGTTTATAGCCATCGGCGAAATCCCATATCTTTATATAAAAATAATCGTTTATGGCAGAGCTTGGGATGTCATACTTATCCCGAAAATATTTTGCATTATCCTTCCACCAGGTTATTTTTCCACTATCTGTTAAGGGCGGGTTTTTGATCAGGACCACGCTGATAAAGCCCTTTTCTCCCATCTTATGGGTGGCAACTAACGTTGTCGGATGCGACTTAAGATATCCCCACCAGCCAATTGTGGCAGCGATCAATATCGCGACTAACAGATATTTTTTCATCCTTTTCTTCCTTCTATCACTATCGTCGCTTCCATATTGGTCATAAATGGTCGGTGAGCCAGTTTTTCATAGCGTTGCAGAATAAACCAGATACGAAAGAAGTAGAACTGGTGGAACTGCTGCTTAAGCATATCATGATGATCCAAGCCGAAGTGATCCTGTACTTTATAATGAATAATAGCTTGGTAGCCACTATCTTTAATTTGAAGCGACCTTAGTGTGATCTGCGTTGACCAGGTATCATGTACACTGATACCTAAACCATTAATCTGATCATGGAAGCGAATGAACTTTGGTAAGATACTGGAACTTAATGCTTTTTGAATTATTTTAAAATTATCCTGAGAAAAGGTATAAGTATTCCAGTCAATTTTTTTATCTAAGACATCTTTTATTATCAGGAGCGAACTTTCATCTTTCTTGTCATTAATTATCTGTTCCCGCAAGGCCCTATTTAACCACGGATCGTGAAACGGCATCCCATTACTGTACTGCATATGGGTAATCATCCGATCAATAACATGACGATACGGCCCCCAAAATGAAAACAGTTTCGCCCTTACACGCATTTCATCAAACAGAATGCGGGCACATTGCTGGCGGGTTAAACTGGCGCCACTGCCCGGCGGACGTGAACCGTGAAAACGCGATTGCGGTAGTTGAAACGGGGTAATACGCGTCAGCGTATAAGGATCAACCTGCGAAGAGACGCTATTAAGTAAGAAACAGCGGCGTAATTGTGTTTCGGTTAAATCCCCACAGCGCATATCTGCAGCGCCGTAGTCATCCATCCATTTTTGCGACCTGAATATAACGCAGGGGAGTTTTAATGCCGACATGGCTACCTTCCTTGTCATAAAAGCGCATTACGCTTTTAGTTAATCCATTATGTTGTGCCCCTCCATCGGGTAAAAGCCATTTTAATCTTGTGGGATTTTTGCGCAATACCGAAACCACTAACCGGGCTTCACCTCGTATTCAAATTTTAGCCCTGCCAGGCTCTGTGCAGGGATGGGGAGGCCCATCCCGCCCAATTTATTCCGCCAAAAACAGCTCCAGCAACGAATTCAAAAACAGCTTACCCTTCTCGGTAACCTGCCAGGTTTCCGGGGTCTCCGTCAGATAGCCTTGCTGCAACGCTTCGTCCAGCGGCGCACGAATAACCGATTCATCCAGCCCGGTATAACGGCTAAACTCCACACGTGGCGCTGCTTCCAGCAGACGAAAACGGTTCATAAAAAACTCGAACGGCTTATCGCTGTTGGCAACTTCATGCTGTTTATCAAGATAATTTCCAGCCATAAAACCACGTGGATGGCGGGTTTTCGCGCTACGGATAATCCGCCCGTCGGCCTGGGTCAACTTACCGTGTGCGCCACAGCCAATACCGAGATAATCGCCAAAGCGCCAATAGTTGAGGTTATGTTCACAGCGATAGCCAGCTTTAGCGTACGCCGAGGTTTCATATTGCTGATAACCGGCAGCGGTCAGCAACTTATCACCCTGCTCAAAAATATCCCAGAGCGCATCATCATCCGGTAGCACCGGCGGACGCGAAGCGAACAGCGTATTCGGCTCAATGGTGAGTTGGTACCAAGAGAGATGCGGTGGGTTAAGCGCAATAGCCTGACGTAAATCATCCAACGCCTGTTCTATCGACTGGTCAGGCAAACCATGCATCAAATCCAGGTTAAAACTCCGCAAGCCCAAATCGGCGGCCAGGTGCGCTGCGCGTTTAGCCTCTTGCGGGCCGTGAATACGCCCAAGACGCGTTAACTTTTCCGGGCTAAAACTCTGCACGCCAATCGAAATACGGTTAACGCCCGCTCGCTGGTACGCGCTAAAGCGGTCGGCCTCGACGGTACCTGGATTTGCTTCCATCGTAATTTCGGCATCAGGCGCCAGCGGTAACCGAGCGCGCACGCCATCCAGCAATTGGCTCATTGCTTCGCTACTGAGCAAACTTGGCGTTCCGCCGCCGATAAATATCGTCTGTACCGTGCGCCCGGCGGTGAGCGGCAAATCCTGTTCAAGATCCGCCAGTAGGTGCTGCACGTACTCCTCATGCGGCACTTCGCCCTTCAGCGCGTGCGAATTAAAATCGCAATAAGGGCATTTCTGTACGCACCACGGAATATGGATATACAGGCTAAGCGGAGGCAGATTAAGCATTGCGTAAGGCATCCAGCAGCAACGTTAGCGCTTTCCCGCGATGGGAAACGGCGCGTTTTTCCTCTTTGCTTAATTCCCCGGCAGTTTTCCCCAGCGACGGGATATAAAAAATTGGATCGTAGCCAAAACCACCCGCACCGGCTTCAGCACGCGCAATTTCGCCGCTCCAGCTACCGTGAAACACCAGCGGCACCGGATCTTCGGCATGACGAACGTAAACCAAGACGCAGTGGAACTGTGCCTGACGTTGACCATCCGGCACCGTTTTTAATGCATCCAGCAGCTTTTCCAGATTCTGCCGATCGCTGGCGTCGACGCCAGCATAACGCGCGGAGTAAATGCCCGGCGCGCCGCCAAGAACGTCCACGGCAAGGCCGGAGTCATCGGCGATAGCCGGCAAACCGGTAATCTGCGCCGCATGACGCGCCTTGAGGATGGCATTTTCGATAAAGGTTAAACCGGTCTCCTCGGCGGATTCCACGCCAAGGTCGGTTTGCGCCACAATATCCAGGCCAAAGGCCGACAGCAAATCGGCCATTTCACGCACTTTGCCCGGATTGCCGGTCGCCAGCACTACTTTTTGCATAACAATAAATTCTCTTTGCGCGTTACAGCAGGTACCACAGGCCTGGGAACAGATCCATGCCGAGGTAGTTAAGCATATACAGGATTAATACGACGATCATCGCTGAAAAATCGATGCCGCCCATCGCCGGTAAAATGCGACGAATCGGCGCCATCAGCGGTTCGGTCAGTTGAATTAACACATAATCAATCGGGCTGCGGCCCTGGCTGACCCAGCTCATTAACGAGCGGATAATGATGACCCAAAACACCAGATAACCAGCGGACTTAATCAATGATAACAGGCCGACCAGTAGATTCATTGGGTCGACGGAAAGCGCGCCAACCTGAATCAACAGCAAAATAGGGTACTTTAACGTCGTTAACACAAACGCTAACAGCAGCGAGGCGGTATCCACCGGCCCGATGGCCGGGATGATGCGGCGCAGCGGTTTGAGGATCGGCTGAGTGACCTTGACAATAAATTGCGACAGCGGGTTATAGAAATCACAGCGTGACCACTGCATCCAAATGCGCAGTAACAACACCATGACGTAGAGATCGATCAGGGTTTTGACCAAAAAAGTCAGCGTTAGCATGTAGTTCCTCAGTTCTTGTTGTGAGTGGTCGCGGCATAACTTCGCGCGCCAAAAATGGCGGTGCCAATGCGCACCATGGTGCTACCGGCCGTAATCGCGGCCTCCATATCGTCGCTCATTCCCAGAGAAAGCGTATCGACGAATGGGTGTTTTTGTTTTAGCGTGGCGAGCGCATCGGCCATCTTTTTAGCTACCGTAAGTTGGCGCTGATAATCATTTTCCGGCGCCGGGATCGCCATTAATCCGCGTAAGCGCAGGTTAGGTAGCGCGGCAACCGCCTGCGCCAACGCTGGCAATTCCTCCAGCATGATGCCAGATTTGCTGTGCTCATCGCTGATGTTTATTTGGATCAGCACGTTTAACGGTGGTAAATGCGCCGGACGTTGCTCACTAAGGCGGCTGGCGATCCGTATTCGATCAACGGTATGGCACCAGGCAAAATGCTCCGCGACCTGACGGCTCTTATTGGATTGCAGCGGGCCGATAAAGTGCCACTCCAGCGGGCTGCGCTCGCTCAACGCCTGAATTTTTTCCACCCCTTCCTGAACATAATTTTCGCCGAAGGCGATTTGCCCGGCATCGGCAGCCTCTGCGACGGCGCTCGCAGGTTTAGTTTTACTGACTGCAAGCAGAGTAATTTCCTGTGGAGAACGGCCGCAGCGTTCAGCTATCGCAGCGATGCGCTGGCGCGTTTCCTGTAAGTTGTGCTGAATTGAGGTCATAGTCAGGAGAAATTGTATGGATATAGAAGAAATCTTGGCCCTTAGTGTAAAGCATAATGCCGCCGATCTGCATCTTTGCAGCGGACATTTACCACAATGGCGGCGTGATGGCGTGCTGGAGGCGGTTCCCGGGCAAACGGTAGTTGATGGCGCGTTGCTGGAATCATGGGCTCGCCGCTGGTTGACTGCGGCACAGCAGGCTTGCTTTGAATCAAGCGGTCAGGTGGATTTCGCTTTTTCCGCCGCAGAGGGGGCGCGTGTGCGCGCCAGCCTGTTTGAGCAGCGCGCCGGGTTGTCGTTGGCGCTACGGCTGATCGCCAGCACGCCTATGGCTCTTGAGGCTTTGCAGGCGCCAAAGATGATTGAGAAATTATTAAGAGAGCGTGACGGCTTAATTTTGGTGACTGGCGCGACCGGGAGCGGCAAATCCTCCACGCTGGCGGCAATGGTGGCGGCGCTGAACCAGCGTGGCGCCCGGCATATTTTAACCCTCGAGGATCCGATTGAGTTTGTCCATCACAGTCAGCATTCATTGATTCAGCAGCGTGAGATTGGGCAGCATTGTTGCTCGTATCAGCAGGGTTTGCGTGCTGCGCTACGCGCGGATCCTGACGTGATTTTGCTTGGTGAATTACGCGATATTGAAACCATTCGTCTGGCGCTGACCGCGGCGGAAACCGGCCATCTGGTATTAACCACCTTACATACCCGTGGCGCGACGCAGGCGGTTGAGCGGTTGGTGGATGTCTTTCCCGGCGAAGAAAAGAGCGCGGTGCGCAGCCAATTGGCGGGGAGCCTGAAAGCGGTTATCGCCCAGCGTTTAGTCCCGGCGAGGCAAGGTGGGCGCGTGGCATTGTTCGAACTGTTGCTGAATACGCCTGCGGTGGCGAATTTGATTCGCGAAGGGAAAAGTCACCAGTTACCGGCAGTGCTGCAAACCGGCGCGCAGGCGGGAATGCAGAGTTTCGAACAGTGTTTGCGTGAGCGAGTCTCGGCGGGGTTGGTGGCGGAAGAGGTGTAAACAGCGCCCGGAACGATGCCTGCATTGGGTTTACGAGGAGTGCGGTAGCCCGCTATTTTCAAACCAGCTTTCAAGGATAATCACTGCGGATAATGAATCAACGCTGCCCTTATTTAACGCTTTATAACCGCCGCGCGCGAACAAGTCTGCCCGTGCTTCCACGGTACTGAGCCGCTCATCCTGCAACTCAACTTGTACGCCAAAACGGCCATGCAGACGGTTGGCGAATTTACGTGCCCTGGCGGTGAGAGGTTGCTCAGTGCCGTCCATATTCAGCGGCAGGCCAACCACCACGCGGTTAGGTTGCCACTCGGCTAACAGGCGCTCAATTTGCTGCCAGTCCGGCGTGCCATCCTGTGCTTTGAGCGCAGCAAGTGGGCGAGCGGTACCGGTGAGTTGCTGGCCAATGGCCACGCCAATACTTTTGGTGCCGTAATCGAAAGCCAGTAACGTCATATTCATCAGGCGTGACCCGCTTCGCTGGTAATATTGTGGATATCAATACCAATACTTTTCGCCGCTTCGCGCCAGCGCTCGGCGATAGGCGTATGGAACAGAATATTGCTATTGGCGGGCGTGGTAAGCCAGGCATTCTCCAGCAATTCGCCTTCCAGCTGATCCTTTTCCCATGCGCAATAGCCCAGCGCGACCAGCACATGCTGTGGTTGTTCATCAGTACCGAGCGATTCAAGCACATCGCGCGAGGTGGTGATGACTGTGTTATCGGAAATACGAATACTGGAATTAAATGTTCGTTGCGCGGAATGAAGGATAAAACCGCGGTCTTCCGCCAGTGGGCCACCGGCGAAAACCGGTTTATCCAGTTTTTGCTCCGGATCGCGTGACGTGGGTGAAATTTTCAGTTTCTTGAGAATGCCATCCACGGTTAAGTTCTCCATCGGCTTATTGACGATAAGGCCCATTGCGCCTTCATCATTATGCTCACAGATATACACCACCGATCGTTTAAAGAAGGGATCTTGTAGTGCCGGCATAGCAATCAAAAAATGGTGCTGTAAATTCATTGTCACTCGTTCTGTCTGCGGGTTATAACCGGCGGCAATAGGTTGTTAAACGTTATTGCCACCGGCGCGCGCCAACGTTTTGCTCCGCCGCGCGCTCTTTAGGCCGTGAATACTCTAACGGGCCAGGCGTTTTTCAATCGCATCCATTAACATACCGGTAATCGAGACCGGGAAAGCCGCCTCGATTTCACGGATGCAAGTCGGGCTGGTTACGTTAATTTCGGTCAGTTTATCACCGATAATGTCGAGACCGACAAAGATTAACCCTTTTGCTTTCAGCGCCGGGCCAACACGGCGAGCAATGGCCAGGTCACTCTCCGTCAGTGGACGCGCTTCGCCCCGGCCGCCGGCCGCCAGGTTACCGCGTGTTTCTCCCGATTGGGGGATACGCGCCAGACAATAGGGCACCGGCTCGCCATCCACCACCAGCACACGCTTATCGCCCTCTTTAATTGCCGGAATGAAGTTTTGCGCCATGCAGTAAAAGCGACCGTGATTGGTCAACGACTCGATAATCACCGCGATATTGGGATCGTCTTGTTTCACACGGAAAATTGAAGAGCCGCCCATGCCATCCAGCGGTTTGAGAATAATGTCGCCATGCTGTTTCCAGAACTCGCGAATACGCTGCGCGCTGCGCGTTACCAGCGTATCCGGGGTGAGTTCCGGGAACCAGGCGGTATACAGTTTTTCATTACAATCACGCAGGCTTTGCGGTTTGTTAACCAACAATACGCCTTGTTCTTCGGCACGTTCCAGAATGTAAGTGGAGTAAATATATTCGGTGTCGAACGGGGGATCCTTACGCATCAAAATCGTGTCGAGATCGGCCAGTGCGATGTCCTGCTCCCCGTTGAAGGTAAACCACTGTTCATAGTTCTGCTCCACGCTCAACAGACGCGTACGCGCGCGCGCTTCGCCTTGCCGCAGGTAGAGATCGCCCATCTCGATATAGTGAATTTCATAACCGCGGCGCTGTGCTTCCAGCAACATGGCGAAGCTGGAGTCTTTTTTAATGTTAATTGAGGTAATGGGATCCATTACGATGCCAAGCTTGATCATTTTATTCTCCTCGTCAGGACAGTATCGGTGTCCTGGTGCCGCAGATTCGCATAAATTTAGCGTTGCCGTTTAACGCAACGGGTTGAATGAGGATGTTAATTCCTCATCCTAAATCGCCGAACCGTACCTGTAGGGCGGTAATGGCGGTTAACGCCGTGGTTTCAGTGCGTAACACGCGCGGCCCTAACAGAATATCGGTAAACCCTTTGGTCGCCGTCATGGCGATCTCTTCCGCCGATAAGCCCCCTTCGGGGCCAATTAATAAGCGAACCCGCTCTAGCGGCTGCGGTAGCGTGTTAATGCTCTGCTGCGCGCGCGGATGGAGATTGAGTTTTAACCCGCTCTCTTCTTCCGCACACCAGGCCGCCAGCGTCATTGCCGGGCGAATGGACGGCACCACATTGCGTCCGCACTGTTCGCACGCGGAGATAGCAATCTTCTGCCATTGCTGAATCTTTTTCGCCAGGCGTTCTTCATCCAGCTTCACGCCACAACGCTCGGAAAATAAGGGCGTAATGACATTGACTCCCAACTCGATAGATTTTTGGATGGTAAACTCCATCTTCTCGCCGCGCGACATGACCTGACCCAGATGCAAATGTAGCGGTGACTCGCGATCATCGGCGTGGCTGGCGAGGATTTTTACCATAACGCGCTTTTTGTCGGCGTGCACAATTTCAGCGCTAAAAGTCAGATTAGTGCCATTAAACAGCTCCAGCGTGTCACCGCTGGCCATACGCAGCACACGGCCCACGTGATTGGCGGCCTCTTCGCTTAGCGCGGTTTCACTTCCCACCTGTAACGGTTCGGGATGATAAATGCGGGGTATTCGCATGCGAGTCCTGATCGATAACCGCCGCACGGCGCTACCGTGCGGCAAAATAGAGATGCCTAGTGTAGGGCAGGGATTTTAGCGCTGGCAAGCTTGCTGAACATACGGGTTATGATTCCCTTGAACGCGGGCGATGCGGTTATCACGTTCGCATTCCCAGGCAGAGACCGGATACTGGCGGTTCCAGGCGGTCATCAACTGCGTCTGTTGCCTGGAGAGCGTTAACTGGTAGCGGTCGCGCATATAGAAATAGATGCGGGCAATCGCACCGCGTGCGCGCGCTGGCGGTTCGGCGCGCTTGGCTTTAAAGTCCACCTTCATCGCGCACTGGCCGTATTGTCCGCCGCCGCCATTCCACTGCCCATACATAAAGTTATCGCGATCGCCATTCACTTCACCAATCGCCGGTTGGAGGTTGTGCAAGTCACTCTCAATACGGCGATAACCGGCATCTTTGGCACACTTTTTCCGCCCTCCGTTTTGCCAACACTGGCGTTGATGACCAAATTGCCAGGCCGGCACGACATGTTCCCACTCAATACGGTGGGCGCGGTTGGCATTTTTACGTACCTGATAGCCGCACGAGGCCAGATTCGGCACGCCTTTCTTACCATGCCAGCTAATTTTACATCCACAGTAGAAAGAGCCCGGCGCATCGGCATTAATGTTTGCCGCAAAGGTTTTAGCCTGCTGGAAGCTATTCTGATGGTAGTTATTCAAATTAAGGCTGTAAGCGGTGAGCGGGGAGAGCAGTAGCAGACCGGACAGTAGCGTTACAATGTTGCGAGTCATATTCCAACTTTAGTGCGGTTTTTAAATCAGCGCGCAGGGTAACAGATTGAAAAGGCAGGCACGAATCTTATCGACCGCCTTGAGGACACGGCATCACTTTTCGCCCGGCTGTAAAATATCGCCACACTGTAGGCAGCGATATTCGGTTTCGCCGCGCATCACTCGGTTATGACGACGAACCGTGAGGTGGTGTTGCTGGCAGCGGCAACGATAGGGAAAAGTCCGGCTCCGTACCGAGTGGACTTCAAACTGGTGGGTACGGCGCGCCGGGATCCCCAGCACGCTCTCCATCATCCATTTCCACTCTTTACCGTGCGGCGCGACGCGGCCAAAATGTTTCCACACCAGCAGGTGGGCCAATTCATGAGGAACCACCTCGTCAATAAATGCCTGCTGATTTTCCATTAACAACACCGGATTGAGGCGAATTTCCCAGCGCTCCAGCCACGCGGTGCCTGCAGCGGTTCCCCGCTGTTGATAGACAAGGGCGGGCTCAGGATAGTGTCGTTCAAGGCGCTGGTTGGCCTGCTGCAATTTTTCACGCAGCGTACGCATCACAGCTTGCTGTACAGCAATGGGAAGGCGAGGGGATTTCATGGCAAGGAGAATACGGCGCTAGTAGGGAGAAAACAATACTGTTCGGGGCGGGAAGCACTTCTCCCGCCCCGAAAGGGATTAATCGCGTGCGCCGATATTACGCAAAGCTTTACCGGACATCAGGTTACGCTCGATATGCTCCAGCGAAATACCTTTGGTTTCAGGAATCAGCCACAGCGTCAGCAGAATAAAGAAGATATTCAGACCCGCGTATACCCAGAAGGTATTGGCGTTACCCAGCGAACTCAGCATCGTCAGGAAGGTAGCGCCGACAATCATGTTCGCAATCCAGTTGGTTGCGGTGGAGACCGTGATACCGAAATCACGCCCTTTAAGCGGCTGGATTTCAGAACACAGCACCCAGATCAGCGGGCCGGCGCTCATTGCGAAGCCGACAATAAACATCAGCAGCATGGCAATCGCAAAATATTGCGCGCCCGGCGACTGAATGCCCATATGCAACATGGTACCGAGGATCCCCATACCGGCTGCCATTACCAGGAAGCCCAGCGTCAGTGTTGGTTTACGACCCCAACGGTCAACCAAGCCGATCGCGATAAAGGTTGCCAACACGTTCACCAGCCCAACGATGACGGTTCCCCACATCTGTTCGGTGGTATTGGTAAAACCGGCGATTTCAAAAATTTTCGGCGCATAGTACATGATGACATTCATGCCGGTGAACTGTTGCATAACCTGTAACAACACGCCAAGGAACACCGCACGGCGGAAATTGCTATTGCTTTGGAATAGCCCCCAGCCGCTTTGCTTAATTTTCAGACTTTCGCGAATCTCATCCAGTTCTCGTTTGGCTTGTTCGCTGGTATCGCGCAGGCGATCAAGGACGCGTTGCGCATCGCGGAAGTTACCTTTCGCCGCCAGCCAGCGTGGGCTATTAGGCAGGAAGAAAACGCCAATCAGCAGTAAAATCGCCGGGATAGTAATGACGCCCAGCATCCAGCGCCAGTTGCCGGTAAAGCTGAAAGCGGTATCGGAAAGGTAGGCGGCCAGAATCCCGATGGTGATCATTAACTGATACAGCGAGATCATACTGCCGCGAATTTTTTCCGGCGCGATCTCAGAGAGGTACAGCGGCGCGGTGTAGGAGGCAACACCAACGGCCAGGCCGAGAATAACGCGCGCCACGATCAGCATTTCCGGGTTTGAGGCGGTAGCTGAGAGCAGTGAACCAATAACGAACAGAATCGCGCCCGCCATCAAGCTCTTTTTACGCCCCAAACGAGAAGACATCCAGCCACTGCCGATTGCGCCGATTGCCGCGCCAAACATCATTGAGCTAACGATCCACTCTTGTTGATGGCTGGTGACGTTAAAGTCTTTAGCAATAAACGGTAGCGCCCCGGCGATGACGCCAATATCTAAACCGAACAGCAGGCCAGCCAGAGCGGCCAGGAAGCAGACAAAAAACGTCATCATCTTGTTTGACGTTCTGCTGTTGTGTGTATTACCAGGCATTTTGCCTCCGCATAGTATCCATCGTTGTTGTTATGAAATGTTAGAAGACCTGTGCCAGGTAAAAAGTGAGACAGATCACAGGAGTGTAATCGCTTACACTTGTGTCTGCTGGCAAAGTCAGCATTTATCACTCGGTCAAAGCCAAATAACCAGTTGGCTATTGCAGTTGCTAAGTTTCTGACATGCCTCTAATTAATGGCTATCAGACGAGGCTGAAAATAACGCATTTTTTTCGTGATGTTTCAGGGGTGAAAAATATAACTAACGGATAAATAAAGCGTTTCAAATTGTAATCGTTATCACTGAAATGCACTGCAATGCTTATGAAGTGTAGACGGAGAAAAAAAATTGGCAGTAAGAAGGGGGATAAGAATCATAAAAAAAGGGCGAAGTAGATTCGCCCTGAGGTTTTGAACGCGCGCTAACGTAATCGCGGCGTAGGTGAGATTAGAGCCCGGCTGCGTCGCGTAATTGCTCAGCTTTGTCGGTTTTTTCCCACGGGAAGTGTTCACGGCCAAAGTGACCGTAGGCCGCCGTTTCGCGATAGATCGGCTGTAGCAGATCCAGCATCTGGATCAGGCCGTATGGGCGCAAGTCGAAAAATTCACGCACCAGCAGCGTCAATTGTTCCGTGGCGATTTTTTCGGTGCCGAAAGTTTCCACCATGATCGAAGTCGGTTCTGCGACGCCAATCGCGTAAGAAACCTGGATTTCGCAACGATCGGCCAGACCGGCGGCAACGATATTTTTCGCGACGTAACGCGCGGCATAGGCTGCGGAACGGTCAACCTTCGACGGATCCTTACCCGAGAATGCGCCGCCGCCGTGACGTGCCATACCGCCGTAGGTATCGACGATGATTTTACGCCCGGTTAGACCGCAATCCCCCATTGGCCCGCCGATGACAAAACGGCCGGTTGGGTTGATGAAATATTTGGTGCTGGCCGTCAGCCACTCGGTTGGCAAAACCGGTTTGATGATGGTTTCCATCACCGCTTCTTGCAGATCTTTCTGCGAAATATCTTCGGAATGTTGGGTGGAAAGCACCACGGCATCAATACCGACGATTTTGTCGCCATCATACTGGAAGGTGACTTGGCTTTTTGCGTCTGGGCGCAACCACGGCAGGCTGCCATCTTTACGCACTTCAGACTGACGCTGCACCAGACGGTGTGCATAGGTCACCGGCGCGGGCATCAACACATCGGTTTCATTGGTGGCATAACCGAACATCAAGCCCTGGTCACCAGCACCTTGTTCCAGTGGGTCGGTACGATCGACGCCCTGGTTAATATCCGGCGACTGTTTGCCTATCGCGCTCAGTACAGCACAAGAATTGGCGTCAAAGCCCATATCGGAATGAACATAACCGATATCGCGTACGGTGTTGCGGGTAATCTCTTCGATATCAACCCATGCGCTGGTGGTGATTTCACCGCCCACCAACACCATGCCGGTTTTAACGTAGGTCTCACACGCGACACGTGCTTTCGGATCCTGCGTTAGGATTGCATCAAGAACGGCATCGGAAATCTGATCGGCGATTTTATCAGGATGTCCCTCTGATACGGACTCGGACGTAAAAAGGTGTTTAGCCATTTTATTCTTTACCTTACTAAAACGGTTTGAAAACGACTGCGTAGAGAAATTAACCAGTTTAGACGGATTAACATCTGGATGGCTATTCTAGGTTACTCAATAAGCGAATTGCCAGCCCTTTTTGGCGTTTCGCATTTTCAGCAACACCGGCAGGTGGAAGTTTTTCCTGATGATTGCCGCATTTAGCATAATTATTTTTTGCATTTTTTACCCGACGGCTGTATAAAACGCCGCTGCTGTTTGCAGCACAAAAAAGGATGGCGCCGCCCGTTTGCGCCAGGCCCGTCAGATACGCTGGTATCTGATTTTCACCCTCGACCTGTATTTCCGCGTGCCATCAGCATGTGTGGAGGTGATACGAGTAATGAACCAGGCTTTCGCTTCTTCTCACGGTTCGCTGCGCTGCTCTGGCGTGCTTCAGCTCCTTTCCGTCTGTTCTTCTCATAACCTTTCTCGCCGAAGTTTTATTCGTTTCGGTAATCATCACGACACGAGCGCAGGTTAACCTTTGCTACATTTTAAAGGGGATCGCTCAGTTTTCTGAGGGATGGCTTTCGCTTTTTCTGACCCGTAACACGGAGTTCGGCGACGTGTTTTACACTGCATCTTTACCGCAGCCTGTTTTGAGGAACCAACGGCATTTTATGCTGGCCTCGGCGGCGACTAATGGGTTGTTCTCGCAGGAACGTCCTGCGATAGTAGTTAACTATTTCGCATCATTACTGACAGTTGAGGTTCGCGATGTCTGACGACATGAAGACAATTAAGGGTTCGTCAGCAGGCGAACAGGGTGGGTTACGCTCCATGCAGGAGGTAGCGATGAGCGATCAAGATGCCAGCAAGATGCTGCGCACCTACAATATTGCCTGGTGGGGCAATAACTACTATGACGTCAATGAACTGGGTCATATTAGCGTCTGCCCCGATCCGGATGTGCCGGAAGCGCGTGTGGATCTAGCCAAGTTGGTAAAAGAGCGCGAGGCTGACGGTCAGCGTTTACCGGCTCTATTCTGTTTTCCGCAAATTTTACAGCATCGTCTGCGTTCAATTAACGCCGCCTTTAAGCGTGCCCGCGAATCTTATGGTTACAAGGGTGATTACTTCCTGGTGTATCCCATTAAGGTCAACCAGCATAAACGCGTGATTGAGTCGCTGATTAATTCTGGCGAGCCGCTGGGCCTTGAGGCCGGTTCGAAAGCTGAGTTAATGGCGGTATTAGCGCACGCTGGCATGACGCGTTCGGTGATCGTGTGTAACGGGTATAAAGATCGGGAATATATTCGTCTGGCGTTGATCGGCGAAAAACTGGGGCACAAAGTGTACCTGGTGATCGAGAAGATGACCGAAGTGAAGCTGGTGCTGGAAGAGGCTGAGCGTCTGAATGTGGTGCCGCGTTTAGGTATCCGTGCGCGTCTGGCTTCACAGGGCTCCGGTAAATGGCAGTCAAGCGGCGGCGAAAAATCGAAATTCGGCCTGTCGGCCACGCAAGTATTAAAGCTGGTAGAAATTATGCGCAGCGCAGGGCGTTTGGATAGCCTGCAACTGCTGCATTTCCATCTTGGGTCGCAGATGGCGAATATTCGCGATATCGCCACCGGGGTACGCGAATCAGCACGCTTTTACGTTGAGTTGGCGAAACTGGGCGTTAATATCCAGTGTTTCGATGTTGGCGGCGGCTTGGGTGTGGATTATGAAGGAACCCGTTCGCAGTCGGATTGTTCGGTGAACTATGGCTTGAATGAGTACGCTAACAACGTGATTTGGGCAATTGGCGATGCGTGCGAAGAGCATGGGTTGCCGCATCCAACGGTGATTACCGAATCTGGCCGGGCGGTGACTGCGCACCATACGGTGCTGGTTTCTAACATCATCGGCGTCGAGCGTAATGAGTTCAGCACCCCGGTTGCGCCGGATAACGATGCGCCGCGCCCAATTGTCAGCATGTGGGATACTTGGCAAGAGATGCATGAACCGAATAACCGCCGTTCGTTGCGTGAATGGTTGCATGACAGCCAAATGGATCTGTTCGATATTCATACCGGTTACTCACAGGGTACTTACGATCTTACGCAGCGCGCCTGGGCTGAGCAGCTCTATCTGAGTATTTGCCACTATATTCAGCAGCATCTTGATCCAAGCAACCGCGCGCATCGCCCAATTATTGATGAGTTGCAGGAGCGGATGGCGGATAAAATTTACGTCAACTTCTCACTGTTCCAGTCAATGCCGGATGCGTGGGGGATCGATCAGTTGTTCCCGGTTCTGCCGCTGGAAGGGTTGAATAAATCACCGGAACGTCGTGCGGTGCTATTGGATATTACCTGTGATTCGGATGGGACGATTGACCACTATGTTGATGGCGACGGTATTGCTACCACCATGCCGATGCCGCAATACGATGTGGAAAACCCACCGATGTTAGGCTTCTTTATGGTAGGCGCCTATCAGGAGATCCTCGGTAATATGCATAACCTGTTCGGTGATACCGAGGCGGTTGATGTGTTTGCTTTTGCCGATGGCAGTGTTGAAGTGCAGTTGTCCGACGAAGGGGATACCGTGGCGGATATGCTGCAATATGTGCAGCTTGATCCGAAAGAGTTGCTGACGCATTTCCACAATCAGGTGAAACAGACCGATCTGGATGAGGAGCTACGCGCGCAGTTCCTCGAAGAGTTCGAGTCCGGCCTGTACGGCTATACCTATCTCGAAGACGAGTAAGCGGTAATAAAGGTCGGGCGCGGCAAACGTGCCCGACTTACTCCTGCCATTTCATCTATTCCTCTCTCCTTCCATGCTTTGCCATTACGTCTCGACGCTGATTAATGCGCCGCGCGATGATTTGCCTCCTGGCCGTATTGTGTTTGTATCCGCGTTGAGTGAAAATTAGACAGTCATTTTCATGGAGGAAAAATAGATGGATAGAGCATTCCTGTCAGGTAACCGGAATAGTGCATGGGCCGAGACCATGATTAATCTCGAAGCGCGCAGCTTAATCAATACCGCCAATAAGGTTTCCGCCGGGCATTTAAATGATGGATTAACCCGAATCCATTTTATGGGCGAAATTAAGCGGCTGGTTGGCGAGCAATTCGCGCAGGCGCGAAAGGCGATAACCGACGAAGATCGTCTGCAATGTATTAAGGTGCTGCGCGCGGAAAATGAAAATCTGCGGGAACAGGATCGGCTGCTGAGAATGCGCGCGGCGCAGCTTTATGCAAAGGTCGAGTTTGTGCGGGAAAATAACCAAATTGTGGGTTACGTTATTTCAGCCGTGCATGTTGTTGTTTCTGGTCTGGCCGTGATAGGCGGAGCGTTGATGATTGCGACCATGCCGCCCATCGGCGCTTTAGCGGGCGCGATTCTGGTGATCGATGGAATTAATGGAATGTCGAAAGAGTTTATTCCCCGGCTATATGATGAATATCACCAAACTGAAGGCTTTTTTGCCGATGGAGTCAGTAAAGCTGTCCAGTATATGGGGTTTACACCTGAAACCGGACTTGCCGCTTATAAAGCCGTTACGCTAAGCGCCAGCGTTTACGGCCTGGTCGGGCTGACGAGAAAAGCAACCTCGTGGCGCTTGTTTCACTCTCTGCGCCACGACTATTACCGCAAGGTTGAGACAATAAACCGATCTGCGTTAACGTTGAAAATTGTTGGCTACGGTATAAAAGCGAAAGTCATTTTTGACCTGTTGGATACCGATAAGGTTAACTAACGGCGATTGGCCCGCCAGTACCGCCAGGCCTTATAAGAAAGGACTGGCGGTTGCATAAAAAAGACGATTACGACAGCGATAAACAGAGATATACCACCACCGATAATCGTTTCTCTTACCGAAAATAACAGAAGAGATAGAAAAACCAGCAGGCACCCGGAGTAGACCAAAATAAGCGCGCGAAAACGGTTTGCCAAAAGCTGAACAACTTCGCCTAAGGTTTCGTCATAGCACGCTGCATTATACTTCATCAGTTGCAATTCTTCGTAGCTAAAGCCGGAGAGCAATAATCTATCCTCGTCAACATCCATATGTATTTATCCTGTAATGTCGGGTTGCTCAATCAGGTTAGAAACAGGAAGATGAATTTTTAATATCCCATCCCATACGGGTTTCTGCCGCTTTGCCGCCTGCGTCGGCTTGTTCCCAATACTGGAATTTTACCCGGTCACCCTGAAATTCATAGGTTACGTCGGCCTGCATTCCGTTGTCGCGCAGACCCACATCAGTAATCATAACGTTCTCCAGCGTTATCCGGTAATACTCTTGCTGCCCATCTCCGGCTTTACAGGCGGAAATCTCAACTTTTCGACGTTTAGTTCCATTGGCGGAATAGAGCAACAGACCGGCGGTCGCTTTGTCTACACGGCAGTGAACAACAAGGTTACTGAAATGGGATTTACCCGGCCCGGCTTGGGTATCATTATGCTGAGTACCCCATGACCAGGTGTCTGCATCAATCCAGCCCTGATGCATCGCATCCTTTGACTCGCCGCTGACACCGTCAATTTTCAAAAATACGCTATTCATCTCATCCCTGATAGTAAAGATAACCGTTGGGGATCTTTAACGTATCTGGCGTAAGAAAACAATAGTAAATTAATTATTATCAATGGGTTAGAAGAACCTGTAACGCGTGATTATTGATGCGTTTTTAGCTATCCCAACGGGTGCAAAACCCGGCCACATCTCCCGATTGAAACTGATCAAGATGCGCCATCAGTTTTTCCAGCGGCCAGTGCCACCATGCGATACGTTGCAGGCTACGCGCAATCTCGGCGGGAAAGCGCGGGCGAATGAGTTTTGCCGGTACGCCGCCGACAATGGTGTAAGGCGCAACATCTTTACTGACCACCGCCCCTGCCGCCAGTACTGCACCATCTCCGACGGTAACGCCAGGCAAGACAATCACCCCATGACCAATCCAGACATCATTGCCGATAGTGACCTGCGCGGCGCGGCGTTCGGTAAAAAAATCACGATCGCGCTCAACATCGTTCTGATAATACTCCGGGCAGTAGGTAAAGCGATGTTGCGAGGGGCGTTCCATCGGATGGTTGGGCGCGCCGATACGCACGTAATTGGCAATGGCGGTAAATTTCCCAATCGTGCAGTCGGCGAAGCAGCAATGTTCGCCCGCGTACGAGAAATCACCCAGCGTGCTATATTCAAGGTAACTATGAGCCAGAATTTCACACTGTTTGCCAATCTGTGTTTCGCGCATACGCACGCTGGCGTCGATAAAGGTGTGTTGCAATTTGGGGCGGTTAACGGCGGCGAGCGACATGGGATTGATCCTCATCAGCAGAGATTATGCCGTATGCTGGCGAGAAAAGATGACAGGCTGATGTCGGTTTTATGTTTTGGTCAGCGGGCAATTTCAACAAAATGACATTGTCGTTAGCGGCCGATACGGCGATAATCAGCGCAGCAAAATGGCAGACTACTGATCCCTTCCCCGTCGGGTTTAACGACGCGGAAGGGATTTTTTTTCATCTCAACCATAGAGACGTTTCGGGCTATCTGTCGGCCCACTCTAAAGAGGACAAGCTATGAAAAATAATACCTTAGGCCATCAGTACGATAACTCACTGGTTTCTAACGCCTTTGGTTTTATGCGTTTCCCGGTGAATTTCCAGCCTTACGACAGCGATGCCGAGTGGGTGATTACCGGGGTGCCGTTTGACGCCGCAACGTCTGGTCGTCCTGGCAGCCGGCTTGGCCCTGGCGCTATCCGTCAAATCTCAACTAACCTGGCGTGGGAAGGCTGTCGCTGGCCATGGGATTTTGATCTGCGCCAGCGCCTGAACGTGATTGATTGCGGTGACTTGGTGTATGCCTTCGGGGATTCACAAGATTTGACCGATAAATTACAGGCCCATGCGGAGAAGCTGCTTGCCAATGGCAAACGGCTGCTGACGTTTGGTGGCGACCACTATATCTCTCTGCCGCTACTGCGCGCGCATGCCAAATATTTTGGCAAAATGGCGCTGGTGCATTTCGACGCGCATACCGACACTTACTCCAATGGCGCCAAGTTCGATCACGGCACCATGTTCCACCACGCGCCACAAGAAGGGTTGATCGATCCTGATCATTCGGTGCAGATCGGTATCCGCACTGAGTTTGATAAAAACCTCGGTTATAAGGTGCTGGACGCGGCGCAGGTCAATGATCGCGGCGTGGATGATATTTTGGCGCAGGTGAAGCAGATTGTCGGCGATTTACCGGTTTATCTCACCTTTGATATCGATTGTTTAGATCCGGCGCATGCGCCAGGTACCGGTACGCCGGTTATTGGCGGCTTAACCACTGATAAAGCGCTGAAGCTGATTCGCGGCCTGCAAGGATTAAACATTGTGGGTATGGATCTGGTCGAGGTCGCGCCAGGTTACGACCAATCCGATCTAACTTCGTTGGCCGCCGCGACTATCGCGCTGGATATGCTGCATGTGCAGGCAGTTAATAAAGGCTAACTGAAGATGGCGCCTTCCGAGCAGCGGGAAGGCGCGAAAATTGAATTACTTAATCCCGTCAGCAGCCATACGATCGCGAATGTGCTGTGCGCGGGCAGCGGAAGCGGGGTGATCGTCAAACATTGAGCTTTGATGGTCCGCTTCCAGCTTCGCGAGCTTTTCGAAACTGGTGGCTAATCCACTCGGGTCGATACCGCGTTTTTTCAGCAGGTCGTAAGAGTAATCATCCGCCTGCGACTCTTGAGTTTGCGAGAATTGCGAGTTAACCAGCTTTTCGCCGACATCGCCGAGTTGCGATTGTGACAGCGAAGCGATGATACCACCCGCTGAAGATGCCGCGGTTCGCGCTGCGGTAGCGGTCAACGCGACCTGCATCGCTTTCCGCGTGTGCCCCAACGCGACGTGGCCCATCTCATGGCCCAGTACCGCTTCGACTTCGTTATCAGTCATCATATCCATTAAGCCGCTATAGACCCGGATGCAGCCGTTGGCCATGGCCCAGGCGTTAACGTCTTTGGTCTGATAAACCTTGTAGTTGGCTGGCGTGCCATTGATGTTATCACCCAGCGCGGTGGCGATTTTATTCAAACGCTGTTGGTATTCACTGTTCGCCGGTGCGATCTGCGCTTCGCTGTCCATTTGCTGGCATGATTTGTTGCTCAGTTCTTTTACTTGATCGTCGCTCAGCGTATAGGCTTGATACGCTTGGGCGCCGGATTGCATTAAAGAAGCGCTATCAATATTTTGACAGCCGGAGAGAAGAGCGGCGGTAGTCAACGCCAGCACAGAGGTACGGATTTTCATTCCATTTTATCCCATTCAAATAACACATTGATAACAACCAATTCGTGGCGCGCGTTTTCGCGGGCGCAGCTCTTTATACCGGTTTCACCCTGAAATGTCTGGTGCCTGTACTCCGAAAGCCAGCGGGCCGCGCCGCCTTTTTTGCCTCTTGCGCCATGTGCTTTTTATCGGGTTTTCATGTACATTGATTGTCGACTTTCTTTCGGCTTTGCCTGATAACTGATTAATTACAATAGGTTAGGGACGGCGAAGCATAAAATCGGACCTGGAGTAGAAAATGTCTTCTCGTAAAGAGCTTGCCAACGCGATTCGCGCATTAAGTATGGATGCGGTGCAGAAAGCCAAATCCGGTCATCCGGGTGCCCCGATGGGGATGGCTGATATCGCTGAAGTGTTGTGGCGTGACTATTTGAACCACAACCCGACCAACCCGAAATGGGCCGATCGCGACCGTTTTATTCTGTCGAATGGCCACGGTTCGATGCTGATTTATAGCCTGCTGCATCTCACCGGCTACGATCTGCCGATGTCAGAACTGGAAAACTTCCGTCAACTGCACTCTAAAACGCCAGGCCACCCGGAATATGGCTATACGGCAGGCGTAGAGACCACTACCGGTCCGCTGGGGCAGGGCATCGCTAACGCGGTAGGTTTTGCGATTGCAGAACGTACGTTGGCGGCGCAGTTTAACCGTCCGGGCCATGACATTGTTGACCACCATACCTATGTGTTCATGGGCGATGGTTGCATGATGGAAGGCATTTCGCATGAGGTTTGCTCACTGGCCGGCACGCTGAAATTAGGCAAGCTGATCGCGTTCTATGACGACAACGGCATCTCTATTGATGGTCACGTTGAAGGCTGGTTTACCGATGATACGGCGAAGCGTTTTGAAGCCTACGGCTGGCATGTGGTGCGTGGTGTTGATGGCCATAATGCTGATGCAATTAAAGCCGCGATCGAAGAAGCGAAAACAGTGACCGATAAGCCGACGCTGCTGATGTGTAAAACCGTGATTGGTTTCGGTTCGCCGAACAAAGCTGGTACACATGATTCGCATGGCGCGCCGCTGGGTGATGATGAAGTTGCGCTGACACGCAAACAGCTTGGCTGGAACTATCCGCCGTTTGAAATTCCACAGGATATTTACGCACAGTGGGATGCAAAAGAAGCGGGTCAGGCAAAAGAAGCCGCATGGAACGAGAAGTTCGCTGCTTATGCGCAGGCACATCCTGAACTGGCCGCTGAGTTTAAACGTCGCATGAACAATGATCTGCCGGATAACTGGCAGGCAGAATCGCAGAAGTTCATTGAGCAACTGCAGGCT
Source organism: Paramixta manurensis (assembly GCF_013285385.1). Lineage (NCBI taxonomy): Bacteria > Pseudomonadati > Pseudomonadota > Gammaproteobacteria > Enterobacterales > Erwiniaceae > Paramixta > Paramixta manurensis. The sequence goes on along the minus strand of NZ_CP054212.1, from coordinate 3,824,479 downwards.
AACCCGGCCAAAATCGCCAGCCGCAAAGCGTCGCAAAACACGCTGGAAGCCTTTGGCAAATTGTTACCGGAATATCTGGGCGGTTCTGCCGACCTGGCGCCGAGCAACCTGACCATGTGGTCTGGCTCGAAAGCGATCAACGAAGATAACGCGGGTAACTATATCCATTATGGCGTGCGCGAATTCGGTATGACCGCGATCGCTAACGGGATTTCGTTGCACGGGGGGTTCCTGCCGTACACCTCGACCTTCCTGATGTTTGTTGAATACGCGCGCAATGCGGTGCGTATGGCCGCGCTGATGAAAATCCGTCAGGTGATGGTTTATACCCACGACTCTATTGGCCTAGGTGAAGATGGCCCGACGCACCAACCGGTAGAGCAACTCGCTAGCCTGCGTGTAACGCCAAATATGAGTACCTGGCGCCCGTGTGACCAGGTAGAGTCAGCGGTTGCATGGAAATATGCGATTGAGCGCCATGATGGCCCCACCGCGCTGATCTTCTCGCGTCAAAACCTTGCGCAGCAAGATCGTACCGCCGAACAGTTGGCGAACGTGGCGCGTGGCGCGTACGTGCTGAAAGATTGCAACGGTCAGCCTGAGCTGATCCTGATCGCCACCGGTTCAGAAGTTGAACTGGCGGTTGGCGCGTATGACAAACTGACCTCCGCAGGCCATAAAGTCCGTGTGGTGTCGATGCCGTCAACCGATGCGTTTGACAAGCAAGACGCGGCATACCGTGAATCTGTGTTGCCGAAAGCCGTTTCCGCACGCGTGGCAATTGAAGCGGGCATTGCCGATTACTGGTTCAAATACACTGGTCTGAATGGCGCGGTAGTGGGGATGACTTCTTTTGGCGAGTCAGCCCCGGCTGAGTTGTTGTTTAAAGAGTTCGGCTTCACCGTTGAAAACGTCGTTGCCCGCGCACAAGCATTGTTGTAAGCCTGAGCCCGCTACTCGGCGGGCTCGCGGAATCAGCTTTCTTGCGCCGTTGACGGCTCTTTTGGCTTAAGAAAGCTCTCCGGTATATGTGTTAATGAGCCCGTGGATAGCGTGTCCACGGGCTTTTTAATGTCGCTTTCATCCCCGCCGGACAAGGGGCGAGAAATACCGTAAAAACGCCCTTTCTTATTGATGGAAAGCGTATCGCACTCAAGGGTTCCATCCAGCAAACCACTGGCGTTGATTTCCACCTCCCGCCCGCTGCAAAGCCCGGTCAGTACACCATTGACCACAATCTTATCGGCGTTGACCTCACCTGAAACCTTTCCCTGACTGAGTAGAAAAATCGTCTGGTCAGAGCGGACTTTGCCCTCAACCGTGCCGTTGACATGAATATCGCCCGAGGCGCTGATTTCTCCGATAATGACGCAATTCGCCGGGATGGTGGTGGCATCGGCGGGACCAGGTAGTGGCGCGACATTATTATTCTCCGGTTCTTTGGTTAGCGCTTGCGGCGCGCTTGCCGCTGACGCCATTGCTGCGAGCGACGGGGTATCAGATGTTTTGACCGGCAGTTCTTTACGTTTAAACATATTCATTCCCTTGTTAAATAGACTTTTTCGGTAGAGGTAAGCTGCGATAATTAATGGGACTAAAACCACTGGCGGTTGCCAGATAAGATGCGCCAACGTCAGCAGGCTCTCTTGATGCAGCAAATAAACGGCCAATAATCCCGCCCATATAATCCAAATCAACCAAAGTAAGTTGTAATTCATATCCCGGCACTGAATAAAGCCAGGGGGAAGGGCGTGATAACCTCTTTCAACGCGCATCCCTGGCGTGGGTGAATTTTATAACCCCCTGTTTTCTGACGAGGCGGGGATTAGCTGTTCTGTTATCGAAACCCACCGATCGGCAAAATAAAATATTCCCTTTGTTTGTTTTTAAACAATATGGCGTTTTTTTTCAATAGCTGAGTGCCGTTAAAAGATAATTTTGTTTGAAATAATCACAAGTTAAGTTAATGCCTAACAGCATTGCCTAATTGAAGGATTTTAGCGTTATTTTTAAGATGGAAAGTTATTTTTTAGTTAAGAGATTAGCGTGTTGAATACTTATTAAAATAAAAAACTTATATCAAGCTTTGTATTTATCAATATATATTCAATTAATTATTGGCTTATTACTCCGATTCTTTCCTGATAACGTGTGTTGTGCAGGTTGGCCGCACTCCTGGCGACCATCTTCACTCGCGACAAGGGGCCGTGAGATACGATTGAGGCGCTACAGTAGCCGATACTTTTTTCATTTTTGTGACGTAGATCTAATCTTGCGCTTGGTTATTGATCCCTGTCATTCCAGTTATTCCTGATTACTATTATTCTGGCTGAACCGTTTCAGGTTTTCGGTCGACGGGCTTTAGCGCTGATATGTGGCGTAGAATATGCCCTAAATAATTCGGGTTGCGGGACAAAACGGTTCGCCGTTTTGAACAGCGTCTGCGCTGGCCCCGAAGGGGTGAGGCCTTAAGGCCGAATCACGCGGCAAGCGAGGGAATCCCGATGAGCTTACTACAGTAAGTGGTTCGGGTGAGCGAACGCGGCTAACGCACCGGCAGCTTGAAGTATGACGGGGATAATTCCCTGTACAAATGATGGCGGCTGGCTCAGGCTATCGGCAAGTTATTATGTGGGTTCTGATGCAGGAGTGATATGACCGTTCGCATTGCTATCAACGGCTTCGGGCGTATCGGGCGTAATGTATTGCGCGCCTTGTACGAGACTGGTCGCCGGGCAGAAATCACCGTGGTTGCCATCAACGAACTGGCAGATGCCGCCGGTATGGCGCATTTGCTGAAGTATGATACCAGCCACGGGCGCTTTGGCTGGGAAGTGCGTCAGGAGCGAGATCTGCTCCATGTCGGCGAAGATACCATTCGTATTTTCCATCACGCCGAAATTGATGAACTGGGATGGTCAGCGCTTAACGTGGATGTAGTGCTTGATTGTACCGGCGTATATGGCCGACGTGCAGATGGCGAGGCGCATCTACGCGCTGGCGCGAAGAAAGTGTTGTTTTCCCATCCCGGCGAGAGCGATCTGGATGCGACGGTGGTGTTCGGCGTCAACCAACATGAGCTAAAACCTACCGATCGTCTGGTTTCCAACGCCTCCTGCACCACCAATTGTATTATTCCGATTATCAAATTATTGGATGATGCCTGGGGCATTGAGTCCGGCACGGTAACCACTATTCACTCAGCGATGCACGATCAACAAGTGATCGATGCTTATCATTCAGATTTGCGCCGTACGCGCGCCGCCAGCCAGTCAATTATTCCGGTAGACACCCGTCTGGCTGCGGGGATTACACGTATTTTCCCTAAATTTAATGATCGCTTTGAAGCCATTGCAGTACGCGTGCCGACGATTAACGTTACGGCGATAGATTTAAGCGTTAGCGTACGCGATGCGGTGAGCGCATGTGAGGTGAATGCCTTACTGCGAAATGCCTCAGAGGGGGCATTTAGTGGTATAGTTGACTATACGGAATTGCCGTTAGTCTCGATAGATTTTAACCATGATCCGCACAGCGCCATTGTGGACGGTACGCAAACGCGGGTCAGTGGCAGGCATCTGATTAAGACTCTGGTCTGGTGCGACAACGAATGGGGCTTTGCTAACCGAATGCTTGATACGACGTTAGCAATGGCCGCCAGTGGTTTCAGGTAAGACGCGGGTTTGCGTCTGGCAAAACTTATGAGAATCAACGAGAGGGTTCACTATGTCTGTAATTAAGATGACCGATCTGGATCTGGCTGGTAAGCGCGTACTGATCCGCGCCGATCTGAACGTACCGGTTAAAGAAGGGAAAGTGACGTCTGATGCACGTATTCGTGCTTCTCTGCCTACCATTGAAGCGGCTCTGAAACAGGGCGCGAAAGTGATGGTTACTTCGCACCTGGGGCGTCCGACCGAAGGCGAGTACAACGAAGAGTTCTCTCTGTTACCCGTTGTTAACCATCTGAAAGAAAAACTGAACGGCACTAAAGTTACCCTGGCGAAAGAGTACCTTGATGGTCTGGAGCTGAATGCGGGCGAACTGGTGGTGCTTGAAAACGTGCGGTTCAACAAGGGCGAGAAGAAAGACGACGAAGCCCTCTCCAAAAAATACGCCGCGCTGTGCGATGTGTTCGTGATGGATGCGTTCGGAACCGCTCACCGCGCCCAGGCATCAACGCATGGCGTCGGTAAATTTGCGCCAATCGCTTGTGCTGGCCCATTACTGGCCGCAGAACTGGAAGCATTGGGTAAAGCGCTGAAAGAGCCTGCTCGTCCGATGGTGGCAGTAGTGGGTGGTTCTAAAGTGTCTACCAAGTTCGACGTGTTGAATTCACTGGTTAAAATCGCGGATACCGTGATTGTTGGCGGCGGCATTGCTAACACGTTTGTGGCGATTGATAACAATGTCGGGAAATCGCTTTACGAGCCAGATTTTGTTGATGCGGCGAAAAAACTGCGTGATGAGTATAAAATTCCAGTGCCAACTGATTCTCGCGTTGGTACAGAGTTCTCTGAAACCGCGCCTTCTACAGTGAAAAAAGTGACTGAAGTAGCGGATAATGAAGAGATTATGGACTTCGGTGATGAAACTGCCCAGGCCATGGCGAAGCTGCTGAAAGAAGCGAAAACCATTCTATGGAACGGCCCGGTTGGCGTGTTCGAGTTTCCGAACTTCCGCAAAGGTACCGAGATCGTGGCGAAAGCTATCGCTGATAGCGATGCGTTCTCTATCGCCGGCGGCGGTGATACGCTGGCGGCTATCGACCTGTTTGGCATTGAAGACAAAATTTCCTACATTTCAACCGGTGGCGGTGCGTTCCTCGAATTCGTGGAAGGTAAAAAACTGCCAGCCGTTGCCATGCTGGAAGAGCGTGCTAAGCAGTAAATCTTTAGGGCAGGGCGAGTTCCCTGCCTAAATGTATTGCCCATCTTTTGGGTGCAGAACCTTTATAGAGTCACGAAACAGGACAACAAACATGTCTAAAATTTTTGATTTCGTAAAACCTGGCGTTGTCACCGGTGATGACGTACAGAAAATTTTTAAAGTAGCGAAAGAAAACAAATTCGCTCTGCCAGCGGTTAACTGCGTCGGTACCGACTCAATTAACGCGGTACTGGAAACCGCAGCAAAAGTAAAAGCGCCGGTTATTATCCAGTTCTCCAACGGTGGCGCGGCGTTTATCGCCGGTAAAGGCCTGAAATCTGATAAACCGCAGGCAGCGGCCATTCTGGGCGCGATTTCTGGTGCGCACCATGTTCACCAAATGGCGGAACATTATGGTGTGCCGGTTATTCTGCATACTGACCACTGCGCGAAAAAATTGCTGCCGTGGATTGATGGTTTGCTGGATGCGGGCGAAGCGCACTTTGCGAAAACCGGTAAGCCGCTGTTCTCTTCCCACATGATTGACCTGTCTGAAGAGTCACTGGAAGAAAACATCGAAATTTGCAGCAAATACCTGACTCGTATGTCCAAGCTCAATATGACGCTGGAAATCGAACTGGGTTGCACCGGCGGTGAAGAAGATGGCGTGGACAACAGCCATATGGATAGCTCCGCGCTGTACACTCAGCCGGAAGATGTCGATTATGCCTATGAAAAACTGAACGCTATCAGCCCGCGTTTCACCATCGCGGCCTCTTTCGGTAACGTTCACGGCGTATACAAACCGGGTAACGTTCAACTGACGCCGAAAATCCTGAAAAACTCCCAAGAATTCGTGAGCAAAAAACATAATCTGCCGCATAACGCGCTGGATTTTGTATTCCACGGCGGTTCAGGTTCTTCCGCAGCCGAAATCGAAGAGTCTATCAGCTACGGCGTAATCAAAATGAACATTGATACCGACACCCAATGGGCGACCTGGGACGGTATCCTGCAGTACTACAAAAAGAATGAAGGCTATCTGCAAGCCCAGTTGGGCAACCCGGAAGGCGAAGATAAGCCGAACAAGAAATATTACGATCCGCGTGTTTGGCTGCGCTCCGCTCAATCTTCAATGATTGTGCGTCTGGAACAAGCGTTCAAAGAATTGAACGCTATCGACGTTCTGTAATATCACGAAATAAAATTTAAGGCCCTGCGGGGCCTTTTTTTATGCGGCTTTTCGGAAAAAGGTTAAGCAATTTCGCCGCTTATTTGGCAGAGCCCGTGATTGTTGATTACGCTTTGTTAACGGATTGTCGACATCTGGTCGGCAATGGTTGTCATTTCCCCATTTGGGATCAACACGGGATCAATAAATGGAAGATTTAAACGTCGTCAATAGTATTAACCACGCGGGCGGCTGGCTGGTACGTAACCAGGCGCTATTGCTCAGCTATGCGGTAAATATCATCGCCGCTATCGCTATTATTATCGTTGGTATGATCGTCGCGCGCGTGATTTCTAACGGGGTAAACAGGTTACTACGGGCCCGCCATATTGATGCCACGGTTGCCGACTTCCTTTCCGCGTTGGTGCGTTATGGTGTCATCGCTTTTACGTTGATTGCCGCGCTGGGGCGTGTCGGGGTTCAAACCGCATCGGTGATTGCCGTATTGGGTGCTGCCGGTTTGGCCATTGGTTTGGCGTTGCAGGGCTCGCTTTCTAACCTTGCGGCCGGGGTGCTGCTGGTAACCTTCCGTCCCTTCCGCGCCGGAGAGTTTGTCGATCTGGGCGGCGTGACCGGTACGGTACTGCAGGTGCAGATTTTTTCCACCACGCTACGCAGTTCAGACGGCAAAATGGTGGTGGTGCCGAATGGTAAAATTATCGCCGGGAACATCATTAACTTTTCACGCGAACCGGTGCGGCAGAATGAGTTTGTGATCGGTGTGTCCTATGATGCCGACGTCGAACAGGTAATTAGCTTACTGCGTAAAGTGGTAGAGGCTGATTCACGCGTGCTGCAAGATCGCGGGATACAGATAGGGCTTAATGCCATGGCGCCCTCGTCGCTCAATTTTGTGGTGCGTTGCTGGAGTAACAGCGGCGACCTGCAAAATGTTTTCTGGGATTTGATGAAAAACTTTAAAGGTGCCCTTGATGAGGCGGGGATTGGTATTCCTTATCCACAGATGGATGTGCACCTGCATCAGACTGCGTTAGATAAACAGGAACCACAACCGGAAACTCAGCCGCCGGTACTGCCGGGACAATAACGCTCGTCCCCCGGCTTGCCTGGCCGGGGGAATGTTAACCCACACCTTCTTTTAATTAGCTTTACTGATGGCTGATTAAATTTTTCCATTTCCGCTAATAACCGGCACGCTATACACTGCTTCGCATTGTTACCTCTGATGGGAAGATATTCTGTGTTGGCTTTTTATTTTCAAGGGTTTGCGCTAGGCGCAGCGCTAATTTTACCGCTGGGTCCACAAAATGCTTTCGTGATGAATCAAGGCGTTCGCCGCCAGTATCATTTAATGACTGCCGCCCTGTGTACATTGAGCGATGTAGTGCTGATTTGTGCCGGTGTCTTTGGTGGCAGCGCGTTGTTGAATCAGTCGCCATTATTGCTCAGCCTGGTCACTTGGGGTGGGGTGGTCTTCTTGCTGTGGTATGGCTGGGGCGCGTTGCGTACGGCGTTCAGCGGTGACGTGGCGTTAGCGTCAGCAGAAACGCTGAAGCAGGGGCGCTGGCGCATTATCGCGACCATGATGGCGGTGACTTGGCTTAATCCACATGTCTATCTGGATACCTTTGTTGTGTTGGGGAGTCTTGGCGGTCAGTTACCGACTGAAGCCCGCCGTTGGTTTGCGCTGGGAACGGTCAGCGCTTCGTTTATCTGGTTTTTTGGCCTGGCTTTACTGGCGGCCTGGCTCTCGCCGGCGTTGCGTACCGCCAAAGCGCAGCGGATGATCAATTTGATTGTTGGTCTTATTATGTGGGGAATTGCGTTCAATTTGGCGCATCAGGGGTTAACCTGATTTTTGCCATCCTGAATGAAAAGTAAGGTAAAAAGCGGCAAAAAAAAGAAACTTTTGCCAAAATGAACACTCAGAACATCACGCATATTGGCATTCCTGTCGGTGTGACAATATGTCGTGCTAACGCGATCAGTCTCAGATAGCGAGGAGAGATGATACTGCTCCCCCGCATTTCGCGTTGGCATCACAGAACCGTTAATTTGTCTTCATGGAGGACCTTTCGTGAAATTAAAAGCGCTGGCTTTAGCCGCAATGATGGGATTAGGAACGCTACCCTTGGCCGCACAGGCGGATGAGTTGCCAAATGGCCCGCATGTTGTCACTTCTGGTCAGGCGAGCGTGGATGCCACACCGGATATCGCTACGCTGGCGATTGAAGTCAATGTCTCTTCGAAGGACGCGGCGGAAGCGAAAAAACAGGCTGACGATCGCGTAGCGCAATATTTTGATTTCTTGCAGAAAAATGGCATAGAAAAGAAAGATATCGATGCTGCTAACCTGCGGACGCAGCCGGAGTACGATTATACCAAAGACGGGAAATCGGTTCTGAAAGGCTACCGGGCGGTACGCCAGGTACAGGTGACGCTACGTAAGTTAGACAAGCTAAATGATTTATTGGATGGCGCGTTGAAATCCGGCCTGAATGAAATTCGCTCGGTTGAATTGGGCGTTGCTAATCCGGATGCCTATAAAGACAAAGCGCGTCAGGCTGCAATTGAGAATGCCACCAAACAGGCTGCCGCATTGGCACAAGGTTTTAATGCCAAACTGGGGCCGGTCTATAGCATTCGCTATCATGTCTCAAATTATCAACCGATGCCGATGGCGCGGATGTATAAAGCGGCGGATGCCGCGCCAATGAATTCAGCGGCTCAAACCTATGAGCAGCAGAGCATTCATTTTGACGACCAGGTCGACGTGGTGTTTGAACTGCAACACAATCAGTAAGTCTGTCAGGGGGGCGGTTGCGCCACCCTGAGTCCTGTTCCCCGTCATCGCGCGGGGAGATCATTCTGACGCAGTACGCGGCGCCCATGCGCCAGCAAGGCATCGGTGACGCGCCGCATCAAGCGGCTTTCCGGTGCGAAGCGGTGCCAGTACAGCATCCGGCGCTGAAATAACCCAGGCGTTAAGTCAATCAACTCACCGCTTTCCAGCTCTCGTTCAATTTGCAGATGCGGAATCATACAGCAGGTCGACCCCTGACGCGCCAGTTGTACGAAGGCTTCCGATGAGTTCACGATATGGCAGGGCACGCTGCCCGGCGAGAGGTCGAAATTTTGCTGTAAAAAGGCCTGGTGCATATCGTCAAGATGGTCAAAGGCAACCGCCGGCGCTTTTAGCAAAGCGGAGCGGGTAACGCCATTCGGGAAATAACGCTCGGCAAACTCACGCGAACCAACAAACAGATAATCTAACGCGCCCAATTGATCGACCAGGCAGCTTGGTAATGGCTGTGGCTGAATACTGACTGCGCCAACTACTTCACCGCGACGTAGCCTTTCCTGGGTACGGGTTTCATCTTCAACCTGCAAATTAAGCCGTACCGGCGAGTCGGTCAGCACGGTTTTCAAGGCGGGTAAGAGCCAGGTCGCCAAACTGTCGGCGTTAACCGCCAGCGAAAGCAGCAGGGGCGTGGTTCCGGTATTCTCATCGCCCAACCACTCTTCTTCCAGCAATTCCACCTGATGCAGCAGCGCCAGCAATTTTTGACCCTGTTCCGTTGGGCGCGGCGGGATGGTACGTACCAATAATGGCTGGCCAAACATATTTTCCAGTTGCTTAATGCGCTGTGAAACCGCTGATTGGGTAATACACAGTTTTTGCGCCGCGCGTTCGAAGCCGCGTTCACGAATCACAGCATCCAGCGCCTGAAGCGTGCGATAATCCGGGCGTTTCATGGGGGATGGTTTCTCCTTCAGGGGTGGAGTCAGCACTATGCCATAAAATTTGGCATTTGCCCTGTCCATATGAATCAATCACTTTGTGGGCTGTCTTCCAAACCTGTCAATCAAAACCGATCGGTTACGTATTTTGACCGCCGCTTGATTTATACTACGCGCACACCATTAGCACAGGTTTTAAACATACCATGACGCAGGATGAACTGAAAAAAGCAGTAGGATGGGCGGCGCTGGAGTACGTGAAACCCGGCACCATTGTTGGCGTGGGAACCGGGTCGACCGCCGCGCATTTCATTGACGCACTGGGCACGATTAAACATCAAATTGATGGTGCGGTGTCCAGTTCGGAGGCCTCAACCCAGAGGTTGAAGGCGCTCGGTATTCCGGTGTTCGACTTGAATGAGGTTGATTCACTGTCGGTCTATGTCGATGGCGCTGATGAAATTAACGGCCATCTGCAAATGATCAAAGGCGGCGGCGCGGCGCTCACTCGTGAGAAGATTGTTGCGGCGGTAGCTAAACGGTTTATCTGTATTGCCGATGAATCTAAGCAGGTGGATATTTTGGGTAAATTTCCGCTGCCGGTGGAAGTGATTCCGATGGCCCGCTCTTACGTGGCGCGTGAACTGGTTAAACTGGGTGGGGTGCCGGAATATCGCCAGCATGTGGTGACTGATAACGGTAACGTCATCCTTGATGTGCGTAATTTACAGATTCTCGATCCCGGCGCCCTGGAAAAAAGCATCAATGCATTACCGGGCGTCGTCACCGTGGGGCTGTTTGCCGCACGCGGCGCCGATGTGGCGTTGATTGGCACCTCCTCCGGCGTGAAAACGATAGAAAAATGATCGTTAACGGCGTGGGCAAGCTGCACGCCGTTGAAAAATTTCCGCTAAAAAAAGCCCTCTCCACGATAGAGGAAATTTAGTGACTTATGTCACATAAGTTTCTTCAGTAACGCTATCGTTCTAAAGCGCCCGGCTGGGCCGCTATATTGTGCGGTAATGTTCGATTGAAACTCTCCTCCACACCGGGGGCTGTGCAATCGTTTGTATTGCCGCCAGCGTAATTTTTGTTATTTTGACAGAAGGCTGACTTATCGCTCAGCCTCATCTGAAGTCTGCTAAATAGGGTCGGGAAATGGCAAAGGTATCGCTGGAGAAAGATAAGATTAAGTTTTTGCTGGTGGAAGGGGTTCACCAGAGCGCATTAGAAAACTTGCGCGCGGCGGGTTATACCAATATTGAGTTTCATAAAGGCGCGCTGGATAGCGATGCGTTAAAGGCGTCGATTCGCGACGCGCACTTTGTTGGGATTCGCTCGCGTACGCAGTTAACCGAAGATATTTTCGCCGCAGCGGAGAAGCTGGTGGCGGTTGGCTGTTTCTGTATTGGTACTAATCAGGTTAACCTGGATGCGGCGGCAAAACGCGGTATTCCGGTCTTCAACGCGCCATTCTCCAACACCCGATCCGTGGCCGAGCTGGTTATTGGCGAACTGCTGCTATTACTGCGCGGCATTCCTGAAGCGAATGCCAAAGCACACCGTGGTATTTGGAACAAGCTGGCGGTCGGCTCCTATGAAGCGCGTGGGAAAAAGCTGGGTATCATTGGCTATGGTCATATCGGTATGCAGTTAGGCGTGCTGGCGGAAAGCCTCGGCATGCATGTGTTTTTCTACGATATTGAAAACAAGCTGCCATTGGGTAATGCGACTCAGGTTAGGCATCTGTCCGATCTGCTGAATATGAGCGATATTGTTAGCCTGCACGTACCGGAAACCCCGTCGACGCAAAATATGATGGGCGCCGAGGAGCTGGCGTTAATGAAGCCGGGTTCCTTGCTGATTAATGCGTCACGCGGCACGGTGGTGGATATTCCGGCGCTTTGTCACGTGCTGGCTAATAAGCATCTGGCGGGTGCAGCGATTGATGTGTTCCCGGTGGAACCGGCAACCAATAGCGATCCATTTAACTCACCGCTGTGTGAGTTCGATAATGTGATCCTGACACCGCATATCGGCGGTTCTACGCAGGAAGCGCAGGAAAATATTGGTATCGAAGTGGCCGGTAAGCTGGCGAAATATTCAGATAACGGCTCTACGCTCTCTGCGGTGAACTTCCCTGAAGCCTCGTTGCCGATGCATAGCGACCAGGCCAGCCGTCTGCTGCATATCCATGAAAACCGTCCAGGTGTGTTAACCGCGATTAACCAAATTTTCGCCGAACAGAGCATCAATATTTCGGCGCAATATCTGCAGACTTCGCCGCAAATTGGCTATGTGGTGATTGATATTGATGCGGAGCAGGAAGCAGCAAATAAAGCGTTGCAACTGATGAAAGCCATTCCGGGTACCATCCGTGCCCGTTTGCTGTACTAAATGTCCTCAGGCGTCCGTCGTTCCGGCGGACGTTATTATCGCGTTACCATTGCCACAGCCGCGAAGGCGTCAGAATCGCCGGTAGCGGTACGTCCCACTCGGCTGCTGGCAGCCTGTTTACCTGCTGGCAATCATGCGCCAGCCCGATCGGTAACAACCCATGCTGCTGCCAATTCTGTAATGTACGATCGTAAAAGCCGCCTCCCATCCCCAGACGTTGCCCTTGGGCATCAAAAGCGACCAGCGGAACCATGATCACATCCAGACGATCGAGCGGAATGAGCTGCCGAATATCCAATGGCGGCTCAGGGATACGTAGGCGATTGGGCGACAAAACGGTATCGGGCGTATAGCGAATAAATAGCAATTGTCCGGCGGAGAAGGGGTGAAGTACCGGGAGGTACACCTGTTTCTGGCGCTGCCAGAGTTTGGCAATTAACGGACGGGTATTTAGCTCACCATCAAAAGAGAGGAACAGTGCGATATGGCGGGCCTGATCAATTGGCGCAAAATTTAACGCGTGTTCGGCGACTAAATCAGCGGCCAGTTCTTGCTGGCTGTCGCTCAATTCGCGGCGCAGATGACGAACATGGGTACGAAGATCCTGGCGATCCAATAGCGATAGTGACATGGCGAGCCCCGCGTAATATTTACTTTAGGATAACACCACAGGTTAATAAGAGAACCGCACGGAGTGGAAAAAGTACCCCACAAGGGGAGAAGGAACCGATAAGAAAGGGGAATCTCCGAGATGCCGCCGCGGGCTGTAACCCTTGAACCCTTGGTTCAAGGTGAATGCGCCGTCGCAACCATCAGGCTTCTCGGACGAACCGAGCATGCTCACAGGTTACGGAGCACCGCATTCTGTTGGTTTGAAATATCGGCTCAGGGGACTGGCCCGCTTGCAAACATCTCAGAGAAAATTGACTTCACCGTTACTGTATCACAGCCAACCATGAAGTGTTATTCGAACTTTGTACCCTGACGTTCAGTTATGCGACCTTGCTCAAGTAATGCTTGCTCAATGGTCTGCTGTAACATGCGAATGCGTTGCTCCATGTTAGCTGCATAGTCTCGGGTCTTACCCTTTTCCTGCGCCAACTCATGGCAAATGTTCAACGCTGCAATGAACACCAGTTGCTCAGTATTTGTGACTCTAGTGCGAACTTTTAAATCTTGCAACCGCTGATTGAGGTCTTCGGCAGCCAGGTTCAGCGCATCTTGCTGTTCTGGTGGACAATTCACTCGCAACGAACGGCCAAAAATTTGAATATCTACTGGTTGTGCAGACATACGACCTTCCTGACTGATTACTGCGCCCGCATTCACCCTTAGCGCTCAAAGGCTTGGGAGGGGCGCCACTATATATACCCCTGAGAGAAGAAACAAGCCCTTTCTGGAATCATTGAGGCACCTGGTGGTAGCATAACACGAACTTATTCCGCCAACGACGATGAATGCTATGTCAATACAGAATACACAACCAAGCTATGATGCGCTGGCATCGGTTCTTACGCAGCAAGGCGTGGGAATGACGCCGGCAGAAATGCACGGTTTAATCAGCGGCATCGTGTGTGGAGGCAATCTGGACCACAGTTGGAAAACGCTGGTGCATGATTTAACCAACGAAGGGATGGCTTTTTCACAAACGTTGTCTCAGCCCCTGCAAGCGTTGCATCAGCACATTCTTGATACCCTGGAAGATGAAGGTTTTTTGTTTCAGCTTTATCTGCCGGATGATGACGATATCACCGTGTTTGACCGCGCCGATGCGCTGGCGGGCTGGGTTAACCACTTCTTACTGGGGTTGGGCGTCTCACAGCCGAAGCTGGATAAAGTCAAAGGCGAAACCGGCGAAGCGATTGATGATCTACGTACTATCGCGCAGCTCGGCTATGATGAAGATGAAGACCAGGATGAGCTGGAGCAGTCGCTGGAAGAGATCATTGAATATGTACGTGTCGCCGCGTTGCTGTGTCACGACACGTTCACGCATATCGTGACGCCGACGGCGCCGGAAGTGAAAAAACCAACCTTACATTAAACGTGAGCGAGTCAGGCGAAGCGGAAACTTGTCCACGGCGCCCGGGAGCGGCATCGTCCGTTCGACGCGACAGGGAGATAATATGATTACTCTGGATACTTTTTTACAGCGCCGCCAGGCTCTGCTTGCGCAGATGGCGCCAGCCAGCGCGGCGCTCTTTTTTGCCGCGCCGGAGGTTACCCGTAGCGCGGACAGCGAATACCCTTACCGTCAGAATAGCGACTTTTGGTACTTCACCGGCCTCAATGAACCGGAAGCGGTGTTAGTGCTGATTAAAAGCGATGAGACGCATAATCACAGCGTGTTGTTTAACCGGGTGCGCGATAAAAGCGCCGAAATCTGGTTTGGTCGCCGTTTAGGTCAAGAGGCGGCGCCGGAGAAACTCGGTGTTGATCGCGCGTTACCATGGGATGATATAGCATCACAGCTTCATCTGCTGCTCAACGGGCTGGACGTGGTTTACCACGCGCAGGGGCTGTATTCTGAAGCAGATCGCATCGTATTTAGCGCGTTGGAAACCTTGCGTGGTGGTTTCCGGCAAGGGCTCAGTGCGCCGAATACGCTGACCGATTGGCGGCCGTGGGTGCATGAGATGCGTCTATTTAAAGGGCCGGAAGAGTTGGAAATTTTACGCCGTGCCGGGAAGATCAGTGCATTGGCGCACGCCAGAGCCATGGAGAAATGCCGTCCCGGTCTGTTTGAGTACCAGTTGGAAGGCGAAATCCTGCATGAGTTTAATCGCCACGGTGCGCGCTATCCTTCCTACAGTACTATTGTGGGCGGCGGCGATAATGGCTGCATCCTGCATTACACCGAAAATGAGAGCGAACTGCGCGATGGCGATTTAGTGTTGATCGATGCGGGCTGTGAGTTCCATGGTTACGCAGGTGATATTACCCGCACTTTCCCGGTTAACGGGCGGTTTAGCCCGGCGCAACGCGCGGTGTACGATATTGTCCTGGCATCATTGTATAAAGCGCTGTCCTTATTTCGTCCGGGTACCAGTATCCGTGAAGTCAACGAAGAAGTTGTACGCGTGATGGTGACCGGTTTGGTCGATCTCGGTGTTATGCAGGGCGAGGTTGAGCAACTGATTGCCGAGTCTGCGCACCGTCAATTTTATATGCATGGTCTAAGCCACTGGCTGGGGTTGGATGTCCATGATGTGGGTCATTACGGTACCGCCGATCGCGGGCGCTCGCTGGAGCCCGGTATGGTGTTAACCGTCGAACCCGGCCTGTATATTGCGCCGGATGCCGATGTTCCGCCGGAGTATCGTGGAATTGGTATCCGTATTGAGGACGATATTTTAATTACCGAAACCGGTAACGAAAACCTCACCGATAGCGTGGTAAAAGACGCCGATGCGATTGAAGCCTTTATGGCGGCAGCGAAACAAGCATGAGCATTATCATTGCAGGCGGCGGGATGACCGGCGCCACTTTAGCCTTAGCGCTCTCTGCGCTGTGTGAGGGGCGCCTGCCAATTACCTTAATCGAAGCCAGCGAGCCTGGCGCACGCCATCATCCTGGCTATGATGGGCGCGCGATTGCGCTGGCGCAGGGAACCTGCCAGCAACTGGCGGCGATCAATCTGTGGCCATACTTGCGAGATTGCGCAACGCCAATTGTCCACGTCCACGTCAGCGATCGTGGTCACGCGGGCGCGGTGTCGATGGCGGCGGGGGATTACGGTATCCCGGCTTTAGGGCAGGTCGTTGAACTGCATGAAGTCGGTGAGAGGTTGTATCAACGGCTGAAAAAAGCGCCGGGCGTCACGCTACGTTGTCCGGCTACGGTCGCCAACGTTGAGCGTACGCAGGAGAAGGTGAGCGTCACGCTACAAAATGGTGAGCGGATGGCCGCGCAACTGCTGGTAGCGGCGGACGGAACGCGCTCACCGATTGCCGCCTCCTGCGGGATGGAATGGCATGTTGAGGATTATCAGCAGATTGCGGTGATCGCCAATGTGTCAACCCAGATCCCTCATCAGGGCCGTGCATTTGAGCGTTTTACTGAGCACGGGCCGCTGGCGTTGTTACCGATGTCAGCCGGGCGTTGTTCGTTGGTCTGGAGCCATGCGCGGGCAATGAAAGCCACGGTGGATAGCTGGGACGATGCGCGTTTTCTGGCAGAGTTACAGCGGGCGTTTGGCTGGCGTTTGGGGCGTTTTACCCATGTCGGGCAGCGTTATAGCTATCCGTTATCTCTACAGACGGCGACCCGGCATGTTTCTCACCGTCTGGCATTAGTAGGGAATGCACAGCAAACTTTGCATCCGATTGCCGGTCAGGGGTTCAACTTGGGGCTGCGCGATGTAATGTCCCTGGCGGAGACGGTTGCCGCCGCCTGGCGCCAGCAGCAAGATAGCGGCAGCTTCGCTGTGTTACAGCGCTATGCGCAGCGTCGGCAGGCCGATCAACAGGCGACGATCGGCGTGACCGATGGTTTGGTGCGCCTGTTTGCCAATCACTACGCCCCGTTAGTCGTCGGGCGAAATTTAGGATTGATGGCGATGGATAAGCTCCCGATTCTGCGTACCAGGCTGGCTGAGCGTACGCTCGGCTGGGTAAAGCGTTAAGAGAGGATGGTTAATGCAAACATTTGATGTAGCGATCGCCGGCGGCGGGATGGTAGGGCTGGCGGTGGCGTGTGGCCTGCATGGTAGTGGGCTGCGGGTGGTGGTGCTGGAAAAGGCTGAACCGCGCCCGATTGCGCAGGATGCCGCGCCCGCCTTACGCGTCTCGGCAATTAACGCTGCCAGCGAACGTTTACTGCAGCATCTTGACGCCTGGTCATCGATTCTTGCCTGGCGCGCCAGCCGTTACCATGCGATGGAGGTCTGGGATCGGGATAGTTTTGGGCATATCGCATTTGATGCTGAGCAGCAGGCGCTAACTCACCTTGGGCATATCGTTGAAAATCAGGTGATTCACCAGGCATTATGGCAACGCGCCGCCGGGTTGGATGACGTAACGCTTCGCGCGCCAGCCGAGTTACAACAGGTCGCGTTTGGCGAGAACGAAGCTTTTATCACGCTTGCCGATGGCAATATGATGAGCGCGCGTTTGATGATTGCGGCAGATGGCGCGCATTCATGGCTGCGACAAAAAGCCGATATCCCCTTAACGTTTTGGGATTACGAACACCATGCTTTAGTCGCCAATATTCGTACCGAACAGCCACATGACGCGGTAGCGCGCCAGGTGTTTCACGGCGATGGTATTTTGGCATTCCTTCCGCTTAGCGACCCGCACCTCAGTTCGATCGTATGGTCGCTACCGCCACAAGAAGCTGACCGGCTGCGTTCAATGCCAGAGGCGTTGTTTAATCAACAGTTGTCGGTGGCATTCGATATGCGTCTCGGTTTATGCCGGGTAGAAAGTGAACGTGAAACCTTCCCACTGATGGCGCGGTATGCACGTCAGTTTGCCGGGCATCGCCTGGCGCTGGTCGGCGATGCCGCGCATACCATCCATCCGCTGGCCGGACAGGGCGTCAACCTCGGGTTTATGGATGCTGCCACTTTAATCGGCGAGATAAAACGGCTGCATCAACAGGGCAAAGATATTGGGCAACATCTTTATTTGCGCCGTTACGAGCGTGAGCGCAAGCACAGCGCGGCGTTGATGCTGGCAGGTATGCAGGGTTTCCGCCAACTGTTTGCCGGTGAGAACCCGGCGAAAAAATTGCTGCGAGATATTGGTCTGACGCTGGCCGATAATCTGCCAGGCGTGAAGCCTCGTTTATTGAAGCAGGCAATGGGATTGAACGATTTGCCGCACTGGTTACGTTAGGTTGAACTGATCCTCCCCCGCAGCCGGGGCCGATGCCTGCATCGTCCCCGGTGTTGCCCTCTGTTAGGTTTCTGGTCCATTTTTCTCCGTTTGCCCCATCTTGATGCATCTGCCCCATCTTTGACCCTCATTTGAATTATTCTAATTTTACCTGGAGTTTCGCATTACTTTTTCTTATCCATGACGTTTTAAGCAGAAGTTATTTTTTATCTGCTGGCGTAGCAATCTTTATTATTACTCTGCGTTATTACCATTTTGTTGTTGGTTATGTGTTATGTAACGCAGTTTTTTAGATGAAAACTCTGCACACTATTGAGCACTTTTCCATAGCAGATAAAAATTCGCCCTCGTAGGGCTTATGGTTAATCGCCGCATTCGGTGATAACGTCGAGGGAAAGGTAACGTTTGCGTCAGGCGATTTTTCCGGCAGGCGTCTAACTTCAGACTTGCTCTCAGTACAGGAATGATATGACTCAGCAGACACCCTTGTTTGAACAGCACCAGGCCTGCGGCGCGCGTATGGTCGATTTTCATGGCTGGATGATGCCGTTGCACTACGGTTCGCAAATGGACGAGCACCATGCTGTTCGTACCGATGCGGGTATGTTTGACGTTTCTCATATGACGATTGTTGACCTGCATGGCGCGCGAACCCGCGAGTTTCTGCGTTATTTGGTGGCGAATGATGTCGCCAAACTGACCCAGCCTGGCAAGGCGCTCTACACCGCAATGCTGAATGCATCGGCAGGCGTAATTGACGATCTGATTGTGTACTTTATGCGTGAGGATTGGTTCCGTCTGGTGGTGAACTCCGCTACCCGGGAGAAGGATCTGGCGTGGATTAATCAGCACGCCGAGCCCTTTGGCGTCACGCTAACCGAACGCGATGACTTGGCGTTAATTGCGGTACAGGGGCCAAACGCGCAGCAGAAAGCGCAAACGCTATTTAGCGACGTGCAACGTCAGGCCGTCAGCGGGATGAAACCTTTCTTTGGCGTACAGGCGGACGATCTCTTTATTGCCACTACCGGTTATACCGGAGAAGCCGGTTATGAGATTGCTTTGCCGGTGGCGCAGGCGGCTGCCTTATGGCAACAACTGCTCGCTGCAGGCGTGAAACCAGCCGGTCTCGGCGCGCGTGACACGCTTCGGCTGGAAGCTGGCATGAACCTGTATGGCCAAGAGATGGATGAGAGTGTCTCTCCGCTGGCGGCCAATATGGGCTGGACCATTAGTTGGGAACCCGGCGACCGGCAATTCATTGGTCGCGAAGCGCTGGAAGCGCAGCGCGAGAAGGGCACCGAAAAACTGGTAGGTCTGCTGATGACGGAAAAAGGCGTACTGCGTAACGCGCTGCCAGTTCATTTCACCGACGCGGAAGGCAACCAACAGGAAGGGGTGATCACTAGCGGCTCCTTTTCCCCCACTTTGGGGTGCAGCATCGCGCTGGCCCGCGTGTCGGCCGGCATTGGCGATCAGGCCATTGTGTTGATTCGTAACCGGGAAATGCCGGTGAAAGTGACCAAACCGATTTTTGTTCGCGCCGGTAAACCGGTCGCTCAGTAACTTTTTTCTTTTAGGAGAGTGTGGCGATGAGCAATGTGCCAAATGAATTGAAGTACCGTGAAAGCCATGAATGGGTGCGCAAAGAGGCTGATGGTACTTATACCGTCGGTATTACCGAGCATGCGCAAGAATTGTTGGGCGATATGGTTTTCGTCGACTTGCCAGAAGTGGGCGCCACTTTTGCCGTTGGCGATGATTGCGCGGTCGCCGAGTCGGTAAAAGCCGCCTCCGATATTTATGCGCCGCTGAGCGGCGAAATCGTCTCGGTTAACGATGCGCTGGATGGCTCACCAGAGTTAGTCAACAGTGCGCCTTACGCCGATGGCTGGCTGTTCAAAATCAAAGCCAGCGATGAGTCCGAGTTGGATTCTCTGCTTGATGCGGATGCCTACAAAGCCGCGATTGACGAGTAACCGAGTTCCCTGAAGTAGAAAGAGTAGAACGCTAATGACCCAGACGCTCAGCCAGCTTGAACATACCGGCGCTTTTATTGAACGCCACATCGGCCCCTCGTCGCAGCAGCAAGAAACGATGCTGGCGGCAATTGGCGCCGAATCCCTTTCTGCCCTTATTGCCTCGATTGTGCCCGCTGATATCCAACTGCCCGGTCCACCGGCGGTGGGCGAAGCGGCCACGGAACATCAGGCGCTGGCTGAGTTAAAAGCGATCGCCAGCCGCAATCAGCGTTATAAATCCTGGATCGGGATGGGATACTCAGCGGTGCTTACCCCGCCGGTCATCCTGCGGAATATGCTGGAAAATCCAGGCTGGTATACCGCCTATACACCGTATCAACCCGAGGTTTCTCAAGGGCGTCTGGAAGCTTTGTTAAACTTCCAGCAGGTGACGCTGGATTTAACCGGGTTGGATATTGCCTCCGCTTCGCTCTTAGATGAAGCCACGGCTGCCGCTGAAGCGATGGCGATGGCTAAACGCGTCAGTAAGCTTAAGGATGCCAACAAATTTTTTGTCGCGGATGATGTTCATCCACAAACCCTGGATGTGGTACGCACCCGCGCGGAAACCTTCGGTTTTGAAGTGTTGGTGGATAAAGCGGATAAGGTGCTCGACCACGAGGGGATTTTTGGTGTTCTACTCCAACAGGTGGGTACCACTGGCGAAGCGCATGATTACAGCGCGTTAATTGAACAACTTAAAGCGCGAAAAATCGTGGTCAGCGTCGCCGCAGACTTTATGGCGCTGGTGCTGCTGACGGCGCCGGGCAAGCAGGGCGCGGATATTGTGTTTGGTTCGGCGCAACGTTTTGGGGTGCCGATGGGCTACGGTGGGCCGCATGCGGCTTTCTTCGCCGCGCGCGATGAGCATAAGCGCTCAATGCCGGGGCGTATTATCGGCGTATCGCGCGATGCGGCGGGCAACACAGCGCTGCGTATGGCGATGCAAACGCGTGAGCAACATATTCGTCGCGAAAAAGCTAACTCCAATATTTGTACCTCACAGGTGCTGTTAGCCAATATCGCCAGCCTGTATGCGGTTTATCACGGGCCGGTTGGCTTAAAACGTATTGCCAGCCGTATTCATCGTTTAACCGATATTTTGGCGGCGGGGCTGAAAAAAGGCGGGTTAACGCTACGTCACGCGACTTGGTTTGATACCCTCACCGTTGAAGTGGATGATAAAGCAGCGGTACTGGCACGCGCCCATAGCTTTGGCGTTAATCTGCGCAACGACATCCACCACGCGGTGGGTATTATGCTGGATGAAACCACTAGCCGGGAAGACGTTGCCACACTGTTCGCGATTTTGTTGGGCGATGAGCACGCGCAAGATATTGATGCGCTGGATGCCGATGTTGCGGCAGGGGAAGCTTCTATTCCGGCGGCATTACTGCGTGAGGAACCGATTCTGAGCCATCCGGTATTTAACCGTCATCACAGTGAAACTGAGATGATGCGTTACATGCACAGCCTGGAGAAAAAGGATTTGGCGCTCAACCAGGCGATGATTCCGCTGGGGTCGTGCACCATGAAGCTGAATGCGGCGGCGGAAATGATCCCGATTACCTGGCCAGAGTTCGCCGAACTGCATCCGTTCTGTCCGGCGGATCAGGCGGCGGGTTATTTGCAGATGATCGATCAGTTATCGCAGTGGCTGGTGCAGCTTACCGGTTATGACGCGCTCTGCATGCAGCCGAACTCCGGCGCTCAGGGTGAATACGCCGGGCTGCTGGCGATTCGTCGCTACCACGAAAGCCGTAATGAGGGCGGGCGCCATATCTGCCTGATCCCCAGTTCTGCGCACGGCACTAACCCGGCTTCAGCCCAGATGGCCGGTATGTCGGTGGTGGTCGTGGCCTGTGATAAACAGGGCAATATCGATCTACACGATTTGCGTCAGAAAGCCGAACAAGCGGGAGAGGCGCTCTCCTGTATTATGGTGACCTATCCCTCCACCCACGGCGTGTATGAAGAGACTATCCGTGAAGTGTGCCAGATTGTGCATCAGTTCGGCGGCCAGGTGTATCTTGACGGTGCCAATATGAACGCACAGGTGGGTATTACCACTCCAGGTTACATTGGTGCGGACGTTTCGCATCTCAACTTACATAAAACGTTCTGCATTCCGCACGGCGGCGGCGGGCCAGGCATGGGGCCGATTGGTGTGAAAGCGCATCTGGCGCCGTTTGTGCCGGGTCATAGCGTGGTGCAGATTAATGGTGTGCTGACTCAGCAAGGCGCGGTTTCCGCCGCACCTTTCGGTAGCGCCTCGATCCTGCCGATTAGTTGGATGTATATTCGCATGATGGGCGCCGAAGGGCTGAAACAGGCCAGTTCGGTCGCCATCCTTAATGCCAACTATATCGCCAGTCGCCTGGCGTCAGCCTATCCAATCCTGTATACCGGGCGCGATGGTCGTGTGGCGCATGAATGTATTCTGGATATTCGTCCGTTAAAAGAGCAGACCGGTATCAGCGAGTTGGATATTGCCAAGCGCCTGATCGATTACGGTTTCCACGCGCCGACCATGTCGTTCCCGGTTGCCGGAACGTTAATGGTGGAGCCGACCGAGTCGGAAAGCAAAATTGAGCTGGACCGCTTTATTGATGCGATGCTCGCTATCCGGATCGAGATCGATCGTGTGACCCAAGGTGAGTGGCCTGCCGACGATAACCCATTGGTTAATGCGCCGCATACTCAGATGGAAATCGTCGGGGAATGGAACCATCCCTATAGCCGCGATCTGGCGGTATTCCCGGCGGGTAGCGACAATAAGTATTGGCCAACGGTGAAACGTCTCGACGATGTGTTCGGCGATCGTAACCTGTTCTGTTCTTGTGTGCCGATGAGCGAATATCAGTAGTCTATAATTTGATGCGATAAATTGAAGGGCCGATATTTTATCGGCCCTTTTTACTGGCAGGAGAGAAAATGAAAACGGTGATTATTACCGGCGCAGGCCGGGGAATCGGGCGGGCGACCGCCTTACTGCTGGCACAACGTGGTTACCAGGTGGTGGTGAATTATCATCAACGCCAGCAAACCGCTCAGGACGTGGTGGACGAAATTCAGCGTGCGGGAGGGCGGGCAATAGCAATACAAGCCGATCTGGCCGATGAAGCGCAAATTGTCAGCCTGTTTCAGCGCGTTGATGCCGAGTTTGGTGCGCCGGACGCGTTGGTTAATAATGCCGGGATTCTGTTTTCGCAAACACGGGTTGAAGAACTTAGCGCCAGCCGCATTAATAAAGTGTTTGCAACCAATGTCACCGGTACTTTTATTTGCTGCCGCGAGGCGGTAAAACGCATGGCCTTACAACATGGCGGTAAAGGCGGGGCGATTGTCAACATCTCCTCGGTCGCGGCGCGGGTGGGTTCACCGGGGGAGTATGTCGATTATGCGGCCTCCAAAGGTGCGGTAGATACCTTAACCAGAGGGCTGGCGCTGGAAGTAGCGACGCAAGGTATCCGGGTTAATGGCGTACGGCCAGGCGTAATTTACACCGAAATGCATGCCGATGGCGGTGAGCCGGGGCGCGTTGATCGAGTAGCTCCGGCGGTACCCATGCAGCGTGGCGGTCAACCGGCAGAGATTGCGGAAGCTGTCGCCTGGCTACTCAGTGAGGCGGCGTCCTACGTCACCGGCAGCTTTATTGACGTTTCCGGCGGCCGATAATCGGGCGGTTATTGCATCGCCGCAGACAATTAACTGCCTGCGGCGGGTGATTAAAGCTGTTCGCCGTTGCTGGCGATCACCTGCTGATACCAGGCAAAGCTCTTTTTCTTACTCCGCGCCAGCGTACCACTGCCGTCATCGTGTTTATCAACATGGATAAATCCATAACGTTTACTGTACTGCCCGGTGGTGAATGACACACAGTCAATACAGCCCCACGGCGTGTAGCCCATCAGCTCAACCCCGTCATAAAACACCGCTTTTTTCATCTGCTCGATATGCGCCTGCAGATAAGCGATACGGTAATCATCCTCAATTACCCCGTGCTGATTAGGCTTATCAATCGCGCCAAAACCATTTTCCACGATAAACAGTGGCTTCTGATAACGCTCATACAGCGCGGCAAGGGTGTAACGCAGGCCGACCGGATCTATCTGCCAGCCCCAGTCGGATGCTTTCACATGTGGGTTGGGCACGCTGCCTTCGAACCCGGCAACCGCGCTACCGCTACCCGGCGCGTTGGCCTGTACCGCGTTACTCATGTAATAACTGAGGCCGATATAATCGGCGCACCCATCGCGCAGCGTTTGCGCATCGTCATCATGCATTGCAATGTGATAGCCTTTACGCGCCCATTCATTGAGAATATATGACGGGTAGTAACCGCGTATATGCACGTCGCCAAACAGATAACGCTCGCGCATTGCCTCTTGCGCGTACATGACATCATCAGGATGGCAAGAGTAGGGATACAGCGGCACCATCGCGATCATGCAACCAATTTTAAACGCGGGATTAATGCGATGGCCCAGCGCAACCACTTTGGCGCTGGCGACAAACTGATGGTGCAGAACCTGATACATTGCCTGTTCAGGTTCGGGCTGATCGGTAAACACCACGCCTGAGCAGCAGTAGCCAAACAGTGGATATTTCCAGTTACGTTGATTGTTGATCTCGTTAAAGGTCATCCAATACTTCACTTTGTGGCGATAGCGCTGCATCACGACTTCGCTGTAGCGAACAAAAAAATCCACCACCTTGCGGTTTAGCCAGCCGCCATACTCTTTTACCAGGTGATACGGCATCTCAAAATGAGACAGTGTAATGACCGGCTCAATATTATGCTTCAGCAATTCATCAAACAGGTCATCGTAAAATTGCAGGCCTGCTTCATTCGGTTCCGCTTCATCTCCGTTGGGGAAAATACGCGTCCAGGCGATAGAGGTACGGAAGCACTTGAAACCCATTTCGGCAAACAGCGCAATGTCCTGTTGGTAGTGTGAGTAGAACTCCACCGCCTGGTGATTAGGGTAGCTATAGCCAGGTTGTACCCCGTCGGTCATCACACGATCTACGCCGTGGGCGCCGCCGGAAAGCACATCGGCGATGCTAACGCCTTTTCCACCTTGATCCCATCCGCCTTCAACCTGGTGCGCCGCCACTGCGCCGCCCCATAAGAAGCCTGCTGGTAACTGCTGATGTGTACTCATCAATACTGTCCTTACTATTTTTAACCAAGAGGCGGAGCGTACTCCGCCGAACAATCAAGCTGGCGTCGCTGCGGCAACCGGAAGTTTTACGCCCGGCTGTTCCTTGAAGCCAGCAATCCAGGTAAACAGCGCGCCTAACACAAAGGCAACGCAAATTGAGAGCAGAAAGCCAAGGAATTGCGGCATATGTCCCTGTTTGAAAAACACCGGCAGCACGGCAATCCCCGGCAGACAATAGCTCCAGGAAACAGCCTGAAATGCGCCAGCGATTGAGCCGCCAATTGCCCCTGCCAGGCAGCCGCAAATCATTGGGCGTTTAAGACGCAGCGCCACGCCATAAATAGCCGGTTCGGTAATGCCAAACAGCGCGGTCATTCCTGCCGAAAGAGCAATACGCTTCATCTCCATATCTTTTGCTTTCAACCATACGCCAAAGGTCGCGCCCGCCATGGCAAACACCGGTGAAGCCTGCAAGCCGGTAAAGGTGTCATAACCCAGAGAGGCATAGTTGCCGACAGTCACAGGCGTGATCCCCCAGTGAACGCCAAGCGTGACCAGCGGCATCCATAATGCGCCAACCACGAAACCGGCAATCGAAGGGCTAAGGTGATACAGCGTGTTATAGACGCCGCCAATCGCGCCGCCAATCGCGTTACCGATTGGGCCGAAAGCGAGCAGGGTCAATGGCACCATAATCGCGATACAAAACATCGGCGTGAACAAATTACGAATCACCAGCGGCAGAATACGTTCAAAGAAGCGCTGGACGTAAGACATTATCCACACCATTAAAATGATCGGGATCACCGCAGCGGTATAGCTGAGGTATTTCACCGGAATGCCGAAAAAGTCCAGCGACGGCGCATTAATTGGAATGCCGGCTACCTCGGCCAGCACTTTGGCAATCTCCGGATTGCTGATGGCTTCTTTCATTAATTGCTGCATCGCCGGATCGGCGGAGTTCGCCAGGACAATCTTGTTGGCGGTCAACATGTTCATATAGTCAGGGCTAACCAACGCGCAAGCGGCGATCACGGCGGTAAAGGGGTTAACGCCAAATTTTTTCGCGGCGGTAAACGCCACCATTACCGGCAGGAAGGTAAAGCCGGTCCAGGAGACAAAGTTGAGTATCCGGTAAGCGCCGCTTGCCGGATCCATCCAACCGAGCGTGGCGAGTAAAGAGATAATGCCTTGTAGAACACCACAGGCCGCCAGTGGATAAAGGAAAGGGGCGAAGATACTGGAAATAATATCCATTAGACGGCTAACCAAACCGACGTTAGGCGCGGCCATCGCGGCGCTTTCATCAATATTGACCCGTTTTATCACTTCACGGTAAGCATCGCCGACATGGTTGCCAATTACCACCTGCATCTGGCCGCCCGCCTCAATAACGGTAATGACGCCTTGCACGCGGTTTAATTGTTCTTTATCAACCATTGACCGGTCTTTTAATATAAAACGTAATCTTGTGGCGCAATGTGTGACATTAATCACGTTTTCACTGCCACCAATTAATTCGATAATTTCTACCGCCGATTGGGCGTAATTTATCGCCATCTGTTATCTCCTCGCCAGGGTACGAACCCTCCGTGAGAACATGCTCTAGAAGCATTCTCCGTAGGGCTTTCTTTATTATCTACTGGCGAGTTTAACAAAGCGAAAAAGAAAGTCACGATATAACAAATCTATCAAGATGTAATTTGTTACTTGGGTAAAACAGGGTGTTTTATTCCGGCAGTTGACTGGCTAATTTCCTGCCGATAGTTTCCAAAATATAAATAACCGGCACTTGAGTCGTAATATCATATTCACCGGACATGCGAATTTGCGGCATGTGGTAGGAGAGATTAAAGTCTGCCATACGGGCGAGAGAAGAGTTTTCGCTATTGGTAATGGTAATAATTTTACAACGATGCAAACTAAACTGGCTGGCTAAGCGTAATATTTCACTGGTTTCACCCGAAACCGACAAAATAATCGCTACCGCATCTTTATACATATCACTACTGACCGGGTAATAGGGATCGTCAATATAGCTGCTAAATTTTCCGACGTTGGAGAAAAAACGTGCGCCATATTTTCCTAATGTGCCGGATGTCCCGGCACCGACAAATATAATTCGCTCGGCAGCAATAATATGCTCAACGGCTTCCGTAATCAGCTTTTCAAAATCATCATTGTTGATGCTTTTAAAAAAGCTGACAATTTCGTTCACGCCATAATTAACCGGGCGCTGCTGTTCCTGTTCAAGATACAATTTAAAACGGATACGAAATTCAGAATAGCCATCACAGTGCATTTTTCGACAAAAGCGCAGCACCGTAGTGGTTGACACACCCGCCGCATCGGCCAACTCACGGATGGTCATATACATTACTTTGTCGTGATTTTTGATCACAAAGTTGTACACCATTAATTCCAGCCCGTTGAGATTCGCAATGGTAGTGTGTGTAAACATGGCCGTTTCCGTAAGCTGCTAAAAATCGGAGCGTTACCATAGCAGATTTTCGCTCTGGTTCCGATGTTCGCGCGTGTCTGTTACATGGGATCACAGAATATTTAAGCGTACATGTGTACACTGAAATTGTTCTCAGTTACGCTATTCGTGCTGTTATTGACGGTAATTCCACCGAAAATGAGGAACGCTATGCGCAATATGATGATTAACCGCCCCGCAGGCCAGTCTTATGTCTGGTAAAGGCTTACTGGCGCAAGGATATTCACTGGCGGAGGAAATTGCTAACAGCATCAG
Organism: Paramixta manurensis; assembly: GCF_013285385.1. NCBI lineage: Bacteria > Pseudomonadati > Pseudomonadota > Gammaproteobacteria > Enterobacterales > Erwiniaceae > Paramixta > Paramixta manurensis. The sequence continues at coordinate 3,796,496 of NZ_CP054212.1, read as the reverse complement.
CCACGGGATTGGCTGTGTTTTTGGTATCATTGGCTTGGTTTTACTGCTGACCCAGGCAGTAGACATGCGGGCAGGGACAACCGCAATTACCAGCTATAGCCTCTACGGCGGTAGCATGATTTTGCTGTTTCTGGCTTCCACGCTGTACCACGCCATTCCCCACGAACGGGCGAAATACTGGCTAAAAAAATTCGATCACTGTGCGATTTACTTGTTAATCGCCGGTACCTACACGCCATTTTTGCTGGTGGGGTTAAAATCGCCATTGGCGCATGGTTTGATGGTGGTCATTTGGAGCCTGGCGCTGGCCGGCGTGATCTTTAAGCTGGCGTTTTCACACCGTTTTGAGGCGTTTTCACTGGTGACTTATCTGCTCATGGGGTGGTTATCGCTGGTGGTGATTTACCAGTTGGCAATTAAGCTCTCACCGGGCGGTATCTGGCTGCTGGCCATTGGCGGGATAATCTATTCGCTTGGGGTGATCTTTTACGCTTCGAAGCGTATCCCCTATAACCATGCCATTTGGCACGGGTTTGTACTGGGCGGCAGTGTTTGCCACTTTCTGGCGATCTATTTTTACGTATCGTGATGAAACAAGGCCGCGTTTATGCGGCCTGTCGATAATCACTCTTCCAGCGAGTAGGGCAGTGGCTGAATGGCTAATTTACCGGTTTCATCGCCCTGAACCCGCAACACGCTATCTGGTTCAAGGTCATTATTTAGTACCGCTTGTAGCCATACTTCCCCATCATCCAGCCGCACTGCGCTGAGGATAGTGCCGGTACGGCGCCAATTCTCACCCATTTGCAGTTCGAGTGAATCTGACGCTTGCGGCACCAGGCTCGCCTGGCCAGCCAGCCAGTAAAGCGCCCGTTTGTTCGCCCCACGGAATTTGGCGCGGGCGACCATTTCCTGACCGGTATAACAGCCTTTTTTAAAGCTGATGGCCTCCAGCGCCTGAAGATTGGTGGCCTGCGGAATAAACTGCGCGCTGGTTTTATCATCAATAACCGGTAAACCAGCCTCAATATTTAGCGCCAGCCACTGTTGGCTGTCATTCAACTGCGCTTCTCCCGCCAACTGTTGTTGCAGCGCATGCGCCTTTTGTTCGGTGGTAACCAGTAAGAAACGCTCGGCCGGTTCGGCAAACCACAGCAGCGTTTGGTCCTCCTGCACCACCACCGGCGTTTCTGCATCGGGCAAACGGTCAAACAGTTTAGTCAGCGCGGCCCGCGCCTGAAAGCCAGCCACGCCCAGCAGAACGGCATCTTCATCCGGCACAATGTTTACTTTGGAGAACACCGCGTATTTCTTAAGCTCGGTTACTTGTGTATCGCGCAGGCTACGACGCACGATATAAGCGTAACCTTCACCACGATGAAACAGCCGCAGATTGCTCCACATTTTCCCTTTGGCATCGCAATGGGCGCAAAGGCGATGCTGGTGGTCTGCTAACGCGGCAACATCCAGCGTCACCTGGCCTTGCAAATAAGCGGTACTGTCGGCTCCCTGTACGCTGACGAGCGCCCACTCTTCCAGCGAGATCAGCGTCAGCGGCAAACGTGCGGACGCAGCAGGCTGGCGAGGAGGTAAAGTAAAGGTTGGCATGTTGATATCCTGCATCTTGATGTAGCAATAATCCCTTCATGTTAAAAGAGCATCGCGGCTTTGCAACCTGTTTCCTGAAAACGACGCACAAAACGCGTGATAACCCTGTCTCTAATGACGATGTTATGCGAGGGGTTTCGCAAGGCGGTAATTTGCTTTCTACAGCCCAGGTAAAAAGCGCTACACTAGCGGCCACGTTTTACTGATGGATTGAGCAGATGGATATCAATGATAAATCGCGTATTCACTGGGCTTGCCGCCGCGGCATGCTGGAGCTGGATATCTCAATTATGCCGTTTTTCGAATATGAGTATGATTCGCTGGACGATCGCGATAAGGCGCTGTTTGTACGTCTGTTGACCAGTGACGATCCCGATTTGTTTAATTGGATGATGAATCATGGCGAGCCCGCCGATGCGGAGTTGAAGCGGATGGTAAAACTGATCCAAACACGTAATCAGCAACGTGGGCCGGTGGCGCGCTGAGTTACGTGCCTCCCGGCATGCTTACTGGCTCTCGCTATTGTTGCATGGCGGCGTGATGGGCGGGTTGCTGCTGTGCCTGGATACCGGCGCGCCTTTGATTGATGCGGCGTTAGTGGTGACGGTAGCGCTGGAGTGTCGGCGTAGTCTGCGTCGGGTGGGCTTACGGGTCGGGGCGGTGTCGGTGAACTCCGGAAATGCGTGGGAATGGCGAGGGCGGCGCTGGTTAATGGTGCGTCGTCCCTGGCTGGTTTCCCTGGGCATGTTGGTTACCCTGGAAGATACGCGCGGCCAGCGTGAGCGGTTGTGGCTGATGCGTGACAGTCTGGATGAAGGCAGTTGGCGCGCGTTACGCGCCGTCTATTCCGTATTAAACGGCGAGGTTACAGCAGTGCCGCCATCTCGGTCAGAATCTGCTCGCACCACCGGTCGGTGCGCTCTTCGCTGAGGTCAAACTGGTTTACTTCATCCAGCGCGAGGCCAACAAAGTGTTTGCCATCCGCCGCCAGCGGTTTGGGGCTGGTAAACTCATAGCCATCAATCGGCCAGTAGCCGACAAATTTAACGCCCATTGGCGTCAGTAAGTCATGTAGCATGCCTAACGCATCAAGGAACCACTCACCGTAGCCGAGCTGGTCGCCCATGCCGTATAGCGCCACGACTTTGTTGCGCAAATTTAGCGCCGGAATCTCGGTCCAAATGGCTTCCCAGTCTTCCTGCAATTCGCCGAAGTCCCAGGTTGGAATGCCGAGAATGAGCATATCGTACTGCTCCATCAGCGTAGGCGAGTCATCTTTCAGGTTGTGTAAGGTCACTAAATCTTCGCCGATAAAATCGCGGATTTTTTCTGCCGCCATCTCGGTGTAGCAGGTGCTGGAGCCGTAAAATAGGCCAATTTTCATACGGGGAGAGCTCATTTCCAGTGCAGATCGCGTCATTGTATCAGAATGAGGCTGTAATCAGGCATAATGAGCACGAATTCACACCCAGAGGTTGCGAGGGGAGCCGTGCAAGATAGCGAACTTATTGAACAGTTTCTTGATGCGCTATGGATAGAGCGCAACCTGGCGCAAAACACGCTGTCATCCTATCGTCAGGATCTGCAAACGCTGACCGAGTGGTTAAGACACCATCAGTTGTCTTTGCAACAGGTCGATGCCGATGGTTTGCAACGCTTTCTTGGCGAGCGGCTGGAGGGCGGCTACAAAGCCACCAGTTCGGCACGCTTATTGAGTGCGATGCGCCGCCTGTTTCAGTATCTGTACCGCGAGAAACTGCGTGATGATGATCCCAGCGCGCTGTTGTCCTCTCCCAAACTGCCGCAGCGGCTGCCGAAAGATCTGAGCGAAGCGCAAGTGAGCAGGTTGTTACAGGCGCCTGGCGTTGAACAGCCGATCGAGTTACGCGATAAAGCGATGCTGGAACTCTTGTATGCGACGGGCTTGCGCGTTTCTGAACTGGTTGGGTTAACGGTCAGCGATGTGAGTTTACGCCAGGGTGTGGTGCGGGTGATTGGTAAAGGGAATAAAGAACGGTTGGTACCGCTGGGTGAAGAGGCGGTGTACTGGCTGGAGCAGTTTATCGAGTATGGTCGTCCGTGGTTGATGAATGGTCAGGCGCTGGATGTGCTGTTTCCCAGTAACCGCGCGCAACAAATGACACGACAAACCTTCTGGCATCGCATTAAACATTATGCCACGCTGGCAGGTATTGATAGCGAAAAGCTGTCGCCGCATGTGTTACGTCACGCATTTGCCACACACCTTTTGAACCATGGGGCGGACTTACGTGCCGTACAGATGCTATTAGGTCATAGCGACCTGTCGACCACGCAAATTTACACGCATGTTGCCACCGAGCGCCTGCGACAGTTACACCAACAGCACCATCCGCGCGCCTGAGCGGCGGAGTATAAGGAAATAAGATGAAAAAGCATTTTGCGATGTTTTCACTACTGGCTGCGTTCGCCGGTTTCGCCCATGCCGATGATGCGGCTATTCAGCAATCGCTGAAAAAGTTGGGTTTGCAACAAGCGGAAATCCAACCGTCACCGCTACCGGGTATGAAAACGGTGTTGACGGAAAGCGGCGTGTTGTATGTTTCGGAAGACGGTAAAAACTTCATTCAGGGGCCGCTGTATGATGTTAGCGGCGCACGTCCGGTAAACGTGACTAACCAACTGCTGCAAAAGAAAGTGGATGCGCTTAGCAACGAGATGATCGTGTATAAAGCGCCGAAAGAGCAGCATGTGATTACGGTATTTACCGACATTACCTGTGGCTATTGCCGTAAGTTGCATCAGCAAATGGCTGACTATAATGCGCTGGGGATTACGGTACGTTATCTGGCTTTCCCGCGTGAAGGGCTGAACGGGCAGGTGGAAAAAGAGATGAAGTCCATCTGGTGTGCTGCCGATCGTAATAAAGCGTTTGATGCCGCGATGAAGGGCGATGACGTTTCGCCGATCGATTGTAAAATCGATCTTACCGCGCACTATAAGCTCGGTATTCTGTTCGGTATTCAGGGCACGCCCGCTATCCTGTTGCAAAACGGCACCATGATCCCTGGCTATCAAGGGCCGCAAGAGATGAAACAGATGCTTGATAGCCAGAAAAGCGGTGGCTAAGTTTTAGTGAATAAGTCAACTCAACTCCGTCGCCGCGAGGCGGCGGCGAATGTCATTCTGTCAGCAGAACTGCACCCTTTATTGCGCCGGTTGTACGCACAGCGCGGAGTCTGTCAGGACCGCGAGCTGGATCGCAGTGCGAAGAATTTACTTTCATACCAATCCCTTAGCGGTATTCAGGCGGCCGTCGAGCTATTACATCAGGCCTTGGCGGATCAGCGGCGCATCATGATCGTTGGCGATTTCGATGCCGACGGTGCCACCAGTACCGCGCTTGCCGTACTGGCCTTGCGCCGTATGGGCGGGCGCAATATCGAATATCTGGTGCCAAACCGTTTCGAAGATGGCTACGGCCTGAGCCCTGAAGTGGTTGAGCAGGCGGCGGCGCGCGGCGCGGAAATGATCGTTACGGTGGACAATGGGATTTCGTCCCATGCCGGCGTAACCTGCGCTCATCAAAAAGGGATTCCGGTCCTGATTACCGACCATCATCTGCCGGGCGAAACGTTGCCAGAGGCGGACGCGATCGTTAATCCGAACCTGGCAGATTGTCAGTTTCCTTCCCGCTCGCTGGCCGGTGTCGGCGTAGCGTTTTATCTGATGCTGGCGCTGCGGGCGCATTTACGTGAGCAGGGTTGGTTTGAGCAGGGGATCGCGGTTCCCAACCTCGCTGAGTTGCTTGACTTAGTGGCGTTAGGCACGGTAGCCGATGTGGTTCCGCTGGATGCGAATAACCGCATTTTGGTGTGGCAAGGTTTGGGCCGTATCCGCGCCGGTAAATGTCGCCCGGGTATCCGTGCGTTGCTGGAAGTGGCGAATCGCGATGCTCGCCAGGTAGCGGCCAGCGATCTGGGTTTTGCGCTTGGCCCGCGCCTGAATGCGGCGGGGCGGCTGGATGATATGTCGGTCGGCGTAGCGCTGTTGCTGAGTGAAGACCTCGGGCAGGCGCGGATGCTGGCGAGTGAACTGGATGCCCTCAACCAAACGCGAAAAGAGATTGAGCAGGGGATGCAGGCCGAGGCGCTGGCGCTGTGTCAGCAACTGGAGAGCGCCAGCGAAACGTTGCCGCTAGGCATCGCCATGTACCACCCGGAGTGGCATCAAGGGGTGGTGGGCATTTTAGCTTCACGCTTAAAAGAGCGTTTTCACCGCCCGGTGATTGCTTTTGCGCCCGCCGGTGATGGCACGCTAAAAGGTTCCGGGCGCTCTATTGCCGGGCTACATATGCGTGATGCCCTGGAACGGTTAGATACGCTAAATCCGGGGTTGATGTTGAAGTTCGGCGGCCATGCGATGGCCGCAGGCCTCTCGCTGGAGGCGGCGAAATTCGATGCGTTTCGCCAGCGTTTTGCCGACTTAGTGGGTGAATGGCTGGACAGTGATGCGTTGCAGGGCGTGATCTGGTCTGATGGTGAGCTGGCGGGTCAGGAACTGGCGCTCCCCACTGCGGAGTTACTGCGTGAGGCGGGGCCGTGGGGGCAGGCATTTCCCGAGCCGCTGTTCGACGGTAAGTTTACATTGTTACAGCAGCGGCTGGTGGGCGAACGCCACTTAAAAGTGATGGTCGAGCCGCTCGGCGGCGGCCCGCTGCTGGATGGCATCGCGTTTAATATTGATACGACTCAATGGCCAGATGCTAGCGTTCGTCAGGTTGAACTGGCGTATAAGCTGGATATTAATGAGTACCGCGGCAACCGTAGCGTGCAATTGATCATCGAGCATCTATGGCCACTCTAACCGTGACCGAAATGAAATAACCCCGGTACTGAGCCTGGAGCGGTAGCGCGCTGAAAATGTCATCAGCGGCGCTGCCCATCCTCTACAAACCGTCTGCTATTTCAGTTAAACTGACTAATTAAATTTTAGTCATTCCTTCTTAAATAGATTTGGACACCATGTTTGAAATTAATCCGGTAAAAAACCGTATCCAGGACCTGACGGAGCGTAGCGACGTTCTTAGGGGGTATCTTTGACTATGATTCAAAAAAAGAGCGCCTGGAAGAGGTTAACGCAGAACTAGAACAACCTGACGTGTGGAATGAACCTGAGCGCGCGCAAGCGCTGGGTAAAGAACGTTCCTCGCTCGAAGCGATAGTCGATACGCTTGACCAGATGACCCAGGGTCTGGAAGACGTCTCCGGCCTGCTAGAACTCGCGGTCGAAGCTGACGATGAAGATACCTTTAACGAAACCATCGTCGAACTGGATGGCCTGGAGAAAAAGCTCGGCGAACTGGAATTCCGCCGCATGTTCTCCGGCGAGTACGACAGCGCCGATTGCTATATTGACCTGCAGGCCGGTTCCGGCGGAACCGAAGCGCAAGACTGGGCCAGCATGCTGTTACGTATGTACCTGCGTTGGGCGGAAGACAAAGGTTTCAAAACCGAAGTTATTGAAGAGTCAGAAGGCGAAGTCGCAGGCATTAAATCAGCCACTATCCGTATTGCGGGTGAGTATGCCTTTGGCTGGTTGCGGACAGAAACCGGCGTGCACCGTTTGGTACGGAAAAGCCCGTTTGATTCCGGCGGTCGTCGCCATACCTCATTCAGTTCGGCGTTTGTCTACCCGGAAGTGGATGACGATATTGATATTGAGATTAACCCGGCAGATTTGCGGATTGACGTTTATCGTGCCTCAGGCGCCGGTGGTCAGCACGTTAACCGCACCGAATCGGCTGTGCGTATTACCCATATTCCTACCAATACCGTCACCCAGTGTCAGAATGATCGCTCGCAGCATAAAAACAAAGATCAAGCGATGAAGCAGATGAAGGCAAAGCTGTACGAGCTTGAGATGCAAAAGAAAAATGCCGAGAAGCAGGCGCTGGAAGATAATAAATCCGATATCGGTTGGGGCAGCCAGATCCGCTCATATGTGCTGGATGACTCTCGCATTAAAGATCTGCGTACCGGCGTTGAAACGCGCAACACGCAGGCGGTGCTGGACGGCGCCCTGGATCGATTTATTGAAGCAAGTTTGAAAGCAGGGTTATAAGGAACCGACATGTCTGAACAACAACCGCAGGGCGCTGACGCCGCGCTTGAGCTTAACAATGAACTGAAAGCGCGTCGCGAAAAACTTAGCGCGTTGCGTGAAAATGGCGTGGCGTTTCCGAACGATTTTCGCCGCGATACTACCGCCGACGTGCTGCATGAGAAGTATGACGGCAAAGAGAATGAAGAGCTGGAAGCGCTGAATATTGAGGTCAGCGTGGCGGGCCGTATGATGACACGCCGCATTATGGGGAAAGCCTCCTTCGTGACATTGCAGGATGTCGGCGGCCGTATCCAGCTCTACGTGGCGCGTGACGATCTGCCGGAAGGCATTTATAACGAGCAATTTAAAAAGTGGGATCTGGGCGATATTCTCGGCGCGCGCGGTAAGTTGTTTAAAACCAAAACCGGTGAGCTGTCGATCCACTGTACCGAACTGCGCTTACTGACCAAAGCATTGCGTCCGCTGCCGGATAAATTCCACGGTTTGGCCGATCAGGAAACGCGTTATCGCCAGCGTTATCTCGATCTGATTGCTAATGATGAATCGCGTCAGACCTTTAAAGTGCGCTCCAAAATCATGGCGGGCATTCGCCGCTTTATGGTTGGTCGCGACTTTATGGAAGTTGAAACGCCGATGATGCAGGTGATCCCAGGCGGCGCTTCCGCCCGTCCGTTTATCACCCATCACAATGCGCTGGATATTGATATGTATCTGCGTATTGCGCCGGAGCTCTATCTTAAGCGTCTGGTGGTTGGCGGGTTTGACCGCGTTTTCGAAATCAACCGTAACTTCCGTAACGAAGGGATTTCGCCGCGCCATAATCCGGAGTTCACCATGATGGAACTCTATATGGCCTATGCGGATTATCGGGATCTGATTGAGTTAACCGAGAGTCTGTTCCGTACCCTGGCGCAAGAGGTGTTAGGCACCACGGTGGTGCCTTATGGCGAGCAAACTTTTGACTTCGGTAAGCCATTTGAAAAACTGACGATGAAAGAAGCCATTCTGAAATATCGTCCGGAAACCAACCTGGCGGATTTGGATGACTTTGAGAAAGCGGTTGCCATTGCTCAGTCAATCGGCATTAAAGTTGAAAAGAGCTGGGGCCTGGGGCGTGTCGTCACTGAGATCTTCGAAGAGACGGCGGAAAGCCATCTGATCCAACCGACGTTTATTACCGAATACCCGGCAGAGGTTTCACCGCTGGCGCGTCGTAATGACCTTAACCCGGAAATTACCGATCGCTTTGAGTTCTTTATCGGCGGGCGTGAAATTGGTAATGGTTTCTCGGAACTGAATGATGCGGAAGATCAGGCCGAGCGTTTCCAGCAACAGGTTAACGCCAAAGATGCCGGTGATGATGAAGCGATGTTCTATGATGAGGATTACGTTACCGCACTTGAACACGGTTTACCGCCGACCGCCGGACTGGGCATTGGTATTGACCGTATGGTCATGCTGTTCACCAACAGCCACACCATCCGTGATGTGATCCTGTTCCCGGCGCTGCGTCCTTCCGGTCGCTAATTCGGTATTCGCTGAATTATTCCTTTCCCGCGGGGCGGTTTATCCGCCCCGTTTCATTATTGCCATACGGTAAAGCCAGATGTTTCCGGGCGCAAAAAAAGCTAAGCTGAATTTGACGGCCAAAATCCATCTTCCTGCAACCAATAAGGAAAAAACATATGAAAACGCTGGGGTTATTGGGGGGAATGAGTTGGGAATCGACGGTGCCTTATTATCGTCTGATTAACCAAGGCGTAAAGCAGCGCCTTGGAGGATTGCACTCCGCCAAACTGATTCTCTACAGCGTGGATTTTCATGAGGTGGAAGCATACCAGCGCAGCGGGGAATGGGATAAAGCCGGGCAGTTGCTGGCGGATGCCGCGCTGGCGCTCAAACAGGCGGGCGCGCAAGGTATTGTACTCTGTACCAATACCATGCATAAGGTCGCGGCACCGATTGTGGCACAGAGTGGGTTGCCTTTTCTACATATCGTCGACGGCACGGCGGCGGCGATTAAAGCCAGCGGTATGGCCCGTGTGGCGTTACTGGGAACCCGTTACACCATGGAGCAGGATTTTTATCGGGGCCGGCTGGCGCAAGAGTTTGCGATTGAAACCTGCGTGCCGGATGAGGCCGCCCGGCAGAAAGTGAATGCGATTATTTTTGATGAACTTTGTCAGGGAATCATCACTGAGGCATCGAAACGCTATTACCAGCAGGTTATCGCTACGCTGGTTGAGCAGGGCGCGCAAGGCGTGATATTCGGCTGTACCGAGATTGGCCTGCTATTGCATGCCGATGACTGCCCGGTACCGGTTTTTGATATCACTGCGATTCATGCACACAGCGCCGTTGAATTTATGCTGGCGGAGTAGTTTACGATTTAATGTTCTCATCCAGCCAGTCTTTAAAACGTGCGTAGGGGACGTATAACGCCACATCTTTATAGAGCGTCTTCCCGGATTTATCATTGATTTTACTGGTATAACCCACAATAACGCCGCCGATGCTGTCATCGGTGGCGTTATATACCGCGCCGCCTGACATGCCCTTCACGACCCCAGCGTTCGCCGCCACCACCACGCAGCCCATCTTATTCCATTCGTTTTGCATATGGGTATTGACCAAATTAGTCCCGGTCGAGGCGACAGGCATGGCTGAGTAGAAGCTGTAACCATAGAGGTTAATCTTGTCGCCCATATGTCCGTTACGAAAATGCGGCGGCAGATTTTGTTCATCATTTTTATGGTAGACAATCGCCAGGTCGCACTCCGGGTGATACGCCTTCACCTTGTAGAGCGAGAATTTGGCGACATGCGCCGCCGTAAGGCTATATTCCGGCGTTAAGGGAATGGTGGTGCCCAACGTCCCCAACCCAAGTACCGTGGGGATACCGGTGACAGTCATGTCTACACGCTGTTGTGCTTCCTTACTGTACTCGTACTTTCCAACGGAGCATCCGGTCAGGATTAAGGCCAGGGAGGCCACTATAAGTCGCATCTTCTCTCCTCGAGATTGATTATCAAGCACCGCTTTTCGCTTGGTGAATCCATTGACGAGGTATCGGCAGTAAACGGCTAATCTTTAGACGGTCGCCGGGCAGGAGAAAAGCGTGCAACCATGCTCCGTGTGGCGAGAAACAGCGTTAATCTTAGCGAAACGAACGCTGTGTTACGGGCGGAATCATCCTAAAGCGTGCTAAAAATCGCCGTAACGGCGCGATTATTGCGCGAGAAGCAACAGACCCTTGCGTTGGGCGGGCTGTAAGCCAAAGATGGGCTATGGTTAAATAGCAAATGTGACGAAGATCAAATTATAGTGACGTTTATAATCCGTCACCCAAACCGCTTTTCCGGTGAGAAAAGCCCTGCCTGACGTGTGCAATTATCTGTTTTGGAGAGTGAGACATGCCTGTTTCATTACTGGCGTTAGCGCTAAGCGCGTTCGCTATTGGCACCACCGAGTTTGTCATTATGGGATTGTTGCCAGAGGTGGCGAAAGACCTCCAGGTTTCAATACCTTCCGCGGGCTGGTTGATTAGCGGCTATGCGTTAGGTGTGGCGATCGGCGCGCCAATTATGGCGTTGTTAACGGCAAAACTGCCGCGTAAGCGCACGCTGATGCTGCTGATGGCGATATTCATTATCGGGAATGTGCTGTGTGCAATGGCATATAGCTATAACTTACTGATGCTGGCCCGCGTGATTACCGCACTGTGTCACGGCGCTTTCTTCGGTATTGGCGCGGTGGTCGCCGCCAGTTTGGTGGCGCCGGGTCGTCAGGCTTCGGCGGTCGCGCTGATGTTTACTGGTTTAACGTTGGCTAACGTGCTGGGCGTTCCTTTAGGCACCTGGTTCGGGCAACTCTTCGGCTGGCGCGCCACTTTCTGGGGCGTCTCGGTCATTGGCGTGTTGGCGTTTATCGCCTTGATTGTCAGCCTGCCGAACAACAACAATGAAAAACCCGTCCATCTGGGCAGTGAAATTAGCGCGCTGGCAAACGGTAAACTGTGGTTATCGCTACTGATGACGGTATTTTTCGCTGGCTCGATGTTTGCGTTGTTTAGCTACATCGCGCCGATGTTGTTGCAGGTGACCGGCATCAGCGATCGTGGCGTGAGCTGGACACTGTTCCTGATTGGCGGCGGTTTGACCGTGGGGAATATCCTTGGCGGTAAGCTGGCGGATAGAAAAGTTTCCCTTAGCCTGATGTTGAGCTTTTCGCTGATTGCCATTTTCTCGTTGATTTTCAGTTGGACCAGCCATGCGCTGTGGTTGGCAGAAATCACCTTGTTCCTGTGGGCGATGGCGACATTTGCGACCGTACCAGGTTTGCAAATTAACGTGGTGCGCCATGGCAAAGAGGCGCCGAATCTGGTCTCTACCCTTAACATTTCCGCCTTTAATATCGGAAATGCGCTGGGCGCTTGGGTTGGCGGCGCGGTTATTGGCAAAGGGTTAGGTTTAACCACGGTGCCGGTGGCTGCTGCGGTATTGGCGGCGATGGGGCTGGTGATTTGTCTCATCACGTTCCGCCGTGCTGGCGGGCAGGCTCAGACGGTACGCGCTTAATGCAATAAATGCTCCAGGCGCTGGCGGAATAGCCCACAATGCTGCTGTAGATGGCGGCTGAAGGCTTCTACCAGCGCCGAGGCCGGGCGATGGCGTGGGCGAATCAGGCTGACGGTGAAGGGAACCGCCACGCTGAAACGCCTGATTGCCACGCCGCTATCGGCATAATCCAGAGCCGTCAGTGGATTAACCACCGAAATGCCAATCCCTGCTTTTACCATCGCGCACACCGATGCTGCGCTATGCGTTTCCATCACCATTCTGCGTTGAACGCCTTGTTCATGAAACAACGCATCCAGCAACTGTCGGTAACTATCGCTCCGCGACAAGCTAATATAATTCTCTGCGGCAAAATCTTGCGGCGTTAACTGCTCCCGGCTGGCTAAAGGGTGCTGCTGCGGGAGGACACACACCTCATTCAGCGTCAGTAATTCTATGCGATCGGTACCCGCGGGTGTCTGCAGATTTTCGGTTAAACCTAAATCGTGGCGTTGCGCTGACAGCCACTCTTCCAACAGTGGTGACTCTTGCGGAATGATATTCAGACTCAGGTCAGGATAACGTTGCAAAAACGGCTGGCACAGCAGCGGCAACAGCGACTGAGAAAAAACCGGTAGACAGGCAATGGAAAGTTCGCCCTGGCGAAACTGACGCAAGCCTTCTGCGGCGTTAATAATGCGATCAAGGCCGTACCACGAGCGTTGCACCTCTTCAAACAAGCGCAACCCCTGTACGGTCGGGTGCAGCCGCCCGCGTACACGTTCAAACAGTTGCAGGCCAATCAGCTTTTCAAAACGCGCCAGTTCACGGCTGACCGTCGGCTGAGAAGTGTGCAACATGGCCGCCGCCTCAGTCAGATTACCGCTGGTCATTACCGCATGAAAGATTTCGATATGTCGTAAATTAATCGCCGCCATAAGAGGTTCTCCCTAATCAGAGCTATATCATATTTGCATAGCATGGCTCAAAACAGATATTTTTCGATAATCCTCGATTATGGCGTAATAGACGGACTACCAGGGAGATTGTTATGCCACGTTCACTCGATAACACCGAAACCGCGCTGACTGCGCAAAACCTGCTGCCGCTGGCGCGCCATTATGACGGGCCATTTTGGGCCTATGATGCAGAAATCATTCGTCAACGTATTCAACAGCTACGCCAGTTCGATACCATCCGTTTCGCACAAAAGGCCTGTTCAAATATTCATATTTTGCGCCTGATGCGCGCCGAAGGCGTAAAGGTGGATTCGGTTTCCCTCGGTGAGATTGAGCGCGCGTTGGTGGCCGGGTTTGAACCGGGCGGCGAAGAGATGGTGTTTACCGCCGATGTGATCGATGCGCCCACGTTGGCGCGAGTCGCCGAACTGGCGGTGCCGGTCAATGCCGGGTCGGTCGATATGCTACATCAACTTGGCGCCGTTTCTCCCGGCCATCGCGTATGGCTGCGGGTGAACCCTGGGTTTGGGCATGGGCATAGCCAGAAAACCAATACCGGCGGTGAAAACAGCAAACACGGTATTTGGCATAGTGATTTGCCGCAGGCGCTACAGGCCATTCGGCGTTACGATCTCCAACTGGTTGGCATTCATATGCATATCGGCTCCGGGGTGGACTATGGCCACCTTGAACAGGTGTGTGATGCAATGGTCAACCAAGTGATTCACTTCGGCGCGGATATTGCGGCGATTTCCGCTGGCGGCGGCTTATCAATTCCTTACCATCAAGGCGAAGAGGCGATTGATACCGAACACTATTTTGGGTTGTGGAACGCGGCGCGTGAACGTATTGCGGCGCATTTCGGGCATCCGATTAGGTTGGAAATCGAGCCTGGGCGCTTTCTGGTGGCGGAGGCTGGCGTACTGGTCTCACAAGTGCGGGCGGTGAAAGCGATGGGTAGCCGCCACTTCGTCTTGGTTGATGCCGGCTTCAGTGACTTGATGCGCCCGGCGATGTACGGCAGCTATCACCATATTTCACTGTTGGCGGGCGATGCGCGTCACATTGACACGCAGAAAACCGTCGAGTGCGTAGTCGCCGGGCCGCTGTGTGAATCGGGCGATGTGTTTACCCAGCAGGAGGGCGGCAAGGTGGAAACCCGCGCGCTGCCGGTGGCCCGGCCAGGAGATTATCTGGTGTTTCACGATACCGGCGCCTATGGCGCGTCAATGTCATCCAACTACAATAGCCGCCCGCTAATTCCGGAAGTATTGTTTGAAAACGGTCAGCCGCGTGAGATTCGTCGCCGCCAAACTATCCAGCAGTTGCTGGCGCTGGAGTTATAACCATGACTACGCCCGGCTGGCGTATTGTGCCGCTTGATGAAGCGCCGCAGCATGCGGAACAGGTGACTGACTGGCTGTGGCAAGCATTTGGCAGTGAGAACAGCCGCGCTTTTTTCGCCAGCGTGATCCACAGCAGCCTGCAACAGGCGGATCTTCCGCAGACTTTTGTGGCGCTGGTGGGGGAGCGCGCGGTGGCGACAGTCGGCGCCTGGCGTTGCGATTTAATTAGCCGCCAGGATCTGTTTCCGTGGCTGGCGGCGCTGTATATCGATAACCCGTGGCGCGGGCAGGGCTTGAGTGAAGCGTTACAACAGCATGTGATGTCATGGTGCCGTGCGCGTGGCTACCGGCAACTGCATCTCTGGGCCACCTTCGCCGATTATTATGAGCGCTTCGGCTGGCGCTATATCGGCGAGGCGTTGGAGTACCCGGATAAACCGGTACGGGTGTATCACCGCTCGCTGGCGGCGGATTAGCCGCCCGGCGCGGAAACCGAGTGGCGACGTACCAGCGTTGGGCTAAACATATTGGTCACTTCCGGCAATGGCTGATTATTCGCTAGCGCTAAGGCCAGGCTGGCCGCCTGCTGCGCCATGGTAATAATCGGATAGCGAATAGTGGTTAGGCGCGGGCGCACGTAACGCGAAACCAATACATCATCAAACCCCATCAGCGACATCGACTCCGGCACCGTTAAGCCATTATCGCTGAGCACCGCCAGCGCCCCGGCGGCCATCGAATCGTTATAACAGGCAACGGCGGTAAAATTTTTGCCGCGTCCCAATAATTCCGTCATCGCCTGCTCGCCGCCAACCTCATCCGGTTCGCCAAATGCTACCAGCCGATCGTTGCACGGCAGGTGATGTTCTTTTAACGCATCGTAATATCCCTGCAAGCGATCTTCAGCATCGGAAATGGCGTGAGTAGAACAAATAAAGGCAATGTTCTGATGCCCTTGCTGGATCAAATGCCGGGTCGCCAGCCATGCGCCGTAGCGATCATCCAGCGCGATGCAGCGCTTTTCAAAGCCCGGCAGCATACGGTTGAGTAACACCATACCCGGAACCTGCATCATTAGCGGAGCCAGCTCTTCATCGGGGATTTTTTTCGCGTGTACCACCAGCGCCGCGCAACGGTGACGCAACAGTTGCTCAATCGCCTGATGCTCTTTTTGCTCATTGTGGTAGCCGTTACCAATCAGCAAAAAGTTGCCGGTCTGCCAGGCAATTTCATCCACCGCCTTCACCATTGCGCCGAAAAAGGGATCGGACACATCGCCCACCACCAGACCAATGGTTTCAGTGGATTGCTGCGCCAGCGCACGCGCATTGGCGTTAGGATGATATTGCAATTGAAGCATGGCGCTGGTGACGGCCTGGCGCGAGCTTTCGCTGGCCTTCGGTGAGTTATTAATCACGCGGGAAACCGTTGCAACGGAAACTCCGGCGAGTTTGGCGACATCCTTTATGGTAGCCATCGGCTTGAATTCTTCCCAGGTAAGCGTTTACACATGCAGTCAGTGTTACGGAAAAGCCCGGTGACTTCAAGTTGTCAGAATGCCAGCAGCGTCGCAAAGTGGATGAACAAACAGGAAAAAACGTAGAACGTGCAGCCAAAATGGCTTGGGTTAGTGGTTTCGGTATTGCGCAGAATAACCGGATGGTTAGAATGGATTCGGCCTGATGGAAAAACGGCCAACTGGAATGAGTTGAAAGCGTAATTCGCTTTTATTACAAGGAGGTAAGCAATGCCAGCATTACAGTTACCCTGTGTGATTTTTAGATCGCAAAAGTGGATGGATGATCACGGCGCAGTTGACATGCGCTACGGAGATTTAACCGAAACCCAACTGCGGCGACATTTTCTATTGGAGATGGTTTCATCGCAGGTCGATCCCTGGACGTTAACGCGTCTTACCCCATTTCAACTGCCGCAATCACGCTTTCACGGTTCGCGTCCGCCGGGCAGTGGCGCAAAGATAACGCGTCAGGAGTGCGCACGTATTCTGTTTGACGAGATGCGCGTGAAGGCCAGGCTATTTTCGTTTTGGGGGCCTTATCGTACGGTGATTGATCGTATGATTACCCATATGCAATATAATAATGGCGCGCCGTTTCGTGATGGTTGGCTGGATTTGGCACTGCGGGAACAGATAGTTAATGATAAGACCAAAGATAGTTCGTTACGAACAATAAAAAAAACTTTGGCTAAGGAGATAGACTGGGAACGTGGCTATTTTCCAGCCTTTAACTTTACTCAGTTTGAAGACGGGGTGAAAACTAGTGTGTTGCCTAAATTTATTAGTCTCTGGGATAGTATTAATGGCTTAGGAATTAGCGTGCATGATACCTGGGCGACACATATCACGCTCCGGTCACTACACGTTGAAAATAATCGTTATCGAGCGGTGGTACATTATAAGGTACAGGACCATTTTGGTCTCGATCACCATGATATGATGAAAAAACAGTTCCACCAGTTTCACTTCTTCCGCATCTGGTTTATTCTGCAACGCTATGAAAAGCTGGGGCACCGACCATTTTTTACCAATATGGAAGCGACGATTGAGATTGAGGGAGAGAGAGTATGAAAAAATATTTGGCAGTTTTCTTTTTGGTTATTATTGTTGCTGTTGCCGGTTGTATCTGGTATCAAAAAACATATCCAACTATTCTTGTTGCTACTCATAATATGGGGAGAGACGGTTTTATAAGCAACGTACTTATCAAGAATCCGCCACTTACTGATAAAGGTAAAATTAACTGGTGGAAGCAGAATGCTGATAAGTTTCGCGAAAAATATAATGTCCCGGACTCAAACGTAAAAGGGTTCTTTTATATTAAGATATGGGATTTTGCTGATGGATATAAAGAACTGGAAAAATATGATCGGCTTTGTTTCGATGATATGAAAACAAAGAAAAATTGCATTGATAAAAATTGGGTGATGACTATAGAAAATACCAGAGGTGGAGGGATGCAATATGATATCGGAGAAGTGTCATATGTTGAAGGAGAAAATGGGAAATTGATTAAGCAGGAAGATTAAAATGAAAAAGCATCTAGTTATAGCTATATTAATTCTAATCTCAGCCGGTGCGAGCTGGGTTGGATACCAGAAGATGCATCCTACAACAATAGTGGCTATCCATAAAGATACTGATGACAACGATTTCACAGATGTGCTTATTAAAAACCCACCTTTTACTGATAAAGGAAAACTGGCATGGTGGAAAGCAAATCAGGAAATGTTTAAAGAGAAATACGCCGTCCCTACACCACGCCCAGATGGAAGATTTTCCATTTATATATGGGATTTTTCTGATGGCTACAAAGAAGTAGAGAAATATGATCGCCTTTGTTTTAATGATATGAAAACTAGTAAAAACTGTATCGATAAAAATTGGCTAATGACAATAAGCAAGTCTCGTAATGGTAAAATAAAATATGATGTAGATGAAACATCTTATATTGAGCAGAATGGGGGTTTTATCAAGCAAAAGGATTAAAATGAAAAAGCATCTAGTTATAGCTATATTAATTCTAATCTCAGCCGGTGCGGGCTGGATTGGGTATCAATATTCATATCCGACTACCTTAGTTGCTATCCATAAAGTGGGTAAAGTGGACCACATGAGTATTGTGCTTATCAGTAATCCACCCTTAACAGATGCGGGTAAAATTACCTGGTGGCAAAAAAATGAAGCTTTCCTTAAAAACAAATATAATATTCCCTCTCCGAATGCGGAAGGAAGGTTTTATATCTCTATTTGGGATTTTGCAGAGGGTTACAAGGAAGTTGAAAAATATGATCGCCTCTGTTTTGATGATATGAAAAAAAAGGAAAATTGCATTGATAAAAACTGGGTTATGACAATAGAAGATAATAGAAAAGGAAGATTACAATATAAAATAGGAGAGGGGTCCTATATTGAAGAAGCAAATGGAAAATTGATTAAGCAGAAAGATTAAAATAAAAAAGTATCCGGCTATCGTTTCACTACAGGATGATACCTCTAATAGAACCAGCACCGATAAAAAGGGGCCATCATGAAGCCCCACACTTTACGCCAAACGCACGCTTAACGCGCAAAACGCTTTTTTGCCGCCTCGCTCACTGGGGTATACAGAGACACCAGCGAGCCTTCCGGATCCCGAAACTGTAACGTTCTATTCCCCCACGGCATCTCTTTTGGCGCATGCACCAGATCGACATGGTCTTTTAAACGCATAAATTCCGCGTCGACATTTTGCACCATAAATTCAAGAATAACCGACCGGTTATAGCAAGCTTGGGCGCTCCCCTCTTTAAACAACGCGACCGTCTCAACGCTGCCCAGTGCGATAACCCCGGCAGAGGTGATAATTTCTGCAAAAACCGGTGCCAGCCATTCAGCACGCACGCCGGTGACCTTTTCATAAAACTGAACCATTGCTGGTAGGTTTTGAACAATAAGACGTACCGAAACAAATTTCATCGATGGGCTCCATTATGGCGGCGAACCGCGCCGCTTCTGATAGCATCATCCTCCAGGTATGCTGACAACGTGGTGGCAACAGGATAAAAAATGCGGCGAGCAGACAGGTTATTTCAACTGATCCAAATACTTAGGCGCTCAAACCGTCCGGTAACCGCCGCGCGGTTGGCCGAAGAGCTAGAGGTCTCAAAGCGCACGGTTTACCGAGATATTGCAGATTTGGCGGGTCAGCGAGTGCCGGTTGAGGGAACAGCCGGTGCCGGATACACCCTCAGCGCCGACTATGATATGCCCCCGCTGATGTTTACAGCCGAAGAACTTGAGGCTATCTGGCTGGGGGTCGAACTCGTGCGCCAATTGCCGGACGCCACCCTGGCAAATAATGCCAGCGACGTACTGACGAAAATTTTATCGGCGTTGCCGGCGAAACTGATCGGTGCGGTGACGGAATCGGCGGTCGCGGTAAAACCGGAACCGTGCAGCGATAACAAACCCGATACGCGCCCAATCAGAATGGCGATTCGGCAGGGAAAAAAGCTGTTATTGCACTATCACGCCGCCAGTGGTGAGCTCTCCAGCAGGATTATCTGGCCGGTGGTGCTGGGTTATGACCAACACCATTGCCTGCTTATTGCCTGGTGCGAGTCTAAAGGCGATTTTCGTCATTTTCGCGTCGATCGCATCGTCCGGCTCGCCGTGCTGGAAGAGAAAATCACGCTTCCGAGGCGCGAACTTCAGCAAAAATGGCGGCACTGGCGAAAAGAGATGTTCAGCCCGGTAAAATAAACCGCCAACCTCGACGGATTATTTTACCGCGTTTCGCCAGTTCGTGCCGTTCGGCGGTATTGTCCGGGCGCTACCGCCATCACACGCTTAAAGGCTTTGCTAAAGGCGCTTTCAGAGTAATAACCCACCGCAGCGGCAGCCTCGGAAATCGACGCCCCCGCCAGCAGTTCGCGCCTTGCGATATACATCCGCCACTGGGTCAGGTAAGTGAGAGGAGGG
This sequence comes from Paramixta manurensis, assembly GCF_013285385.1. NCBI lineage: Bacteria > Pseudomonadati > Pseudomonadota > Gammaproteobacteria > Enterobacterales > Erwiniaceae > Paramixta > Paramixta manurensis. The sequence goes on along the minus strand of NZ_CP054212.1, from coordinate 3,776,440 downwards.
ACTCCCATCATTTCACGAAAACGAACCGCCAGAGATGTTCTGGACATCCCGGCTTTACGTGCCAGCTCTTCCAGGCCCCAATCCCGTGCGGGATCGCCATGAATGCTGCCGAGCACAATGGCTAATCGCGCATCACCAAAACCTTTTAGCCATCCCTCATCACCAGCCGGTGCGTGAGCCAAATAAGCGCGTAAGGTCTGAGTAAATAAAAGCTGTGTTAATCCTGCGATTGCCACCGATCTTCCCGGCCTGGCGCTTTCCATTTCTATCACTAACTGCTTAAGCAGCCAGGAAATAGGCTCGGCCTCCTCGGTGGTACCGTGTACATGGATTAGCGACGGCAATCCTTGTAACAGCAGTGCGTGCCGGTCGGCATCAATCCTGACAATTCCCCCAAGCATCCGGAAATCATCCCCCTCGCCAAACCGATAATTGTCGTCATCATCCTGGGCAAGCGGCTGGGTGATGGCGCCAGCAAGCAGGGAGCGCTCGCTCGCCAGCACCAACGTGCGCGTACCATTGGTAATCAGCACATCACCGGCTTTCACTTCCCTAGGCTCAGGTTTGCCAGCCACGGTATACCAACAGTTCCCTTTGGTGACGGCGCAAAACTTAACCGAATCCAGATTAGCGAAGCGGCGTGCCCAACTGCCGCCTGCGATAATACGTCCCGACAAGTCGCAATTCACTTGTAGGAAATCGAGCAGGTCTGAAAGCGGGTCGGGAGATAAAATTGAACTATCGCGCATAAAAATTGAACTTAAACACCTTTTTAGTACGTTATCATCAGTCTACCATGCTCTTAAGTCATTCGTCCTGGAGCATAAGTATGTTTACTTCACAATCCCCGATGGGTTCTGGTTTCAGCGCTACCTCCACGCCGGAGGAGGTGATGCAGGGCACCTTCCTAAAAGGAAAGTGTGCGATTGTTACCGGCGGCCACTCAGGCATCGGCCTTGAAACCGTTAGTGCGTTACGAGCCGCAGGCGCCCGGGTGTTTGTGCCAGCGCGCGACAGGGCAAGAGCGCGCGTTTCACTGGCAGGTATGCCGGATGTAACGCTGCTACACATGGATTTGCTGGACCCGGAATCTATCGACAATTTTGCTAAACAGGTACTTTCTGAAACCGACACCGTCGATATTCTTATTAACAATGCCGGTATCATGGCTCCGCCGTTGGCACGCGATGCGCGTGGATACGAATCTCAGTTTTCCGCTAATCATCTTGGTCATTTTCAACTGACCCTGCGGCTCTGGAGCGCGCTGGCCGCTTCCGGCGAGGCACGCGTGGTGGCTTTATCATCGCTCGGTCATCGTTACTCGCCGGTTCATTTTGATGACATTAACTATGAGCAGCGCCCCTATGATCCGTGGAGAGCCTACGGTCAGTCTAAAACCGCTAACGCCCTGTTTGCCGTACAACTGGATAAGTTGGGGCAGGCGTCCGGTATCCGTGCTTTCGCGGTACATCCGGGCCGGATCCCGGATACCCATCTGAGCCGTTTTATGTCCGACGAGCAGAAGGCGGCAATCGCGCAGTCGGCGAACGTCGGCCCGGATTTTGTGCCGTCGCCTCTAAAGACGGTTGCACAAGGCGCCTCAACCAGCCTGTGGGCCGCCACCAGCCCGCAGCTTGCGGGAAAAGGCGGCGTGTATTGCGCTGACTGCGATATTTCATCGGTAGTGGCTGACGATAGCCCCGATGTTAGCGGAGTGCGCCGCTGGGCAATCGATCGTGAGCAGGCTGAACGCCTCTGGTCTGTCTCGCTGGCGTTCATTGGGGAATAACGGTTTTTACTTGTCAGGGGAAGGGCGATTGAAATTGATGCACTGCCCGCGGAACCGGTTTTCCGTTCCACGGGTACCGTCATGCGCAAAAATGCTATACTCGGCACCCAAATTCCCCTCGTCCGCCAGGTTCTGTATGACCATCAAAAAAGCGCCGCACCTTGCCCATTGGGGCGCCTTCACCGCCATCACCGAACACGGCAGGCTAACGCGCTGCGAACCCTTTTTCGCCGACAGCAACCCGTCGCCGATGCTAAACACCATCCCCGAACTGGTCTATTCCGATAAACGTATTCGTCAACCGATGGTACGCCGCTCCTGGCTGAAAAAACGTGAAAACAGTGACCGCACCTTGCGGGGCCGGGAAGATTTTGTGGCCGTCGATTGGGAAACCGCGCTTGATCTGGTGGCGGAGGAAAACCGCCGGGTGCGCGAACGCTATGGCGCGGCGGGCATCTTTACCGGATCTTATGGCTGGTCTTCCGCCGGGCGGGTAAACCACGCCCGCACGCTGATCCGTCGTTTCTATTTTAGCGGCGGCGGCGGGGTCGATCAGCAAGGCAACTATAGCTGGGGTAGCGCACAGTTTTTCCTGCCCTACATTATTGGCGACTACTCACCGCTCACCGGACGCGTGACCGATTGGCCTAACATTGTCGAGCATACCGATATTTTTATTGCCTTCGGCGGGCTGGCGCTGAAAAACGCCCAAGTCGCCTCAGGCGGCGCGGCGGAACATACGCTGGCGCCCGCGCTACAACAACTGGCGGCAAAAGGGACACCGGTGATTAATATCAGCCCGATGCGTGATGATTGCCCGGCGTTTCTCAATGCCGAATGGATCCCTATTCGTCCGAATACCGATGTCGCGCTGATGCTGGCGCTGGGCTATGAGATTGAGCGGCAAAACGCGGTGGATAAAGACTTTGTCGATACCCATTGCGTGGGCTATGCCCGTCTACGCGCTTACCTGCTAGGTGAAGAGGATGGCATCGCCAAAACCGCTGCCTGGGCCAGCGAAATTACCGGCATTCCGGCAACGCGTATTCGCCAGCTCGCGCAACAGATGATCGGCAAACGCAGTTATCTCACCTGTTCCTGGGCTGTGCAGCGCGCGCATCGCGGCGAACAGCCGTACTGGATGGTGATCGCGCTGTCGGCAATGTTAGGGCAGCCGGGGTTGCCGGGTGGTGGGTTCGGGTTTGGTCATGGGTCAATGAATGGCGTGGGCAATCCGAGGATTGATACGCCGGTGCCCGGTATCGCAACCGGCGCCAATCCGGCGAACCTCGCTATTCCGGTGGCGCGCATTAGCGATATGTTACTGAACCCGGGTCAACCGTATGCGTTTCAGGGCGCAACGCATCACTATCCCGATATTCATCTGGTGCACTGGGCTGGCGGCAATCCATTCCACCATCATCAGCAGTTAAACCGGCTGGTGGCAGGCTGGCAACGTCCGGATACGGTGATTGTGCAGGATATTGTCTGGACGCCCGCCGCGCGCATGGCGGACATTGTGCTGCCGGTCACCACTACGCTGGAACGTAACGATCTTGGCGGCTCCTCGCGTGATCGTTACCTGTTAGCGATGCATCAGGCGATCGAGCCACAACATCAGGCACGTAATGATTTTGATATTTTTGCCGATCTGGCGGAGCGCCTCGGCTATCGCGACGCGTTTACCGAGCGACGTAATGAAATGCAGTGGATTCAGCATCTGTACCAACAGGGCGCCACCGCGCATGCCCGACAGGGTGTCACTTGGCCGGATTTTGAAACCTTCTGGCAGCAAGGTTATGCGGAGATTCCGGCGACCGACAGAGACTGGATTTTTATGGCAGATTTTCGCGCCGACCCGCAGCGCCATCCGCTGAATACCGCCAGTGGCAAGATCGAACTGTTTAGCGCGACGCTCGCTGGCTTCCAGCTTGATGATATGAGCGGGCATCCCGAATGGCGTGAACCGCGTGAGTGGCTGGGCGTGGCGCCGAACGCGCGTTCAGCGCTGCATATGATCTCGGTCCAGCCGAAGGATCGTTTGCATAGCCAGCTTGATGCGACCGCCACGGTGCAGGGAAATAAAACCGCCGGACGTGAAACCTTATGGATGCATCCGCACGATGCACGCTTACGAGATATTGCCGATGGAGAGGAGATCGAGGTCAGCAACGCGCGTGGCGTCATGCTGGCGGGCGCGCGTTTAACCGATGGCCTGACGCCTGGCGTGGTGGTTATCGCCACCGGCGCATGGTTTGATCCGGGGTTTGGCAAAACCTGGCGACCTTACGATAGTGCCGGTAATCCCAATGTGTTAACGCTGGATATTGGCACCTCGTCATTAACCCAAGGCCCCAATGCCATGTCATGCCTGGTGGAGATTAAAAAGCATCTTGTTTGCAAAACTGCCTAAAAATCACATGGCTGGTTACACTTTGCGAGTAACTGTTGCGAATCTGTGATAGCGAGAGATCCCCCGGACTTGTTAAATTTTAAGTCCCAGAGGTATTGATGGGTGAACATCAAAACGTTTTTAGTTGATTACACCAACCTGCGCAGATGCGCAGGTTTTTTTTACTGAAAATTTCTGATTTAATCGGCTGATTTTGCGAAAGATTCTGTTAGCGAACCGGAAATTTGCGCGTTCGATAACGAACTGAAACACAGTTTTGCTGTTAACCTGGCAACGGATTCTTTATAACTTCCAGCTAGTTATCATCACCGATTCAGTTGACGAGCATGCCCCGCATAAACAAATTTCTGGGTAAAGATCAGATTAAAGCCCCTTTCAATCCCTTCCGCTATCGGTTGATTTGCCTTGGCGTACTGGCTTGTATGGGCTTGTTACTGGCACGGGTGGCCGATTTACAGTTAATCAATCATCCGATGCTGGAGCATGAAGCCGATCAACGCTCGCTGCGCACCGTGACGATTCCAACCAACCGCGGGACGTTGCTTGACCGCAACGGCGAAGCGTTGGCGCTGAGCGTTCCGTCGCGCGATATTATTGCCGATCCGCAACGGGTGCTGGAAGCCAATCCGGAATTTACCAGCGCCAAATGGGTGTATCTCGCCAACGCGCTAAATGAGCGTCCGGAACAGCTTCAGCAACAAATCACCGCTAATCCGCATCGTCGCTTTCTCTATCTGGGCCGCAAGGTTGAACTGGGTATCGCGAAAGATATCAGCCAACTGCATCTCAAAGGCATCAGTACCGTGTATGACGACAGCCGTTTCTATCCAATGAGTGAAGCCGCCGCACCGTTGATCGGCATTGTCGGGGCGGATAATACCGGGCTAAACGGGTTGGAGCACGGCTACGATAAGCTGTTGCAGGGCGAGCCGGGGAAAGAGGTTTATCGTCAGGATGGCGATGGTAACATCATCTCAATGCTGAGCTATGATCCGCCGAAACAGCCGCCAACGGTTCAGTTGAGTATTGATAAATTCGACCAGTACACGCTGTATACCAAACTACGCGATGGCGTATTGCTAAATAAAGCCGACTCCGGCGCGGCGGTACTGGTGAAAATCGATACCGGCGAAATTCTCGGTATGGCTTCTTATCCTTCATTTAACCCGAATAATTACGCGGATGTGTCGCCGAGCCAGATGCGTAACGCCGCGATTAATGACAGCTACGAGCCCGGCTCAACGGTGAAACCGTTAGTGGTGATGGAAGGTCTGGAGCGTAAGTTGGTGCGGCCAGATTCGGTGTTGGATACTACGCCTTACCGCGTTAACGGGCATTTAATCCGCGATGTGGGGCACTGGTCGCGTCTGACCATGACTGGTATTTTGCAAAAATCGAGCGACATCGGCGTCTCGCACATTGCATTGGCGATGCCGGCGGAAGTGCTGGTTAATACCTATCACGCCTTTGGGCTGGGTAAACCGACCGGGCTGGGCTTAACCGGCGAAAGTGTCGGCTATTTTCCGTTGCATCGCGAACGGTGGGCGGATATTGAGCGCGCCACCTTCTCCTTTGGCTATGGCCTACGCGTAACACCGCTGCAAATTGCGCGCGAATATGCCACGCTCGGCTCATATGGCCTCTACCGTCCCTTGTCGATTACCAAAGTCACGCCGCCGGTATTGGGAACACGGGTAGCGAATGCGAATACCGTGCAATCGATTATCCATATGATGGAAAGTGATGCCTTGCCGGGCGGCTCCGGGGTGCGCGCCGCCGTGCCGGGGTATCGGTTGGCGATAAAAACCGGTACCGCCGAGAAAATGGGCGCCAGTGGGAAATATGACGGCGGCTACATCAACTACACTGCAGGCGTCGCGCCAGCCAGTAACCCGCAGGTGGCGCTGGTGATTATGATTAACCATCCGACCGGAGATAACCACTTTGGTGGTTCGGTTGCCGCCCCGGTGTTCGGCAATATTATCGGGCCGGTACTGAAACATATGAACATTGCGCCCGACGCGTTGAATAGCCCTAATCCGAGTCCCAACCCTGGTACTAATCAAGGTTAATCCACTTCGTCGCGCCTGCGGGCGCGGCGTCAGTAACGCTTTCTGCCCGATTTACACACCTGGTTTCACTTACGGAAAATCTTTTGCGTTTTGTCGCTGGCCTCGATATGCGCGGCCTGAGAGGATGGTGATCCCAGAGGTATTGATTGGTGAATAGCAATCTATCCCGGTAGATTGACACTCAGTTCAGTTGCACCAACCCACGCGGATGCGTGGGTTTTTTTTGCCCGTTTTTCATGCTCTTTTATTGAGTTACGCCCCTATATCCTGCATGGTACGCATAATCTTTTTTGCTGCTAAGGAGCGGGCATGCTGTTTACCCTTTTTCGTTTTCTGTTCCGGCTATTATGGCGGGTAACATTACGTGGCGATCTTTCAGGGCTATACAAGGAAAAGGTGCTGATTACGCCAAACCATATGTCATTTCTCGATGGCATTCTGCTAGCCCTGTTTTTACCGATTAAGCCCGTGTTTGCGGTGTATTCGTCAATCGGTGAAAAGTGGTTCATGCGCTATCTCAAACCCTTTATTGACTTTGTGCCGCTTGATCCCACCCGGCCAATGTCAATTAAGCATTTGGTCCGCTTGATTGGCGAAGGAAGGCCGGTGGTGATCTTCCCGGAAGGGCGCATTACCGTGACCGGCTCGCTAATGAAAATTTATAGCGGGGCCGGGTTTGTGGCGGCGAAATCGCAGGCGACGGTGGTACCGCTACGTATTGAAGGGGCGGAATATACGCCATTTGGTCGGCTGGGCGGGGTGGTAAAACGTCGCCTGTTTCCGCGCATTACACTGACGGTGCTGCCACCAACCACTATCCCAATGCCAGAGGCGCCGCGTGCGCGAGATCGCCGCGTGCTGGCCGGCGAGCATTTACATCATGTCATGATGGAAGCGCGCATGGCGGTGCGTCCGCGTGAAACGTTGTATGAAGCGTTCCTGAGCGCCGCCACGCGTTATGGCCGGTTTAAACCCTGTATTGAGGACATTAACTTTGCGCCAGATAGCTACAACGGCCTACTGAAAAAGAGCCTTGGCGTCGGGCGAATCCTTGAGCGTTATACGCAACCGGGGGAAAATATCGGCCTGCTGTTGCCGAATACCACGGTAACTGCGGCAGCCATTCTCGGCGCCACGCTGCGCGCGCGTATTCCTGCCATGCTGAATTACACCGCCGGGGTGAATGGGTTAACCAGCGCGTTAACGGCGGCGCAAATCAAAACCGTCTTCACTTCACGTCAGTTTCTCGATAAGGGCAATCTGTGGCACTTACCGGAGGCGCTCGACCAGGTGAAGTGGATTTATCTGGAGGATTTGAAAGGCACCGTCACCCTGAAAGACAAGCTCTGGGTGTTGGGCCATCTGGTGTTCCCGCGTGCGGCGATGCTGCCACAACGCCCGGAAAACGCGGCGATGGTTCTGTTTACCTCCGGTTCGGAAGGGAACCCGAAAGGCGTGGTGCACTCGCATAAGAGCCTGTTGGCAAACGTAGAGCAGATTCGTACCGTGGCGGATTTCACGCCGCGCGATCGTTTTATGTCGGCTTTGCCGCTGTTTCATGCCTTTGGGCTGACGGTTGGCTTGTTTACGCCATTGCTTACCGGTGCGCAGGTATTCCTTTATCCCAGCCCGCTCCATTATCGCATCGTACCGGAACTGGTTTACGACCGTAATTGCACGGTTCTATTCGGTACCTCTACTTTCCTCGGGAATTACGCGCGTTTCGCCAACCCCTACGACTTTGCGCGCTTGCGTTATGTGGTGGCGGGCGCTGAGAAGTTACAGGAAGGCACGCGCCAACTCTGGCAGGACCGTTTTGGTATCCGCATTCTTGAGGGGTATGGCGTCACCGAGTGCGCGCCGGTGGTCGCCATTAATGTGCCGATGGCGGCCAAAGTCCATACCGTCGGGCGCATTTTGCCGGGCATGGATTCGCGTCTGATTTCAGTACCGGGTATTGAGCAGGGCGGACGGCTACAGTTGCGCGGCCCGAATATCATGAATGGCTATCTGCGCGTTGAGCATCCCGGCGTACTCGAAGCGCCGGTGGCGGATAACGGCGAAGGTGAAATGGAGGCTGGCTGGTACGACACCGGCGATATTGTCAGCTTCGATGAAGGCGGGTTCTGCCAGATTCAGGGGCGGGTTAAGCGGTTTGCGAAAATTGCCGGTGAAATGGTCTCGCTGGAAAGCGTGGAGCAAATTGCGCTGGCGGCATCGCCGGAGAAACAGCACGCCGCCTCGGTTAAACCCGATGGTAACCGTGGCGAGGCATTGGTGTTATTTACCACCGACGAGGCGCTGACGCGCGAACAGTTGCAACGCGCGGCGCGTGAACGAGGCAGCGCCGAACTGGCGATACCACGCGATATTCGTTTTCTGAAACAGTTGCCGCTGTTAGGCAGCGGGAAGCCGGATTTCGTCACGCTGAAAAAAATGGCGGAAGAAGAGGTGGAATCAGCATGACGCTTTCTGCTCAGCGCCAGGCATCGTTGATGTCGCGCCCCATGTTGGCGGTAATTATCGCGCAATTTTTTTCGGCCTTTGGCGATAATGCGTTGTTATTCGCGACGCTGGCGGTGCTCAAAAATCAGCACTATCCCGATTGGAGCCAACCGGTATTACAGATGGTTTTCGTCGCGACCTATATCATTCTGGCGCCGTTTGTCGGGCAAGTTGCCGACAGTTTCGCTAAAGGGCGGGTGATGATGTTTGCCAATGCTCTGAAACTACTCGGCGCGTTAGCAATCTGTTTCAGCATCAATCCCTTCCTCGGTTACAGCCTGGTGGGGATTGGCGCGGCGGCTTACTCACCGGCCAAATACGGCATTTTGGGGGAGATTACCAGCGGCGAAAAATTGGTGAAAGCCAATGGTTTGATTGAATCTTCCACCATTGTGGCGATTTTGTTGGGCTCGGTCATTGGCGGAGTTTTGGCCGACTGGAGCCTGCTGGCAGCGCTGTTCGCCTGCGTGCTGGCCTATGGGTTGGCGGTAGCGGCTAATGTTTTGATTCCAAAACTGGCCGCCGCGCGTCCGGGCCAGAGCTGGCGGCCACGCACGATGTCGCGGCAGTTTTTCAGCGCTTGCCGGGTGTTATGGCGTGATGGAGAAACACGTTTCTCGCTGGTCGGGACTAGCCTGTTTTGGGGCGCTGGCGTGACATTACGTTTTCTGCTGGTGTTATGGGTGCCGGTCGCGCTCGGCATTAGCGACAATAAAACCCCCACGTTGCTTAATGCGATGGTGGCGATTGGGATTGTGTTTGGCGCGGCGGCGGCGGCCAAACTGGTGACGCTAAAAACTGTCGGGCGTTGCATGCCCGCCGGGATCCTGATTGGTGCGGCGGTGGCGCTCTTCTCTCTACAGCATCACCTGCTGAACGCCTATGTTCTCTTGGTGTTGATTGGGGTACTCGGCGGATTTTTTGTGGTGCCGCTCAACGCCTTGCTACAGGAGAAAGGGAAACACTCGGTGGGCGCAGGCAACGCCATTGCGGTGCAAAATTTCGGCGAGAACGGCGCAATGTTGCTGATGTTAGGACTCTACTCGCTGGCAATTAAGCTGGGCGCTCCGGCAGTGGCGACCGGCGTTGGTTTTGGCGTGTTATTTGCCGTGGCGATTGCGGTGCTGTGGGGATGGCAGCGTAAACAGAAGCGCGGCGCATAGGCCGGACAGAAAAAAACGCCCATCACTGGGCGTTTATTCTTTGTGATTACGGTATTACGGCGCCGGGTAGGTGTAACGGCGGTGAATGGCTTCCAGCGCCTCCAGCACCTCGGCATCAAGGGTGAGGTTAAAGCTGTCAATATTGACCTGTAGCTGCTCAACCGTGGTTGCGCCTAATAAAGTACTGGCGACAAACGGTTGCTGACGCACGTAAGCCAGCGCCATCTGCGATGGGTCAAGCCCGTGCTGACGCGCCAGGTCAACATAGGCGGCGATGGCCAGCTGTGACTGCTCGCCGCTATAACGAGTAAAGCGGCTAAATAGCGTGTTACGCGCGCCTTCGGGTCGTGCGCCATTGAGATATTTACCGCTCAGGGTACCGAAAGCGAGGCTAGAGTAAGCCAGAAGTTCGAGGCCTTCGTGCTGGCTAATTTCCGCCAGGCCCACTTCAAAACTGCGGTTCAACAGGCTGTAGGGGTTCTGGATGGTTACGATGCGCGGCAACTCATGTTTTTCCGCCAATTGCAGGTAACGCATCACGCCCCACGGCGTTTCGTTCGACACGCCGATATAGCGAATTTTACCGGCACGTACCTGCTCATTAAGCGCTTCCAGCGTTTCGAGTAACGTCACCGGCGCGCTGTTATCGGTATATTGATAACCCAGTTTGCCAAAGCAGTTAGTTTGGCGTTGCGGCCAGTGGAGTTGATACAGATCGATATAATCGGTGTTGAGGCGTTTCAGGCTGGCTTCCAGCGCCTCACGGATGTTCTTGCGATCCAATGCTTGCTGTGGACGGATAGAGGCATCATTACCGCGTGACGGGCCGGCAACTTTTGAGGCCAGCACGATCTTATCGCGGTTACCGCGTGATTTTAGCCAGCTACCAATATAACTTTCGGTTAATCCCTGGGTTTCCGGGCGCGGCGGCACCGGATACATTTCTGCGGTATCAATCAGTGTGATACCGGAACGAACAGCCAAATCCAGTTGTTCATGCGCATCGGCTTCGCTGTTTTGCTCACCAAACGTCATGGTTCCTAACCCCAACTGGCTGACTTCCAGCGTACTATGGGGGATACGGTGATATTGCATTTGCCGTCTTCCTTTTTTTTCTTTATGGAAAGAGTAAAGCGTTATTCAGTCCCTTTTCGACTATAACCGTCGTCGGGAGGCGGGGGAAGAGGGGAATGTGCGGGAAATGCGGTCAGAGCACCTGCCGCGGGAAAATGCCGTCGCGGCAGAGTGAAACAGGGCTATCAGCGTTCGATGATGGTGGAAACCTCATCGCCGTTAATTTGCAACTCGTGCCCTCGTTGATCGGTGTACTTCACCAAGCCGGTTTCTTTATCGATCACCGGTTTACCATCGGTCATTATCATACGGCCATCTTTGGTCGCCATGACATAATCACTGCTACAACCGCTTAATACCAGGCAGAGTGCGATTGCACCGGCGCTAAACATCCACTTCATCCACTTCTTCTCCCTTCTAACTGATGTAACCTATGAGTGTAGTAATAAACCGTTCCTTCTGTTGTTTTAATCGGTGGGGTCCGAAAATAAAAGGACAAAAGCGTTTTTGTGGGATCTACGCATAACTTATCACATCGGTTCGGCATTATTTCCGGTCGGAGTTGCCCGACCGTGATCATTTCAATCGGCGTTCTTCTTATTACGAATAAGATTCAGGCTCTCTACTGCCATTGAGAAGAACATAGCGAAGTAAATATATCCTTTCGGTACATGTACCTGAAAACTCTCCAGAATTAGCGTGAAACCCACCAGAATCAAAAAGGCGAGCGCCAGCATTTTCACCGACGGATGATTGTCGACAAATTCACCAATCGCTTTTGCCGCAAACATCATCATTCCTACCGCAATCACCACTGCCGCCATCATAATAAACAGGTGATCGGAAAGCCCTACTGCCGTAATGACGGAATCAAGGCTGAAGATAATATCCAGCAACATAATTTGAATAATAGCGCCGGCAAATGAATGCACATTGGTTTTATGCTCTTCATTACCACCCTCAATGCTCTCGTGAATTTCCATACTGGATTTCCACAGCAGGAACAAACCGCCGCCGAGCAAAATCAGATCGCGCGCGGAAAAGGGATGATCCATAACGGAAAACAGAGGATGAGTGAGCCTGACCACCCAGGCGATACAGGCCAACAGCCCGAGACGCATTAACATTGCGCCCATTAGCCCCAAGCGTCGCGCACTATTTTGTTGATTCTTCGGGAGTTTAGCGACAACCAACGAGAGAAAAATAATATTATCAATACCCAGAACGATTTCCAAAATGGTCAGCGTGCCAAGTGCCAGCCAGGCATTGGGATCGGCAATCCAGTCAAACATGCTAACGTCGCATCCTAAACGAAAAGTAAACGAAGATTATACGCATGGTCAGGCAAGACTGAAAACGCTACAGCAAAAAGTGGCGCGCCAGCAGCGGGGCGGTAAAGGTTTTCTTTAAATAGAAGCCGCGCGGCAGCGTCATAATCGGCTGCCCGTTTTCTCCAATGCCTTCGGTTAACGCCCGGCTATTGGCCGCTTTGGGGCGAATTTGTAGCACTTCGCCGTGACGAGCAGTAATCCGTTCCACTTGGCCCAGCACGATCAGATCCATCAATTCTTCCCAATCACAACGCAACTGATGCTCCTCCTCCGGGCTTGGGCTCCAGAGTAACGGCGCGCCCACCCGACGTTCAGCCAACGGAAGGGCCCGGTCGCCCTCCACCGGTATCCACAACACTCGCGCCAGTTTATGCCGCACGTGACTGGTTTCCCATACCACGCCGGTGTTGCCGGTTAGCGGCGCGACGCAGACAAAGGTGGTTTCTAGCGGGCGGCCCTGACTATCAACCGGAATGGTTTTTAGCTCCACGCCAAGATGGGCGAAGTCTTGTTCGGGTTTACTGCCGGCGCTGGCGCCAAGGTGTAACTCCAGCAACGTTCCAACCCATCCTTTATCACGCCGCAGATCCGCCGGGATAGCTAGCCCTGCCCGTAGCGCCAATTCGCCCAGCGTATACCCCGCCAGTGCTTGTGCGCGGGCCAATAAGGTCGCTTCATCTTCCGGTGGCGTAACAAGCGGCGAATCAACTGACATGATGCATCCTGAAAAGGGGTTAAAAAACAAACAGCATTGCGCAATGAATAAATTTTAGCGAAGACCGCCATGCAGAAACATAATAATAGCATGATAAATCATGCTTTTTTAGCGGCGCTTGCGGCGCGGGCTGATGGAACAAAACCGGGTTTTCCCATGTTGTCATCGACAATGAACAGGATCTTACACCAGGTTATCCACAGAAAACTGGGATAACTCGACTTTTTACTCAATACTGTTTTGATTTACAGCCTTGACGCGCGCCGATTTTGCCGAATTAGCCCATTTTGTGCGTAACTTACTGGCATATTCTGTGGATAAAAACGGCGGCGCTCGATCTTTCACCAGCCAATGGGCTAAACCGTTAACCACGCGGCGATCGCGCGTTTTTAAACACCGTAAATATATTTTATCTTGCTGATTTTAATCGACTGATCACAAAAATGACTATTTGCGTATCGGTGGGTTTTTCTAGTGTTATTCGCGGATTTACCAAGTTCTGCACAAAGCTATCCACAGAAAACGTGAATAAGATCGCGCTTTTTGATCGTCTTCTGTTTATAACTCAGATGATATCTGTGAGTTATCCCATTGTTATTCGTCTGCTACAGGCGCAAGCAGTGGTTTACCGTCTGTAAGGAGTATGAAACAATCAGACTATCTGAATTTTTAGTTTGAGGTAGTCCGGTGATCGATGATGATGGCTACCGCCCGAATGTTGGTATCGTAATCTGTAACAGGCAGGGACAAGTGTTGTGGGCGAGGCGCTTTGGACAACACTCCTGGCAGTTTCCCCAGGGAGGCATTAATCCTGGCGAAACGGCGGAACAGGCGATGTACCGCGAACTTTTCGAAGAGGTTGGTTTACACCGGAAAGACGTCCGTATTCTTGCTTCTACCCGTAACTGGTTACGTTATAAGTTACCAAAACGTTTGGTGCGTTGGGACACAAAGCCGGTTTGTATCGGCCAGAAACAGAAGTGGTTTCTCCTGCAATTAATGTGCAACGAGGCGGATATTAATATGCAAACCAGCAGCACGCCGGAGTTTGACGGCTGGCGCTGGGTGAGCTTTTGGTACCCGGTACGTCAGGTGGTTTCCTTTAAGCGCGATGTATACCGCCGTGTAATGAAGGAGTTTTCTGGCGTGGTAATGCCATTGCAGGAGAGTGTTGTGCAGCGCAATACGCCTTCCTGGCGACGGAAAAGAGGTTAAGCCACGTAGATTATGCTCACTCAGTTGCGCGAAATAGTAGAGAAGGTGGCAGGCGCACCGCGTCTGAATGAAGCACTGGAAATACTGGTCAATGAGATTTGCTTCGCGATGGATACCGAGGTGTGCTCGATCTACCTCGCCGATCACGATCGTCGTTGTTATTACCTGATGGCCACGCGCGGCTTGAAAAAACCGCGCGGTAAAAGCGTCGCGCTGGCGTTTGACGAAGGGATCGTCGGTCTGGTTGGACGCCGGGCCGAACCGATTAACCTCGCCGATGCGCAAAGCCATCCGAGTTTCAAATATATTCCTTCGGTTAAAGAGGAGCGCTTCCGCTCCTTCCTCGGCGTCCCGATCATTAACCGCCGCCAACTGTTGGGCGTGCTGGTAGTGCAACAGCGCGAGCACCGTCAGTTTGATGAAAGCGAAGAATCTTTTCTGGTCACTTTAGCGACGCAGTTAGCGGCGCTACTTTCCCAATCACAGCTTAATCAACTCTTCGGGCAATTCCGCCAGACCCGTGTTCGGGCAATCGCGGCTTCGCCAGGCGTGGCGGTCGCGCCGGGCTGGGTTGATGCCTCGCAACCTTCGCTTGACCAGGTCTCTGCCGCCTCGACGCTTGATGTACAGCGCGAACGTGAACGACTGAGTCTGGCAATGGCTGAGGCCGCCAGTGAGTTTCGGCGCTTTAGTAAACGTTTTTCGGCGAGCGTGCAGAAAGAGAGCGCGGCAATTTTCGATCTCTACTCACACCTGATCAGCGATGCGCGGCTCAAAAAAGATCTCTTTGACGAGATTGACACCGGCTCTGTTGCCGAGTGGGCGGTAAAGAAGATTGTCGAAAAGTTCGCGGCGCAGTTCGCCAGCCTTCAGGATAGCTATTTGCGTGAACGCGCGGGCGATCTCCGCGTGCTTGGCCAACGTTTGTTATTCCATCTTGATGATACGCAGCAAGGCACTAACACGTGGCCGGAGCGTTTTATCTTGGTTGCCGATGAGTTAACCGCCACCACCTTGGCCGAACTTCCGCAAGATCGCCTCGCCGGCGTGGTAGTACGCGACGGCGCATCAAACTCACATGCAGCGATCCTTACGCGGGCGATGGGGATCCCAACGGTGATGGGTGCCGATATTCGCCCCGAACTGCTGAATAAACGTCTGCTGATTGTTGATGGCTATCGCGGTGAGTTGTTGGTCGACCCCGAGCCGGTATTGGTTCAAGAGTATCAGCGGTTAATCAGCGAAGAGAACGAGCTGAGCAAGATGGCGGAAGATGTCGTCGAGCAACGCGCGGAGTTGAAAAGCGGCGAGCGGGTGCAGGTGATGTTGAATGCCGGTTTGAGCGCCGAACATGAACAGGCACAGGGCAGTTGGGTTGATGGCATTGGCCTGTACCGCACCGAAATCCCGTTTATGCTGCAAAGCGGTTTCCCCTCGGAAGAGGAGCAAGTCGCACAATATCAAGGTATGTTGCAGTTGTTTCTCAATAAGCCGGTGACACTCCGCACGCTGGACATTGGCGCCGATAAACAACTTCCCTATATGCCGATCAGCGAAGAAAACCCTTGCCTCGGCTGGCGTGGTATCCGGTTAACGCTCGATCAGCCGGAGATCTTTTTGGTGCAAGTGCGCGCCATGCTACGCGCCAATGTGGCAACCGGTAACCTCAGTATTTTGTTGCCAATGATCACCAGCATTGACGAGATTGATGACGCCAGGCGGCTGATCGATCGCGCCGGGCGTGAAGTGGAAGAAGTGTTAGGGTATCCGATCCCGGCGCCGCGCATTGGCGTCATGATTGAGGTTCCGTCGATGCTGTTTATGATGCCGCATCTGGCATCACGCGTTGATTTTGTTTCGGTGGGTACCAATGATTTAACGCAATATCTGTTAGCGGTGGATCGCAACAATACCCGCGTGGCAAGCCTGTATGATTCGTTGCATCCGGCGATGCTGCACGCGCTAAAAAACATTGCCATTGAAGCTGAGCGCGCCAATATTGAACTCTGCCTGTGTGGAGAGATGGCGGGCGATCCGATGTGCGTGGCGATGTTAATTGGCATGGGGTATCACCACCTGAGCATGAACGGTAAAAACGTGCCGCGCGTGAAATATCTGTTGCGCCATATTGATAAAGCAGAGGCAATAACCTTAGCCGAGCGTGGTTTACAAGCGCACACCGCCGCTGAAGTGAGGTTACAGGTGGCGGCGTTTATGGAGCGTCGTGGGTTGGGCGGCTTGATTCGCGGCGGCCGTTAAGCGTGCATTGACTTTTACATTTCCGCAAACCCGCGCGACCAACCCTGTGTTATGATGCCCGGCCTTGCGCCTCCCATGATCAATGGGAGGAGGTTTCCCGGCTTCCATCGCGGTGTTGGTGGGTGTTTTGTGGGCAGAACGACAGAGCCGTCCGGTGACTGGACGGGTAATAAATATGGTGAAAGATGAATAACGGCTATCTGGCTTTCCCCCAATTTGACCCGGTAATTTTCTCCATCGGGCCTATTTCTTTACACTGGTACGGTTTGATGTACTTAGTCGGCTTTCTGTTCGCGATGTGGCTGGCGGTACGGCGCGCGAATAAACCGGGCAGCGGCTGGAAAAAAGAAGAAGTGGAAAACCTGCTGTATGCCGGTTTCCTTGGCGTATTTCTCGGCGGTCGTATTGGCTACGTTCTGTTTTATAACTTGCCGCTATTTCTTGATAATCCACTGTATTTATTTAAAGTCTGGGATGGCGGAATGTCATTCCACGGCGGTCTGATTGGCGTTATCCTCGTCATGTTTTGGTTTGCGCACCGCACCAAACGTACCTTCTTTCAAGTGTCCGATTTTATTGCGCCGCTGATTCCGTTTGGGCTCGGCGCGGGGCGTCTGGGTAACTTTATTAATGGCGAATTGTGGGGCCGCGTTGCGCCGGACCTGCCGTGGGCGATGCTGTTCCCCGGCTCGCGTAGCGAAGATGTAGCGCTGATTGCCACTCATCCGCAGTGGCAATCACTGTTGAACACCTACGGCGTGTTGCCGCGTCATCCTTCACAACTGTATGAGTTGTTGTTAGAGGGCGTGGTGCTGTTTATTATTCTCAACCTGTTTATTCGCAAACCGCGCCCGATGGGGAGCGTGTCTGGCTTGTTCCTGATTGGCTACGGCGCTTTCCGTATTATTGTCGAATTTTTCCGGCAACCGGATGCGCAGCTAGGTTTGTTTGATGGCGTGATCAGTATGGGGCAGATTTTGTCGCTGCCGATGATTTTGGCCGGTGTAATTATGATGATTTGGGCCTATCGTCGACGCCCGCAGCAGCAACTTTCGTGAGGGGAAAATGAAACAGTATCTGGATTTAATGCGCAAAGTGCTGGATGAAGGCACGCCAAAGAATGACCGTACCGGCACGGGCACGCTGTCGATTTTTGGCCATCAGATGCGTTTCAACCTACAAGATGGTTTTCCGCTGGTTACCACCAAACGTTGCCATCTCCGCTCGATTATTCATGAATTGCTGTGGTTCCTGAAGGGCGACACCAATATTGGTTACCTCAAACAGAACAACGTGTCGATTTGGGATGAGTGGGCAGATGAGCAGGGCGATCTTGGCCCGGTTTATGGTAAGCAATGGCGGGCGTGGGGCGCGGCGGATGGCCGTCAGATCGATCAACTGAGTAAGGTGCTGGAGCAGTTGAAAAACGATCCGGATTCGCGCCGTATTATCGTCTCCTCGTGGAACGTGGGCGAGTTGGATAGCATGGCGTTGGCGCCGTGCCATGCGTTCTTCCAGTTCTATGTCGCCGATGGAAAACTCTCTTGCCAGCTTTATCAGCGCTCGTGCGATGTGTTCCTCGGCCTGCCGTTTAATATTGCCAGTTATGCCTTGTTAGTCCATATGGTGGCGCAGCAGTGTGATTTGGCAGTGGGGGATTTTGTGTGGACCGGCGGCGATACGCATCTGTACAGTAACCACCTTGAACAGACCCATTTACAGCTTAGCCGTGAGCCACGTCCATTACCGACGTTGAAAATTAAATGTAAACCCGCTTCACTGTTTGATTACTGTTTCGATGATTTCGAAATTGAAGGTTACGATCCCCATCCGGCGATTAAAGCTCCGGTTGCGGTGTAATGGCCGTCGGGCGATACGTGCATCGCCCGATCCCTTCACTAAACTTCGCTTAGTATGTTTTGTGATACGTCTGTAACACCCCGGTTTCCCTTTGCACTACATTTCTTGTCTGAAGAGATTTATTTTTGCCGGTCGCATTCATCGGTAAAACTGGGGAACATTCATGACATATTCACTACGCAGCCAGCAGCAACTGGCGCAGGAATTACAGCAGACGCAGGTTCCTGCGGGCGCGTTGGCTATCTGGAGCCTGGGCCAGGCCGGGATGGTACTCAAAAATACCGCCGGTGACCTGCTAGCGATTGACCCCTATCTCAGTTATGCGATTGAAGAAAATCACCCCGGTACCGAGTTTACCCGCAGTTTCCCGCCGGTATTGCCGCCGCAGGCACTGGCGGTGTGTGACGCGGTACTGATCTCCCACTTCCACGATGACCATATGGATATGGGGACGCTGGAACCGTTAGCTGAGGCTAACGCGTCACTACCGTTTTATATTCCTTCGCCAGATGCAGAAACGCTGCGCCGTGATAATGCCGCGGTGGAAAGGAACGTTCGCCTGGCAATAACCGGCGAACGTTTTCAGGTTGGTCAGTTTTCCATTAAGCCGATTGCTGCCGCGCACAGCGAATATGAAAAAAATGCCGCAGGACACGATCGCTATTTAGGCTATTTCATTCAGTGCGATGGCATAGGTTTCTATTTCAGCGGCGATACGCTGGTCACCGATCTATTACAGCAAGAGCTAAGTCAGTTAGCGCCCGACATCGCGGCATTGCCAATTAACGGTGGCGATTATGCACGTGGCGCGCGTGGCATTATGCCGAATATGAGTTTTCGCGATGCGGCTGATTTAAATCACCTGCTACAGAGCGATCTGTTATTACCATTTCACTTCGATCTCTTTACCTGCAATAGCGATAACCCCAGCTATTTCGTCGACTATATGATGTCGCATTATCCGGGGGAGAAATTCCATTTGATGATGCCGGGCGAACGCTTTATCTACATGAAGTAAGGCACGCGAATACCAAAATCCTACGCAAGGGCGGTGCTTACCTGCATCGTCAGGGCGCTGTATTACCCAAAAAACACCAAGACGGGTAACTGAATGTCGTCCCAGGCCTGTCTGAATATTATAAATAAATGATGGATACACCTGCGATTATGAAAACATCAGACCTGAATCAACATCCCCTGCTGAATAAACTCGGCATCCCACCGGCTCTCGCCTGGGGGTATATTGCTGTCTTGATCTTTATGATTGGCGATGGCGTTGAATCAAATTACCTGGCGCCTTACCTGAGTAAAAATGGCTTCACGCTGGATATTGCGGCGACGATCATCGCTTTTTATGGCATTACTGTCACCATCGGTTCCTGGCTGGCGGGTTCGCTATCAACGCTAATTGGTCCGCGCCGCGTCATGCTGGTGGGCGGCCTGATTTGGGTGATCTTTGAGGCGCTGTTCCTCAGCATTGCGCTACCTAACAAAAACCTTACCCTCACGCTACTGACCTACGGTTTGCGTGGCGTGGCCTATCCAATGTTTGCCTATGCGTTTCTGGTTTGGATTCAGGCAGCGGCGCCGACCGATATGCGCGGCTCCGCCACCGGCTGGTTTTGGCTCTCCTTTACCGGCGGCCTACCAACACTGGGGTCACTGGTGGCGATTTTTTCAATCGGTGTCATGGGGGAATACGCTACTTTCTGGCTGTCGTTGGGATTAGTAGCCTGCGGCGTGGTAATTATGCTGGTGGCGGTGAAAGAACGCAGCGGCTACGCGCCGTTACTGGATGAAGCGCATCGCGATAAGAGCACCGTGCGCATTCTGATGGGCGGTATTGATATTTTGTGGCGTCGTCCGCGTATTGCCGCTGCGGCGGTGGTACGCATCATCAACACCACGCCTTATTTCGGCTTCTTTATTTTCCTGCCCGGCTTTTTCACCGACAAAATTGGGTTTAGCCAAACCGAATACCTGTCGCTAATTACCATTATGGGGCTGGTCGGCATGAGCTTTAACCCGGTTATCGGCAAGCTGAGCGACCGTATTGGCTGGCGCCGTGTGCTGACCTTTTTCGGCGGCATTGGCTCGGCGATTTCCATGTTGCTGATGTATTTTGTTCCGCAGTGGACACATGGCAATTTCTTCCTGTGCGTGGTGTTCGCTTGCCTGTATGGCATTACGCTCTGCGGTTATGTTCCTGCCGCCGCGCTGTTTTCCTCCCTGTGCGACACCAAAGATAAAGGCAACTCGATGGCGATCTACTGCTTTGCGGCTGGGTTATCGACCTTTTTCGGACCGGCACTGTACGGCATTCTCAATACACTGTTCGGCACCAATGGCGTGGTGTGGGTTTACGCTTCGCTGTATATCGTCAGCGCGTTGCTCTCGTGGTTCTTCCTGCTCAGCCCGCTCGACCCCGGCGAGCAAAATAACCCGGCGGCTTTGCGGGTACGCATTCTGGATTCCGTTCCTTCAAAATAATGGATTAAGGTGGTACATGAAAGAATATGACTACATCATTGTCGGCGGCGGTAGCTCCGGTTGCATCGTCGCCGCCAGGCTGGTTCGGGAGCAACGCGCGCGCGTGCTGCTGCTGGAAGCCGGCAGCGGCCACTATAATCCGGTACTGAAAATGCCGGCGGGCTATATGAAATATTTGGCCAGTGACGCTTACCTGACCATGCACCAGACCGAACCACAGCCGCAACTGGATGGGCGCGGCGTTATTGTTCCGCAGGCAAAAGTGTTAGGTGGCGGCAGCACGGTTAATGCCATGGTGTATATGCGTGGACATACTCAGGATTATGACGACTGGAATGCGCACGTTGCTGGCAGCGGTATTGATTGGTCATGGCAAACCTTGCTGCCGCATTTTACCGCCATTGAAGATAATGACCATCTTGGCGCGCCCAATCACGGTGTTGGCGGGCCAATGAAGGTCTCGCACCTCGGCCATTTTAGCCCACTAAGCCGCGCGTATGTCAAAACGATGCAGGGCTTAGGGATCCCGTATACCCCAGACTTCAACACCGGAAACCCGTTTGGGGTCGGCTTTATGCAGCACACCATTGACTGGAAAACCCGCAAGCGTTGCAGCGTGGTGGATGCATTTATTGAGCCGTTGCGGGACGACGTTAATTTGTTTATTGAGACCAATGCGCAGGTTGAAGAAATCCTCTTTGAGGGCGATCGCGCAGTTGGCGTGCGTTATCAGCGTAAGGGCGTTAGTGAGTCTGCCCGCGCTACGCGCGAGGTTATTCTGTCGGCGGGTGCCTATCAGACGCCAAAAATCCTGATGCTTTCCGGTATCGGGCCGAAGCAGCATCTGGAAGAGCAAGGCATCACGGTGCGTTTAGATTTACCCGGCGTCGGGCAGAATTTGCAGGATCACTACGAGGTCCCGGTGGTGGCGACCACTAACGGCGCCTTTGGCTATTATGGCCAGGACAAAGGGTGGCCAATGGTGAAAGCGGGCTTGCAGTATATGCTGTTTAAATCCGGCCCGGTGACCACCACTGGCGTCGAAACTTGTGCTTTCTTCGATCCGCTGGATTTTAACGCGACGCCGACCATTCAAATGTTTTGTGTCCCAACGGTGTACCTTGATCGCGATGTGATGGGGCAAGACCCCGGTCATGGCGTGACGGTCAACTCATTGTTGCTGCGGCCTAAAGCGACCGGACGAGTTTGGTTGCGCTCGCGCGATCCGGCAGATCTTCCGCATGTCGATACACAAATCTTTGGTCATCCTGACGATCTGGCGCGGACAATCGCCGGATTTCGTTTTGCCCGCCAGGTTGTTAACGCGTTGCCGCTGCATGAAATGATCGAAAAAGAGATCTTTCCTGGCGAAGAAACGCTATCTGATGAAGCGATCGCCGCGCATTGCAAACGCATGGTGAAAACCGGTTATCACCCGGTGGGTACCTGCCGTATGGGGAGCGACGACGATCCGATGGCGGTACTGACCGCCGACCTGCGGGTACGCGGCATACGCGGGTTGCGGGTGGTGGATGCCTCAATGATGCCAAACATTATTAGTGGCAATACTAACGCTATCGTGATGGCGGTGGCGCACCGCGCCGCAGACTTCATTATGAATTTTGAGGTGGTGGATAACATTGCCGCCGGACAACCGGAAGGAGAAGTCGCATGACGGAAAAGTTGAAGCGTTTGCAACAGGCGCTGGCCGATTGGCAAGTTGATGCATTGCTATTAACACGCCGTGACAATATTGCCTGGTTAACCGAAGGGGCGAGCTATTACGTAGTTGAACGGGCCGAGTCAGGCGTAGCCAGCCTTCTGATTACCGCTGATGCGGTGACACTGATTGCGCCAGACAACGAATTACCGCGGATTTTAGCCGAAGAACCGTTGCCCTTTGCGGCAAAAACGCTGAGTTATCCCTGGTATGTCTCGCGTCAGCAGACCATGGCGTCACTTGCTATTCCACGCCTGGGTAGCGATACACCGTTGCCTGGCGCGAAAGATCTCGAACCGGCAATGGTTATCGCTCGCTGTGGTTTGAATAAAAATGAAAGGCAACGTTTTGCCGAACTAGGGCGAGAAACCGCAGAAATAGTTGAAGCGATCGCACGCGGCGTTAGCGCGGGGGTTAGCGAACAAGAGATTGAAGCGCGTATCTTACATGATTGCCTGGCACGCGCGATTCGTCCGGTATGTACCTTAATTGCCGTTGATGAACGGATCGCCGCTTACAAGCACCCAACGCCAGGCCCAACGCGCCTACGTCAGCAATTACTGATTACGCTAGGCGCGGAGCGGCAGGGGTTAAATGTCAGCCTGACGCGCATGGTTCATATTGGTGAACCCAGTGAGCAGGCACGTCAGCGTCTACGCGCGGTGGCGGAAATTCATGCCGACATTATGGTCGCCTCGCGCGCAGAACGCAGTTGGCAGGCCATTTTTACCGATGTTCAGGCGGCCTATGCGCGTCATGGGCATGCTGAAGGTTGGCAGGTTCATCATCAAGGCGGTCCTGCCGGTTATGGTTGCCGGGATTTTATTGTGACGCCGGAGAGCGAAGGGGCGTTGCACGTTAATCAGGCGTTGGCCTGGAACCCAACGCTCAGCGGCGTAAAAAGCGAAGATACCGCCTTACTGACCACCGAGGGATTGAGTTGGCTGACGCGGACCGGGAACTGGCCGATGATGACGCTAACGCGTGGTGAAGCGCGTCGGGAATTCGCCGACTGGTTGGTGGTGTAGTTTTGTAAAACGGGAAAGAAACAGATGTCTGAACGATTAAAAGGAAAGACCGCCATTGTTACCGGCGGCGGCAGCGGCATTGGTAGCGCGATTGCCACGTTGTTTGCTCAGCAGGGCGCGCAGTTGGCGCTTATCGACCTGAATTTGGATGCCAGTCAGCCGCTTGCCGAAACCTTGCAACGGGAAACCGGTTTACGCTGTATTGCGCTACAGGCTGATGTGACGGACGAGGCCGCGTTAAAACGTTGCGTGGCGGAAACGGAAGAACGGCTGGGGCCGGTGGATATTTTAATCAACTGTGCGGGGATTAATGTCTTTCGCGATCCGCTCACTATGGAAGATGCGGACTGGCAGCGTTGCCTTGCGGTGAATTTAAAAGGGCCGTGGAATGGTATCCGCGCGGTATTGCCCGGCATGGTCGCTCGTCAATACGGGCATATTGTCAATATTGCCTCGGTACACGGGCATAAAATTATTCCCGGCGCGTTTCCTTATCCGGTAGCGAAACACGGGTTAATTGGCCTGACGCGTTCGCTGGGCGTGGAGTACGCCAGCCAGGGAATTCGTATCAATAGTATTTCGCCCGGATTGATTATGACGCCAGCGGCGGAAGCCTGGCTGGAAAGCTGTGACGATCCGACGGCGGAGCGCCAGCGGCAAACGGATATTTTGCCCTGTAAACGGATTGGCGAACCGGTGGAGGTGGCTTATACCGCACTGTTCCTCGCTTCCGATGAAGCACGGTTTATTAATGCCACCGATATTGTGATGGATGGTGGGCGCAGCCAGCTTTATCACGAATAATGTTAGCCTTTCACCGCCGGTAGCGCTGTGAGGCTGCCGACGGTGGGCATGATTCTGACCCACAGAGTTTTCTGGTACGGTTTTAAACCGAATCGGCGGTGGGTTGCGTCGGCACGGTTAGACAGCCGAAACGATCGCTTAATAACGGATAACGAGAGGAGTCGGGCAGTTCGAAGTGCCACCACTCGCTTTTGATACCGACAAACCCACCGGCCGCCATAATCGCGTTTAATAATAAGCGGTTGCGCTGTGCTTCCGGCGCAACGCCGGGGTGATAGGGGTGCGAGCGCGGGGTCATTTCGTCGAAACCGGTTCCCATATCTAAAACCTGCTGATGCGCATCCATCAGCGTGACATCAACCGCCGTGCCGCGGCTGTGGTTAGAACCCAGCGATGCCGCCACCACATACTGCGGGTCCGGACAGGCTTGCCACAAGAGTTCCTGCGCTTTTTGCGGCCGCCAGGCATCATAAACTACCATGATTAACCCCGCCATGCGGGCAATCTCTACACTGCGCGCCAATGCACGGGCGGCATCCGGATGAAGCAGACAACGCGCCTCGCTATACAGTGTTCGGCCAGTGATGTTATCCGGCGTGGCATATTTCAAATCAATATGAATTTGCGGGAATGACACCGCAATATCGACTAACTCAACTTCACTGCTCATGGCCTACACCTATTTGATCACCAATGAGTCGATTCTATCCGACCCTGCATCACACTATCCATCTGATTAATCCGAGGCGCCATGCTTTCTCTGCCTTATGCGGCATATCCCGCAAAAACTCATTGCCAACGCTGGAAGAGAGCGAAAAGTGTGGAAAGCATTGCGCAAAACACCGTACTGCCACTGGCGACCAATCCGATAAAAACCGAAGCTGATGGGATGAAAATTAACTCTGCGCAAGGATATACCTTAATCGAGTTGCTAATCGTGCTGACCATCGCCGGGCTATTGAGCATCGGCAGCTTGGCCGGTTGGCAGAGCTGGCAACAACGGCAACGTTTAAATGACACCGCCCGGCAACTTCAGCGTTTCTTGCATGGTGTGCGCATCTTTGCCAGTTGGCATAACACTGCACAGCGCCTGTGGCTGAAACAAGGCACGCGTTGGTGCCTTGGCAGCGGGATGATGCCTGAAAACAGATGTGAACCCGGACGGCGTCTGCAACTGGTTGCTCCCCACCCTACGGTGAAGATTACCGCGGTTATCGGCGAGCCGGGCTTCTTCGGCCTGCGGGATGTCGCCAGGCCGGGCAGCATCGTCTTTAGCGATGGGCACGTCACGTGGCGCGTGGTTATCTCATCACGTGGTCGTATCAGGTTATGTAAAACGGAGCAGGAATCGTGTCTGTGAACATCCGTGGGTTTAGCCTGGCTGAAATGTTAATTGCGCTGGCCGTAAGCAGCATTTTGCTCGCCGGCGCCGCACGTATTTTGCCCTTCTTACAACGGCAGACGTTACAACTAATTGCCGATGTTCAGCTACAGGAGGCGCTACAACAACTGATCATGGTCCTTGAGAAAGCTGTGCGGCGGGCGGGGTATTGCAACGGCGAGTGCCAGGGCGAACCGCTGCAGATCGGCGGACAACAGGGTAGTTGTTTACTGGTTAAGTGGGATGAAAACAGTAATGGAAAGTGGGAAGGGCGCGGGCGAGAGAACAGCGAGTTTTACGGCTACCGGCGCCGGGAACGCAGCCTTGAAATGCAACGGGGGGTGGATAGCTGTGAGGGCAGTGGTTGGGAACACCTTTCCGATCCTTCGACACTGGCTATCTCGGGGTTAACCTTCGCGCGCAGCGGAGCACAAATAAAAATTCGTTTAGAAGGGTATGCCGTGGCGTTTCCCCAACGGAAACGAGTGGTGGAAGCTTGGGTGAGTGGAATGAACTTGCCATGAGGCGGCAACAAGGCGGCGTAGTGCCGGGAATGATTATGCTGATTTTATTGCTTGGTACAGCGTTACTCAATGCCAGCCGGCAGCAGTTAAACGCCTCATTAGCGCTGGTGGCGGATGAACGTCAGGCGATTATCGGTTTCCGGCAAGCTCAGTCCGCATTAACTTGGGGGCTAACGTTGCGTTGGGCGGCGCTGCCAGGATGGCAGTGCCAATATCAGGCACAATATAACTGGCGGGCGTGCTTATTGAGGCCGCAGGCTAATCGCGGGCTATTGCGCGCAGAGCAACCCACGCAGGGGGAGGCGACGCTGGCGTTATTTCACTGGGTAATCCCTACGGCGCAAGGGGGTATCCAGGCAGCGAAAGGCGGGTGGGTTGATTTCTGTCCGCTCAGCGAGGAGGAGAGATGTGAGGCGGAAACCACCTCGTCAGAGCGGCTTTAGCCTGCCGGAAATATTGCTCTCGTTACTGCTGTTTTCTATCGGTTTGGTGGCGTTATTGCATTATAACCAGGCGTTGACCGCCGGGTTTCTCATGCAATGGCAGCAACGGCAGGCGTGGCGTTATGCCGCGCTTCGTCTTGAGGGCTATGAGCCGGCGGGGTGGCGCACTCTGTTGAGTGAGAGCGGCAGAATTGCGGCGTGTCGGTTAGTAACCGTGCGGGTCATTTCACCGCGCGGTCGTGAGGCGCGGCTGGATTCGCTGTATTGTGAGCGCACGCCGCTAACGCACCTGCAATAATCGGGAGATTGCATTTGCATCGTCTTCTTTAGCGGGTACAGTGTCGGCGCAGTAGTGACCTATTTATCAGGTGGAAAGGGAGTAATAATGTTTACGGTTTATCATTCTAATCAGCTTGATGTACTGAAAACGCTGGCAGCGTATCTCATTGAAAATGAGCCGTTACGCGATCCTTTCCAGCCTGAAGTGGTGCTGGTGCAAAGCCCGGGGATGGCGCAATGGTTACAAATGTCACTGGCGCAGCAATTCGGTATTGCAGCCAATATTGCTTTTCCGCTACCGGCCAGTTTTATCTGGGATATGTTTGTGCGTGTCCTGGCGGATATCCCGGAAGAGAGTGCGTTTACCAAAGCTGCTATGAGCTGGAAACTGATGTCGTTGCTGCCAGCCATGCTGGATCGACCTGAATTCTCCGCATTGCGGCACTACCTGGCGGATGATCAGGATCAGCGCAAACTGTTCCAACTTTCTTCGCGTGTTGCGGACCTGTTCGACCAATATCTGGTCTATCGGCCGGAGTGGCTAAACCGCTGGGAAAAGGGGGAGTTGGTTGCAGATATTGGCGACGCGCAGCAATGGCAGGCACCTCTCTGGGCGGCGTTGGTTGACTACACCCGCCAGCTTGACCAACCGCAATGGCATCGCGCCAATCTGTATTCGCGTTTTATTCAACGGCTGGATTCCGCTACGCAACGCCCGCCAGGGTTGCCTGACCGGGTATTTATTTGCGGTATTTCCGCACTACCGCCGGTTTATTTACAGGCTCTTCAGGCGCTGGGTAAACATATTGATATTCATCTTCTGTTTACTAATCCTTGCCGCCATTACTGGGGAGACATTCAGGATTATGCGTTTCTCGCGAAGCTGCAAAGCCGCCGTCGCCAGCATCATCAATCGGCGGGTGAAAGTGCATTGTTTCGTGAGCCCGCGCAGGCGCCATCACTGTTTAATGCCGACGGCGAACAGCAACTGACCAACCCACTATTGGCATCATGGGGCAAACTGGGGCGGGATAATCTCTGGCTATTGGCGCAAATGGAAGCGCGCGAAATTGATGCTTTTGTCGAGATCCCGGCGGATAACCTGCTACACAGCGTGCAGCATGACCTGCTGGAGTTAGAGGATAACGCGGTTATTGGCCTGACGGCGGAAACGCTCTCCAGTAGCCGGACAAAGCGTCTTCTCGACCCGCAAGACCGTTCAATCTCTGTGCATGTGTGCCATAGCCCACAGCGTGAGGTCGAAGTGTTACAGGATCGTTTGCTGGCCATGATGGAGGCCGATCCGCAACTCACGGCGCGAGATATCATCGTGATGGTGGCCGATATTGATGCCTATACGCCGTTTATTCAGGCGGTGTTTGGCAATGCTCCTGCCGAGCGTTACCTGCCGTTTGCGATTTCCGATCGGCGCGCCAGCCATGCGCATCCTGCCTTACTGGCCTTTATTAATTTGTTAAGCCTGCCAGACAGTCGTTTCGCCAGTGAGGAGATACTAGCACTGCTGGAGGTCCCGGCCGTTGCCGCGCGTTTTGCGATAGATGAGGAAGGGCTGCGTCGTTTACGTCATTGGGTCAGTGAAGCCGGTATTCGCTGGGGGCTGGATGATGAGGCGGTGCGGGCGTTGGCGCTACCGGCAACCGGGCAACATACCTGGCATTTTGGTATTACACGCATGCTGCTTGGCTATGCAATGGAGAGCGAGAGCGGCGACTGGCAAGGCATTTTGCCCTATGACGAATCCAGCGGGTTGATTGCCGAACTGGCGGGCAATCTGGCGGAATTACTGATGCAGCTTAATCAATGGCGGCACACGCTGGCGCAACCGCGCACGCTGGAAGCGTGGTTGCCGCTTTGCCGTTCGCTGTTGGAGGCCTTTTTTAGCGCGGATGCCGATACCGAAGCCGCGCTGGCGCTGATTGAAGAGCAGTGGCAACAGGTGATTAGCTACGGTATGGAAGCGGCCTATCACCAAACGGTGCCCATCACTCTGTTGCGCGATGAGTTGGCCTCAAGGCTTGACCAGCAACGGATTAGTCAGCGCTTTCTTGCCGGCCCGGTCAATTTCTGTACGCTGATGCCGATGCGTTCAATCCCCTTTAAAGTGGTATGCCTGCTGGGGATGAATGACGGGGTCTATCCGCGCACCTTACCGCCGCTGGGGTTTGACTTGATGAGCCAGAAACCGAAAAAGGGCGATCGCAGCCGCCGCGATGATGACCGTTACTTGTTTTTGGAGGCGATCATCTCCGCGCAACAGCAACTGTATATTAGCTATATTGGGCGCTCAATCCAGGATAATACGGAACGTTATCCGTCGGTGCTGGTCAGTGAATTAGTGGAGTATATCGGGCAAAGTTTTTGTTTGCCGGGCGATGAAGCGCAAGACGTCGATAGCAGCGCGCAGCATGTGCTTGCGCACTTACATCATCAGCATTCGCGCATGCCGTTTGATGCCGATAATTTTAGTGATGAGAGCGAGTTCCGCAGTTTTGCTGCGGAATGGTTACCCGCCGCCCGCGCGGAAGGGCAGCCACATCCGCCTTTTATGCAGGCGTTGCCGCCGCTTGAGATGACCGAGTTGAACGTTGAACGGTTGATCGGTTTCTGGCGCCATCCGGTGCGGGCGTTTTTTACCTTGCGGCTGGGCGTGGCCTTTACGCTTGAAGACATGGAGTTGCCTGACGCAGAGCCTTTTGTGCTGGATGCGCTGGATCGCTATCAGGTGAATACGCGTTTGTTAAATGCGCTGATCAATGGTGAGACAACGGAACGGCTGTTTCAGTTTTACCGGTCGGCGGGTGCATTACCTTACGGTGCTTTTGGCGAGCTTTTTTGGCAACAGCAAGAAGAGGAAATGTCGGCATTGGCGCTACGCGTGCGTGAATACCGTGGTGAGAGCGATAACCTTGAAGTTTCGCTGCAAGTGGGGGGCGTTCATCTCAGCGGTTGGCTGCCGCAGGTGCAAACGGAAGGGTTATTACGTTGGCGCCCCGGCGTGCTTAATTTTACTGATGGTCTAACGTTGTGGCTGGAACATCTACTCTATTGCGCGATGGGCGGCAAAGGCCACAGTCGCATGTTGGGGCGCAAAGAGAGCCAATGGTGTTTTGCCGCCATCAACCGTGATGAGGCGTTGGCGCAACTGGCTGAGTTTATCGCCGGTTATCAACAGGGGATGCGTACGCCGTTATTATTATTAGCAAAAAGCGGCGGCGCATGGCTTGCGGCCAGCTATGATCGCCAAAGCGACCAATTGCAGTGGGATGAGGCCACGCAAATTACTGCGCGCGGAAAGTTGTTAAGTGCATGGCAGGGAAATTACCAGCTAGAAGGCGAAGGGAGCGATCCCTGGTTGCAACGTTTATTCCGTACGCTGGATGAAGAACGGGTCACCGAGATTATCTATGAGGCCGAAAAGTGGTTATTGCCGCTATTGCGTTTTAATTGCGCGGCAGAGAAAAGTGATGAATAGCGATAAATTAAAAAACAGTGCCGGACAGTGCCTGTCGCATCCTGTAGTGTGATTTTTTTTACCCTCAATAATTCGAGTTGCAGGAAGGCGGCAACAGAGGGAATACCGATGAGCTGTTAGGGCAGTGATTTGGGTGAACGAACGTCGCTAATGCAGATGCAGCTTGAAGTATGACGGGTATAGAACATCTTTGATTATTTGTTGTACTTACTCCGCCCGCGTTTAACGCGTTGCGTGAAGATAAGGGGAAAGAGTTGAGGGGTTTGAATGCGTAAATACGCTCTCTGGGTAGCAGGTCTGGTTATTTTTACCGGTTTTTTTAATACGTTAGCCTTAGCCGATATGGGCTGGCAGCCGATTAAAGAGACCATTAATAAAAGCGAAAAAGATCCTCGTCAGTATCAGGCGATCCGGTTGGATAACGGCATGACAGTGTTACTGGTCTCCGATCAGGTTGCGCCGAAATCCCTCGCCGCGATTACGCTTCCTATCGGTTCGCTGGATGATCCTAATTCACAACTGGGCCTGGCGCACTATTTGGAGCATATGTCGCTGATGGGATCGGTACGTTACCCACAGCCGGATAATTTGGCCGAATTCCTCAAAAAGCATGGCGGCAGCCATAATGCCAGCACCGCTTCCTACCGCACGGCGTTTTACCTTGAAGTGGAGAATGACGCGCTGGAACCGGCGGTGGACCGGCTGGCGGATGCCATCGCTGAGCCATTGCTTGACCCGGTGAATGCCGATCGCGAGCGGCATGCGGTAAATGCCGAGCTAACGATGGCGCGTTCCCGTGATGGTTTGCGCATGGCGCAGGTTGGCGCGGAGACGCTGAACCCTGCCCATCCCAGCGCTCGCTTCTCCGGCGGTAATCTGGATACGTTACGCGATAAACCGGGCAGTAAGCTGCATGATGCGCTGAAGCAATTTTATCAGCAGCATTACTCCGCCAACCTGATGAAAGCGGTTATTTACAGCAACAAGCCGTTGCCTGAGATGGCGAAAATCGCCGCCGATACCTTTGGCCGGGTAAAAAACCATGATGCGACGGTGCCTGCTATTACGCAGCCGGTGGTTACCGCGAAGCAGAAAGGCATCATTATCCATTACATCCCGGCACAACCGCGTAAGCAGATTAAAATTGAGTTTCGTATTGATAACAACAGCGATAAGTTTCGCAGTAAAACCGATACGCTAATTGGTTATTTGATCGGTAATCGCAGTAAAAATACTCTTTCTGATTGGTTACAGAGCCAGGGGTTGGCAGATTCCATTAATGCGGGTGCCGATCCGATGATCGATCGCAACGGTGGGGTATTTGCCGTCTCCGTTTCGCTGACCGATAAAGGTTTAGCGCAGCGCGATCGGGTGGTCGCGGCAGTATTTAGCTACATTGATATGCTGCGCAAAGGCGGCATTGATAAGCGCTATTTTGATGAAGTTTCCCATGTACTCGATCTGGACTATCGCTATCCGTCGATTACGCGTGATATGGATTATATCGAGTGGTTGGCGGATACCATGCTGCGGGTGCCGGTTGAACATACGCTGGATGCTCCCTACCTCGCCGACCGTTATGACCCGGCGGCAATTCAGGCACGGCTTGATGGTATGACGCCGGAAAACGCACGCATTTGGTATATCAGCCCCAATGAACCGCACAACAAAGAAGCCTACTTTGTTAATGCGGCCTATCAGGTTGATCGCATCAAACCAGATCGCTTTGCGGCGTGGCATAAGCAGGCAGCGGAGATCAAACTGGCTTGGCCGTTGTTGAACCCCTACATTCCGGATGACTTTAGTCTGATCCCATCCGATGGCAAAAAATATACGCATCCGCAAGAGTTGGTCAACGAGCAAGGGCTGCGGGTATTCTATATGCCCAGCCAATACTATGCCGACGATCCGAAAGCAAACATTACGCTGGCGCTGCGTAATAAAGCGGCCATGAGCACCGCGCGTAACCAAGTACTGTTTGCGCTGAATGATTATCTGGCAGGCGTGGCGCTCGATGAGCTTAATTCGCAAGCCTCGGTGGGCGGTATTAGCTTTTCCAGCAGTGAAGATGATGGGGTCACGATCAACGCCAGCGGTTTTACGCAACGTTTGCCTAAGCTGTTAACGTCGCTGCTACAAGGATACGCGAATTTCACGCCGACCGATGCGCAGCTTGCGCAGGCAAAATCCTGGTATTTAGAACAGCTTGATTCCGCCGAGAAAGGGAAAGCGTTTGAGTTGGCGATCCAACCGGTACAGATGCTTTCGCAACTGCCGTATACCGAACGTAAGGCACGGCGTAACTTGCTGCCATCCATTACCCTGAAGGAACTGAATGATTACCGCAAGATGCTGCTGCAACAGGCTACGCCAGAGTTAATGGTGGTGGGCAATATGGCGCCGGATAACGTGGTGGCGCTGGCGCGCGAGGTGAAAAAGCAACTCAATTGCAGCGGTGATAACTGGTGGCACAGTCAGTATGTCTCCATTGAAAAATCGCAGAAAGCCAATATCGCGAAGGCAGGCAGCAGTACCGATTCAGCGCTGGCGGCGGTGTATATTCCAACTGGCTACAGTGAATATGCCGGTATTGCTAACAGCGCGATGCTGAGCCAAATTATTCAACCATGGTTTTATAATCAACTCAGAACCGAAGAACAATTGGGCTATGCGGTGTTTGCTTTCCAGATGTCGGTAGGGCGGCAGTGGGGGATTGGTTTCCTGCTACAAAGCAACAGTAAACAGCCTGCTTACCTGTTAACCCGCTACCAGGCGTTTTACCCCACGGCGGAAAAACGTCTGCGAGCGATGAGCCGCGAAGATTTCGCGCAGTATCAGCAGGCGCTGATCAATGAGCTCAAACAGCGTCCACAAACCCTCGATGATGAGGCGAGCCGCTTTGGTAAGGACTTTGATCGGGAGAATTATCAGTTTGATACGCGTGAAAAGGTCATCGCACAAGTGCAACAGTTAACGCCGGAAAGCCTGGCGAATTTCTTCCATCAGGCGGTTATGTCGCAACAAGGCTTGGCCCTGGTGTCGCAAATCTCCGGTAGCCATCATGGCAAAGCGGATTATGCGCCGCTTAAAGGGTGGAAAACATGGAAAAACATCTCTTCTTTACAACGCTCTTTGCCGGTAAAAAATGGCAACGATAAGTAATCCTGGCGCGCAGCGCCTTGATCCGCTTACCTTGCCGTTGTTTGGCGACCGGTTGATTGAGGCGTCAGCCGGTACCGGAAAAACATTTACCATCGGCTTGCTGTACCTACGGCTACTGCTCGGCCTTGGCGGGCCGCACGCGTTTTCTCGCCCGCTGTCGGTCGAAGAGATTCTGGTGGTGACCTTTACCGAAGCCGCCACCGCAGAGTTACGTGGGCGTATTCGTCAGAATATTCATGACTTGCGGCTGGCTTGTGTACGTGGCGGCAGTAACAACGTCATGCTTGCTGCGCTGCTGAATGACATTGATGATTTGCCTCAGGCCGCTTCACTGTTACTGGCGGCCGAACGGCAAATGGATGAAGCCGCTATTTTTACCATTCATGGTTTTTGCCAGCGCATGCTCAATCTAAATGCATTTGAATCTGGCATGCTGTTTGAACAGCAATTGATTGAGGATGAGTACGCGCTACGGCGTCAGGCGGCGGCTGATTTTTGGCGGCGTCACTGTTATCCGTTACCGTTAACGGTTGCGCGGGTTATCGCGGAACAGTGGAGCGGGCCTGAGCAATTACTCACTACGCTTTCGCCGTGGCTGCAAGGTGAGTCACCGACGCTAAAATATCCTCCCCCGAGTGATGAAACCATTGAACAGCGCCATGAAAAACTGCTGGCGCGTATTGAGCAACTCAAAGCGGCCTGGCTGGGCGCTGCGCAGGATGTATACAGCATTATTGACGGCAGCGACGTTGATAAACGCAGTTACAGCAAAAAACATCTGCCAACCTGGCTGGAGAAAATAACCCTCTGGGCGCAGCAAGAAACCGATGATTACAGCGTGCCGAAAGAGCTGGAGCGGTTTACGCAAAGCATCTTGCGGGAGAAAACCAAAAAAGGCGCCGCACCTGAGCATCCGCTCTTTGAGGTGATTGAGCACTTTCTGGCGGAGCCGCTTACGCTGCGCGATTTGGTGATTGCCCGTGCGCTGGCGGAAATTCGTTTCGCTACGCGCAAGGAAAAACAGTTACGCGCGCAACTGGGGTTTGATGATTTACTCAGCCGGCTGGATGAAGCGCTGCATCAGCCGGGCGGTGTGGCGCTGGCCGCCGCTATTCGGCAACGCTATCCGGCGGCACTGATTGATGAGTTCCAGGATACCGATCCTCAACAGTATCGCATTTTCAGCACGCTCTATTTGCGCCAGCCAGGCTGCGCACTGCTACTGATTGGCGACCCTAAACAGGCCATTTACGCTTTCCGCGGCGCGGATATTTTTACCTATATGCGCGCGCGTTCTGAAGTTAGCGCACACTACACGCTGGAGACAAACTGGCGTTCCTCTCCGGCGATGGTGGCGAGCGTTAATCAGCTTTTTTCCCGGCTGGATAATTCGTTTCTGTTTAGCGATATTCCCTTTCTGCCGGTACAGGCAGCCACGCCGAACAGTTCGCTGAGTTTTACTCTCAACGACAAACAACAACCTGCGCTGCGCCTGTGGCTACAGCCGGGCGACGGCGTTGGTGTTAGTGAGTACCAACAATGGATGGCGAGGCAGTGCGCGGGGGAAATCCGCGACTGGCTGCGTGCCGGTCAGCAGGGTACGGCGCTGATTGGCAACCAGCAGCAACGCCGTCCGGTGCGCGCATCGGATATCACGATACTGGTGCGTAGTCGTGGAGAAGCGGCGGTAATGCGCGAAGCGCTGAATGGGTTAGCGATCCCGTCGGTTTACCTTTCGAATCGTGACAGCGTGTTCACCACGCCCGAGGCGCGTGAGTTGCTCTGGCTGTTACAGGCGGTTTTGGCGCCGGAACAGGAGCGCGCGCTACGCAGCGCATTGGCAACCAGTATTATGGGGCTGGATGCTGCCGCTATTGATGCGCTCAGCCAGCATGAACCCTCGTGGGATCGGTTGGTCGATGAATTTGACCGCTATCGTCAGGTCTGGCTAAAGCGTGGCGTGTTACCCATGCTGCGTGACTTAATGGTGAACCGGCATATTGCGGAAAATCTGCTGGCATCTGAAAGCGGCGAACGGCGTTTGACCGATGTGCTGCACTTGGGTGAACTATTACAGGAGGCGTCGGCGCAGCTTGATAGCGAACATGCGCTGGTGCGTTGGCTGGCGCAGCAAATCGCACAACCGAATAACCAGGCGGCAAATCAGCAACTGCGTCTGGAAAGCGACCGTCATCTGGTTCAAATCGTTACCATCCATAAATCGAAAGGTCTGCAATATCCGCTGGTCTGGCTGCCGTTTGCCGCCAACTTCCGCGAAGCGTCGCAAGGTATTTATCACCACCGTGATACCTATGAGGCGTTGTTGGATTTGCAAGACGATGAAGAGAGTCGTCAACTGGCCGAACAGGAACGCTTAGCGGAGGATTTGCGTCTGCTCTATGTAGCGCTAACCCGTTCGGTTTGGCACTGCAGCGTCGGTATTGCTCCGCTGGTCAAAGGCAATCGCAAAAAACAGGGCGAAAGCGATCTGCATAAGAGTGCGTTGGGGTTTCTGATCCAACGCGGTGAGGCGATGAACGCCGCCGACCTGGCCCAAACCCTGGCAGAGATGACCAATGAAGCCATTGCGCTGGCGGCGAACCGTGAGCCGGATAGCGCGCCGTGGCGACCGCAAACTGCGCCAGGTTCCCGGCTGAGTAGTTCGGTGCTATCGCGACGTTTGAATGACGATTGGCGTGTCACCAGTTATTCGGGATTGCAGCAACACAGTTCCGGTAACCTGGTGGATATGCAACCGCGATTTGATGTGGATGCGGTCGGCGAGTCGGCGGCAGTAAGTGAGCCCATGCTCACTCCCCACAGCTTTCCGCGTGGCGCTTCGCCAGGTACCTTTTTGCATAGTTTGTTTGAAACCCTGGATTTTACCCAGCCGCCTGATGAAACCTGGCTGGCAGAACAGTTACAGCGGGCCGGGTTCAGTCTGGAGTGGCAACCGATATTGATGGCGTGGCTACAACAGATTTTGAGCGCGCCATTGAATGATGACGGCGTCAGTCTGAATCAGTTGACGCCGTCGCAGTGTAAAGCTGAACTGGAGTTTTATCTGCCGCTCAGCCAAATGTTGACCGCGCCGTCTCTCGATCGGTTAATGCGTGATTTTGATTCGCTTTCCGCTCAAGCCCCGGCGCTTAACTTCCACCAAGTTCAGGGGATGCTAAAAGGCTTTATTGATTTAGTGTTTTGCTGGCAAGGGAAATATTACCTGCTGGATTATAAATCCAATTGGCTTGGCGGCGAATCGGCGGCCTACACGCCACAGGCCATGGCGCAGGCGATGGTTGATCATCGCTATGATTTGCAATACCAACTGTACACGCTGGCGCTACACCGCTATTTAGGTCATCGTCTGGCGGATTACGATTACGAGCGCCATTTTGGCGGCGTATTTTATCTGTTCCTGCGCGGCATACAGCCAGGGGAAGGGCAAAATGGCGTGTTTTACACGCGGCCAGATGTCGCCTTTGTGACGGCGTTAGATAGGTTGTTCGCAGGCCAGGGAGAGGTGTCATGACCGGTGTGAGTGGGCTGCTGCGTGAAGCGGTAGACAAACGGCTAATACGGCCACTCGATCTGCAATTCGCCCATATGCTGGCGGATGAGACGCAGCCAGCCTTAATGCTGGCCGCCGCCTGGCTGAGCGCCGAAGCCGGCGAAGGGCATGTTTGCCTGCCGCTGGAAGCCTTAACCGAAGCGCAACTTTTTGCCGGGCGTCAGCCAGCATTGGCATCCGCTCTGTGGCAGGCTGCGGGCGCGCCGACGGCCTGGGCGCAAATATTGTTGGGTAGTCATGCCGTCAGCGATGGCACGCAGGCAACGCCGCTGGTGTTGGCGCAGGGAAATCTTTACCTCAATCGTATGTGGCATAGCGAGGGGCGCGTTGCAGATTTCATCAGCACGGCAGCGAGGGAGCCCACCAATGACTATCCGGCACTCAGAAGTGTGCTGGATACCTTATTCGGGCAACAACCGGAAGATTGGCAAAAAATTGCCGCAGCGGTGGCGATTAGCCGCAAAGTTTCAGTGATCTCCGGCGGGCCCGGAACCGGGAAAACCACCACGGTAGCGAAGTTACTGGCGGCGTTGATTCGCCTGACGCCAACGCCGCTGCGTATCCAACTGGCGGCGCCCACCGGTAAGGCGGCAGCGCGTTTAACCGAGTCGTTAGGCAAAGCGCTCCGGGCGCTGGCGCTGGAAGAGGGTGAACTGGCGAAATTTCCGGCAGAGGCAACCACCTTACACCGCTTGCTTGGCGCACAGCCGAATAGTCAGCGCATGCGCTATCATGCCGGTAATCCGTTGCATCTGGATGTCTTGGTGGTGGATGAAGCCTCGATGGTGGATTTGCCGATGATGGCGAATTTGATCTCAGCGCTACCTGCTCACGCGCGGGTGATCTTCCTTGGTGACCGTGACCAATTGGCGTCAGTAGAAGCGGGTGCGGTGCTCGGCGATATTTGCCGCTGCGCGGAGGCCGGTTATAGCGTGGCGTGGGCGGCACAACTGTCGCAATTGACCGGCTGCCGGGTTGAGGGCACCGATAGCGAAGGCGTAAGCCACGTCCGCGATAGTATCTGTTTGCTACGCAAAAGTTACCGTTTCGATGAGCACTCCGGCATCGGCCAACTGGCGCTGGCGGTCAATGCCGGTGATGTGGCGCGGGTTAATCAGACGTTTAACGCCGGGTTTGCTGATATTTCACGTGTTTCGCTGAATAGTGCCGATGCGTGGCAGCAGTTGCTGGATGATAGCGTAGCAGGCTACGGCACCTGGCTCCGGCTGATTAAAGAGGGCGCGCCGCCGCGTGAAGTTCTCAATGCTTTTAATCGCTATCAACTACTCTGCGCATTACGTGAGGGGCCGTTTGGCGTCGCCGGGTTAAATGGCAGTATTGAGCGCGCGCTGGCAAGGCACCACCTGATTCAGCGCCCGCTGGGGCCGACCAAGTGGTATAGCGGGCGCCCGGTAATGATTGCCCGTAATGATAGCGCGCTTGGGTTATTTAATGGCGATATTGGTATTGCCATGCCTGATGGTGAAGGAGAGATAAAAGTCTTTTTTTCGCTGCCGGATGGCAGTATCAAAGCGGTACAACCTAGCCGCTTACCGGTGCATGACACCGCATGGGCGATGACGGTACATAAATCGCAGGGTTCGGAGTTTGAGCACACGGCGCTGGTGCTGCCGAACCACTTTTTACCGGTGTTAACGCGAGAATTGGTCTACACCGCTATCACGCGCGCGCGCCAGCGTTTAACGCTGTATGCCGACGACGCGGTATTTGCCCGTGCGGTTAGAGCGCGCACGCAGCGTCGCAGCGGGTTACTGGCGCGGTTGTCATAAACCGCGCGAAAGCGCGGTTATTTCAGGTCAGCCATCAACACTTTTGAGCGACGCTGATAATTATACATCTGCTTTTTGCTCTCTGGCAGCACTTC
Source organism: Paramixta manurensis (assembly GCF_013285385.1). NCBI lineage: Bacteria > Pseudomonadati > Pseudomonadota > Gammaproteobacteria > Enterobacterales > Erwiniaceae > Paramixta > Paramixta manurensis. The sequence goes on along the minus strand of NZ_CP054212.1, from coordinate 3,737,264 downwards.
AATATCGACGGGCGTAAAGCCGCGCTCCTGGAACCAGTGGATGCTGCGGGTCGTCAGCACAAACAGCTTTTTCAGCCCCATCTGGCGTGCCTGAAGCGCAACGCGTTGCAACAGCATTTCGCCACGGGAAGAACTACGATAGTCCGGGTGCACCGCCACGCAGGCCATTTCGCCTATCTGTTCTTCCGGGAAAGGGTATAACGCGGCGCAGGCAATGGTCAGATTATCGCGCTCAATGATGGTGAATTTATCAATCTCCATCTCCAACTGTTCGCGTGAGCGCCGCACCAAAATGCCTTGCTGTTCTAGCGGGCGGATAAGCTCAAGGATGCCGCCAATATCATTAATGGTTGCCCGACGAACCTGCTCGGCTGATTCCATCACGATCTGCGTACCAATACCATCACGCGAGAATAGCTCTTGTAACAGCGCGCCATCTTCCTGATAACTGATTAAATGGCTGCGACGTATTCCGCTGCGGCAGGCTTTGACCGCGCCGCGTAGAAAGCGAACGGTGCCGGAGAGATAGTCGCCACGCGCTTCCAGCGCTTCAATCCGGGTTTGCGCTTCATTGGGCAACAGTTCGGAAATAATCGCACCTTCATCGTTGATCACACCCTGTTCGGAGCAGAAACCGATCATTTTCTCGGCTTTCAGCTTGATGGCAAGTTGGGTGGCGACCTCTTCAGAGGTGAGATTAAAACTTTCGCCAGTAACCGAAACGGCAACCGGCCCGAGCAGAACAATCGCGCCGCTATCCAGTTGACGATGGATCGCTTCTTCATCAATACGGCGAATGCGCCCGCTGTGGCAGTAATCGACGCCATCATCGACGCCGAGCGGCTGAGCGATAATAAAGTTACCGCTAACCACATTAATATGCGCGCCTTGCAACGGCGTATTGTTCAGGCTCATTGAGAGGCGGGCGGTAATATCCAGTTGTAAACGGCCAGCCGCCTGTTTCACCAGCTCTAAAGATTGGGCGTCGGTCACGCGCGTATGTTTATGGTAAATCGGTTCGAGTTGGTGTTCGGCAAGGCTGCTATCAATTTGTGGACGAGCGCCATACACCACGACCAGGCGGATACCCAGGCTGTGCAATAAGCCAATATCATTCACGATACCGGAGAAGTTTTCATGCTCAATGGCTTCGCCGCCTAGCATGATGACAAACGTTTTACCTCGGTGAGCGTTGATGTAGGGGACGGTATGGCGGAATCCCTGAACCAATTCGGTACTACGTTCCTTCACGGCTAACCCTCATTGCATTTTTATTCGTAATTTCTGTATTTTTATTCTTTTATTGTCAATGATGCAAGTGGCAATTAGCGGCGCTTTCACCAGAAAAAATCGCGCGGTCCACCCTAATACGCTGCATTTTCTAACTTTTTTGGGGTGACATGAATACGCGTATTGGTTAAAGTTTTCGGCATATTTTTATACTTGGCGTTTTTTTAGACATATCACAGTATTGTTGGAGCGGCATGTCCGAATCTAATCCTTATCTCAACCGTCGCCGGTTATTGCAGGGCGTCGGTGCGGTCTGGTTACTTAGCGTAAGCCGGGTCGGTTTCGCAGCCGGCAGCCATGTGGTTGCCGCGCGTATCTGGCCTTCATCCACCTATTCACGGTTAACGCTCGAATCCAGCGTACCGCTAAAATACAAGCAGTTCGCACTCAGCAACCCGGAACGGGTGGTGATTGATATTGAGCATCTTCATCTGAACCAGGTGTTGAAAGGAATGCATGACCTGGTACGCAAAGACGATCCCTATATAAAAAGCGCGCGCGTAGGGCAGTTTGATGCGAATACGGTACGGATTGTGCTGGAGTTAAAGCAGAGCGTCACGCCGAAGCTGTTTACCCTTGATCCGGTGGCGGGCATCAAAAATCGTCTGGTGGTTGATCTCTATCCGGCAAAAAACAGTGTCGAAGGCGACCCGTTATTAGCGCTGCTGGAAGACTATAACAAGGGCGATTTAGAGCAATCACAGCCGGGGCCCGCGCCGCTACCGGGAAAAGCAGGGCGCGATCGTCCGATCGTTATCATGATCGATCCGGGGCATGGCGGTGAAGATCCCGGTGCGCACGGTAAAATGCGCACGCGTGAAAAAGATATTGTGCTCAAGATTGGGCGTAAGCTGAAGGCGTTGATTGATAAAGAGCCCGCGATGCGCGCTTATATGACGCGGAATGAAGATGTGTTTATCCCGCTTAAAGTGCGGGTTGCCAAAGCGCGTAGGCAACGCGCCGATCTCTTTGTCTCGATTCATGCCGATGCGTTTACAAGTCGCGCCGCGCGCGGCTCATCGGTGTTTGCGTTATCGACCAAAGGTGCAACTTCGGCGGCGGCGCGCTTTTTAGCGCAAACGCAAAACGAGTCGGATCTGATTGGCGGCGTGAGTATGAGCGGCGATCGCTATCTTGACCATACCATGTTCGATATGGTGCAGCGGCAAACCATCAGCGACAGCCTGAAATTCGGTAAAGAGGTGCTGTCAAGACTCGGGCGCGTCAACCATTTGCATAAGCGTAGCGTCGATCAGGCTGGGTTCGCGGTACTTAAGGCGCCGGACATTCCTTCGATTCTGGTGGAGACGGCCTTTATCAGTAATATGGATGAGGAGCGTAAGTTGCGCACGCCACGTTTTCAGCAGCAGGTCGCAGAGTCAATCCTGGCGGGTATAAAAGCCTACTTTGCCAGCGGCGCGGCGTTGGCGCATAAGTGAATGCTATTTCGTCCGCAGTGCGCGGGCGGAGGCATTTAAGTGAAGATACAGTAAGACAGCAAGGAGGCTGGCAAACGCCAGAAACAAAAAAACACCCTTACAGGTGCTTTATTGATTGGTTGCGGGGGCCGGATTTGAACCGACGACCTTCGGGTTATGAGCCCGACGAGCTACCAGGCTGCTCCACCCCGCGTCCGTCTTTTGTCGCTTCCGTCGCGACATACTTCTTGTCACCACCGCTAAACGGTGATTGGTTGCGGGAGCCGGATTTGAACCGACGACCTTCGGGTTATGAGCCCGACGAGCTACCAGGCTGCTCCATCCCGCGTCCGTGGAAGCGCACTATACTCTCAGTGGCTGATGATGCAACCCTTTTTTGCCGTAAAGTTATTAATTTTCCGCCTGTTGTTGAATTTCTCCGCCATCTGATTATTTGTTGTGCAATGCCCGTCGCTCTTTTTCCTTTGATGCATTTCAATCTCATTTGGCCTTTGTTATCTTCGGCCTGCAACCACAAGAGGTAATAAACAGCAATGAAAGGATGTTGGGCAAAATATGCAGTAACCGGCGCATTTATCGCGCTACTGGCAGGATGTTCCTCAAAGCCTACCGACCGTGGGCAACAGTATATTGATGGCAAACTGGAACAACCGCTCGCCCTGGTAAACCAGCCCAACGCCAAAGGACGACCGGTGAATGGCAAAGATTTTGGCGACCAGGTCAGCGAAATCAAGTTTGCCTCGTTGAATTTGTACGCCCGTAATAGCAGTACCTATAGCGCGCTGGAAAATTGGCTCATCGCGGGCGGTGACACGCGCCAACTGCGCCAGTTCGGTCTGGATGCTTACCAAATGGAAGGGGTTGATAATTACGGTAATGTGCAGTTTACCGGCTACTACACGCCGGTGATCCAGGCCCGTTATACCCGTCAGGGGGAGTTCCAGTATCCGCTGTATCGTATGCCGCCGCGTGGCAAAGGGCGTAAGTTGCCGAATCGCGCGCAGATATATAGTGGTGCGCTTGATGAGCGCTACGCCGTCGCGTACAGCAACTCATTAATGGATAACTTCCTGATGGATGTGCAGGGGAGCGGCTATGTCGATTATGGCGATGGGCGTCCGCTGATGTTTTTCGGTTATGGCGGAAAAAACGGTTGGTCTTATCGCAGTATCGGTAAGGTATTGATCGATCGCGGCGAAGTGAAGCGTGAAGATATGTCGATGCAGGCCATTCGCAAATGGGCCGATGAACATAGCCCACAGGAAGTGCGTGAACTGCTGGAAACCAATGACTCTTTTGTGTTCTTCAAACCGGAGGATTTCGCACCGGTGCGCGGCGCCAGCGCGGTGCCGCTGATTGCAAAAGCGGCGGTAGCCGCCGATCGTTCGCTAATTCCGCCGGGTACGGTGTTGCTTGCCGAAGTCCCTTTGCTGGATAATAACGGCAAATTTACCGGCAAATATGAAATGCGGGTGATGGTGGCGCTGGATGTCGGCGGCGCAATTAAGGGCCAGCATTTTGACATTTATCAGGGCATTGGCCCGGAGGCCGGACATATGGCGGGCTTCTTTAATCATTATGGACGCGTTTGGGTATTGCGTGCCGCACCCGGCGCCGGAACCACGCTGTTCAGTAATGTGAAAGACGACCATAATAGTTCAATGTTAATGAGCGCCAGCCGTTAGACTGTCCCTTCAGCGGGCCGTTTCTGGCCCGCTTGCTGTTTTCTGTTTTTCCCAAGCTAAGGTTTTTTCATGACTGTTCTTTCAGACGCCTGGCTGCAACGCTTTGGCGGTACCGCGCGTTTATATGGCCAGGACGCGTTACATTTGTTCGCCAATGCGCATGTCTGTGTAATTGGTATTGGCGGCGTGGGCTCTTGGGCGGCGGAAGCGCTGGCGCGTACTGGTATTGGCACGCTCACGTTGATTGATATGGATGATGTTTGCGTCACCAATACCAATCGGCAAGTTCATGCGTTGCGGGAAAACGTGGGGAAGGCGAAAACGGAGGTGATGGCCGAGCGTTTGCTGGCGATTAATCCTGAATGCCGGGTGATTTGCGTTGATGACTTTATTACGCCGGACAATACCTCGGAGCTGATGAGCGCCGGTTTTGACTATGTGATAGATGCGATCGATAGCGTGCGGCCCAAGGCGGCGTTACTGGCTTGGTGTCGTCGTAATAAGATCCCGTTAGTGACCACCGGCGGCGCGGGTGGGCAAATCGATCCTACGCAGATCCAAGTCGCCGATTTAGCTAAAACCATTCAGGATCCGCTGGCGGCGAAGCTACGCGAACGCCTAAAACATGATTTTGGCGTGGTGAAAAACAGTAAAGGGAAATTGGGGATCGACTGCGTGTTTTCGACCGAAGCGCTGGTTTACCCGCAGCCAGATGGTTCAGTCTGCGCCTCACGTAGCACAGCGGAGGGGCCAAAACGGATGGATTGTTCGGCCGGCTTTGGCGCGGCGACAATGGTCACCGCGACCTTTGGCTTTGTTGCCGTCTCACATGTGTTGAAAAAGATGATGGCGAAGGCGGCGCGTCAGTAAGACGCTGGCATCGCGGTTCCGAAACCGCGTTATTCCTGTACCGCCCGCGCCACCGCATCGGCCAGCGCCTGTAAGCCGCTGCTGCGCGAAGCGCTGAGTTGATCGCGCAGACCGAGTTCATCAAATAGCCGCAGCGGATCTTTGCCACGCAGCGCGGCGGCTGTTTCTCCTTCAATGGCCGTCAGCAGAACCGCCAGCAGGCCACGCACAATACGCCCTTCGCTCTCGCCGTAAAAATGTAGACTGCCATTCGGCAGGCGCTGATGGCCGAGCCAGACACGGTTTTCACAGCCGCTTAGCTCAATATCGTCCGTCTTTAGCGTCTCGGGTAAGGGCGGAAGCTGTTTACCTAACAGAATCAGTTGGCGGTAGCGATCTTCCCAGTGCTGAAACGCGGCAAATTTCTCACGCAGGCTATGCTGAGTGATTAAACTGCCGAAGGGATGGGGGCCGGGTAGGGCTGTTGTCATGATTAATCTGCCAGTAGAGTCATTGCCGTGTGCATCGCGCGCGTCAGCGCCTCGACGTCCTGCAACGTATTATAGGGGGCGAATGAGGCGCGTAACGTGCCGCCGACGCCAAGCGCCGCCATTAACGGTTGGGCGCAGTGCTGACCGGCGCGTAGCGAAATACCACTTTCCGCCAGTAACGTCACCACATCATTATGATGGATGCCCTGTATGTCAAATGCGAGCAGGCTGGAATCGCCGCAGCGGTAGCTACGGAAACCGGGCAGCGCTGATAACTGCTGCTCCGCCAGCGTCGCCAGACTACAGCTCCAACGTTCTGCCGCCTGAACATCCAGTTGCGCCAGCCACTCCAGCGCCGCGCTTAACCCAATCACGCCTGCCACATTTGGCGTGCCGGCCTCGAAACGCCAGGGAACCGGCTGGGGTATGAAGCCCTCGAAATTGACTTCAGTTAACATTTTGCCGCCGCCTTGCCACGGTTGCATGTCTGCCAGTAACTCACTTTTGCCATACAGTGCGCCAATCCCCATTGGGCCGTAGAGCTTGTGGGCGGAAAAGGCATAAAAATCAATATCTAGTGCCTGTACGTCCGGTGGGTAATGCACGACGCCTTGTGCGCCATCAATCATCACTTTTGCATCGACCGCATGCGCCAGAGTGATTGCCCGCTGAAGGTCGGGGCAGCCGCCAGTGACGTTTGACATTTGTCCTAACGCCAGCAGCCGCGTCTTGTCATTCAGCAGGGTGGCGAGTTGATCGATATCCGGCAGCCTGTCACTGGCCAGCGGAAGTTTTACCACCCGAGCGCCGGTTTGCTGCGCCAGCATCAGCCACGGCACCAGGTTGGCATGGTGTTCAGCTTCGCTGACGACAATCTCATCACCGGCCCGTAAACGTGGACGTAGCCAACTTTGCGCCACAAGGTTGATGGCTTCGGTGGTTCCGCGAGTCCAAACAATCTGATGCGCATCGTGGGCGTTTAATAAGCTGGCTACCTGAGCGCGCGCGTTCTCATAACGCTCGGTCAGCTTACGCGCGGCGGAGAATTGGCTGCGATGCACGGTACCGGCGCTCAGGCTATAAAACTGTTGCGTGGCGTCAATCACCGTTTGAGGCTTCAGCGTGGTCGCCGCGCTATCCAAATAGACGCCAGCGTCGGAGAGCGCCGGAAATTGTTGGCGGAACAGGGCGGGATTGAATGACATCATAACGATCTCGTAGTTAATTCTGGATTCGGAACAGGACGAAAGCGATATATCGTACTGGCAAAGCTGCAAATTCGCGTTAAGCTAAATAGTGCATGGTTTAAACTATTACCCGCATAAGAGCTGCTTCCTGGACTGGTATTCATGCCAGTACGCCAGCGAATACGTTTGTGCGGGTGGTTTATCGCAATATTATCTGCAAGGAGATAGAAGATGAAAAAACTCGCCGCAGTACTGGCCGCTGGGGCCATGACTTTTGCTTTAGCTGCCTGTTCCAGTAATTATGTAATGCACACCAATGATGGACGCACCATTGTTGCCGATGGCAAACCTATGGTAGACGATGAAACCGGTATGATCAGCTACAAAGATGCTAATGGCAATAAGCAGCAAATCAACCGTTCTGATGTCAAAGAAATGGTAGAAATGGGGCAGTAAACGCTTCAGGTAAAAAAAAGCACCGCAATTTGCGGTGCTATTAATATCACTATGGACAGACAGGATAAATCTACAGGAATTAAATGGTAGCTTTGCTACCCGATCTGAAAAACGTCAGACCAATTGCAAACACAACATCACGACCACAAGCCAAAAGTCCTTCATCACCTCGCGATTTCTCGCGCCAGCTTAAACAACTTTTCGTTCCGGCTCAGGAAGTGCGGCAACTATAGGTATTTGCTGGAGCTTACTCAACGGACAATTTATAATGTCTCGGATAAAAAAATCTAATAGGTAACGCAACTCTACCGGTTGCGTCAGGTTGTTACAGAAAAGTCGCTGGAAACCATGTCAAAACGTCTTCCCCCACTGAATGCGCTACGGGTTTTTGATGCCGCCGCGCGTCATCTTAGTTTTACCAAAGCGGCTGAGGAGCTTTTCGTTACCCAGGCGGCTGTCAGCCATCAGATCAAATCTTTAGAGGATTTTCTGGGGTTAAAGCTATTTCGGCGGCGGAATCGTTCGCTTTTGCTGACCGAAGAAGGGCAAAGCTACTATCTGGATATAAAGGAGATCTTCTCCGCGCTGAATGATGCGACGCGTAAATTACAGGCGCGCAGCGCGAAAGGCGCATTGACGGTGAGTTTACTGCCCAGTTTTGCCATCCAGTGGCTGGTTCCGCGTCTCTCTAGCTTTAATTCAGCTTATCCGGGAATCGACGTGCGTATCCAGGCGGTTGACCGCGATGAAGAGAAATTAGCCGACGATGTGGATGTGGCTATTTTTTATGGGCGTGGCAACTGGCCGGGGCTGCGGGTAGAAAAGCTCTATGCAGAATACTTATTGCCTGTCTGTTCTCCGGCGCTGCTTACCGGCAATGTGCCGTTAAAATCACCGGCTGACTTGGGGCATTTTACGTTGTTGCACGATGCATCGCGTCGCGATTGGCAGGCCTATACTCGCCAGCTAGGTTTGCAGCATATTAATGTGCAACAAGGGCCGATTTTTAGCCACAGCGCGATGGTGCTGCAAGCGGCGATACACGGGCAAGGTGTGGCCCTGGCGAATAATGTTATGGCGCAGACCGAAATTGAGGCCGGGCGTTTGGTCTGCCCGTTTAACGACGTTTTAGTGAGTAAAAATGCTTTTTATCTGGTTTGTCATGACAGTCAGGCAGAACTGGGTAAAATAGCCGCCTTTCGTCAGTGGATAATAGCCAAAGCCGCGAGTGAACAAGAAAAATTTCGCTTTCGTTATGACCACTCATAATTTTGCGCGTGGTGTTAACACGGCGCGTACCCTGTTGAGGATTGTTTGATGTCCAGTCGTGCAATGCTGATTTTTGCCGCGCTCAGCGGCTTTGTTCTGGTGGCGTTTGGCGCATTTGGCGCCCATGTATTAAGTAAATCGCTGGGCGAAGCTGAAATGGCGTGGATCCATACCGGGCTTGATTATCAAGCCTGGCATACGTTGGCGATTTTAGGGCTCGGCGCGGCCATGTTACGCCGGGCGAACATCTGGTTTTACTGGAGCAGTGCATTTCTGGCGCTGGGCACGGTGTTATTTAGCGGCAGTTTGTATTGCCTGGCTCTGTCTCATCTTACTTTATGGGTATTTGTTACGCCGGTAGGCGGCACCTGTTTCTTGATCGGCTGGATTTTGATGTTAATTGGCGCACTGCGTCTGAAGAGGAAGGCGGGTAGCCATGAATAAAGTCTTGTTGTACTGCCGTCAGGGTTTTGAAAAAGAGTGCGCGGCGGAAATTACCGATAAAGCGGCACGCCGTGAAATCTTTGGTTTTGCGCGGGTAAAAGAGGATGCCGGTTACGTTTTGTTTGAATGCTATCAAACCGAAGATGCCGAAAGGCTGCTGCGCGAACAGCCGTTTGATGAGCTGATTTTTGCTCGCCAGATGGTGGTGGTGGGAGAGTTACTGCGTGATTTACCGCCGGAAGACCGTATTACGCCGATTGTCGGTATGCTGACCGGCGCGGTAGAGAAGGGCGGTGAGTTACGGGTGGAAGTACCGGATACCAATGAAGCAAAAGAGCTACTAAAATTTTGCCGTAAATTTACCGTGCCGCTGCGCGCCAGCCTGCGGGCAGAGAAGATTCTGCTCAACTATGAGAGCGCGAAGCGCCCGGTAGTTCACGTATTCTTTATTGCTCCCGGCCATTGCTATGTTGGGTACTCTTTCCCGACCAATAACTCACCCTTCTTTATGGGGATTCCTCGCCTGAAGTTTCCTGCCGATGCGCCAAGCCGTTCGACCTTGAAACTGGAAGAAGCCTTCCATGTTTTTATCCCGGCGGATGAGTGGGATGAGCGCCTGGCAAGCGGCATGTTTGCAGTTGATTTAGGCGCTTGTCCGGGAGGCTGGACGTATCAATTGGTTAAGCGCAGCATGATGGTTCATGCGGTGGATAATGGGCCGATGGCGCCGGCATTAATGGATAGCGGGCAGGTGACGCACCACCGTGAGGATGGTTTTAGATTTCGTCCGACGCGCTCCAATATTTACTGGCTGGTGTGCGATATGGTGGAAAAACCGGTGCGCGTGGCCAATTTAATGGCGGATTGGTTGCTTAATGGTTGGTGTCGGGAAACGATTTTTAACCTCAAGTTGCCGATGAAGAAACGCTATGAAGAGGTGTCGCAAAACCTCGCGATGATTGATGAGAAACTAAAAGCGAACGGCATCAATGCACAGATTCGCGCGCGTCAGCTCTATCACGACCGTGAAGAAGTGACCGTGCATATACGGCGTATTTGGGGAGCGGTGCCCGGACGGCGCGATGAGCGCTAATGATTAGCGGCTAGCGGCCGCCGCTACGATAACCGCAATTCTTTCAGGTTGCCATCCAGCACTAAGTCGGTTTGTAAGGTGGCAACCTGCCGGCAAATCAGCGCCATTTCCTGCTGGCGTTCCAGTTTATTGCGCCACTTCTCCGGTACCTCCTCCAGCCGCTGATAGATTGCATCTAACGAGCCAAATTGGCGCAGTAGCTGACCGGCGCTTTTCGGGCCAATCCCCGCAACGCCAGGAATTTTACTGCTGCTGATACCGGTCAGAGCCCAGTAATCGGTCAGTTGCTGTGGTGAGACGGCAAATTCGTGTTCAATAAATGGCACGTCCAGCCAGCGTTTCTGAAAATAATCCCGAATACGAATTCCGGGCGCCAGCAACTGGCAATACCCTTTATCGGTTGAAACAATGGTCGCCTGATGGCCGCTGTTGGCGACTTTTACCGCCAGCGTTGCCGCCAGGTCATCCGCTTCATTATCTATCGCTACCCGGCAGGCGACGCCTGCCCGGCTAAACGCTTCTCGCAGCGCGGGCATTTCGGCACGCAAGTCTTCCGGCATTGGCGGCCGTCCGGCTTTATAGTCAGGCAGCAGGCGGTGGCGCCAACTGTCATTACGCGCGTCATCATCAAACACCGCCACTGCGTGAGTGGGTTGCGCATGCCCAATCAACTGACGTAGCGCATTGACGCAGGCCTCCTGGCAGGGTGAACCCTGCACCGCGTGGATACGGCGGATAAGGTTTAGCGCATCGACAATTAAAAGATGAATAGTCATAGGCCAGATGCGGGCAGCGCCAACGCCGCCCGAGTGTGGTTACTTAATGATTTCATAGCATGGGATATAGGCGGTGCCGGGCAGCTTCATACGATGCTGTGCGACAAAGCCCTGCAACAAATCATCCATACGATGCATGATGTCGGCATCGCCGTGGAGCTTGTAAGGGCCTTTCTCCCGAATCTCACGTATCCCCATTTCTTTAACGTTACCGGCGACAATACCGGAAAACGCGCGGCGCAACGCAGCGGCTAACTGCTCCGGTGGTTGATTTGGGTACAAATTAAGGTTCGCCATATTTTCATGGGTGGGCAGGAACGGCATCTGGAGATCTGGCGCAATACGAATCGACCAGTTAAAGCTGTAGGCATCACCCGTTTCGCGCCGGTTCTCTTTCACGCGCGGCATCGCTTTTTTCATCAACCGCGCAACTTCGGCGGCATCGTCAATGATGATGGTGTAGTGACGACGCGCCTGCTCACCGAGCGTGCTAACGATAAACTCATCCAGCACGTGGAAGTAATCCGCGCTCTCTTTCGGGCCGGTCAAAATCAGCGGCAGCACTTGATCGTGGTTGGCCGGATTCATCAAAATACCCAGCAGATACAGCAACTCTTCCGCGGTGCCTACGCCGCCGGGGAAGATGACGATACCATGTGCAATACGGACAAACGCCTCCAGACGTTTTTCAATATCCGGCATGATGATCAATTCGTTGACCAGCGGGTTAGGCGGCTCGGCGGCGATGATCGATGGCTCGGTCAAGCCGATAAAACGCCCTTCTTTATAGCGCTGTTGGGCGTGACCGACCGCCGCGCCTTTCATTGGCGCTTCCATTACGCCGGGGCCGCAACCGGTACAAATGTTGAGTTCGCGTAAGCCGAGCTGGGTGCCAACGTTGCGGCAGTACTGATATTCGATGGCATTAATCGAGTGACCGCCCCAGCACACCACGGTATTCGGGAACTCGCCAACATGCAGCGCGCGGGCGTTACGCAAAATCGAAAACACTAAATTGGTAATATGGACAGCGTTTTCGGTATCCAAATGCTGAAAACGTCCGGCATTCACGATCTGGCCGTTTACAAACAGAATATCGCGCAGCACCGCGAACAGGTTGGCTTGTAAAGAACGAATAATACGCCCGTCGACAAAAGCTTCTTCCGGTGGATTAATCAATTCCAACTTAACGCCGCGTTCGCGCCGCAGCACATTAATATCAAAGTTTTCGAAGCGGGAGAGCAGTTCATGGCTGCTGTCGGTTTGACTTCCGGAGTTGAGTACGGCGAGCGAGCAGTTACGAAACAATTGATAGAGATCGCTGCTGGCCGTACGCTTCAGCATGTCGACCTCTAATTGCGAAAGCAAATCCATCGAGCCGAGAGGGCTGATATGTGTAATCAAGATAACTCCTTTACACCCGCCAGGGTGACTGATAGCCCAGCCCGCACCAAGATAACCAGCACGACGCAGAGCCGAAAAAATCCCTGGGCAGAGGCATGAAGCCGCCGCCGGTATCCAGAGTAGCCTTGTCTGCTACCGTTTCTCAACCTGATTCCTTTGCCAGAAATGCGGCCTGCGAGATATTTCGCAATTACTGGCGAACCAGGCGTGAATGGGTGGGGGTAAAATCGCCATTGGCACGCCAGGGATTAATATCCAGACCGCCGCGCCGCGTGTAGCGCGCGTACACCGCAAGGTATTCCGGTTGGCAATAATGCATCAGGTCGTTGAAAATACGCTCAACACACTGTTCATGGAATTCATTGTGATGACGGAAAGACACCAGATAACGCAACAATGCCTCGCGTGAAATGCGCGGGCCGCGATAGCGAATTTGTACCGAGCCCCAATCGGGCTGATGCGTGATCAGGCAGTTAGATTTTAACAGGTGGCTTACCAGTGTCTCTTCAACCCTATCCGTATGGGTGGCGTTCGCGAGATAGTCAGCGTTGAACTGATAGCGCTCTATCTCAATATCCTGCTCATCAATACAGTAGCCGTCAAAATGGCCGATAGGTTGGCCTTCTACTTCCTGTAAGCGGAAGAGCGCAACGCTGACCTCGCCCTGCGCGCAAGCGCTAAGGTCACGCTCCAGCGTTTGACGTACCTGGCCCCAATCGGCAAATTTGGTCTGATTGAAACTGTTGAGATAAAGCTTGAAGCTTTTTGATTCAATCAGGTTAATACTGTTGGCCTGCAGGATTACTTCTCCCACCGCAACTTGCGGGACGCCTTTGGCGTTCAACCAGGAGAGTTCATACAATGTCCAAATATCCGCGCCGTGAAAGGGCAGGTTATCGGGATAAAGGCCGAGCGGTTCCCGGTTCATACTGCGGGGAACCGCCTGTAACAAACTGGCGTCATAATGGTCGTGATACGCCGTCGGTTTGCCTAAACTCAGGCCTTCAAGCGCCTGGTGCCGTTCGTGAGAAGACATAAAATTACCTTATGGCCCATCTAAAGGCTGTAAGTGTAACGTAGCCAGCTAACTGTGAGAAAGAGAATGACAGAAGAGACCTCCGCCGCGTTGCGGGAATTTACCCGGCGCTATTGCCAGCAATGGCAGCAACAACATGGCCATCTCCCGGCCAGCGAGGAGCTGTACGGCGTGGCATCGCCTTGCGTGACCGAAACGCGCGGCGATGAAGTTTACTGGCAGCCGGTGCCGTTTAGCCTGGCGCAAAATCTTGAGGCGGTAGAACGCGCATTGGATTTACGTATCCAGCCGGCATTAACCGCGTGGTACACCACGCAATTTGCCGGAGATATGCAGGCGCGGCTGGACGAAACCACCATGACGTTGATTCAGGTATGGAGCGAGGAAGATTTTGTTCGCGTTCAGGAGAACTTGATTGGGCATTTGGTGATGAAACGGCGTTTAAAACATTCACCAACGCTATTTATTGCCACCACCTCCTCTGAGTTAGAGGTGATTTCGCTGTGTAATCTCAGTGGAGAAGTCATCCTTGAGCAACTCGGTACCGCGAAGCGAAAGACGTTGGCGCCTGATTTACCTCATTTTCTCGACGTATTGGATCCTGTTTTGTAAGCAACTAAAGAGATCTGCCGCATGGTATGTAAGTGATCTCTTACATTGCTTGTGCGAGATCAATATTAAAGCTGTGGGACGAAATACCCTTTATTGCGTTAAACAACCATAATTCATACGCTTAGTGATTAAAGGGGTATTTGCATCTGAACCAGTACATTTGTCGTCCATTTAGGTGTCTTGCTAAATGATGTCGGTAAGGCAAACTACTCCACATTGAAAAGGACGTCGTGGAATGGACAGCATCAGGATGGTGTGTTTGGGAAGGCTCATGACGAGCGGTAAAATCTCAGGAAAGAGATAACGGACACCTCCAGGACGGAGAATGAGAGCCACTTGAGGGAAAGGTGGCGGGCCAGGACGCTAATGGATTGTTTGCCATGACGGCTACTGTGTCAGGATGGCGCGCAGGAAAAGTTTTCATGGATGAGCAGGGAGCATAATCGCAGCGGGAATGTTGCAAACGAACCGGGGAGCACTGTTATTACAGTGCTCCCTTTTTCTATGGATTTTTTTACCCCTTCAGCAACGAATGTTATGCTTGCCGCCCGTTTTTGATTCCGTCAATGAGGTGGTGGATGAACCACGAACAACAGGTGCGTCAGGCATTGCTGGACGTTGAGCAAGTTCTAAAGACCCACCAACTGTGGCAAAGCCACGCGCCGGAAAGCCAGGCATTTAGCAGCACTGAACCCTTTTGCGTTGACACCATGCAGCCGCTTGAGTGGCTGCAATGGGTATTGCTTCCCCGGATGTGGGCGCTACTGGATGCAGGTGCGTCGTTGCCGCAAAATTTTGCCATCACACCGTATTACGAAATGGCGTTGGAAGCAGCGTTGCCGGGGCGAATCGCGCTATTAGTGCGCCTTACCGCGCTGGATGCGCTTTTCACCCGGCAGGCCGACTAATGCTGGAAATACTGTATCAAGACCCCTGGCTGGTGGCGGTGAATAAACCGGCTGGCTGGTTAGTACATCGCAGTTGGCTCGATCGCAAAGAAAAAGTGGTGGTGATGCAAACGGTACGCGACCAGATTGGTCAACACGTTTTTACCGTGCATCGCCTTGATCGGCCTACCTCCGGCGTGCTGTTAATGGGGCTTTCCAGCGAGGTGGGGCGCTTATTGGCGCAGCAGTTCGAACAACACCAAATCCGTAAAACTTATCATGCGGTGGTGCGTGGTTGGCTGGAAGGCGCCGCCGAGTTGGATTACCCGCTCACTGAAGAGCTTGACAAGATTGCCGACAAATTTTCCAGTGCGGATAAAGCGCCGCAGCCAGCGATTAGCCACTATCGCTCGCTGGCAATAACGGAAATGCCGGTCGCGATCGGGCGCTATGATTGCGCGCGCTACAGCTTGGTGGAGTTGGAGCCGAAAACCGGGCGTAAACATCAGCTTCGTCGTCATATGGCCCATTTACGCCACCCGATTATCGGCGACAGCTCGCATGGCGATTTGCGGCAAAACCGTGGCGCGGCGCAGCATTTTGGCTGTAATCGTTTGATGCTGCATGCCAGCAGTCTGGCGTTAACTCATCCAGTGACCGGCGAACCGTTAACGCTGCGCGCCGGGTTGGATGATGTCTGGCGACAAGCGATGGCGCAATTCGGCTGGCAAAGCTGTTTCCCTGATCTCGCCGGGGTTGAGTTTGCCTCGTCGGCGCGTCAGGATAGAGCATTAGATTAAGGAGAGCATTATGGCGCAGGTGGGTATTTTCGTTGGAACGGTGTATGGCAATGCGTTGTTGGTGGCAGAAGAAGCGGAACCCATTTTGCAGCAGCAGGGCCATGAGGTAACCATTTTTGAAGATCCCTCGTTGAGTGATTGGCAGCGCTATAGCGATAAAGTGGCGTTGGTAGTGACCTCGACCACCGGGCAGGGTGATTTTCCCGATAGCATCGCCGACCTGTTTCAGGCGATCAAAGACCAACTGGGTCATCAACCACAATTACGCTATGGCGTGATCGCACTAGGCGATAGTAGTTATGATCATTTTTGCGGCGCCGGGAAAAATTTTGACGCTTTGCTGCAAGAGCAGGGCGCAACGCGTATTGGCGAGGTGTTAACCGTCGATGCCAGCGAAGATCCTGAACCAGAGAGCGTTACTTCACCGTGGGTTGAAACCTGGGCTGAGAGTTTATGATGAAAATCGTCATTGCGCCGGATTCGTGGAAAGAGAGTTTATCCGCTCTACAGGTGGCTTCGGCGATCGAGGCGGGGTTTCGTGAGATCTTTCCCACCGCTGAGTACGTAAAGCTGCCGCTGGCGGATGGCGGTGAAGGGACGGTAGAAGCAATGGTGGCGGCGACCAACGGGCGTATTATCAACCTTGACGTCACCGGGCCATTGGGCGAACCGGTTGCGGCTTTTTACGGGGTGTCAGGCGATGAGCGCTGCGCGTTTATTGAGATGGCGGCGGCAAGCGGGCTGGAACGCGTGCCCTCCAGCCGACGCGATCCGTGGGTCACCACCTCATACGGTACCGGCGAATTGATTCGCGATGCGCTGGATAACGGCGTCAAACATTTTATTATTGGTATCGGCGGCAGCGCCACTAACGATGGCGGCGCCGGTATGGTACAGGCGTTGGGCGCGCGTTTGTTGAATGCGCGCGGCGAAGCGCTTGGGTTTGGCGGTGGGGCGTTATTAGACTTAGCGCATATTGATATTAGCGCGCTTGATGCACGTATTAAGCACTGCCGTTTTGAAGTGGCGTGCGATGTCACCAATCCATTAACCGGCGAGGAGGGCGCATCGGCGATTTTTGGGCCGCAAAAAGGCGCCACGCCGGAGCGCGTTAAACAGTTAGATGCGGCGTTAGCGCACTACGCCTGCGTTATTCAACGTGATTTAGGGATTGATGTTCTGACCATTCCCGGCGGCGGGGCGGCAGGCGGTATGGGCGCCGCGTTACATGCTTTTTGTCAGGCAGACCTGCGCCGGGGTATTGAGATCGTTACCGACGCGTTGGGATTGGATGCGTTGGTGAAAGAGGCAACGTGGGTGATTACCGGCGAAGGGCGTATTGATAGCCAGACCCTACAGGGTAAAGTGCCGGTCGGCGTGGCGAAAGTCGCTAAACGCTATCACAAGCCGGTGATTGGTATTGCCGGGAGTCTGTCTAACGATGTAGCGGTAGTCCATCAACATGGGCTGGACGCGGTATTTAGCGTTGTCTCCCGTGTTTGTTCGCTGGAAGAGGCGCTAGAGCAGGCGGCGGAGAATTTGCGTATGACGGCGCGTAATGTCGCCGCCACGCTGGCGATGGGCCTGGCGGAGAGTCATCAATAACCTTGCCGGACATTACGTCCCGCCCAATTCACGCGATGCTTACACCGGCTCCTCGCCCTCTTGTAAATGCGCTTTCGCCAGGCTTTCAACATTCTCCATCTCATCCAGCAACTCCAGCAGTTCAGGCTCCAGCTCGGCCAGAGCGCTTCCCTGGCGCAAACTGTGCTCCAGGTGCTGACAAAGCTGTTTCATACGCGGCACGCCGCTATAGCTGGCGCTACCGTGCAACTTATGGATCATTTCACCCAGCCCCTGCGCACTATTTTCCGCCAAACGTTGCTCAACCAACTGGCGTACCTCAGGTAAAAAATCGAGCAGCATTTGCAAGAGATCGCGAGCGAGCGCTGGCTTATTTGCCGCCTGCCTGAGCGCCAACTGCCAATCGAGCGACGGCAAAACCGCGGGCAGCGCCGCCGGAAGCGTGGGTTGAATACCCGGCGCGTAACGCGCCAGTAGGTGGCTCAATTTTACTTCGTCAATCGGTTTGGCAAGAAAATCATTCATGCCCGCTTTCATCAGTTGTTCGCGTTCGCCGTCAATCGCATGCGCGGTAACCGCAACAATCGGCGTATTGGCATGCTGTGGCAATTGGCGGATCATCTCGCTGGCGCGCAACCCATCAATTTCAGGCATTTGAATATCCATCAGGATGATGTCCAACGCATTTTCCCGAGCCAGCAATAGTGCCTTCTCGCCACTGTCGCACAGCAAAATTGTCTCTACCTGCTCCTCCAGTAGGGCGCCAATCAGCTTGAGATTCGCCGGGTTATCATCTACCGCCATGACGGTAAGCGGTAAGCGATGCCGTTCGGGCAGATCGTAAATTTTGCGCGCGTGGAGTTCGAGCACCGCCGGCAAGAGGCGCGTTAGGCTAACTGGCTTGGTTAAACAGACGCCGATACCGCGCGCTTTCAACTCTTCGGCGTACAACTGCATTTGACTTGGCACTGCCACCATCACGCAATCGGCGCGCGCCAACAACGCATTAATCAGCTCCTGCGACATGTCATGGTTATGGCGCTGCGAAACCGGTATCCCTAACAGCAGGATGTCGTAATGCGGCTCTGACAGGCCGTTAATATTGGTGCTATAGCTGATATGCATTGGCGTGGTGCTAAGCATATCCAGGGTAGCTGCCGCTGCCGCCGGGTTGGCTTCTACGTAAGCGAAACGCTTCCCTTCCAGGCAGGCTAACGCGCGCGGATCGCTGGCGGCGTTCGGGTTGAGTTCCAGACTAATGTGGAACCAAAATGTAGAGCCATGATTGAGGCGGCTATGAAAGGAGATTTCGCCGCCCATTTCATTCACCAACCGCTGGGTAATCACCAGCCCCAGGCCGGTGCCGCCATGACGGCGCGAGATGCTAGCATCAGCCTGGCGGAAGGCTTGAAACAGTTGTGACTGTTGTTTCTCGGAAATACCGATGCCGGTATCATGCACTTGGACTTCCAGCTCCATTTTGCCGGTACTCTGCGAGCGTTTTTCTACCCGAATATCGATGTTCCCACGCTCGGTAAACTTGATCGCATTGCCTATCAGATTGGTAATGATCTGCTGCAAGCGCAGCGGATCGCCAATCGCGTTGTCCGGCACATCATTTTGAATATGAATGGTCAGTTCCAGACCTTTTTCGTGCGCTGAGGGCGCCAGCAGTACCAACGTTTCATCCAGCGTCGTGCGCAGCGGGAACGGGATCGATTCCAGAATCAGCCGCCCGGCTTCCAGCTTAGAGAAATCCAACACGTCATTAATGATGCTTAACAGGTTATTCGCCGAGCGTTCAATGGTATGTAAATAATCGCGCTGCGTGCCGCTGAGCGGCGTTTTAAGCGTTTGCCGCGTGAAACCAATCACGCCGTTAAGCGGAGTACGTAACTCATGCGACATATTGGCGAGGAATTCAGATTTGATACGTGCCGCTTCCTGGGCGCGCTTTTTCGCCAGATCCAGTTCGACGTTCTGAATTTCCATCTGCTCCAGCGTTTCACGCAGGTCATAGGTCGCCTGATCGATATTTTGCTGCATCTCTTCGTGATAAGCGGTGAGCGACATGGCCATTGAGTTGATGCCGTTTTTCAACATATCTAACTCGCCGAGCATGTAACCTTCTACGCGGCTATCCAACTGCCCGCGGCGGATACGGTCAACGGTACTGACCATGTTCCGAATCGGCCCGGTGACATCCCGCATCAGACGGTAGGCGAAAAGCATTGCGATGCAGAGGCAAAACAGCAGCAATAGGGTGGAAACAAACACTTCTTTATATTGCTGCAAACGCACCGATTGTAGATCTAATTCAATGGCGACATAGCCTAACGGATTGCCGGTAGGTTTAGCGTCCTGACCCGGCGACTCATCCGGATAGTAGCTTTCTGACACAATCGGCGTGCGCAAAATCATGGCATTGCCACTGCGTTCAATGGCAATGCCCGGCAACAGTTTGGTGGTATCCGGGGTACGCAATAAATCGGGATTAAGATGGTAGTTGGAGGTGACGAAAACCTGGTTTTGATCGTCAAATACCGTGATGGCGCGAACAATATCGGAATGACGCCGATGTAACAAACTAACCAGTTCGCGCACCGATTCGCGGCTATGAAAGGTCATGCCATATTCGCTGGAAACCGCCAGCGGTTCGATGATATTGGCGCCAGCATCAATTAACTGATGCTGAAGTTCGTTATACCGATGCACCACGAAGAAGGTGCTCAGCAGCAGGCCAATCATCAACGTGGGCGCCAGGATAAGGATCATCATTCGTGCCCGCAGGCTATATTTGGTCATAAGCTTCCTGTGCGGGCGAACCATCACCCTCATTCCTAATATCAGCAGGTATTTTTGCCGTGTGATTCCATTTGGCCTCGGCACGCAAACCTTATGCGGAAATTTACTAACAGAATACACGACACGGGTCGAATTAATTTGCCCTCCAGGGTAGGCTACGCACGTTTTTAACCATTCCCGGAAACCGACTCCATTATGGCGCAATTCTACTCTGCAAAACGGCGTGTGACGACCCGACAAACGATTACTGTGACGATTGATGAACTGGATGTGTTCGGCCAGGGCGTCGCGCGTCATCAAGGGAAAGCCTTGTTTGTCAGCGGCGCATTGCCAGGAGAGCAGGCTGAAGTCGAGATCGTGGAGGATAAGCGTCAATATGCGCGTGCCAAAACTCGCCGGCTGCTGAATCAGAGCCCGGAACGTGTCACGCCATTGTGCCCCCATTTTAGCGTCTGCGGCGGCTGCCAGCAGCAACACGCTTCGCAGGCTTTGCAACAGCGTAGTAAAGCGCGTTGGCTGGCACATTTATTAAGCCGCGAAACCGGACGGGAAGTGCCGATTGATGAAGTACTTAGTGACGGTGCCTGGCAATATCGCCGCCGCGCCCGTCTCGGCTTGAACTACCAGGCCAAAAGCCGCCGCTTACAAATGGGCTTCCGTCAGGCCGCTTCCGCCGAGTTGGTGGATATCACGCAATGCCCCATTTTGAAGCCCGAACTTAACGCATTACTCATGCCCTTACGCGCCTGCTTATCCGAGTTGCGCGCAGTGCGGCGGTTGGGGCATGTGGAGCTGGTGCAGGCGGATAATGGCCCGCTACTGGTATTACGCCATCTTGATGCATTGCATGCTGAAGATCGGCAAAAACTGGAACGATTTTCGCATCAGCATCGCGTGGCCCTGTTTTTAGCGCCGGATAGCGAAACGCTGGAGCAGGTTAACGGCGAGATGCCCTTTTACCAGGTCGACGATCTCCGGCTGACGTTCAGTCCACGGGATTTTATCCAAGTTAATGAGGCGGTTAACCAGCAAATGGTGGCGAAAGCGCTGGCCTGGCTCGATATCCAATCCGACGACCGTATACTGGATCTGTTCTGCGGTATGGGGAACTTTACTCTGCCGTTGGCAAAACGAGCGCAAAATGTTGTCGGTGTGGAGGGCGTTACAGCTTTAGTAAATAAGGGTGCGTATAATGCGGGTGTGAATTATCTTAAAAACGTTGCTTTTTTTCACGCCAATCTGGAAGAAGATGTGACGCGCCAGCCTTGGGCAGCGCAGGGATTTACCAAAGTGTTATTGGATCCAGCTCGCGCGGGCGCGGCGGGTGTAATGCAACACATTACCAAACTCGCACCGCATCGTGTTGTCTACGTTTCCTGTAATCCGACTACACTTGCCCGGGACAGTCAGACCTTGCTGGCTGCCGGTTACCAATTGGAAAGGGTCGCGATGCTCGATATGTTCCCGCATACCGGGCATCTCGAATCCATGGTGCTGTTTAGTAAAGCATAAGTGCCTGAATAGTTATTTTGCCAGGAGAGGTTATGGTTGCGGTAAGAAGTGCACATTTGAATACGGCTGGCGAGTTTGCGCTCGACCAATGGATCACCAGTTTGGCGATCGCAAACCCGCAGTCATGTGAACGACTGGCCGAGGCCTGGCGCTATTGCGAAGCCGCCACGCAAAACCATCCTGAGCAAGCGCAGTTGTTGTGGCGCGGCATTGAAATGGTGGAAATCCTTTCGATGTTGAGTATGGATAATGACAGCTTGCGCGCCGCGCTGCTGTTCCCGCTGGTCAACGCCAATGTGGTGTCGGAAGAGACGCTGGAAGAAGCGTTTGGCAAAGGAATTGTGTCATTAGTCCACGGTGTGCGCGATATGGACGCCATCCGCCAACTAAAAGCTACCCATAACGACTCAATGGCTTCCGAGCAGGTGGATAATGTCCGCCGGATGTTGTTGGCGATGGTGGAAGATTTCCGCTGCGTGGTGATTAAGCTGGCGGAGCGTATTGCACACCTGCGTGAGGTGAAAGACGCGCCGGAAGACGAACGTGTGTTGGCGGCCAAAGAGTGCACCAATATCTATGCACCGCTGGCCAACCGCCTCGGTATCGGGCAACTGAAGTGGGAACTGGAGGACTTCTGTTTCCGCTATCTGCACCCGGATGAATATAAACGCATCGCGAAATTGCTGCATGAGCGCCGCATCGATCGTGAGCAGTATATTGATAGTTTTGTGGAAAACCTGCGCAAAGAGATGGCCACCGAGGGCGTAAAGGCCGAAGTGTACGGGCGTCCAAAGCATATCTATAGCATCTGGCGCAAAATGCAGAAAAAAGCGTTAGCGTTCGATGAGCTATTTGATGTGCGGGCGGTGCGTATCGTGGCTGAACGCCTACAGGATTGTTATGGCGCGCTGGGTATTGTGCATACGTTGTATCGCCATTTGCCCAACGAGTTTGACGACTATGTCGCCAACCCGAAACCAAACGGCTACCAATCGATTCATACCGTGGTGCTTGGCCCGCAAGGGAAAACGGTAGAAATTCAAATCCGTACCCGGCAAATGCATGAAGATGCCGAGCTTGGCGTGGCGGCGCACTGGAAATACAAAGAAGGGCCGGGCAGCAGTAGCGCGCGCGGCGCTTCTGGTCATGAAGAGCGCATTGCATGGTTACGCAAGCTGATTGCCTGGCAAGAAGAGATGGCGGATTCGGGCGAAATGCTCGATGAAGTGCGTAGCCAGGTCTTTGATGACCGGGTGTATGTGTTTACGCCGAAAGGGGATGTGGTTGATTTGCCGGCAGGTTCAACGCCGCTGGATTTCGCTTACCATATTCACAGCGATATTGGTCACCGCTGCATTGGGGCGAAAATTGGTGGTCGTATAGTACCGTTTACCTATCAATTGCAGATGGGCGACCAGGTTGACATCATTACGCAAAAACAGCCGAACCCAAGCCGCGATTGGTTAAACCCCAATCTCGGTTACGTAACCACCAGCCGGGGGCGTTCGAAAATCCACGCCTGGTTCCGTAAACAGGACCGCGATAAAAACATCGTTGCCGGGCGCCAGATCCTCGATAATGAGCTGAATCAGCTCGATATTAGCAGTAAAGAAGCGGAAAAATTACTGTTGCCGCGTTACAACTTCGGCACCCTGGACGAGTTACTGGCGGCGATTGGCGGCGGCGATATTCGCCTCAACCAGATGGTGAATTTCCTTCAGTCGCAGCTTAATAAGCCGAGCGCGGAAGAGGAAGATCGTGAAGCCTTGCGCCAGTTGACACAAAAATCCCACGCTTCTTCGGCGCGTAGCGGCAAAGAGAGCGGTCGGGTGGTGGTCGAAGGCGTGGGCAATTTGATGCATCACATTGCGCGTTGCTGCCAGCCGATCCCAGGCGACGATATTGTCGGGTTTATCACGCAGGGGCGAGGTATCTCCATTCATCGCGCCGACTGTGATCAACTCGCGGAACTGATCTCGCACGCCCCTGAGCGTATTGTCGATGCGGTATGGGGCGAAAGCTATTCCAGCGGCTATTCGCTGGTGGTGCGGGTTACCGCTAATGATCGTAGCGGTTTACTGCGTGATATCACCACCATTTTGGCCAATGAGAAGGTGAACGTGCTGGGCGTGTCCAGCAGGAGTGACACCAAAAAACAGTTGGCAACCATCGATATGGATATCGAAATTTATAACCAGCAGGTGCTGAGCCGAGTGCTGGCGCGTTTAAATCAGGTGCCGGATATTATCGACGCTAAACGTCTACACTAACGCGTTCCTGCCTGCCTTGCGGCGCGCGATTATGCCGCCGCAAGCTTCTCCTCGTTTTACCTGAATTCATTCAATAAGGTTCCGCTTATGACTTCTCTCGATCGCCTGTTAGGCATCATGAAAACCCTCCGTTCCCCGCAAAACGGCTGCCCGTGGGATCGTGAACAAACCTGGCATACGATTGCGCCTTATACGCTGGAAGAAACCTATGAGGTGTTGGATGCGATTCAACGCGAAGATTTTACCGCGCTGCGCGATGAACTCGGGGATCTGCTCTTTCAGGTGGTGTTCTACGCGCAAATGGGCAGCGAAGAAGGGCGGTTTACTTTCGACGATATTTGTCGTTCGATTAGCGACAAGTTAGAGCGCCGTCACCCCCATATTTTCGGCGCGGTCAGCGTCGCAGACAGTGAGGAAGTTCTGCGCAACTGGGAACAGATTAAGAGCGCGGAGCGAGCGGATAAAGCGCAGCATTCGGCGCTGGATGACATCCCACTGGCGTTACCGGCCTTGATGCGCGCGCAGAAAATCCAAAAGCGTTGTAGCAATGTTGGTTTTGACTGGACTTCTCTCGGGCCGGTGGTGGACAAAGTGCATGAAGAGATCGAAGAGGTCATGTTCGAAGCGCAGCAAGCGGTGATAGATGAAGACAAGCTGGAGGAGGAGATGGGCGATCTGCTGTTTGCGACGGTGAACCTTTCACGTCATCTGGGGAAGAAAGCAGAAACCGCGCTGCAAAAAGCCAATGTTAAATTCGAACGTCGCTTTCGTCAGGTGGAGCAGATCATCGCCGCGCAGGGATTAACCATGCCGGAAGCCTCGCCGGAACAGATGGAAGCGGCCTGGCAGACAGTGAAAGCCGGAGAGTAGGCGGCGCGGCGCTAAGCGCCCAGGCTAACACGATTCAGCTTTTGCTGCCGCTATGACTAAAATCAAACCTACGTCGGTAGAGATAGGGTATGTTGATGCCCATAATGTGGCGACGGGCAGACAAGTGAATGATCAATTGTGGCTGATTGGGGAATCCGGTATACTGTTTTCCCGTCTTGGTTATTCCATCGTCTTTAAACCTAAACTCTCAGGTTCAGCATGACAACGAACTATATTTTTGTGACCGGCGGGGTCGTATCCTCTCTGGGTAAAGGCATTGCCGCAGCCTCCCTCGCAGCCATTCTCGAAGCACGTGGTCTAAACGTGACCATTATGAAGCTGGACCCGTATATCAACGTTGATCCGGGCACCATGAGCCCGACGCAACACGGTGAAGTTTTTGTCACTGATGATGGCGCAGAAACCGATCTTGATTTGGGCCACTACGAGCGCTTCATTCGCACCAAAATGTCCCGTCGCAATAACTTCACCACTGGCCGTATCTATTCAGAAGTGCTGCGCAAAGAACGCCGTGGCGACTATCTGGGCGCGACCATTCAGGTGATTCCGCACATTACTAACGCTATCAAAGAGCGCATCATCGAAGGTGGCGAAGGCCACGATGTGGTGTTGGTCGAAATCGGCGGCACGGTGGGTGACATTGAATCACTGCCGTTCCTCGAAGCGATTCGCCAGATGGCGGTCGACGTTGGCCGTGAACACACCATGTATATGCACCTGACGTTGGTGCCCTATATGGCGGCGGCGGGCGAAGTGAAAACTAAACCGACGCAGCACTCAGTGAAAGAGTTACTGTCAATTGGTATTCAGCCTGACGTGCTGATTTGCCGCTCTGACCGTGCGGTTCCGGCTAATGAACGTGCGAAAATCGCCCTGTTCTGTAACGTGCCGGAAAAAGCGGTTATTTCCCTAAAAGATGTTGATTCTATCTATAAAATCCCTGGCCTGTTGAAATCTCAGGGGTTGGACGATTATATTTGTAAACGATTCAGCCTGAATGTGCCGGAAGCGAACCTCGCGGAATGGGAACAGGTCATCTATGAAGAGGCCAATCCGGGCGGTGAAGTCACCATTGGCATGGTGGGCAAGTATGTTGAGCTGCCAGATGCCTATAAATCAGTGATTGAAGCGCTGAAACACGGCGGCCTGAAAAATCGCGTGACGGTGAACATCAAGCTTATCGATTCGCAAGATGTTGAAACGCGCGGCGTTGAAGTGCTGAAAGAGTTAGATGCGATCCTGATCCCGGGTGGTTTTGGTTATCGCGGCGTAGAAGGGAAAGTGATGACCGCGCAATACGCGCGTGAGAACAACATTCCTTATCTCGGCATTTGTCTGGGTATGCAGGTTGCGCTGATGGATTTCGCGCGTCACGTTGCCCATATGCCGGACGCCAATTCGACGGAATTTGTGCCAGACTGTAAGTACCCGGTGGTGGCGTTAATCACCGAATGGCGTGATGAAAATGGCAATGTGGAGCAGCGCAGCGAGCATAGCGACTTGGGCGGCACCATGCGTCTCGGCAGCCAGCAGTGCCAGTTGGCGGATGGTAGCCTGGCGCGCCAACTGTACGGCGCTGAGACCATTGTGGAACGTCATCGCCACCGTTATGAAGTGAACAATATGCTGTTGAAGCAGATTGAAGCCGCCGGTCTGCGGGTAGCAGGCCGCTCCGGTGATGACCAACTGGTGGAGATTATTGAGCTTCCTAACCACCCATGGTTTGTCGCGTGTCAGTTCCATCCGGAATTTACCTCGACGCCGCGTGATGGTCATCCGCTGTTTGCCGGTTTTGTTAAAGCGGCTAATGAGTATCAAAAGCGTCAGGCGAAGTAACGTTTTCATAATGGCGCCCGAACTTTTCGGGCGTTGTTTGTCTTAAGTTTCGTAACTTGTACTGAGGAAAACCTAATGTCCAAAATCGTTAAAGTCATCGGTCGCGAAATCATCGACTCCCGCGGAAATCCGACCGTTGAAGCTGAAGTACACCTGGAAGGCGGCTTTGTTGGTTTGGCAGCCGCGCCGTCAGGTGCTTCAACCGGTTCACGCGAAGCGCTGGAACTGCGTGATGGCGACAAATCTCGCTTCATGGGTAAAGGCGTAACTAAAGCGGTTGCTGCGGTTAACGGCCCGATCGCTGACGCGGTAAAAGGTAAAGATGCGAAAGATCAGGCGAACATCGATAAGATCATGATCGACCTGGACGGTACTGAGAACAAATCTAAATTCGGCGCTAACGCTATTCTGGCGGTTTCTCTGGCGGCGGCAAAAGCGGCCGCGGCGGCTAAAGGCATGCCGCTGTATGAGCACATTGCTGAACTGAACGGTACGCCGGGTAAATTCTCTATGCCGTTGCCGATGATGAACATCATCAATGGTGGTGAGCACGCGGATAACAACGTTGATATTCAAGAGTTTATGATTCAGCCAGTTGGCGCAAAAACGCTGAAAGAAGCGGTACGTATCGGTTCTGAAGTGTTCCACAACCTGGCGAAAGTGCTGAAGTCTAAAGGCATGAACACCGCGGTTGGCGACGAAGGCGGCTACGCGCCTAACCTTGGCTCTAACGCTGAAGCGCTGGCGGTTATCGCTGAAGCGGTAAAAGCTGCAGGCTACGAGCTGGGCAAAGACGTTACTCTGGCGATGGACTGTGCGGCCTCTGAGTTCTACAAAGACGGCAAATACGTGCTGGCTGGCGAAGGTAACAAAGCCTTTACCTCTGAAGAGTTCACTCACTTCCTGGAAGATCTGACCAAGCAATATCCGATCGTTTCTATCGAAGATGGTTTGGATGAGTCTGACTGGGCTGGTTTCGCGTATCAGACTAAAGTGCTGGGCGACAAAATCCAGTTGGTGGGCGACGATCTGTTCGTAACCAACACCAAAATCCTGAAAGAAGGGATTGAGAAAGGCATTGCGAACTCCATTCTGATCAAGTTCAACCAGATCGGTTCTCTGACTGAAACGCTGGCTGCCATCAAAATGGCGAAAGATGCAGGTTACACGGCGGTTATTTCTCACCGTTCCGGTGAAACCGAAGACGCTACCATTGCCGATCTGGCTGTGGGTACTGCAGCGGGCCAGATCAAAACCGGTTCTATGAGCCGTTCCGATCGCGTTGCTAAATACAACCAGTTGATTCGTATCGAAGAAGCGCTGGGTGCTAAAGCGCCGTTTAACGGTCTGAAAGAAGTAAAAGGTCAGTAATTCTGGCTTTTTAACCGCGGAATCTGGTGCTTCCGTCGGCTATTTTGATGAAACCCCGTGAATTTACGGGGTTTTTTTTTGCTGGTTAGAATGCGCCCACCATCCTGGTACCCTCAGTAATCTCCGAATTATGCCCACAGAGGGTTACCTTTTCGCTAATGTATGTAAACCTTATGTAATGTTTTGTATTTGTTACGTGAGGTAAAAATGAAATACCGTGCTGACATAGATGGTCTGCGCGCGCTGGCGGTGTTACCGGTGATTGCTTACCATATGGGCCTGCAAGCGCTACCGGGTGGGTTTACCGGCGTTGATATTTTTTTCGTGATTTCGGGTTACCTCATCTGCGGTATCATTTATCAAAATGCCAGCCGTGATTCATTCTCTTACCTTGAGTTTTATAAGCGGCGTTGCCTGCGTATTCTGCCGCCACTGTTTGTGGTGCTGTTTGCCACGTTGTTATTTGGTTATCACCATCTTTTACCGTCCCAATTTACCGAGCTTAGTAACAGCGCGCTGGCCGCTACGCTGTTTTCTTCCAATCTCTATTTCTGGCAGCAAACCGGTTATTTCGCCGGGCCCGCTGAGCTAAAACCGCTGCTACACACGTGGTCGTTGGCGGTAGAAGAGCAGTTCTATATTGTGTTCCCGGTAGTTCTCTTGCTGGCGATGCGTTGGTTTCGCCACCGCCTTACCCACGTAATGCTGCTGATTATTGCCGGATCGTTTCTATTGAGTATTGTCGGGGTATTAAAGCGACCTGACTTTACCTTCTACCTGTTACCCACTCGTGCCTGGGAGCTGGCGCTGGGCGGCATTATCTCGGTCTCCGGGCTGGAAAGCAGTATGGTAAGAGTGAGGCAAGGCGCCAAACATGCCCTCAGTCTGGTGGGGCTGGCGCTAATTGTGTTCGGTTTTGTGTGGCTCAATACCGATAAACCGTTTCCCTCCTGGAATGCATTATGGCCTTGCGTAGGCAGCTTCCTGATTATTCTTGCCGGGCGTGAAGCGCTGGTGAACCGCCTGTTAGCGTTAAAGCCGGTAGTCTATATCGGCATGATCTCTTATTGTCTGTATCTCTGGCACTGGCCGATTATCGTCTATAGCAAAATGTTCTTTAATTTTGGCGACGGTACGCGCGACTTGGCGATTATTGCCGCGACCTTTGGGCTGGCGGTTGCTTCACGTTATCTGATTGAGATTCCGTTCCGCTACAAGCTTTCTGCCTTGCGCCCTGGCGGCATTGTCAGCGCATCGGCGGGGGGCGTAGTGGCGTTGGCGCTAGGGACGCTCTATATCGGCCATTTTAACAATAATGCCGGGCAATTCTCCCACGAAGCATTAACCGTGGCGCAGTTTTCCCAGTATCACGGCACCGACGAGTACCACTATCAATTTCGCAATGGCGTTTGCTTCTTTGACGGCAATAATGAGGCGAAAGGCAGTTATCAACGCGATCGCTGCCTGAAAATGTCCGGTAAGGCGAAAAACTACCTGTTAATTGGCGACAGCCACGGCGCGCATTTATGGCGGGCGTTGAGTAATAAAGCCGGTAAAGAGATCAACCTAATGCAAGCGACGGCGGCGGGATGCAAGCCGGTTATGCGTCAATCGGTGCATAATAAATGCAGTGAGTTAATGGATTACGTTTATCAATCATGGTTGCCCGCGCATCGGGTGGATGGCGTGATTATTTCCGCACGTTGGTTACATAACGATTTCGCCGCCTTACATGCTTCGATACAGGCGTTAAAAGGCGTTACACAGAACATTATTGTCATGGGGCCAACCATTGAGTATGCCGAAGCATTACCGGATTTGCTGGCTTACCAGCAGGATGGGCGTAAGGATCTGGTGGCGAAATCGATCAATAAAGAGATTAAGCAGACCGATGTTGCATTGCGCCAGGCGATGAGGCGTGAGCAAGTCGAATACATTTCGGTGTACCAAATTGTTTGCCCGCACGATGTCTGTCATCCACTGGCAAGTAATGGGCAACCCAGCGCTTTCGACTATGGTCACTTTACCTTAAGCGGCGCCAACGATGTGGCGCAAGCCGCTCTGCAACAAATCCATCATGATGGGTTAATGTAGCGCCAGCGTGATAACGCCCCCGCCGGGGCGTTAATAATGGCGGCTAGGGCCAGGACATCTCTCCTTTCAACACCTTTGCGCTTAACGCCAGGCTCGACTCATCCTTCAGATCGGGATAGCGGGTTTTGATGGTGTTAATCAACGCGGCGGCGTTGGCGCTGCCGGGTAAAGCGCGCTCCACGTTCCGGATATAATCGCGCGTAAAGTTCACCGAGCGAATGCTTTCATCCGCGCCCGGTAGAAAATGGCCGGGGATAACGCGTGCCGGTTTCAGCGCCCGAATGGCGTCAAGCGTTTGTAACCACGCCGCCCGCGCCTGTTTGGTCTGCGCATCGGCTAGCCAGACATGCATATTATCGCCAGTAACCACCACTCCGCCCATTACCGTTTTAAGCGACGGCACCCAGAGCCAGCTATGTGCGGCATTGGGCCCTGTTAAGCCTTTCACCTCAACGCGCATGCCATCAACGGTAAAGTGGTTGCCCTTTAACGGCTCAGGAATAACCACGGCGGTGGGCGCATTCTCTTTTAGCTGCGGCCCCCAGTAACTCAGCTTAATTTGCTGCGTCTTTTTGATTTGTTCAACGGTTTGCGGCGTGGCGAGAATTTTCGCTTGGGGGAACGCCGCTTTGATGGTTTCAAGCCCGAAATAAAAATCCGGGTCGGACTGGCTAATAAACACCGTGGTCAGCTTTTTCCCGCTGGTTTTAATGCGTTTAACCAACTCTTGCGCGTCGTTACGCTGGAATTGTGCGTCAATCAGCGCCACTTCATGCGGCCCGGAGACAATTTCCGAACTCACCGGAAACAGGCTATCCGCGCCAGGGTTATAGACATCGACAGTCAGCGTCTCGGCAGCGAATAAGGCGGAAGAACCACTAGCGGCCAGCAGACCTAATGCGAGTAAAGGGAGCAGTCTCATCTTCTTTTTCCGGTAACAAAATACGATATGTATACTAATTTGAACAGATGCAAAGAAAAACACGATAATCTGCAACAGATTGTTGAATGAATCGGACATATAGAATGGATAGGCTGATCGCCAGTAAAGTCTTTGTCACCATTGTTGAGCGTAAAAGCCTGTCAGCGGCGGCGGAAGCGTTGATGATGTCACGCGGCATGGTGACGCGCTATTTGGCGCAAATGGAAGAGTGGGCCGGGGCGCGATTATTGCACCGGACCACTCGTCGCCTAAGCCTGACGGCGCCAGGCGAACGTGCGTTGGCACGCTGCCGGGATTTGTTGGCGCTGGCGGAGGAGATAGAACAAGACCAGTTGCATCATAGCCAAGAGCTTACCGGGGTGTTACGTGTCTCTTGTTCATTTTCGCTTGCCTGGAGTGCTATCTCGGTCGCGCTAACTGAATTCCAACAACGCCATCCCGGCGTACAGATCGATATGCAGATTAGCAACCAGCGTATTAATCTGGTTGAAGAGCGCATCGATCTGGCGCTCCGTATTGCCAGCGAACTGGAACCCAACCTGATCGCGCGCCCGCTGGGCGTTTGTCGCTCAGTATTATGCGCTTCGCCAGCGTGGGTGGCGCAACATGGGCAACCGCTGTCGCCGGATGATTTACGCCACCATAATTGCCTGACCTATTCCAACTTTGGTAAAAGCTTGTGGCATTTTACCCGTGACGAGTGGCAAACCGCTGTCGCGGTCAGCGGGAATCTCAGCGCTAACGACTCCTTCTTTTTGCTTAGCGCGACATTGACCGGCGCGGGAATCAGTATGCAGCCACTCCATTCGGCGGCGGAATGGCTGGCGCGCGGGGAACTGGTACCGATTTTGCCAGAGTACCAACTAGACAATATGGGAATCTATGGCATTTATAGCTCACGGCGCCAGCTATTACCGGCGTTGCGCGCGTTGATTGACTTTCTTGCCGACTGGTTCGCCAACTCGCCACAGTGGCAAGCGTTATGCTGAGCCATAACCGCTTTGTGCGGTTTTTTACCGCTAAATTTGGCGCAATTGTCGCTATCTGCCATAATCTGCGCCCTGTTTTTCCCCACGGTGAATGAATAATGCAGTACCCGATTAATGAAATGTTCCAGACATTGCAGGGCGAAGGTTTTTATACCGGCGTCCCGGCAATCTTTATCCGTCTACAGGGATGCCCGGTCGGTTGTAGCTGGTGCGATACTAAACATACCTGGGATAAGCTGGCTAATCGGGAAACGCGGCTTTCTGAGATCCTGGTTAAAACCGTGGAGAGTGACGCCTGGGGCGCCGCCGATGCGCTCATGCTGATCGAAACTATCCGTCAGCATGGCTGGACCGCGCGCCATGTGGTGATCACCGGCGGCGAACCGGCGATTCATGACTTAACCCCGCTGACCCTCGCGTTAGAACAACAAGGTTTCAGTTGCCAGATAGAAACCAGCGGTACCCATGAAGTGCGCTGTAGCGCGCAGACGTGGGTGACGGTCTCGCCGAAGGTCAATATGCGTGGTGGCTATGATGTGTTGCAGCAGGCGCTGACCCGCGCCGATGAAATTAAGCATCCGGTTGCACGCCAGCGCGATGTTGATGCGCTAGATGCCTTACTGGCAACCTTGAGCGACGATAAATCGCGCATTATCGCCCTGCAGCCGATTAGCCAGAAACAGGAGGCGACGCGGTTGTGTATTGAAACCTGCATTGCGCGTAACTGGCGTTTATCGATGCAGACCCATAAATACCTGAATATTGCCTGAGGCGTCGGCGCCGGGTCAGCGCGGTGCCAGCCCGGCGTTAATTTTTATAATCTCATTGATGCTTAACGCGCCGATCGGATAAACGTAACGCGGCGGCGTGTCGATGGGTGAAGGATTACGGCAAAACAGCGCCAGCGGATAGACAACTTCGGCGACCGCAGCAGGCAGAGGGCCGGAACTGAGCGTAAAACTGAAAAAAGCCGCATGCGGCGACCCGCGATACTCAAGCTGCGGATCATATTGCCGTAGCCCTTCCACCGCCAGCCAAAATTTACGGCGCCGCACCTTCAGCATTTTCTCCCAACACCGTATCAAATAATGGGAACCCAGAAAGACCGCCGCTAACTGATGGTTAATCATTGCTGTTGGCCCGCCATTCAGCGCGTTTAACTGCCGTAACGGCTGAATAAGGTCAGGCGGCGCGACCAGTAAACTCAGATCGATACTGTTACCGATTAACTCACCGAGCGGATGGAGATAGAAAAGAGGGTGGGCTGGATAAACAGGCTGTAGCGGTGGTGTAACCACCTGCCCGTTCTGCGGCATACAACAGGCGTCATCTTCAATAATCAGGGCATGCTGTTGCTCGCTCCATTGCCGCAACCGTACACGATTCGCGTGGCTGATGGCGATGCCGGAGGGGAAATTGTACGACGGCGCCGTGTAGATAAAATCCACCGGACGGTCAGGAAAAGCCGCGACGTCCAGGCCATTGTCACCGATGCTGACATTAATAATCTCATACCCCAGCGAGGTGAAAAGGTGCACCACATGTGGAGAGCAGGGGTCTTCCAAAATAATACTTGGGTTGGCATTACGCGTTTTACCATAGTGCGCAATTAAGCTGAGTGCCTGTTGTTGGGAGGCCATGACGACCATACTGTCAGTCTGGCAGCTAATACCGCGAGTGAGTTTCGCGTAACGGGCAAGCTGCTTTTTTAAATCATGCTGAAGGGCTGCGCCACTCTCCGGCCGCGCATTACTTTCGATATGCGCATAAAAGTGGTTGATGGTTTTACGAATAAAATGTGCTGAAAGCGTAGCAGTGTCATGGCTCTGTAGTCGGTTAGCAACGGCAAAACGGCGGCATAGCGCGCCTAATTCGTCCTCGGCAAAAAGCGCGTTATCACGGCATTTTGTGCCCCCCACACTACCTGAATCCTGGCGTATCACGCCTTCCTTAACCACATAACCACTTCTCTCTTTACCCTCGATATATCCCAGGCTTTCCAGATCTTTGTAGGCGACTACCACCGTACCGCGAGAGATGCCGTCGCGTTCACTGACCGTTCGTATTGAGGGAAGACGATCGCCAGGCTGTAGCGCGCCGCTGGATATTAGGTCAATCACCTGTTCAATAAGATGATGCCGGAGGCTGCCTCTTATTGGCGGTGTGATAATGGACATAACCCCTCCCGGATAAATAAACAGAACGCAATATTTAATTAGCGATTTTTATAGCGACTAATATTAACGTGGAGCTTTAAACTAATCCTGTAATGATTTTATTTAATTCTCCCTGATGTGCTTTATTAATTATAGGGGAAATAAATGGGTAAGGCGTAATGATATTTTTATGACTTTTCTTTTCTGTCAGAAAAATTATCTCTTTCTGTCACTTTATTCCTGAGCAGGATTAACCTATATTGCGAATCAACCCTTTGGGGGAGTGTTGATTTGCATCGTGGCACGTAAGAATAAATTTCATCTTAATTGTAAGGCGAGAGTAATAAATGAAAAACGTTATATTATTAACTTCGGTTAAATTAACTAATAACATGGTGACGTTACGAAATAAAGCGGCAGAGTTTGTAAAGCGGCAAGATGGCGTAACGGCGATTGAATATGCAGTAATTGCCGTGGCGATTAGCGGTATGTTGATGGTGGTGTTTGGTAGCGAAGATGGCAGTTTCATTAAATCGATTACCGATAAGTTCTCGGTATTGACGGATAATATCAACAATACCGTTAACCAGTAATGATTAGCGTGTGGCGGAGACGTTGAATGCCATTGATCGTGGGTTTGCTATGTGTGCTGTTAGGGTTTGTCTGTTATACCGATATTCGTTACAGGATCATAGGAAATAAAACGGTACTGGCGGTCGGGGTACTCGCTGCAGCGCTTGGATATACAACATTAGGGAATATTACCGTTGTACCTGCGTTATACATCCTTGTGATTGGCTTTTTACTTAGTGTGTTTAATATTATGGGGGCCGGCGACAGTAAACTGTTAGCGGCGTTATCGCTTTCATTAAGTCGTGACGGCACCCTTTTTTTTCTCTTTATCACTTCTCTGGCAGGTTTACCGATAGCGTTAATTATTTTATGCGTCCGCCTGGCGGCATTGGGTAAATCACAATCGACCAGGAAAAAAAGTGTCCCGTATGGCGTAGCGATCGGCCTTGGCTATTTAGCCACCGTCGTTTTATTAAGGGTATCAGTATGAACCAACGGCTGCTGGTTATTATTGCCGTGATGCTATTAGCAGTAGGTGGGGCAGGGTTACTCCTCACTGGAGGTGAAGAAACACCGAAATTTTCCACGGTAGAGCGTTATACCGCACAGAAAACGATTAAAACCGGCGAACGGCTAACCGCGGAAAGTTTCAGTAAGCAAACGCATCAGGTGGAAGGGCAAGAAAGTGTGGTTAGTGAACCGATGCCGGCTGACTTAAGCCACTATCAGGCCGTTCGCGATCTTGAAGCGGGTACCCTGGTTACGCGTCAGGATATTCAACAGATACCCAAAGAGACGGTCTCTGTGCAAAAAGATTTTTTCCTCTACGCGTTTCCGGTTCAGCCAGAGGAGGTTTCTCGGTTAGAGAGTTTGGCGAAAGGGGAAAAGGTCGACGTCTGGTTGCGCTATTTTGTCGCGCAAAAAGAGCCGATGAATAGCCATTATAAACTGGTCAATCGACAGGGGCAGACGGTCGATAAAACGATGGTGAAATACGTCAAGGTATTGAGCGAGCGGCGTTTCTTTTCTCTGGTTAAACCTTTAGAAGGCGTTGGTAAAGTCCTCAATGAGAAAGCGAGGTTGCCGTTCTATAACCTGGAAATTGAAAATGCCGATATGGAGAAAATTCAGGCGGTTAGTCATTTAGGCGAGTGGATGGTGGTGTCGGCAAACTCACCGCTGAAAGTGGGGCAGTCGCGGACATTGGTGCCGGGAATGGTGACCGAACTGAGAGGGAGGGGAGGACGATGAGAACGATAACCGCTGGTGCGATAGCCCTTGCTTTCCTCAGTTTTTTATTGGTTTTGCCCGCGGTTCAGGTGCGTGCGGAAACCATTTATCTGGAAAAAGGCGCCGCGCGTACGCTGAAAATGAATGAAACCATCGACACCGTATTTACCTCTAGCCCGGATGTGGTGGATTACCAGGTCATTGGCGATCGTGAGGTGGTGATTTATGGCCTAACCAATGGTCGCGGCGAGGTTCTGTTGGTGCAGGGCGGCAAAACGCGTAGCGTCACGGTATTGGTTGATCCGTTGATCGGGCGGCTGGCTCAGCAGGTGCAGGATGAGTTTCCCGGTAGCCGCATTGAGCTGAAAAAAGTTGGTGGGAGTTACATTCTTTCCGGGCTGGCGGCAGATGAAGAGAGCCGCGACTCAATACATCAATTGGTTGGCGAAGCCTTAGGATTAGAGCGTGAAGTGATCGCCACCAAACTGAGCGACAATAATAATGATGATATGGTTTCCGTCGGCGAGATCAGCCTGCGCTCGCTGAACTATGTCAGCTTTAAGAATTTACAAAACCGCATGACGTTGCCGATGGCGAACCAAGTCAACGTAAAAATTACGCTGGTGGAGGTGAATAAAACCTACGCCGACAGCCTGGGTATCGACTGGAGTTCGGCCTCGCAAATGGGGGAATTTGTCCTTAACCAGTTTAAGTTTGATGCCAAAAAACTGACTGCCATCATCCAGGCACTGGGGAATGAGTCGGTGGCGCGTATTCTTGCTGAACCCAACATTTCGGTGTTATCGGGTGAAACCGCGAACTTTCTGGTCGGCGGCGAAATGCCGATTGTGACGCGCTCTTTTGACGGCACGGAGGTGTCTTATAAAGAGTTTGGCATCAAAATGTTTGTCGCGGCAAAAGTCGAAAACAGCCAAAAGGTCAGGTTGACCCTGGCGCAAGAGGTGAGTTCGGTAGACGGTGAGGTCTTATCGATTCCGCGATTAAAATCCCGTAAGGCGCGTACCACGATTGAACTTGCCGATGGTGAAAGCTTTGTGCTGGGCGGCTTATTAAACGAAACCGAAAGAGAAGCGTTAGCGAAAATCCCCTTTATTGGCGATGTGCCGATTTTAGGGGCGCTATTTCGCCATACGACCACGCAGCGTGAGCGTACCGAGCTGGTTATGGTGGCGACGGTTAATCTGGTTCGCCCGGTATCGCCGCGTAATATTATGTATCCCTCGGTGAGTAGCAGCAGCTTATTATCACGGTTTTTTAATCTCAATGGCGTGCATAAAGATAAAGCCCGACGTGAAGCCATCGCGTTTATGGAACAGAGCGGCTTTATTTACTGACAGGGAAAAGACATGATGAAAGTAACCTTTTTATTCCTTATGCTGATTTTTTCTGCGCCCGCGTTTTCGGCTTTGGGGCGGGAATATCCGCTGAATAGCCGTAATACGGTTGATCAAGAAATTGTGCTGGCGGAGTTAATTAGCCACTATCAACTGCTCGGTGGGCGGATACGTTTATCCTGGCAGCGCAATGATGTTGATGAACTTGCCACGCAATTTAAAACCCGACTCATCGGGATGGGTGTCGGGGTAAGCGATATTGTTATGGATAAGCTGATGGCGAATAAAGGTGCCAATGCATTAATAACGCTGGCGATTGAGCCTCATCAATTTCCCCGCTTTTGTCATTATCATCAACAAAACTATGCTTTGAACGATAAGGATAAAATCGGCTGCGCAATTGATAATAATCTTTATATGTCTTTAGTAAATAAAGATAAGGCGCTTTTTTAATCTTCAGTTGAGGTCGTTTTGTCATGCTACTTTTTCAACACACTCCCGGAAAAGTCGCCAGGGATACATCTATATCAGTTGTGGTATCCGCACGCAGTGAGGTGATGGAGGCAATTTGCAGCCAACTTGAAATTAGAGGAACCACTACGGTCGAGCGCTATGCGGTCCATCCCAATACCTTTGATGTGGCTACTCTGCAAGGGAATATTAACTATTTTATTTTTGATATTGAAAGTGAGGCGGAGAGCGACCGGTTTTTTAATAAAATTGAGCTGCTCATCTCGCGTAGTACTGTTTGCATCGCCATTGGTAATCATGACTCGTTAGTGTTTGCCAGTAAATGCCACGCTGCCGGTATTCATTATATTTATTATCATCCGGAACAATTTTCCGCCCTCGGAGCTATTTTTGATAATGAAACCGGCATCCTGAAAACCGCGCGCAGCGCAATCAAAATTAGCGTGTTGGGATGTAAGGGCGGCGTCGGTAACTCATCACTGAGTTACCATCTGGCCAGCAACCTGGTGAAGCAACGTAATAGTACGCTGTTACTGGTTCAGGGATTGGGCGGCACGCTAAACCTTGACCTGATTGCGAAAAAAGAGATCGGGAGCGAAGTGACTAAGCTACAGGAAAACCTGTATGCCTTATATGAACAGCGTGAACATCGTTGGGCGTTTTCGCTGCCGTTATATGACGGTTACGATTTCGTGTTATTTGACCATACGCTGTATAACGCCGAAACCAGCGAGCTTGAAAATGCATTACAGCACTCTAATTGTGTGATTTTAGTGTGTAATCATGATTTGGCCGCCATTCGCAATGCGAAGAAATTAATTGATTATCACCAACACGCGCAAGGCAGCCTGAGTCGGGTAAGAAAGATCGTTATTTGTTTTAACCAAAATCAGCCAATGATGAGTGGGGCGATTAATCAGGAAGAGGTCGCCAGCCTGTTGGGGCGCCCGGTGGATATTGTGATTCCTTTCATTAAAGGAAATGGCGATCCGGCGAATCCACTCAGTTTTAGCGGCAAGCATAACGCGATATTACAGCAGTTGACGAATTTAACCCTTGGGCGAAATTCACCGTCTAGCGAAGCAGGGAAAGCGTTTAATTGGTTTGGGTTGACGGCCAGGAAGCAATAACCATGAATCATACTTACGATGAGTTAATGCGCACTATGCGCAACGCGGTATTGCCGCGATTGGATCTGGATGTTATTGAGCGGTTGATGGCTGACAGAATAGCGCTGATAAAAGAAGTTGTCAGTGTGATCCAGCAGATCGGGCTGGAAACCAATCGCTATTTACCGACTGAAGAGACGCAAATGCTGGCTGCCGCTATTGCGGATGAAATTGCCGGCGTGGGGCCTCTACGTGAGTTAATGGAAGACAGCAGTATTAGCGATATTTTGGTGAATGGCCCGGACCGCATCTTTATCGAAACCGGCGGTAAGCTGGTGAAAACCAACCGACGCTTTATTGATAATCATCAACTGACTGAAATTGCGAAACGGCTGGTGAGCCGCGTTGGTCGGCGTATTGATGAGTCGCAGCCGCTGGTTGACGCACGGATGAGCGACGGTAGCCGCCTGAACGTGGTTATCGGGCCGATTGCCCTGGACGGCACGGCGATTTCGATTCGTAAGTTTAGTAAGGTTTCACGCACCTTTCTTGACCTGGTCAACTGGGGAGCGATGGATGAGCGAATGGCGAACTTCCTGAGTATTGCCGCCAGATGTCAGGTCAATATTGTGATTTCCGGTGGTACTGGCGCCGGGAAAACCACCTTGCTTAATGCCCTCTCGCAGCATATCGGCAGCGATGAACGCATCATCACCCTGGAAGATGCGGCGGAATTAAAGCTTCAACAGCCGCATGTGGTGCGGCTGGAAACACGCATGGCGGGCGCAGAACAAAGTGGCCAGGTCACAATGCGGGATTTGATGGTTAATACGTTACGTATGCGTCCTGACCGTA
The DNA here is from genome assembly GCF_013285385.1 of Paramixta manurensis. Lineage (NCBI taxonomy): Bacteria > Pseudomonadati > Pseudomonadota > Gammaproteobacteria > Enterobacterales > Erwiniaceae > Paramixta > Paramixta manurensis. Next base: position 3,697,502 of record NZ_CP054212.1, on the reverse strand, counting down.
TTATTGTCGGCGAGTGCCGCGGCGGTGAAACTTTCGAAATGCTACAGGCGATGAATACCGGCCACGATGGCTCGATGACCACGCTGCATGCCAATACACCCCGCGATGCGCTGGCACGTATCGAAAATATGGTGATGATGGCGGGGTTAAATTTACCGATTGAGGCGATCCGTCGCAATATCAGTTCGGCCGTCAACCTCATTGTGCAGGTTTCGCGTCTGCATGATGGCTCAAGAAAGATCACGCACATTAGCGAAGTGATGGGGCAGGAAGGCGAAACCATCGTATTACAGGATATTTTTACCTTCGAGGTCGATAGCGCGTCTCATGCCGATAAGGTTAGCGGTGCCTTTGCCAGCCCGGGGCTTTCCAGCCGGTCTGCGGTTTATCGCAAAGCGATGGCGCACGGCTGTGAAAAGTATCTCAAAACCCTATTTGGATAATCCTTATGCGTGGTCTATTTATTGTCCTGATTTTGTTCGCCTTCATCTGTTTTTGGGTGCTGATACAACGTCGTTTAATGACCAACCGCGCCACCGGTTTCCGCGGTCGACGTATCCGCTCACTTAAAGTATTAATGGGCCAACATCAAAGCACCGTTGGCGAGACGCTTGGGCAAAAAATAACCTTATTGCTGGTCGGGCGGATCTATGTGATAGCTAGCGTATTTGAACCGGATGATAAAAAACGGTTTCTACGCAATATGCTCATGCCACTGTTAATCAGCGGCATGGTGATAATGGCTAATCAGCTTTATATCGGATTACCCAGACAATGGGTCGCGCCCATAGTGATAATAATGACCTTTTTTCTCTTTTATTCAGTATTAAAGAAACGGAAGCGAAAAAATTTTAATCTCAATTTCAATGAAGCGCTGACCACGATCACTGGCGCTATTTCATCGGGGCGCACGTTTCTGCAGGCAATGACGGATTATGCATTAGTCAGCGAGACAAAACTGGGTAAAGAGTTTGGTACTATCGGACGGCGTTTAAACCTTGGCGATAATCCTGAACAGGTTTTCTACGATTCATGGCGACGTTATCCCTATCGAGAGTATTACTTTTTCATTGTTGCCATCATTCTGAATATACGGAATGGCGGTCGCTTAAAAGAGGTGTTGACGAAACTACAAAAATCGATTTCTACCGGGGTCGCAATGGAAAAGAAAATGTTATCGATGACGTCAGAGATGCGTATGGCGGCTAAAATCACCGGCGCAATACCTTTTGTTTTTTTATTGCTACTGAAGTTTATTAGCCCGGAGAATTTTGACTTTATTCTGCATGAGGAAAGGGGACAGGTCATTTTGTATTACCTGATTGGTAGCGAGTTGATCGGCATGATGATTATTAAGTTTTTGATGAGGGGAATGTAATTATGCTCATAAGAGCACTGATGATTATCCTGTTACTGTCCGGCACTGGCATGGTCTGGTTGATGGTTCATCGCCGACAACGCGTGCGTCGCCTTTCGGCAATGATTACGTTGTTAGCCAAAGATCCCGCAGAAAAACGGTTGCAACAATTAAAAAATAATCACGAGGCCGAGCTGATTCTGGAAAAGAAGAACCGGATGCTCAGTTATTTTCGTAAGTTAGATGCCAGTATCATCTATAAAGTTGGTCTCATGGTGTTGTTATTCTTCTCCGCCCTGGCGGCAAATTACCTGTTCAGACTTGAACTGAGCCAAAACCAGCAAATGATGGCCGGCGCTCTGACCCTGGTGGTCGCCATTATACTGCCGGGTAAATTACGCAGTTGGATGGTAAACCGGCGGGTAAAAAAAATGAGTAGTGAGATTCCGTGGCTGGTGGATCTGTTAGCGATTTGTGTGCAATGCGGTATGAGTCTGGAAGCGGCATTTGTTTTTCTTAGCCAAAAGATGGTGGGCATCAATCCTGATTTTGCCCCTTTTATGGAGCGGCTGGTAAAGCGTAGCGAAGTGAGCGGGTTGGCGGACGGATTACGACGTTTTTATCAGGAACTCCCGTCAATGGAGAACCGGATGCTGTGCGCAACGCTTGCGCAGAGCCTGCAATATGGTTCTTCGGTTTATGATCAACTGATCACCCTGGCACGAGATATTCGCGAGGTACAATTACTGACTCTGGAAGAGAAAGTCGGCAGTTTGGGCGCCAAGATGAGTGTACCGCTGATTTTATTCTTCATGTTCCCCGTGGTCATTGTGGTCGCCGCACCTGGCGTAATGAGGATATTTTAATGATGAAAAGCGGTAATCTACTCTCTTATCTGTTGCTGTTAGTCACGCTATTTTTTAATGCCGGTTGTACGCAACAAAACTATCGCGTTGATGGTGCCACAGGGGTGGACAATCGAAATAGCGCCGAGAAAGAGCGGGTACTGTTAAAGACGCGAAATTATGAGAGTCTTATTACGCTTAATCGCGAGTCCCTACAGAAAAAAGAGGATCCTGAGGTTCGTTTTCGGCTATCGGAATATTATTATCTGGTCGGTAACTTTAACTCGTCGCTGCATTATCTTACGCCGCTGCTAAAAAACAGACCGCCCGTTAAGGTGTATCTTCTGCAAAGTAAAAACTTGGTGGCGCAGAAAAATTATGACTCGGCGCTTAAGTTTGTAAACATGGCGATTGAGCGTGAACCTAATAATGCCGAAGGGTTAAATTTGCGTGGTATTGTGCTGGCAGAAAAGGGTGAGTTAAAAAGCGCGCTAAAAGCGTTTGAGCAGGCGCGTAATGCTTTCTATCCTGAAGAGAAGATATTGAACAATATGGCGTTAGTACACATTGCTGAGCGGCGTTACACGCAGGCGATTCAGCTCTTACTACCGCTCTATTTACGCGGCTATCGTGACAATCATATGACACATAATCTTATTTTTGCGTTGGTAAAAAGTGGTGATTTACGGTACGCGAAGGAGATGATTAAACGCGAAAATCTCACGCATTATCCGGATACGTTAGTTTCATCCCTTTTTGAAATAGAGAGCAATCTGGCATCCATTTAGTGCGTTATTAAGCGGTGTTAATTACAGGGAGCGTTTATGGCAAGGCTATTGTTATTTTTTAAGGCAGGGGTTCGGCAAATATATTGTCGCCAGGGTGTGGTGACCATTGAGTTTTCGTTTGTGGTGGTTATTTTCTTCTTCTTTGTATTTTTTGCCTTTGAAATAGGCCGTTATATGGTTATTTCATCGACCATCGATCTCAGTTTGTCCACCTCGGCGCGTAATAGTGCGTTTAGCGCCAAGCGTGGCGTCGATTATAACGTGATTTTTCAGCAAACGCTTGACCATGAATCCCGCCTATGGGCCGGTTTTATTGATCCCAAAAAACTTAGCGCAAAGGTCAGTTTTTGCGAAGACGTTGCACAAGCGGTGGACGGCGCGTGCGATGCGGACTCAACGCGCAAAAAGCTGGCGTTTTATCAGGTCGATTACGATTACCGCCCCTTGTTATTTATCGATGTTATTCCCGGCACTAAAGCCTTTGCTAGCGCGTTACGCGCTTCGCTGTCACGTCGACTGATTTATATTCAGGAGTATGAACTCAATGAGAAATTTAAGGATGATTGAGCATTACTATCGCAGGGTACGGCGTGTGGCGGCGTGCCGTACCGGCTCGGTAACCATTGAGGCCGCATTGGTTTTTACTGTTCTGATAACTCTGTGTATGGCACTGGTTGAATATGGGTTCTTTCTTGCTTTTAAAGGAAGAACTGAGGCGGTCAGTCATTCATTGGTTTCGGTGATACGCGAGCGCAGCGCACTGTATAACGGTGTTGACCCGCTCAGCCGTATGGACGTGGAACAACTCACTCAACTGGCAAAAACCATGTTGGCCGATAACGCCGCACAGACCTTTTGCCTGACGGTTGAAATGGTCTCTTTTAGCACCGGAGAGCAGAAACAGGTCGAAAATTATTCGCTCTTCTCCGGCGGCATGGCGGGTTGCCAACTCTCGCCGGTTAAACCGCTTGATACTCTGGTCGCGCTATCGCCGTGGACCAGCCGCGCGCGTTGGTTGCCGTTGTACCAGGTTACGCTTAGCGTGCCGGTACCCAAAGGATCGCTTAATCGGCTGCTACAGGGCGCGAGAATATTACCAGAGCGGGTGGTGGTTTCTGCGGTTGCAGTACGTCGTTAATATCAGGAGGATGACGAAATGGCGATCAAACGCTATCTGATAATGTTATTTCTTCTGCTACTCACGGCATACCCGGCAACCGCGCGGAAAAATACATCGAAAAAAAACGTTGAAGCCATCGTGTTTATTGATTCCGCTATCCCGGCGCAAAGCCGCCTGGTGCGTGACATTAGCCGTCAACTCTATTTTAGCCAACAGTTACAGAAAAAGATTACCGTTACTTTTATTGATATTCATCGCGCTGGCGAAATATTTAACGGCCCGGCGCATTACTTACAGGATAACAATGGGGTGTGGACGGAAAAGTATCGCCCGTCAGAAATACCTGCGCTGATCTGCATAAAGAATGGGAAAGCGATGTATAAAAAAATTGAAAAGCCCTGGGAGATAAGGCGATGCCTTTAATAATTAAAAAGATTAAACAACGACTTTTGGCTGAGCATGGCGCGATAATGCCTGCTTTCGCGATTATTATCCCGGCTATTTTAGCCATGATGATGCTGGGTATCGATAGCGCGAATGCGCTGGCGCAGAAAGCGCGCTTAATCAATGCGGTGGGCGAAGCGTCGTTGGCGATTTCTGCCAACGGAAAAAAGGTCATGACGGAAAACGAACGGGAAGAGGCGCAGGCGCTGACCGAGGCCTATATTCGCTACTATCTGCCCTCCATTCTGTCGCGGCCGCAACTAGATATTCATACTGAAGAAATAAAGGAACTGACTAACGGTTTGGAATATATTGACTACCAGTTAGCCGCGACGGTTAAGGTGCCGCTATTGTTTGATGTTGGCGTTATTGCCGGGCTAAGCCGGGAACTGGATATTAGTACCGGCCCGTCTCATGCCAGAAAATACAGTATGAAACCTGCCGATTATGTGTTTGTGATTAACTTCTCAGAAGACCTGCGGGAGGTGCGACCAATAGTCAAAGAAATTAGTGAGTCGGTGCTAATTAATAATGACCAAAATAAAATCGCTATTGTACCCTACGCCAATGGGGTGCCGCTGCGGACTGACCGGCGTAATGAGGCTGGCGGCCAGGAGTTTGATTGTTCAATGCTGGTAGTACCGAAAAAAGAGTACGCGATTAATTATGGATTCTGGGCCGATAAGCAGATTACCGATCAATACAATGGCCTTGATGAGGCAAGCCGGCATAATGCCAGGATGTTTTATATGGATCGTGGACGTTTCTCGTACTACAACAGTTTCGTTAGAAACGGTTTTCCGGGCATGGACTATTTCACGATGGTAAACAGGTGGTGTATTAATAACGGAGACATTACGTTTAATGAATCGCACGGGCGCTGGAAATATACCTGTAAAACCGAAGATAAACCCTGGTCAGATATTTTTTCCGCCGATTCTCAAGCGATTATTCGCGGTGAGTATGACCGCGCGCTGCGGGTTCATGCGCAGCATGAGCGTTATCACTCCCTGTTACATGATGAGGCGATAGATTATGAAGCCACGCTAGAAAAAATGTTTACTGATGAAGCGCTTATCAGCTTTCCCTTACCGTGGACCTTTATTGATCTGCCACCCGGACATGACCTCGGCCACCGTCTTTTTGACAACATGTGTCGTCAAGCTGGCTGGAATTATGACCGACCGCCGAGTCGTAATCCTATTGAGGCTCCGATACTACGTGCCTGGCTGATCGGGTTGACGAACCAACCGGATAGCGTGAATCAACTTCAGCAGATGACAGGAGTAGGAGGAGGGGCGTTTATCGCTATGGGTCTGGTGCGGGCGGTGCCGGAGATGATGAAAGGCGTCAACCGACGTAAGGTTTTTATTATTATATCGGATGGCACTGATTACGGTGGTAACCAGGTAACGGATAATTTGTTACGGCGGCACCAGCTCTGTCAGAAAATCGAGCAAGGGGTACTTGCCCGCCCGCAGACGAAAGCGGAAGAAGTGGCGTTTTATTACATCGCCTACCGAAGTTACTACGATTACTATGGTGTGGAAAGCGCGGCATTTTGGGCTGAACACTGCACCGGGCCGGAGCGCGCCCGAGCAGTGGAGAACCGCGAGGAACTGGTGGAGCTATTAAAAGGGATTATGACTGATGAAGTGGGGCACTTCGCCCGTTAATCGTCTCACCGCGGCAGAGCGCCGCGGAAGCATCAGCCTTTGTACACGCAGCCTGCGGTACAGGTCTCTTTAACCAGCACGGCGCTGAGTTCAGGCAGCAGTGGTTTCATGCGTTGCCAAATCCACTGCGCCAGCACTTCGCTGGTTGGGTTTTCCAGCCCGGGGATCTCATTGAGATAATGGTGGTCAAGCTGATCATACAGCGGCTGGAAGGCCGCTTTCAGTTCAGCGAAATCCATCACCCAGCCGGTGTGTGCATCCACTTCGCCGGTAATTTCCAGCCGAACCATAAAGGAGTGCCCGTGCAGGCGCCCGCACTTATGCCCTGCGGGTACGTGTGGCAGGTAGTGTGCGGCTTCGAACTGGAAATCTTTAAAAAGCGTGGTAGCCATAATTGCGGTCTCAATCTTGCAAAAAACCGGCGAAGTCTACCGGAAAAGCCCTTTTTTCGCACCCGTTTCTCATAAAAACCGCCGTCAAAGAAGCGGTGAGGATGGTTTCAATAGATAACTCATTGATTAAAAACCCAATCACTAACCAGTTAAACCGCTATCCCTTACCCCTAAAAACGCTTAGGCATTTTGGTTATTTATTATTTCTAACCTTTATTTAGTCGTTATTATGCGACTCGGTAACCTACCCTTTCTTCCGTCTGTTTAACGGCCCGGACTACTGATACTGGAATTTTCAACGCAATGACGACTCAGGCTCCCCCAAGTTCTCTGCTTCCGCTTAATCCGGAACAACTCGCGCGCTTACAGGCGGCGACTCAGGATTTCTCCACAACGCAGTTGGCCTGGCTTTCAGGCTACTTTTGGGGGATGCTCAATCAAACGCCGGGCAGCGCCACCGTTAGCGCGCCAGCCCCGGCATCGGTCGCCAGCGTAACTATCCTTTCGGCTTCCCAAACCGGTAATGCGCGTCGCCTGGCGGAACAGTTGCGTGATGACCTGTTGGCGGCAAAGCTGAATGTGAACCTGGTGAATGCAGGTGACTATAAATTTAAGCAAATCGCCCAAGAAAAGCTGTTACTGGTGGTGACGTCGACCCAGGGCGAAGGCGAGCCGCCGGAAGAAGCCGTGGCGCTGCATAAATTTTTACTGTCGAAAAAAGCGCCGAAGCTGAATGACACCGCCTTCGCGGTATTTGGTTTGGGTGATACTTCATACGAATTCTTTAGTCAGGCCGGGAAGGATTTCGACACCAAATTGGCGGAACTCGGCGGCGAGCGTTTACTGGATCGCGTTGATGCCGATGTGGAATACGCTGAAGTGGCGGCGCAGTGGCGTAAGCAGGTAGTCGAGTTACTGAAAAAACGTCTGCCAGCGGAAACGCCGGCGGTGGCGGCGGTGACCGCTGCAGGCAGCGTCGATGAAGTGTTTAGCAGCCCCTGGACCAAAGAGCAGCCGCTCACCGCCAGCCTGGCAGTTAACCAGAAAATTACCGGTCGCAACTCTGATAAAGATGTGCGCCATATTGAGATCGATCTTGGCGACTCCGGTCTACGCTATCAACCGGGCGACGCATTAGGTGTATGGTTCGAGAACGATCCGGCGCTGGTTCAGGAATTGGTTGAATTAGTGTGGCTGAAAGGCGATGAACAGGTTGAGGTTAACGGCGTAACGCTGTCATTGACCGAGGCGCTACAACAGCACTTTGAACTGACGGTGAATACGCCGCAGATTGTCGAAAAGTTTGCTCACTTGTCGCGCAATGAAGCCCTGCTAGCGCTGGTGGCTGATAAGGCGAAACTGCAGCAGTATGCGCAGAGCACGCCGATTGTCGATATGGCGCGTCAGGCCCCGACTGAACTGCATGCGGACCAGTTGGTGGCCTTGTTACGCCCGTTAACGCCGCGCCTCTACTCGATTGCCTCTTCGCAGGCGGAAACCGAAAACGAAGTACATATCACCGTCAGCGCGGTACGGTATGAAATTGATGGCCGACCACGTGCGGGCGGCGCATCAAGCTTCCTCGCCGACCGGTTGGAAGAAGATGGCGAAGTGCGGATCTTTATCGAACATAACGATAATTTCCGTCTGCCTGCTAATCCGGCCACGCCGGTGATCATGATCGGGCCGGGTACCGGTATTGCGCCTTTCCGCGCCTTTATGCAGCAGCGTGAGAATGACGGTGCCGAGGGGCAAAACTGGTTATTTTTCGGCAACCCACACTTTACGGAAGATTTTCTGTATCAGGTCGAATGGCAGAAATATGTTAAACAGGGGTTGTTGACCCATATTGATTTAGCCTGGTCCCGTGACCAGCAGCATAAAATATACGTACAAGATCGAATCCGCGAGAAAGGGGCGGAAGTGTGGCGCTGGATTGAGCAGGGCGCGCACATCTATGTCTGCGGCGACGCCAATCGAATGGCGAAAGATGTTGAGCAGGCATTACTGGACGTGGTGGCCGAATACGGGGGTATGGACTCCGAAACGGCGGACGAATTTTTAAGTGAGCTGCGCATTGAGCGCCGTTATCAGCGAGACGTATATTAATGAGCGATAAACATCCGGGACCGCTGGTGGTTGAAGGGAAATTAGCCGATGCGGAACGCCTGAAAAAAGAGAGTAACTATCTGCGCGGCACCATCGCCGAAGATTTGAATGAAGGCCTAACCGGCGGCTTCAATGGCGACAATTTCCTGTTGATCCGCTTTCATGGCATGTACCAACAAGATGACCGCGATATTCGCGCCGAGCGCGCCGAGCAGAAGTTGGAGCCGCGCCATGCCATGATGTTGCGTTGCCGTCTGCCGGGCGGGATTATTACTCCGAAGCAGTGGCTGGCGATTGATAAATTCGCCGCAGATAACACGCTATATGGCAGCATTCGTTTGACTAACCGTCAAACATTCCAGTTTCACGGCATTTTAAAGAAAAATGTCAAACCGGCGCATCAGATGTTGCACGAAGTGGGGCTGGACGCGTTAGCCACCGCCAATGACGTTAACCGTAACGTGCTCTGTAGCTCTAACCCGGTGGAATCGGAACTGCATCAGGAAGCGTACCAATGGGCGAAGAAAATCTCCGAGCATTTGCTGCCGCAGACGCGCGCCTATGCTGAGATTTGGCTGGATCAGGAAAAGGTTGCCACCACCGATAAAGAGCCAATTCTGGGTGAAACCTATCTGCCGCGTAAGTTTAAAACCACGGTAGTGGTGCCGCCGCATAATGATGTGGATCTGCATGCGAATGACTTAAATTTCGTGGCGATTGCCGAAAAGGGCAAATTAGTCGGTTTTAACCTATTGGTTGGCGGCGGGTTATCTATTGAGCACGGTAATAAAGCGACCTATGCGCGTACGGCCAGCGAGTTTGGTTATTTACCGCTGGATAAAACCTTAGCGGTCGCCGAAGCGGTGGTGACCACGCAGCGCGATTGGGGTAACCGTACCGATCGTAAAAACGCCAAAACCAAATATACCCTTGAGCGCGTCGGCGTAGAAACCTTTAAAGCCGAGGTGGAAAAACGTGCCGGTATTAAATTTGAGCCGATCCGTCCCTATGAGTTTACCACCCGTGGCGATCGTTTCGGCTGGGTGAAAGGGATTGATAAACAGTGGCATTTAACCCTGTTTATCGAAAATGGGCGTCTGTTGGATTACCCGGATCGCGCATTAAAAAGCGGTGTTGCGGCGATCGCGAAGATCCATCAAGGGGATTTCCGGCTGACCGCGAACCAGAACTTGATCGTGGCGGGCGTGCCGGAAAGCCAAAAGGAAAAAATTGAGCAACTCGCACGCCAACATGGCCTGATGGAAAATGTCACCATGCAGCGCGAAAACTCGATGGCGTGCGTCTCGTTTCCAACCTGCCCGTTGGCAATGGCGGAAGCTGAACGCTTCTTACCAGCGTTTGTCACACGGGTGGAGGAAGTGATGTCGCGGCACGGTGTGGGAGAAGAGCACATAGTGTTACGCGTTACCGGTTGTCCGAACGGATGCGGGCGTGCCATGCTGGCGGAGATAGGTTTAGTGGGGAAAGCGCCGGGACGCTATAACCTGCATATTGGCGGTAACCGAATTGGTACCCGGATTCCGCGTATGTATCGCGAAAATATCACTGAAGATGAAATCCTCACCAATCTTGATGAACTCATTGGTCGCTGGGCGAAAGAGCGCGAAGCTGATGAAGGGTTTGGCGATTTCACTATCCGGGCGCAAATTGTTAACCCGGTTCTCGATCCGGCGCGTGATTTTTGGCAATAACGGAGGGGATGATGTCTGTACTCAATCTCGCTGAACTGAATGCGTTACCTAAAGTCGAGCGTGTCATGGCGCTGGCGGAAATTAATACGCAACTGGAAAAACTCTCCGCCCAGCAGAGGGTGGCGTGGGCGCTGGAACATCTGCCGGGTGAGTTTGTCCTCTCTTCCAGTTTCGGGATTCAGGCGGCGGTGTCATTGCATTTGGTGACACGCCAGCGGCCAGATATTCCGGTTATTTTGACTGATACCGGTTATTTGTTTCCCGAAACCTATCAGTTTATTGATGCGTTGACCGAACAGTTGAACCTGAACCTGAAGGTATTTCGCGCCGAGCACTCTCCCGCCTGGCAAGAGGCACGCTATGGCAAACTGTGGGAGCAGGGCGTAGAAGGCATTGAACGTTATAATCAGCTCAATAAGGTTGAACCGATGAACCGGGCGCTGGAAACGCTGGGCGCGCAGAGTTGGTTCGCCGGACTGCGGCGCGATCAATCCGGTAGCCGCGCTAACTTGCCGGTGCTGGCGGTACAGCGTGGCGTTTTTAAAATTCTGCCGATTATTGATTGGGATAACCGTCAGGTTTACCAATATTTGCAGCAAAATGGTCTCAGCTACCATCCGTTGTGGGATGAGGGGTATCTTTCGGTCGGGGATACGCATACTACCCGGAAGTGGGAGCCGGGAATGGCGGAAGAGGAGACGCGTTTCTTCGGGCTGAAGCGTGAGTGTGGGTTGCATGAGTAGGGGAAACGCTCTAATTCGTTCGCCATTTAGGTGAGAGAAACACCGTTGATTTTCCGGCTTCAATAAGCAAGGGAACGTCAATTTCCATTAAGGTCAACGGCGTTCCGGCCACCGCTCCGCGTCGGACGGGTTAAGGGGAAACGCACCTTTCCCCTTAACAATCCCGCGTGCCGCTGGTCCTCACGCCGCGCGTTGCGCGGTCCCCTCAGGTTTCACTCCGGCCTGCCGGACCGCCCGGGACGTGACGTCCTGTCCCGCCCGGCCTTGTGGCGGCTTCCCTGCCGCCCCATCCTGGCCTTCACTCAACCTTCGGCGCTGCGGATGGCGGACACAGGGTGCTCACCTTAACTCTGGTGCTAAAGCGTGGGTGTTGACCTTCCAGAGGCATTAGCGCCGCTGAGACTGAACCGGTCCGTTGGAAAACGGCGATGGCGAAGGCACCCGCGCAGCGGGCGGTGCGCCTGCCGTAAGCGCGGATTGTTAAGGGCCACGCTTATGGCCCTTAACTCGCTCGCCCTTCAGGCGAGAGAAACGCCGTTGATTTTGCTGCTTTTAGCAAAGCTAGATCAGTGAGACATCACAGAGACAGCCCCGGCAGAGGCAACCCTACCCCTTAACCAACTGGCTAAACGCCTCGCTGGCGCGGGTAATATTCACCTTAGTCACCTCATAATCGGCCACAGCGACAAACGGATCTTCCGCCAAAATCGTATTCAACCGATCGCTTCCAATATCATCGACCAACACAATCCCGCCGGTACGCGGATCTTTTCGACCGGCAGCAATAAACACCCCGGCGGCGAAATAACGATCCAACCATTCGATATGCGGCGCTAACAACGCGTCGACTTCTTCTGTGGGTCGGTGATAACTCAGGCTAACGATATACATTATTTCACCTCCTTCTTACCCGGATTAGCGAGTTCGATAATTAACGGCAGCAGAATACGCACACTATTACGGGCACGCGCAGTAATGCGTCCCGGCAGCCAGTGATCGATCCACAGCAGATTATCATACTCAGTTTGATAGCGGGTGGTGCCGTGGGGAAAATGCGGCGACACGGCGCGTTGCTGTAAACCGTCTTGATTGCCTAACGCCCAGTTGGTGGCGCGCACCAACAGCAGTGGAAAACCTGCTTGTTCAAACGGATTAGCGGGAAAGCCATCGCGCGCATTATCCGGACGGCGGGTGGCTTTGATACCATAACGATGCGCGATAGCCAACGCCCGGTCACGGGTCTGTTTCACGACCGGTGCCGGTGTGGTGCGCCCGCTATCAAAATAGAGACGGTCACCGACAATCAGGCTATCCAGATCGATCACCAATAACACATTTTTCTTTTCCTGCGCCGTCATACGCGCAATATAGTCGCTAGTGCCGCGCTGCCCAATCTCCTCGCCGCTAATCGCCACAAAGCGCAGGCTATAATGGAGCGAAAGTGGTTGAAGCCGTTGGGCCAACTCTAACATGACGCCTAACCCGGACGCGTTATCATCCACGCCCTGCAGCCGCAGCCCGCCGAGGTTTTTCTGATTATCAGCATCGCTTTGCGGTGTCCAGGTATCCAGATGCGCGACGATCACAATCTCTTGAGGCGCTTCGCCGGTTCGCGCCGCAATTGTGGAACGTGCGGTGACATGATGCCAAACCGTTTGCCCGTTACTCTCATGCCAGGCATAACGGGTTTTGAAATCCCGCGTATCGCTGTGGTACCCCATTTGTTCAAACTGCTGCCGCAAGTAATCAGCTGTGAGCATTTCGGCGGGGCTACCGGCCATGCGCCCCGGAAACCAAGTGGCGATATGGCGAATCTGTTCTTCGGCCATCTGGCCGTAGGGGTGAGCGGCGGGAAGCGCCGATGAAGCGATAACCTCGGCAGGCAGTGCGGCTAATATAACCCACGCGGCCGCGCGCAATGTGGAAAGCATACCCATGTCCTTATGCGTCATCCTCTGACGCGTGCACGAAAAAAATTGCGCGGATAGTATGAAATTGTGATGGCGGTTACACAATTTTATTTGTTCCTAAACTGCCGAAATATCATTCGCTAAGCACAAAATGTTCTCAGCTTAGCTGGAGCGTTATTCCATTCGGTAACTACTCATTCCAATTCGTAATTTCATCTCGCTCAGCGCGGGGTCGTATAGTCGCGTTAACTTTTTGTTATTTATATAGGGTCGATGTGAACTATCTCCCTCTTTTTGCCGATCTGAAACAGAAACCGGTGCTGGTGGTCGGCGGCGGCGATGTGGCAGCGCGTAAAATTGAATTACTGCGTCGCGCGGGCGCCCGCGTGCGTATTGCCGCTCGTGAGTTGTGCGATGAGCTTGCGCGCCTGGTCGAAAGTGATGAGGTGACATGGCTGGCGGAGGCCTTTACCGAAACGCAGCTTGAGAGGGTTTTTCTGGTGATCGCCGCTACCGACGATGCCGCGCTGAATGCACGTGTGTTTGATGCCGCCACCCAGCGCTACTTGTTGGTAAATGTGGTGGATGACCAGCCGAAATGTTCATTTATCTTCCCCTCTATTGTTGATCGCTCTCCGCTGGTAGTGGCGATCTCTTCCGGCGGCACCGCCCCGGTACTGGCGCGTTTACTGCGTGAAAAACTGGAAGCGTTACTGCCTGCCAGGCTTGGGCAGATGGCGGAGATCGCCGGACAGTGGCGCGATAAAGTTAAACAGCGTTTCGGCAAAATGTCAGAGCGCCGCCGCTTCTGGGAAACGGCGTTTAATGGTCAGTTTGCCAGCCAGGTCGCAGCCGGCGATGAGTACGGGGCGAAACGCACTCTGGATGCCAGTCTTGATCACCCGCAGCGCGGGCAAGGCGAAATTATTTTAGTCGGTGCCGGGCCGGGCGATAGCGGCTTGTTAACGCTGCGTGGATTACAGGTCATGCAACAGGCCGATGTGGTGCTGTACGACCATTTGGTGAGCGAGGAGATACTGGAATTGGCCCGTCGCGACGCCGACAAAATTTGCGTCGGCAAACGCGCTGGCGCGCATTCCGTCGCACAAGAAGAGACTAATCAACTACTGGTTTCCCTCGCCGCAAAAGGCAAGCGGGTTGTGCGCCTGAAAGGGGGCGATCCGTTTATTTTTGGACGCGGCGGCGAGGAGCTACAGGCCGCCGCTGCCGCCGGTATTCCCTTTCAGGTGGTGCCGGGCGTAACTGCGGCGGCAGGTGCCACCGCCTATGCCGGAATTCCACTCACCCACCGTGATTATGCGCAAAGCGTTCTGTTTATCACCGGCCACTGCCGAACGGACGGCGCGGGGATTGACTGGCCTTCGCTGGCGCGTGCGCGGCAGACGCTGGCTATCTATATGGGCACGGTAAAAGCGGCGGAAATTAGCCGGGAATTGATCGCCCATGGTCGTGGCGCCGATACACCGGTCGCGGTGATTGGGCGTGGTACGCGACAGGATCAGCAGGTACTGACCGGCTCGCTGGCGAATCTCGAACAACTGGCGCTCAGCGCCCCGACGCCAGCATTGCTGGTGATTGGCGAAGTGGTCAATCTGCATGCGCAACTGGCCTGGTTTCAACATTCAGCACAGTCGGCGACTCGCGAGTCTGCCGTTGTGAATTTGGCTTGAGGAAAGGTAATGGATCAAAATCGACTCACTCATCTGCGCCAACTGGAAGCGGAGAGTATTCATATCATCCGTGAGGTGGCAGCGGAATTTGGCAACCCGGTGATGATGTACTCGATCGGGAAAGACTCTTCCGTGATGCTGCACCTGGCGCGTAAAGCCTTCTATCCGGGGACGCTCCCGTTTCCGTTGCTGCATGTTGATACTGGCTGGAAATTTCGTGAAATGTATCAGTTTCGCGACCGGACGGTAAAAGAGATTGGCGCCGAATTACTGGTGCACCGTAACCCGGAAGGGGTGGCGATGGGGATTAACCCCTTTGTGCACGGTAGCGCGAAGCATACCGACATTATGAAAACCGAAGGGTTAAAACAGGCGCTGAATAAGTACGGCTTTGATGCCGCCTTCGGCGGCGCGCGGCGCGATGAGGAGAAATCCCGCGCCAAAGAGCGTATTTACTCGTTCCGTGACCGTTTCCATCGCTGGGATCCGAAAAACCAGCGCCCGGAACTGTGGCACAACTATAACGGCCAAATTAATAAAGGCGAAAGTATCCGCGTATTCCCGCTATCAAACTGGACTGAACTGGATATTTGGCAATACATCTTTTTGGAAAATATTGAGATTGTGCCGTTGTATCTCGCCGCAGAGCGCCCGGTATTGGAGCGCGACGGGATGCTAATGATGGTCGATGACGACCGTATTGATCTACAGCCGGGTGAAGTGATTAAGCCGCGCATGGTGCGTTTCCGTACCTTGGGCTGTTGGCCGTTGACTGGTGCGGTAGAGTCACAAGCCAGCACCTTACCGGCGATTATTGAAGAGATGTTGGTGTCGACCACCAGTGAACGTCAGGGGCGGGTGATAGACCGCGATCAGGCCGGCTCGATGGAGCTGAAGAAACGTCAGGGTTATTTCTAAGGAGCCGCCACGATGAATACCGTTATTGCACAACAAATTGCCGATCAGGGCGGCGTTGAAGCCTGGTTGCACGCGCAGCAACATAAGAGCCTGCTACGTTTCTTAACCTGCGGCAGCGTCGATGATGGCAAAAGTACCTTAATTGGCCGTTTGCTGCATGACACCCGCCAAATATACGAAGATCAGCTCTCTTCGCTGCACAATGACAGCAAACGTCACGGTACGCAGGGTGAGAAACTCGATTTGGCGCTGTTAGTCGATGGCTTGCAGGCCGAACGTGAGCAGGGCATCACCATTGATGTGGCTTATCGCTATTTTTCTACCGAGAAGCGGAAATTCATCATCGCCGATACCCCGGGCCACGAGCAGTATACCCGTAATATGGCAACCGGCGCCTCGACCTGTGATTTGGCGATTTTGCTGATTGATGCGCGTAAAGGCGTGCTTGATCAAACCCGCCGCCACAGCTTTATTTCCACGCTGTTGGGGATCAAGCATCTGGTGGTAGCGATCAATAAAATGGATCTGGTGGAATACCGGCAAGAGATATTTGAGCAGATCAAACAAGATTACCTGGATTTTGCCGAACAACTGCCGAGCGATCTGGATATTCGTTTCGTGCCGTTATCGGCGCTGGAAGGGGAAAATGTTGCTTCGCCAAGCCAGCAGATGAACTGGTATAGCGGCCCGACGCTGCTGGATGTGCTGGAAACCGTGGAAGTAAAGCGCGTGGTGGAACAGCAGCCGATGCGTTTCCCGGTGCAGTACGTTAACCGCCCGAATCTGGATTTCCGTGGGTATGCCGGTACGCTGGCTTCCGGTGTGGTGCGCGTCGGGCAACGGGTTAAAGTACTGCCCTCCGGCGTCGAGTCCAGCATCGCGCGTATTGTGACGTTTGACGGCGACCTGGATGAAGCGGGCGCGGGAGAAGCACTGACGCTGGTGCTGAAAGATGAAATTGATATTAGCCGTGGCGATCTGCTGGTGGCGGCGGAAGAGACGCTGAAGCCGGTGCAGAGCGCGACGGTGAATGTGGTGTGGATGGCGGAACAGCCTTTGCTGGCTGGTCAGAGCTTCGACGTAAAAATCGCCGGTAAGAAGAGCCGCGCGCGCGTCGAAAAAGTTGCGTACCAGGTCGAAATTAACAGCCTGCAGCAGCGTGCGGCGGAAAGCCTGCCGTTAAATGGCATCGGGCTGGTTGAAGTGACTTTTGACGAGCCGATGGTGCTGGATGCCTATCAGCAAAACCCGGTCACCGGCGGGATGATTTTTATCGACAGACTAAGCAATGTGACGGTTGGCGCGGGCATGATCGCGCAGCCGCTGAGCGATACCCAGCCGTTGCCGCAAGGGGATTTCAGCGCCTTTGAACTGGAACTTAATGCCTTGGTGCGTCGTCACTTCCCGCACTGGGGCGCGCGTGACCTTCGCGATCTATTAGGCGGGCAGTGAGATGGCGGCGGAACATGATGAAAACGTCATCTGGCATCCGCATGCGATAAATCGTGATGACCGTGAGCGCCAACACGGTCATCGCGGAGTCGTACTGTGGTTTACCGGGCTTTCGGGCTCCGGGAAGTCTACCGTCGCGGGGGCATTAGAGCAGGCGTTACACCAGCAAGGGGTGAACACCTATTTGCTGGATGGTGACAATGTTCGCCACGGTTTGTGCCGCGATCTGGGTTTTAGCGATGCCGATCGTAAAGAGAATATTCGCCGCGTGGGAGAAGTGGCGAAGCTGATGGTGGATGCCGGTTTAGTGGTGTTAACCGCCTTCATTTCACCGCATCGCGCGGAGCGGCAAATGGTGCGCGAGATGTTGGGGGAAGGGCGTTTTATTGAGGTCTTTGTCGACACGCCGCTCGACATCTGCGAGGCGCGCGATCCGAAAGGATTGTATAAGAAAGCGCGTGCTGGCGAGCTGGCGAACTTTACCGGTATTGATGCGGTTTATGAGGCGCCGACCCGGCCTGAAATTCATCTTGATGGCGAACAATTCGTAACAAAATTGACGGTGCAATTGTTAGACCTGCTGCGTGGGCGCGATATTATCAACTGCTGAGATAGCAGCGGCAAACCGCCGAAGACGCGGGGCCGTAAACCGCGTCAACAGGATACTTATGCAGAATATCACTCCCATGCTGGCACGCAAAAAGGACAGTGACCAGGACGACCACGCCTGGTCTTTTCCCGGCGGCGTCATTGGTTTTGCTTCATACTGGCTCGCGCTGGCGATCCCTTTTCTGCTGTACGGTTCAAATACGCTGTTTTTCTTCCTCTATACGTGGCCTTTCTTTCTCGCGCTGCTGCCGGTTTCGGTGCTGATTGGCATTACCTTCAGTCTGTTGTTGCGCGGTCATTTAGTGTGGACGACGGTTACCACCCTGCTGGTGGTGATTTGCCTGTTCTGGCTGCTGTTCTCGTTTTTGACCGGCTGGTGATGGAGTTGGTCGGACGCGGCGGGTTACGGTAGGGGCACCCTGCCATCCGGTAGCGGTTTCATACACATCACCCCCGCAACCAGACGACAGAGTGCGACCGGGCGTTACAAAACTTTACTTAGAAAGGCGGCGGTACGTGGATTTTGCGGCGCGCTAAACAACTGCTCCGGCGGCCCCATTTCCTGAATGACACCCTGATCGATAAACATCACTCGATCGCTCACTTCGCGTGCGAAAGCCATCTCATGGGTAACAATAATCATCGTCATCCCCTCTTGCGCCAACGTTTTCATCACCGCTAATACTTCACCGACCAGTTCCGGGTCGAGCGCCGAGGTCGGTTCGTCGAACAACATGATCTTCGGCTGCATCGCCAATGCGCGAGCAATGGCGACCCGCTGCTGCTGTCCGCCGGAGAGGCTGTTGGGCCACGCAGTGAGCTTATCGCCCAGCCCGACTTTCTCCAGTAACGCCGTGGCGCGCTCTTGAGCGGCACGCCGCGACAATTTCAGCACCTCCATCGGTGCCATCATCAGGTTCTCCATCACCGTCATATGCGGGAACAGGTTAAAGCGCTGGAACACCATACCGACCGATTCGCGCAATTTATTAATGTTGGTCTTCGGATCTTGCAGCGCGAAACCATTAACCTCGGCCCGGCCTCCTTCAATACTCTCTAACCCATTCAGACAGCGTAAAAAGGTACTTTTGCCGGAACCGGAAGGGCCAATGACGCAAATCACTTCCTGCGGATTAATCTCGCAACTTATTCCGCGCAGAACATGGGTATCGCCAAAGTTTTTCTGCAAATTCTCAACGTGAATCACTTTTGCCAAACCTCTTTTCCAGTAATTGAACCATCAGCGACAGCAGGAAGGTAAACACCCAGTACACCAGGGAAATCACCAGATAGGGTTCCCAATAGGTGGCGTAGGCGCCGGAGACGGTACGCGCCGCGTACGCGAGGTCCGCCAGGCCAATGGCAGAGGCCAGCGAAGAGTCTTTCACGATGGCAATGGCATTATTGCCTAACGGTGGCAGCATACGGCGAAATGCCTGCGGCAAGATCACCTTGCGCATGGTGCGGCCCCACGTCATCCCTAACGAGCGTGACGCTTCCATCTGCCCACGATCGATGGATTGGATGCCGGCACGAAAAATTTCCGAAACGTAGGCGCCGGCATTAAGCGTGATAGCGACGATGCAAGAGAGAAAGGCACCGTAATCCGCGCGTAATGAACGGGCAACGTCGGCAGACATAATGCCGCCGCTGACCAAAATGCCGTCACGCGGGTTAATAAACAGTGGGATCAGTGCGAAATGCACCACCATAATTTGTACAAACAACGGCGTACCGCGAAATGCGCTGATATAGATCCGAACCGGCCACTGTACTGCAAAGCGCAGCACCTGCTTCCATGGGCCATGCGGCGCTTGTGCCAGACGCCCAAGCCCCAGTGTTAAGCCCCAGAGCGTACCGGTAATGACGCAAATAACCGTGCACTTGAGCGTCATAAGCGCGCCGTCGATAAATAACGGCAAATATTCCTGAATGATTTCCCAGCGAAACCCTGACATACAACAATCCTGTGAAAGAGACGCCGCTTGCGGCGGCGCCAAACTTATTGGGCGGGCAGCGTCGGCACGTTGTTATCGAACCAGGTGCGATAGATTTTGGCGTAGGTTCCGTCGGCGACGATCTGCTTCAAACCGGCATTAATCTTATTACGTAATGCGTCGTTCCCTTTTGCCACCGCAATCCCAAAATATTGCCGCTCGAATTTCGCATCCGACACCAGCTTAAATTGTTTCTCTGGGTGGGTTTTGATGTAGTACTTCACCACGCCGACATCACCGACCGCTGCGCCAATACCATCCTCATACAGCTCTTGCAGCATCAGCGGCGTATTATCAAACCGTTTAATTGCCGTGCTGCTTTTCCCTAACTCGTCTGACACCACAATATCGCCGGTGCTGGAGTTGACCACGCCCACTTTTTGGGTCTTCAGCGCGGCAAGAGAGGCGATAGTTGAGGTTGAAGGTACTACGATGGCTTGCTCTGCCGGGAAATACGGCGTGGAGAAATCAACCATTTTCTGGCGCTTATCGGTAATCGTAATGCCGGAAATGATAATGTCGCGATCGCCGGAGTTAAGGGTGGCGAAAATACCTTCCCACGGCGTATTGACCAATTTGACTTCAAAGTTCTCCGCTTTAGCGATGGCTTTGATGATGTCGATATCGAAACCTTCCAGTTGTTTCTGACTATTTTCATATTCAAACGGACGGTAAGTACCGCCTGAACCGACAATATAGGTTTCTGCCTGCACGCTCGCGGCAAACAGCGATAACGCCGCAGTCAGTAGTGCGATTCCTCTCAACATACTCTCTCCCGGTGAAGTGGTGTTTTCTTGATTTATGCATTTTAAGTGCATAAAAATACATTTTGAGGCG
Source organism: Paramixta manurensis (assembly GCF_013285385.1). Classification (NCBI taxonomy): domain Bacteria; kingdom Pseudomonadati; phylum Pseudomonadota; class Gammaproteobacteria; order Enterobacterales; family Erwiniaceae; genus Paramixta; species Paramixta manurensis. The sequence goes on along the minus strand of NZ_CP054212.1, from coordinate 3,676,902 downwards.
GTGGCTGGCAAGTTTTGTTTATGGTTGTTTTGCGTCAGCTTACAAGTCTGACGGTTCAATTTCGTTTGTAGAGTGGAGTCGAGCGGAAAGTTATGGGATGATTGAGCCGTTTTTCAGGGGGCGGGGATGGGAAAACTGACTCTGCTGTTACTTGCGCTATTGGGCTGGCTGCAATATTCGCTCTGGCTCGGCAAGAACGGCATTCACGATTATACGCGCGTCAGTGATGACGTTGCGGTACAGCAGGCGAATAACGCCAAGCTAAAAGCGCGTAACGATCGGTTGTTTGCCGAAATCGATGATTTGAATGGCGGTTCGGAAGCGATCGAGGAGCGCGCACGTAACGAGCTGGGGATGATTAAACCCGGCGAGACTTTCTATCGCCTGGTGCCAGATCAAAACAAACGAAATGCGCAGCAGGCACCTAACCAACAACGATAAAGCATGAGCAACAGCGCAGGTTCCTTTCCTGACATTATCGCCGTGGTACCCGCGGCGGGTATCGGCAGCCGTATGCTGTCGGAGTGTCCCAAGCAGTATCTCAAAATCGGTCAACAGACTCTCCTTGAACACAGTGTCGCGCGCCTGTTCGCGCATCCCGCTATTTCTCGCGTCATTGTGGCGTTAAGTCCGGACGATACGCAGTTTCAGCAGCTTCCTTTGGCGCAAGATGCGCGCGTAACCGCGGTGATTGGTGGGAAACTTCGCGCTGATTCGGTATTAGCCGGGTTGAAGGCGGCGCGGCAAGCGGAGTGGGTATTGGTCCATGATGCGGCGCGCCCCTGCCTTGACGCGGGTGATCTGGCGAAGCTGTTGGCGTTAACCCACACTAGTCGGGTTGGCGGCATCCTTGCCGCGCCAGTGCGCGATACCATGAAACGCGGCGAGCCGGGCAAACCGGCAATTGCGCACACCGTTGAGCGCGAAGACCTCTGGCACGCTCTCACACCACAGCTTTTCCCGCTGGAACTACTGCACGATTGTTTACATCGCGCATTGGCTGAAGGCGCCAACATTACCGATGAGGCGTCAGCGTTGGAATATTGCGGCTATCATCCACAATTGGTTGCCGGTCGCAGCGATAATATCAAGGTAACCCGCCCGGAAGATTTAGCCCTGGCGGCCTTTTATCTGACCCAATTAACCGGTAAGGAGAGCGCATAATGCGTATTGGTCACGGTTTTGATGTACACGCATTTGGCGGAGAAGGCCCGCTGGTGATTGGCGGCGTGCGCATTCCTTATGATCAAGGCTTTATCGCCCACTCGGATGGCGATGTTGCGTTACATGCGTTAACCGATGCGCTACTCGGCGCGGCGGCGCTCGGCGATATTGGTAAACTTTTTCCGGATACCGACCCGGCGTATAAAGGCGCAGACAGCCGGGGTTTGTTGCGCGAAGCCTGGCGGCGTATTCAGGCTAAAGGTTATCGCCTGGGTAACGTTGATGTCACGATTATTGCTCAGGCGCCTAAAATGCTGCCGCATGTGCCACAGATGCGGGTCAATATTGCCGAAGATCTTGGTTGTCATATGGATGAGGTCAATGTGAAGGCCACCACTACCGAGAAATTGGGCTTTACCGGGCGTGGCGAAGGGATTGCTTGCGAGGCGGTGGCGCTAATTTTTAAGGCAGACGTATGATGGATATGGCAAACCTGGAGTGGCTATACGGTAAACCTGCCGCCACCGGCAAGCTGAAGGCCAATCCGGAAGACTTTGTGGTGGTCGAAGATCTGGGATACGCGGCCGATGGCGAAGGTGAGCACCTGCTGGTACGGTTGCGTAAAAATGGCTGCAATACGCGTTTTGTTGCCGATGCGTTGGCGAAATTTGCCGGAATTCATGCCCGTGAAGTGAGCTTTGCTGGCATGAAAGATCGCCATGCGGTCACTGAACAAACGTTTTGTTTGCGTTTGGCGGGTAAAGACGCGCCTGATTTTTCCGCCTTCGCGCTGGAAGGCTGTGAAGTGTTGGAGACGGCGCGGCACCGGCGAAAGCTGCGAACCGGGGCGTTAGCGGGGAATGCGTTCAAGCTGATTTTGCGCCAAATTGATGACCGCGCCGAGGTTGAACATCGGCTGGAGAAAATCAGTCACGGCGGTGTACCAAACTATTTTGGCGAGCAGCGTTTTGGTCGTGGCGGCAATAACCTCATCCAGGCCCAACGTTGGGCGAATAATGAGATTACTGTGCGTGAGCGTAGCAAACGCAGTTTCTTACTCTCCGCCGCGCGTAGCGCTCTGTTTAACCAAGTGGTAAGCGATCGTCTGGCGCAGCCAGACGGACTGATGCAAGTGCGGGTGGGCGATGCTTTGCAGTTGACCGGGCGCGGCAGTTGGTTTGTTGCCGACCAGGCCGAACGAGAGGCATTACAACAGCGGGTGGAACAACATGAGTTGCGCATTACCGCACCGCTACCGGGACGGGGTGAGTGGGGCAGTCGCGACCAGGCGTTGTGCTTTGAACAACAGGCTTTAGCGTCCGAAGCCGACTTGATTGCGCTGCTGGAACGGGAGCGCGTCGATGCGGCGCGGCGCGCGATGTTAGTGGTGCCGCGCGATTTGCACTGGAACTGGTGGGATGATGTGACGCTGGAGCTGTCATTCTGGCTACCCGCCGGGAGTTTCGCCACCAGCCTGGTGCGTGAATTGCTCCAGACCGATAGCGATGCGCAGCAGATTGACGAATAGTTAAGCGCACTCCGCCCGGCGGAGTGCGATCGACGGCTACTTAGTCTGTTTTGACATCAGCTTACGATACCAGCGCGGATGGTGCTTTTGCGCCCATTTCTGGCTTACCCTTCCTTCCACCATGCCGCGAATCGAGCCTTTCACCCAGAACGCCATATACATATGGATTAAAATCGCATGAATGAGCACGATGGCGGCGGTGGCATGAATCAGCAGGCAAAGGCGGATTAAAGGGATAGGAAACCAGTGGGCAAATAGCGGACGCCAAATAATGATGCCACTGACTAACAACACCAAAATCAGCGACATGATCGACCAAAACATCATTTTCTGACCGGCGTTATATTTCCCCACCTCGGCAACATGGTGTTCATTGCCCTTCAAAACTTCAATGATATTTTTGATCCATGGCAGATCTTCCCGCTCCGGGATGTTGTGTTTCACAAAGCGGAAGAACATAAACACCAACAGACAAAAAATCAGTACGCCAAACACCGGGTGCAAAATACGCCCCATTTGTGGCGTTCCAAACGTTTCGGTAAGCCATTGCAATGTGGGAAAGAACATTGCAATGCCGGATAGCGCGACCAGAAAAAAGCTGATCACCACGCACCAGTGGCAGGCACGGTCGATGAAGCGGGTGCGTAAAATTTCAGCCTGCGGTTTATTCATGAATATCGTCCTCAGTTTTTTCTAATTCCTCGGTATTGGGGCCAATACCCACGTAGTGGAAAATCAGGCTGGCAAAGGTGGCGATAAAGCCCAAGGCCGCGACCGGTTTGAGAATGCCTTTCCACAAATTAATCGGCGTTGAAATTGCCGGATCTTGCGGCAAACCGTGATAGAGCGTGGGTTTATCGGCGTGGTGAAGCACATACATCACATGTGTGCCGCCGACGCCTTGCGGATCGTACAGCCCGGCGTGGCTAAAACCGCGCGCTTTCAGATCGGTAATTCGCTCTTCAGCCAGCGCCAGCATCTCCTGCTTACTGCCGAAATGTAGCGCGCCGGTTGGGCAGGTTTTAACGCACGCCGGTTCCTGACCCACATTCACTCGGTCAACGCAAAGCGTGCATTTGTACGCCCGGTTATCCTGCGGGTTCAGGCGTGGGATATTGAATGGGCAGCCCGCAATGCAGTAACCGCAGCCAATGCAGTGCTCGGACTGAAAATCAACAATACCGTTTTGGTACTGGATGATAGCGCCAGCGGATGGACAGGCTTTGAGGCAGCCCGGATCGCTACAGTGCATACAGCCATCCTTACGGATCAGCCACTCCAGCTTATTTTGCGCACTTTTTACTTCGCTAAAACGCATCACCGTCCAGGCCTTGGCGCTAAGATCGGTCGGGTTATCGTAAACTCCGATGTTGTGCCCGACCTCGGCGCGGATGTCGTTCCATTCGGAACAGGCGACCTGGCAGCCTTTACAGCCGATGCAGGTTGAAACATCGATCAGTTTCGCCACTTCCAGTTTATGGTCACGAGCCCGTGGCGGCGGTGTAAAACCGTTGGTGGCCGAGCGTTTAATAATATCTTGAGATTGCATAGACATAATGGTCCCTTACACCTTTTCCACATTCACCAGAAACGCCTTATATTCCGGCGTTTGCGAGTTGGCTTCCCCAATACTGTGTGTCAGCGTATTGGCGAGGAAGCCTTTGTGCGTTGCGCCCTTAAAACCCCAATGGCATGGGATGCCGATGGTTTCGACCTGCTTACCGTTAATGGTGAGCGGCTGCAAACGCGCGGTGACCACCGCTCTGGCTTTGATATAGCCCCGGCCCGAGGAGACCTTGATCATATCGCCGGCCTGAATGGTTTTGGCTTGCGCTAATTGTTCACTGATTTCAACGAATTGCTCCGGTTGAGCAATCGCATTCAGCAAGGCGTGCTTAGTCCAGTGGCGGAATAACTCGGTGATGGAATAGGTGGTGGCGACATAGGGAAACTCGCGGGCGCTGCCCAGCGCTTTTTTGTCACGGGCAAAAACGCGGACTACCGGGCTAGAAACGACCGCCGGGTGCAGTGGATTAGTGCCAATAGGTGACTCCATCGGCTCATAATGTTCCGGAAAAGGGCCATCAACCATTTTGTTCAGCGAGAACAGATGTCCGACGCCATCCGGTAACATAATGAACGGCGAAACCTGTTGTTCCGGCGCGCTGTTGACCGGGAAATCCGGGACGTCCAAACCCTGCCAGGCGGAACCATTCCACTCAATCAGTTTGCGCTGCGGATCCCAGGCTTTGCCTTGCGGATCGGCAGAGGCGCGGTTATAGAGGATGCGCCGATTAGCGGGCCATGCCCATGCCCAGCCGGAGACGGCGCCCAGCCCGGAAGGGTCGGCATTGTCGCGTAACGCCATCTGATTACCTTGCTCAGTCCAGCTACCGGCATAAATCCAGCAGAAGCTGGCAGTACTACCGTCATCGCGTAACTGCGCAAAGCTGCTGAGTTGCTGGCCTTTTTTCAGCACCAGGTTGCCTTGCTCATCATGGAGATCCTGCAAGGCGTAGCCATTCGATTCGCGGGCGACCTCTTCCGGCAGCGGATCGGCGGGATCGAGATAGGGCCAGTGAGTGTTCAACAGTGGTTCTGGCGTCGCGCCGCCTTCTTGTTGATAAAGCTGGCGTAAACGCACAAACAAGCGACCAAGAATTTTTGAATCATGCAAAGCTTCGCCCGGCGGATTAGCCGCCGCCTGGTGCCACTGTAGCCAACGTGAAGAGTTAGCGATCGAACCATTCTCTTCGGCGAAGCAGGAAGAGGGAAGACGGAAGACCTCGGTTTGAATTTCGGCGCTGTTAACGTCGTTGAACTCGCCTTCGTTTTGCCAGAAACAGGCGCTTTCGGTCGCCAACGGATCGATGACCACCATATATTTCAGGCTGGAGAAGGCGCGCGACGCTTTGTTTTTGTCAGGGAAAGCGGCCAGCGGGTTAAACCCCTGGACAATATAGCCGTTCATCTTGCCATCCAGCATGAGCTCGGCTTGCGTGGTCACGTCGTAGCTCTTATCCCACTTCGGCAACCAATCGTAACCCCAGTGGTTATCGACCGTCGCGTTGTCGCCGTACAAACTCTTCATCAGGCTAATAAAGAATTTCGGCGTATTTTGCCAATAATTCACTTCGCCCGCGCGCAGAGTCGTCGGCGTCACGGCTTTGAGATAACTGGCCAGAGAGGTTTGTTTTTCAGAGGGCAGCGGCATATAACCCGGTAAGCTCTGTGAGAGCAAACCCAAGTCGGTATAACCTTGCACATTGGAGTGGCCGCGTAGGGCGTTGATGCCGCCGCCGGGCATCCCGATATTGCCTAATAGCAACTGGATAATCGCCGCGCCGCGGATAATCTGCCCGCCAATGGTGTGGTGCGTCCAGCCAAGCGCATACAGAAAACTGGTGGTTTTATTTTGTGCGCTGGTGGTCGCCAGCATTTCACAGACTGTCAAAAAGTCGCTTTGTGGGGTACCACAGATATTTTCCACGCATTCCGGCGTGTAACGGGCGACATGCTGTTTCAGCAGATTCCATACGCAGCGTGGGTGCGCCAGTGTTTCATCACGGCGGGCATAGCCTTGCTCATCGAATTCATATTGCCAACTGGCGGTGTCATAAGCGCCGGTGGTGTGATCAAAGCCGCTGAACAGACCTTCATGAAAGTCATACTTTTCATTAATGATCAGCGCGGCGTTGGTATACGCTTTCACATAGGCGTGCTGAATGGCATCTTTTTCAATCAGATAACGCACCACACCTAACAAAAACGCGGCATCGCTGCCGGGGCGAATCGGCGCGTAGTGATCGGCCACCGCCGCCGAGCGATTAAAACGCGGATCGACCACGATCAGCCGGGCATTCCGCTGTTTTTTGGCTTCAATAACCCACTTAAACCCGACCGGATGGGCTTCCGCCGCATTGCCGCCCATGATGATTATCACATCGGCATTTTTAATATCGACCCAGTTATTGGTCATCGCGCCACGACCAAAACTGGGGGCGAGCGCGGCGACAGTTGGGCCATGGCACAGGCGCGCCTGGTTATCAACCGCCAACATACCCAGCGAACGGCTGAACTTGTAATCCAGTAGCCCGGTTTCGTTACTGGCGGCGGAGGAGCACAGCATGCCGGTCGTGGTCCAACGGTTTACTATCGTGCCTTGCTGATTTTTATGCTGAAAATTGGCATCACGGTCAGCTTTCATCAGCCGGGCGATGCGTTCGATGGCTTCATCCCAACTAATGCGCTGCCATTTATCGGAGCCAGGCGCGCGGTATTGCGGGTAGTGGAGGCGATTTTTGCTGTGAATATAGTCCAACAGCCCGGCGCCTTTCGGGCACAGTGAACCCCGGCTGACCGGATGGTCCGGATCGCCCTCGACGTGAAAAATAGTGTCGCTGGCGTTTTTCGCGCCATCACCCATGCTGTAAAGCAGTACGCCGCAGCCGACCGCGCAGTAGGTACAGTTGTTACGTGTTTCTTTCGCTTTAATTAATTTATAGCTGCGGGTCTCGGCTAAGGCGTAGCCGGGGGCAAAACCTAGCGCGGCCAGGGTGGTTCCCGCCATTCCTCCCGCGCAAATTTTAAAAAAACCTCTTCGATTGGTCTTGATCATGCTCATTGCTCACCCGTCATTGTCCTTTTTATGTGGGGTGACCTTAGCAAGTTGGCAGAACGGACTGTTGCGTTAGATCAATGTGAGAAAAATTTGTTATTTTTTAATGAAATGGCACCCTTTTGCGTACCAACTAAGGAGTAATCTACCTGCCTCTGGCGAGGGGGGCGAGTGGGTAAACGGCAGGATTGACGGATGAGGATGATTTAGCGCAGCCTGGATTGTATAGTACTATTTTCCCCACAGGTTTAGTGTGGCGTGGAATTCACGCGCAAGCTGAAGGAATGCTTCACTTTTTCATAAGAATGCCATTAAAAATCCGATGAGAATATTGTTAAGTAATGATGATGGAATTCAGGCGCCGGGTATTCAGGTGCTGGCAACTGCGTTGCGCGAATTTGCCGAGGTGCAGGTGGTGGCGCCCGATCGCAATCGTAGCGGCGCATCGAATTCACTGACGCTGGAAACACCGCTGCGTACCTTTACCTGGCCGAACGGGGATATTGCGGTACAAATGGGCACGCCAACCGATTGTGTCTATCTCGGCGTCAATGCATTGATGCGCCCTAAGCCGGATATTGTGGTTTCCGGGATTAATGCCGGGCCTAATTTAGGCGATGATGTGATCTACTCCGGCACCGTTGCCGCCGCGATGGAAGGGCGACATTTAGGTTTACCGGCGTTGGCGGTTTCGCTTGACGGTCATCAACATTATGCAACCGCGGCGGCGGTAACCTGTGCGCTGCTCCGCGCCCTGGAGCGTGAGCCGTTGCGAACCGGGCGGATTTTGAATATTAATGTTCCCGATCTGCCGCTGGAAGAGATCAAGGGCATCCGGGTGACCCGTTGCGGTAGTCGTCATCCTTCCGATCAGGTTATTCCGCAGCAGGATCCGCGCGGTAATACTCTGTATTGGATAGGGCCACCGGGCGATAAGTTGGATGCCGGTCCTGATACCGATTTCTCCGCCGTTGATGAGGGCTATGTTTCCGTCACCGCGCTGCATGTGGATTTAACCGCGCATGGCGCGCAAGACGTGGTCGCCAGTTGGTTAGCCAAAACCGAGGTGAATAAGGAATGGTAAGCAGCAAACGCATCGATACGTTGCTAACTCAACTGCGTCAGCAGGGTATTGACGATGAGCGGTTGCTTAACGCCATCGGCGAGGTGCCGCGTGAGCGTTTCGTTGATGAGGCGTTTGAACATAAAGCCTGGGAGAATGTGGCGCTGCCAATTGGCTCCGGGCAAACCATTTCACAGCCGTATATGGTGGCGAAAATGACGTCACTGCTGGAGTTGACGCCTACCTCACGCGTGCTGGAGATTGGCACCGGTTCGGGCTATCAAACCGCCATTTTGGCGCATTTGGTGGAACATGTTTGCTCGGTTGAGCGTATCAAAGGGCTGCAATGGCAAGCCAAGCGGCGGCTGAAACAGTTGGACCTGCATAATGTCTCAACGCGCCATGGCGATGGCTGGCAAGGCTGGCCTTCACGCGGGCCATTTGATGCGATTATCGTTACTGCCGCGCCGCCGGAAATCCCAACCGAACTGATGTCGCAATTAGATGAAGGGGGCATTATGGTGCTACCGGTAGGGGAAGATCATCAGGTGTTAAAACGCATTCGACGTAAGGGCGGTGAGTTCGTGGTGGATACCGTGGAGCCGGTGCGCTTCGTGCCTTTAGTCAGGGGCGATTTGGCATAAAGCAGGCAGGGGAGTCCATGTATCTCGTGCCTGGCGTATCACGGATATATACAACTGACTAATGGCACCGATGTTAGGTTGTTGTTAGTATCAGCTATTCTCATCTACCAGTGGTAGATAGCGGGCAGACAGCGCGCGTTGCGAGAGCGATGCCCGGTTGTAAAAAACACAGCACGTCATAGCGTTGCCATCACGGGGGATAAATGAGCACGGGAAGCCTGGTTTTTAAATTCAGCCGCATTGCTGCGGTTTCACTGATTGGTTTTTGGTTGGCTGGCTGTTCTTCGGACAATAATACACGCGCGCCGATCAGCTCCGTTGGCGATAATTCAGGTATGGGTAGCCAAAGCGGCGGTGGAATGCTGAGCGGCACCGCGCCCGCGCAACCGGTTATTTCTTCTAACAATGCTTCCACATCCAGCCCGGTAGCAACCTCGCCGGATGGTCATATTGTTTATAATCGCAGTTATCAGAATATTCCGAAAGGTAGCTATGGCGGCGGTGACACCTACACGGTAAAACGCGGTGATACGCTGTTCTATATTGCGTGGATTACCGGTAACGATTTCCGCGATCTGGCTCAACGCAATAACATCCCGGCGCCATATGGCCTCAACGTTGGCCAGACTTTGCAGGTAGGTAATGGCGCTGGCGCACCCATAACCGGCGGTAATGCCATTACAGTGGCGGATGCAACGCAAGGAGGCGTACCCACGCCACCGAATGCGGCGCAAATTAAACCAACGGCGGTTGCACAGCAACCTGTTATTACGTATTCTGAAGATTCAGGTAAATCAAATGAAGGCAAGATGTTGCCTTCGTCGGGTACAACTGTTGCAACGACAACAGCCCCGGTTACCGCACCGCCGACGGTTAGCAGCACCACTAACAGTACCACTCCGGTTGGAAGTTGGCGCTGGCCTACCGACGGTAAGATTATCGATAACTTCTCCGCCGCTGAGGGGGGAAATAAAGGGATCGATATCGCTGGTTCGCGCGGTCAGTCTGTGGTTGCCACTGCCTCAGGGCGAGTGGTGTACGCAGGGAACGCGCTACGCGGATACGGTAATTTAATTATCATCAAACATAATGATGATTACCTGAGTGCCTACGCCCATAACGATACGATGCTGGTCCGGGAACAACAAGAAGTTAAGGCGGGGCAGAAAATCGCTACTATGGGTAGCACCGGAACCAGTTCAGTTAGATTGCATTTTGAAATTCGTTACAAGGGGAAATCCGTAAACCCGCTGCGTTATTTACCGCAGCGATAAACCGGCAGAACCCTGGTGTTCTGCCCTGGGATCACGGGTAGGAGCCGCTTATGAGCCAGAATACGCTGAAAGTTAACGAGTTACATGAAGATGCGGAATTCGACGAGAACGGAGCTGAGATTTTTGACGAGAAGGCTCTCGTTGAGAATGAACCTAGTGATAACGAGTTAGCAGAAGAAGAGTTGTTGTCACAGGGTGCGACGCAGCGCGTTTTGGATGCGACGCAGCTCTACCTCGGAGAGATTGGTTATTCTCCATTGTTAACGGCTGAGGAAGAAGTGTTCTTTGCTCGCCGTGCATTGCGAGGTGACGTTCCTTCACGTCGCCGCATGATCGAAAGTAACTTACGACTGGTGGTGAAGATTGCTCGTCGTTATAGCAATCGAGGTTTAGCGTTGCTGGACCTGATTGAAGAGGGCAACCTTGGCTTGATTCGTGCGGTTGAAAAATTTGACCCGGAAAGAGGGTTCCGTTTTTCAACGTATGCCACTTGGTGGATTCGTCAGACTATTGAACGGGCAATCATGAACCAAACCCGTACTATTCGTCTGCCAATCCATATTGTTAAAGAGTTGAATGTTTATCTGCGTACCGCGCGTGAACTCTCGCACAAGCTTGATCATGAGCCGAGTGCGGAAGAGATTGCGGAGCAACTGGATAAACCTGTTGATGATGTTAGCCGTATGCTGCGTCTCAACGAACGCATTACTTCAGTCGACACACCGTTAGGTGGAGACTCTGAAAAAGCGCTGCTGGATATTCTGGCCGATGAAAAAGACAACGGTCCGGAAGACACCACGCAAGATGATGATATGAAACAAAGCATCGTCAAATGGTTGTTCGAACTGAACGCCAAGCAGCGTGAAGTTCTGGCGCGTCGTTTCGGTCTGTTAGGCTATGAAGCGGCAACACTGGAAGATGTGGGTCGTGAAATTGGCCTGACTCGTGAACGTGTTCGTCAGATTCAGGTTGAAGGTCTGCGTCGTCTGCGTGAAATCTTGCAGACACAAGGGCTAAATATTGAAGCGCTATTTCGCGAGTAACATAGCGTTAAATTTGAGAAGTTAATGCGAAAGCGGTGGTTTTAAACCACCGCTTTTTTATTGCCGTTACACCAGTGCTTTCAGGCGATAAATCCACTCTAGCGCCTGGCGAGGAGAAAGCGAATCCGGATCAAGTGCTTCCAGCGCTTCTACCGCGGGCGATGTCTCTTCAACTAACAGCGGTAACTGTGGGCCATCGACCGTTGAGGAGGCCGCGCTGCCGGACAACGTTTCCAGCTCTTTCAGTTTTTGCCGCGCGCGCTTAATCACCTCTTTTGGCACGCCCGCCAATGCCGCGACCGCTAAACCGTAGCTTTTACTGGCCGCGCCCTCCTGAACGCTATGCATAAAGGCGATGGTATCGCCGTGTTCAACCGCATCAAGATGCACATTCGCCACGCCTTCCATTTTCTCCGGCAGGGTAGTGAGCTCGAAATAATGGGTTGCGAACAGCGTTAGCGCTTTAATACGGTTTGCCAGGCTTTCGGCGCAGGCCCAAGCCAGCGACAAACCGTCATAGGTGGAGGTGCCGCGCCCGATTTCATCCATTAATACCAAACTGTACTCGGTGGCATTATGGAGAATGTTGGCGGTTTCGGTCATTTCCACCATAAAAGTGGAACGGCCTGAAGCCAGATCATCCGCTGCGCCGACGCGCGTGAAAATACGGTCGATAGGGCCAATGATGGCCTGCTCAGCCGGTACAAAACTGCCGATATAGGCCAGCAGGGCGATCAGCGCGGTTTGCCGCATATAGGTGCTTTTACCGCCCATGTTCGGGCCGGTAATCACCAACATACGACGTTGGGGCGACAGCGTAAGCGGATTGGCGATAAAGGGGTCTTTCAGCACCTGTTCAACTACCGGGTGCCGTGCGCCAACCAGTTTGATTCCGGGCTTATCCGTCAACGTCGGGCACGTATAGTTGAGCGCCCAGGCACGTTCCGCCAGATTGCTCAGCACATCTAACTCTGCCAACGCCGAGGCGCTAAGTTGTAAAGCCTCCAGGTGCGGCAACAGGAGATCGAACAGCTCTTCGTAGAGGCCTTTTTCCAGCGCTAATGCCTTACCTTTTGAGGTTAAGACCTTATCCTCATACTCCTTTAGTTCCGGAATAATGTAGCGTTCGGCATTTTTCAGCGTCTGACGGCGCACGTAATGGATCGGCACCAGATGACTTTGCCCACGGCTAACCTGAATATAGTAGCCGTGTACGCCATTGAAGCCGACTTTGAGCGTATCCAGCCCCAGTTTTTCACGTTCGCGTACTTCCAGACGGTCAAGGTAATCGCTAGCGCCGTCAGCCAATGCGCGCCACTCATCCAGTTCGGCATTATAACCAGCGGCGATGACGCCGCCATCGCGCACCAGAACCGGCGGCGACTCGATAATTGCGCGCTCCAGCAGGGCGCGTAATTCGTCAAACTGCCCGATCTGCTGGCGCAACGTTTGAAGGTGCGGCACTGCAACCGACGCAAGTTGTTGATTGATTTCCGGTAACTGTTGGAAAGCGTGACGCATACGCGCCAGATCGCGTGGACGTGCGGTGCGTAAGGCGAGGCGCGCCAGAATACGCTCCAGATCGCCAACCTGGCGTAACACCGGCTGTAACGTGTCACTCATCTCTTGCAATGCGGTGATGCTTTGCTGACGGTGTTGAATCATTTTCCCGTCACGTATCGGCATATGCAGCCAGCGCTTTAGCATGCGGCTGCCCATCGGCGTTACGGTTTTATCCAGCACCGAGGCGAGGGTGTTTTCTATGCCGCCGGCGAGATTTTGCGTAATCTCCAGGTTACGCCGCGTTGCGGCATCCATAATAATGCCGTCTTGCTGACGCTCCATGGTAACCGAGCGAATGTGCGGCAAAGAGGTACGCTGCGTATCTTTGGCATACTGCAATAAGCAGCCTGCGGCTCGCAGTGCCTGATGCGCATTCTCTACACCAAAACCACTAAGGTCGCGGGTGCCAAACTGGAGGTTGAGCTGCTGGCGGGCAGTGTCCGGCTCAAATTCCCACAGCGGCCGCCGCCGCATACCGCGCCGGTTTTCCACTAACTCCATCGCGGCGAAATCTTCCGGATAAAGCAATTCGGCAGGGTTGGTGCGTTGTAGCTCCGCCGCCATGGTTTCCCGGTCGGCGGGCTCAGAAAGGCGAAAACGCCCGGAACTGATATCCAGCGTGGCGTAGCCAAAACCGCGCGGACCTTGCCAAATCGCGGCGAGCAAATTGTCCTGCCGCTCCTGCAGTAAGGCCTCATCGCTGATGGTGCCTGGCGTGACGATACGCACCACTTTGCGTTCTACCGGCCCTTTGCTTAATGCCGGATCGCCAATTTGCTCGCAAATTGCGACCGATTCGCCCAGTTGCACCAGCTTCGCCAGATAGTTTTCCACCGCGTGATACGGCACGCCAGCCATCGGAATGGGTTCGCCAGCCGAAGCGCCGCGTTTGGTTAAGGAGATTTCCAGCAACTGCGATGCGCGTTTGGCATCGTCATAAAACAGTTCGTAAAAATCCCCCATCCGATAAAACAGCAGAATTTCGGGGTGCTCAGCCTTCAGGCGGAGGTACTGCTGCATCATCGGCGTATGCGCCGATAAATTTTCTGTGCCACCGCTCATGTTACCGGCTCCAGTCCATTGAATTTAAACGTCATTGTGGATTTTTTAATTGTCATCAAGTACCACGTAATTTCAGTAAAACGGTACTGACGCCTGCGCGTCATGCCTGTTAAATTTTGCTACCGCTATACTAGCGGCTGTGCTGTGTGCTGTCACAGGTAAAAACAGAAGATGTCCTACAAAGGCAGTAAGAAAAGCGTCCGGGTCACGACGGGCTTTACTTCCACTTAGTGGTTCATCGAATAGGCAATCCAGGCATGATGGCCTTATCAGTCCCTATTCGCCAGCCAGCTCAGGAACGCCTGTACCGCAGGGATGCGGGCCGTCTCGGGCAGGCAAACCAGATGGAAACCACGTTGCCGTCGTAACACGTTTGGCGACAGCAAGTGCAACCGGCCCTCCCTGAGATCTTGTTCGACATAGCAACGCTGGGTTAACCCAACGCCAATACCGTCAAGCATACCCTGGTAAATTAGCGACATATCATCCAGCGGCATCTGATGCGTAGGAATGATGTCATCCAGCCCGGCCACCTCAAACCAATCGGGCCAATCGTCCAGCCGCAAGGTATGAACCAGCAGCGTTGAGGTGGCGAATGCCTCTTCAGCCGATAGGCTGGCAAAACGGTCACGCAACCCGGCATTGCCCACCACCACCAGCTCATCGCTAAACAGCGGCGTGGCATGCAAGCCCGGCCATTGCCCATCGCCATACCGCATGCCCAAATCGACCGCGTCACGGGCGAAATCAACCACATCAAAGGCGGCGGTAAGGCGTAATTCGACCTCCGGATGAACGCGCTGAAAATCGGGTAATTTGGGGATCAACCAGCGCACCAGGAAGGTGGTATAGGCGCGCAATGTAATCGGTGTCCGCGTTTTGCTACCCACCAGGAGATCGGTCGCATCGGCAATCAACTCAAAGGCTCGCCCCAGCGAACGCGCGTATTGGCGACCTTGCGCGGTCAGGATCAACAACCCACCCTCGCGCTCGAATAGCGTAATGCCGAGGATGTCCTCCAGATTCTTGATGTGGCGCCCCACCGCAGTTGGGGTCACCAACAGCTCCTCCCCGGCTTGGGTTAGCGTACCGGTGCGCGCCACGGTTTCGAAGGCACGCAACGCATTGAGCGGTAACAGTCGGCGCACGATGTTTCTCTCTTTATCGGGTCGTGAAGCGGCTAAATCCGCGCATGTAAACAAATTGTATAACTTGAGTTAACAAAATGTCGATGGTGCAGCGCCCAACAGAGCAAGTATCGTTGAAGACGCTGTGTATGGTTCACGTCATCGCGCGTAGGACACCGGCGGCAGCCTGCAGTGTCTTTAACCTTGCCGCCGCGACTAACCAGAATAATGGAGAAGCCAGATGCTCACCTCAGCTTGCGCCTGTCGCTGCGTCTCCCGCGACCAGTCATCGTTATATTGCTACATCGACGATGCTTACACCGATCCGTGGAGCACAACGGATGATGTGCTGATGATTCACGGCATTGCCGAGGATGGTCGCATTTGGGCACCGTGGGTGCCGTACTTTGCCCGCCGGTTCCGCGTACTGCGCCCGGACTTACGCGGCTATGGTCAATCATCAGCGCTGGCGCAGACAACCGACTTTTCGATCGAAGAGTGGGCAGACGATCTGGAGACGTTGCTCGATTCGGTGAACAGCCAGCATGTGCATCTGGTGGCGACCAAGCTCGGCGCGCAGATCGCGTTCGAACTGGCTCAACGAGGCAATCCACGCATCGCATCAATGACTCTGGCGGGTATGCTGCCGGTGCCAAGTGCGGCGCTGGGGCCGTGGTTAGATGAGTGGATCGCGCTGGTTGAGCTGCATGGCGTTGAAGCCTGGGTACGCGCGACGATGCCAGGCCGGATGGCTGATGCGCTCTCGCCCGCCGCGCTTGCCTGGTGGATTGATTTAATGAGCGCCGCGCCTGCAGGCACGGTAACGGCTTGCTTACGTCTATTGTCACAATTACACGGCCCTCGCGCACCTGAATCCGTATGCTGCCCAACATTGTTTATCGTGGCGGGCGATGACGCGGCCTCCGCCCAACCAGACAGCCGTTATAGCCAGCGACCGGCGCCAGCAGATCTTGAACGCCTGCAACAACGCGTTCCAAATGCTTCACTCGAGCTTATTGCCGCCAACAGCTTTCACATCACCGCCACCCATCCCGATGCCTGCGCGCAAGTAACCGCTGCTTTTATTGAGCGTATTACGGGGGCTGCCCGCCGAACCGGATCAGCGCACAACAACCATCAGGAGAAGACATGAGTATGAACCCACAACGCCACACCACCCGGCTACGGCAGATCAAAATGGTACTGCGCGTCACCAGCGGCCATTTTCTTGAAATGTTCGACTTCATCCTGTTCGGCTTTTATGCGCCGCACATCGCCAGAGCCTTTTTCCCGGCCAGCGATGACTTCGCGTCGCTGATGTTGACCTTCGCCACTTTTGGCGCCGGTTTCTTAATGCGACCATTAGGAGGGATTATCCTCGGCGCCTATATTGACCGTGTCGGACGGCGCAAAGGGCTGATCGTGACGTTGGCAATGATGGCGGTCGCGACGCTTATCACCGGCTTAACGCCCGATTATGCCACCATCGGTTTACTGGCTCCGCTGTTGGTCCTGGTTGCACGACTATTACAAGGGTTCTCGGCTGGCGCCGAATTGGGCGGGGTGGCGGTTTATCTGACGGAGATGTCCACGCCGGGACACCGTGGGTTCTATGTCGCCTGGCAATCTGTCGCGCAGCAAGTTGGTGTGATCCTCGCCGCGCTGCTCGGTTATGCGCTCAACGTTTGGATGGCGCCGGATGTGCTCTCGGCCTGGGGCTGGCGCATTCCGTTTATCATTGGTTGTTTGATGGTGCCTTTCCTGTTCATCATCCGGCGCTCACTGGAGGAGTCCGGCGAGTTTCTGGCGCGTAAGAAACGCCCCGCGACGCGCGAAATTTTCACGCAGTTAGGGACGCACTTCGGCACGGTCTTAACCGGCATTCTGCTGGTGTCGATGACCAACGTCTCCTTCTATTTACTGGCGGTCTACACGCCGACCTTCGGCGATAAGGTGCTGCACCTGACCACCACAGATAGCCTACTGGCCGCGCTGGGGGTGGGGATCTCGAATGCATTCTGGTTGCCGATCATGGGGGCATTGTCTGACCGTGTTGGGCGCTGGCCGGTATTGATCGGCTTCTCAATGCTGGCAATCGTGACCGCTTATCCCGCCATGCTGTGGGTGGTTCACTCGCCGGATTTAACCCATCTGTTGCTGGTATCGCTGTGGCTGTCGTTTCTGTATGCCGGGTATAACGGCGCAATGTATATCGCTCTTGCTGAAGTTATGCCGCCGGAGATCCGCACGGCAGCCTTTTCGCTGGCATTTGGCGTCAGCGCGACGATTTTCGGTGGCTTTACACCGGCTATCGCGACCTGGCTGGTTAGTGTGTTGGACAATCGCGCGGCGCCCGGTTTGTGGATGAGTGTAGGCGCGGTCTGCGGTCTGGCCGCCAGTTTGATCTTCGCTTATCGCCAGTCGCAACGGCGTGCCGCCGCGCAGCCGCAAACTCAGCACTGATGATTTTTTGTCTCACGCTCCAGGAGAAATTCAAATGTCTGAATCTGTATCTAGGCCGACGGTTAGCCAGCGTTTTGCCCGCTTTATCGGCGCAACGCTAACCGAGAGTGTGCCTGAACCTGTCGCGGCATTCGCCCAGGAACGCATCCTTGATACGCTCTCGACGGCTATCGCGGCTAGCGGCTTACCGGTGCCTTCACTGGCAAGCCAGTTGATCGGGAACACGGCTGGCCCGGCAACCATCATTGGTCGCAGAACGACGGTACCCACGGTGGATGCGGCATTTATCAACGCGTTACTGGTCAATGGCCGTACGCAGGATGATTTTCTTTGCAAATCACATCCTGGCGCGGTGACGCTGCCTGCTGCGCTTGCGATTGCCGATGAATTCGGCGGCTCGGGAAAAGACCTGATCGCTGCCATTGCAGTGGGCTATGAAGTGGTCGGTCGCATCTACCTCGGCGGCCCCGGCATGCTACCCAAATTCCGTGCCACTGGCGTGGCGGGAACCCTCGCCGCCGCCGCCACGGCAGCAAGAATGCTCCGGCTCGATGAGACGCAGATCGTTAACGCGCTCGGTTGCGCCGCCGTGTTTGCTTCAGGTTTCGGCGCGGGGTTTCTGACCGGCACCATGGAAGTGAAGCTCAACGTCGGTATGGCCTGTCGCAATGGCGTGACCGCTGCGCTGTTGGCTCGCGCAGGGGCAACGGCAAGCCCGCTGGCTTTCGAAGGCGAGGCCGGTTTTTATCATGCTTTTGCCGGTTCCACTGAACAGGTAGACGCGGCGACCGAGGGGCTGGGGGAGCACTATCTGATTGAAGAGACTATTTACAAGGAGTTCCCGATTTGCATCTTTATCCAGACGCCAGTCGCGCTGACGCTGATGCTCGCCAGCGAGCACCGTATTGAGCCGCATAAGATAGGGCGCATCACGGTAACGGTCAGCGATCTAACCTACACCAACCCCGGATTCACCAACCTGCCGCCCTATGCAAGCTCGCTTAAGGCCCGGGTTAGCGCGCGGTTCTGCATTGCCGCAGCATTACTGGGTCGTCCGATTAATGAATTCAGTTTTTACGAAAATTATGCCGACGCCGAGGTACTGGCGCTGGGTGAACGTATCGACTTGGTGCGAGATCCGGCGCGTGACGACACAGTGAAGATCGAGATTGAGCATGGCAGTGAACGGCTGGTGATTGAAGGCTCAGAAGGCGCGACGCTTAAACCCGACCGCGATAAGGTGGTGGCTAAATATCGTCGTCTGGTCGAGCCGGTGCTGGGTGCCAATGCCGCCGCGGTTGAACAACGGGTACTTAATCTACCCGCGCTGGGAGATCTGCGCGAACTGACCGCGTTGCTGCGTGGCTAAGCCCTATACCGAACCTATTTTTTCATCACATCGACGGAGTACGCATTATGAAAGGCTGGAGAGCACGATTGGGCTTCTTGGTTCCCCCCGGCAATCCGACTGTTGAGCCGGAAATGCAAGCGCTCGCGCCGCAGGGCGTTTCGCTCCACTTTACCCGTATGACCGCCAGCGGCCCGGCCGGTACCCATGAAGGGCAAGAGGAGCGCAACCGCAGCCAGATCGACAGCATAGAGTCGTGCAGCGCATTGCTGGCAATGGTATCGCCGCAGGTCATCGTGATGGCACACACCGCCACCAGTTATACATTGGGAAGCGCCGCAGAGGCCGCGTTGGTTGCGCGCATTGAACAGCTTAGCGGCACGCGGTTCATTACCGCCTTCGGTAGCGTATTGGCGGCACTTGAACATCTCAACGTGCGGCGCATCGCCTATGCCACACCCTACAATGAGGTGACCACGCTACAGGGCAAGCGGCATCTGGAAGAGCAGGGGATTGAAGTGGTGAGTTATGGTCAGCTCGCTAATGTGCGTAATATTTATGAAGAAAACGATGAACGTGCCTACGCCATCGCACGGGCGGTAGATCGCCCGGATGCCGACGCCGTGTTTCTCAGTGGGGTCGGTATGCCAACGCTGGATGCGTTACAGGTGCTGGAAAACGACCTCGGCAAACCGGTGATTTCCGCCGCCTCCGCGATGATGTGGAACGCCTTACGCGTTGCTGGCGTGCAACATTCGCACAGCGGTTATGGCCGCCTACTGAGCTAAATCTTGGTTTGGCCAAGCGTCGCTGCCTGGCCAAATTGCTGCATAACATTATCCAACCACACACTCTTTACGGTTGCCACGCCGCGCTATTAAGACTCAGGCGCGCCGGTCGGGCTTGCACCGGGCGTTGCACCAGGCGCAGGTTGCGCGCTCGGTGCGTGCGGTCGTCCATCATTACCGACGCCACTGCTGTCACTTTGGCAACCGGCAAGCATGCCGACAATGGCAATTAATAAAACTGAGGCGGTAGTTTTCAACATTATATTTTCCCTCGTTAAAGTTTTACGGTAAACATTCAGCGTAGTTGAAGATAGTGAGGACGCAAGCAGTGTCCCCCGAACGAACTGAGCGCCGGGGGAGGAGAGAGCGGATTAAAACGTGTAGGTTAAACCAAAGGTGTAACGGCGTCCGTCGAGCACCGTATCATAGGTGTCATAATCGATTTGTTTATCAAACAGGTTATAAACACCCGCCGTCAACATCATATTTTTCCAGGCATAATAGCGTAACCCTGCATCCACCAGCGTGTAAGAAGGAGTGCCTTGCGCCATGGACGTTCGGCTTAAATACTCGCTGCTTTTGCCGCGCAAGTTGACCCGGCTCCAGAGTTTTATATCTTGCGTCGCTTCCCAATCCAGCGTGGTGTTAAACATATGCTTCGGCATTTTATTCAGCGGTTGGCCGGAGAATAGCCCGCTTTTCTGTTCGGATTCGGTAAACGTATAGTTAGCGGTCCAGTTTAGCTGTTCGGTAATTTTCCAACCAAAGCTGGATTCCACGCCTCGCATACTGGCTTTATCGACATTTTCACGGTCGCTGACAAAATCATAGCGGTGATTACCGATCTGGCAGGCAGGATCCGCGCTGCTATTACAGCGCCGAACTTCGGTAATTTTATGTTTGAAATCGGTATTAAATAGCGTCACGCCAGCGTTAAGGTCAGCGTTATTATCCCACAGCAAGGCGATCTCTTCGCTCAGGCTTTTTTCCGGCTTCAGATCCGGGTTCCCGACAATAATGCCATCGAGGCGACCGCCGCCGGTTACTTGCCCCCAACGTGCGGATGATTGCCGTAAGTTAGGCGCACGATAGCCGGCTGACACACCGCCTTTCAGCGTCCAGTGTGGGCTAAGGTGCCAGACGCCATAACCGCGCGGCGTCCAGTTGGTGCCGTAGTTTTCATTCTTCTCCATGCGTAAGCCGCTGGTAAAGGTGAAGCGCTCGGTCATTGCCCACGCATCTTCGCCGAACAGCGCCCAGTTCCAACGGGTTAAGGTATTCAGGCCTGCCGCAGCCTCAAGCTGATTCCCCGCATCGCGTAATTTTTCATAACGATACTCTCCGCCAACGGTCAGAGTATGATCGCCAAGAAAAAGTTGGTTCTGATTATTGAACAGGGTGTTCCACGAACGCATATCGCGTGACGGATTATGAGTCTCTTCATGCAGGATATAGCTGGTGGTATTAAACGCCTCGTAATAGCCATTATGCGTCAGAGAGTAGGTGGTGTGCTCGTAACGCGTATTGCTTTTGGTATTCGGAGTACAGATATTTCCGCGACAGATTTCACGCTCGCGCGACATGCCAGGAGTGCTATTACGATCCTGTAACTCACGTGCAATTTCGAGGTCAAAATCATTGTTTTCATCGGGCGTCAGGTTAAAGGTGACCGCGCCGTTACGCATGCGCTGTTCGTTATACCCGTTCACAATCCGGTCTTGTTGGCGATGCGATAACAGCCCGGAAACTTTGGCGCCTAACAAGCCGGGGATCAAGGGGCCGGAGGCATAAAGGTTGGTTTGATATAAATCGCCGGAGTCACGGTTTTCCTGCAAGGTGGCATCGCCCTGAAGCGAACCACTCCAGCCTTTGGTATTAGAGATTTTTTTGGTGATGATGTTAATCACGCCGCCCATTGCGTCAGAACCATACAGCGATGACATCGGGCCGCGTATCACTTCAATACGCTCAATTGAGTTCAACGGCGGCAACCAACCCTGTTCGATTCCGGCATTATCGCTATTCGGGCGCGTTTCACGCGTGCTGATACGCTTACCGTCAACCAGGAACAAGGTATATTGCGATGCCATCCCGCGAATACTGATGTCGCTGCTGCTGGCGCCGCCGGTAACCACCACGCCCGGCACGTCTTTTAGCGCATCGGTAACATCACGCCAGGCTTTATCGGCGATTTGTTGTTGGGTGATGACGGAAATAGAGGCGGGCGCATCCTGAATTTTTTGTTCAAAACCGGTCGCGGTGACGACCATCGAGTCGCCATCGGCCGCGTGGATTACCAGAGGCGTTATGGCTGCAATGAGTAGTGCTGAGTGGGTTTTTTTCGACGTCATAGTCAATCCATTCCATTTGATCGGTCGGTGAGTCCATCCTGCTGTCCTGCAAAACAAGCACCTTGATGGAAGATGAAACGGAAAGGATTGTACAAAAATATGTCAGGATGTAAACATTAATGATATTAATTATCATTTGTATTTTGTCGTTTATGCAGCAGAAACGCGCGTTGCCTGTTAAAGCTTATACCAGGATAATTACACTACTTATATAATTATATCAGGTGGTTATACTGCATTCGAGCGCATCACTAATCCAACGTAGGAGGTCTTGAATGCGAGTATTTTTGACAGGTGCCAGTGGATTTATTGGTTCTCACATCGTACCCGAACTGATTGCTGCCGGGCATCAGGTCATCGGGCTGGCAAGATCGGAGGCGAGCGCCGAGGCGCTGAAACGCGTGGGTGTTGAAGTACATCGCGGTACGCTTGAAGATCCGTCTGGGTTGAGCGCTGGCGCCGCAAAGGCTGACGCAGTCATTCACACCGCTTTTGATCACGACTTTTCGAATTTTGTCGCCAACTGCGAAAAAGACAGACGAGTAATTAAAGCGCTAGCGGCTGAGCTTAAAGGTTCCGCGCGGCCTTTGCTGATTACTTCAGGAACCGGTATTGGCGATGCCGGTAATGGGCAACCGGCGCGCGAGGATCTCTTTGACGTTAATCACCCGAACCCGCGTATTGCGTCTGAGCTGGAAGGGAACATTGCCTTACAGCAGGGGATCGATGTGCGTGTCATACGGCTCCCGCAGGTACACAACACCGTGAAGCAGGGGCTTGTCTCGCCGTTTATCGAAATTTCATGGCAGAAAGGGCAGGTTGCGTGGGTCAATGAAGGGCGTAATCGCTGGCCGGCTGCCCATGTCCTGGATGTGGCGGCGCTGTATCGTCTGGCGCTGGATCATGGGCGCACGGGCGCGCGCTACAACGCGGTTGCCGAGGAGGGCGTGGCGGTGAAGGACATCGCGCAGGTGATTGGCGCGGGCCTTGATTTGCCGCTGGTTTCATTGTCAGCGCAACAGGCGTCACAGCATTTTGGTTGGCTGGCATTATTTGCCGATAAAGATTTACCGGCCTCTGCGACATGGACGCGTCAGCAATTGGGCTGGACGCCAGGCGGGCCAGGGTTGCTTGAAGATCTCAAAAATATGGATTATTCAGCGATAAAAAACCTGCGGCGTGACTAAACCTGCGTCCCAGGCGTTCATCAGGCTAACCTTACTCACCTCGCGCTCGTTCCGCACCGAATGGGCGCGAGGTTATCTGTGCGTCATTCTCTCCAATCAATCCGTCGCCACCATCGGAACGTAACCTCCTCAACCTCTGCTGCGCGCGTCAGGACAGGGTAGGCATTTATGTGATGGCGATCAAAAAGTATAATAGTATACCTTTATATTTTTTAACGGAGTCCTATAGTAGAAGCGTACCAACATTACAGGGAATGCTTTCGCTGCAAACAAAAATGCCTTCTGCTTAGATCGGCGCTGCCGTTAACGATTTATCTTATAAAGGTATGCACATGAAATTATCGGTCATTGAAAAGGTGGGGTTTGGCGCGGGTGATATGGCGGTCAATATTATTATTGTCGCCATGCAACTCATTCTTGCCTGGTTCTACACGGATATTTATGGTTTACATGCATCCGATGTCGGGATTTTATTTGTTGTAGTTCGCTCTATTGACGCAATTATCGACCCGCTAATGGGGATCTATACTGACAAAGTGAATACGCGCTGGGGACGTTATCGCCCTTATTTATTATGGTTCGCGATTCCGTTTGGTTTTGCTATTTACTTAATGTTCATTACACCGGATGTCGATTACACGCTCAAACTGGCGTGGGCGTATTTTACTTATATCCTGATGACGGTGATTTATACTGCGATCACCATTCCTTATATTTCGTTAATTGGGGTGATTACCGACGATCCGCAGGAGCGTCTTAGCGCCAATGGTTATCGGTTTGTGATGACTAAAATCGCCGCGTTTTTGGTCACGATTGTCGTCCCGATGATGGCGGTCTGGTTAGGGCAAGGCAGTAAAGCGCACGGTTATCAAATCTCTATGGGGATCATGGGGCTGCTGGGCGCGCTGTTATTTATTTTCTGCTTCCTGACTACCCGGGAGCGCAGCCGCCCGGAGATCCCAACGATGCGGCCTGCCGAGCAGTTTAAGCTGCTGCTACGCAACGACCAGTGGTTACTCCTCGGTGTGGTGATTATGCTGCTAATGTGCGGATATGTGATCCGTGGTTCGGTGGCGGCCTACTATGCCAAATATTACCTCCACGGCGGCGACGCACTGATTTCGCCGTTCCTGACGGCGGGCGTGGTGGCCTCGATTTTGGCGATGATATCAACTACCTGGATTACCCGCCACTACGACAAAATTAAACTATTCCGTTATACGCAATTAATTACCTTTGCATTAAGCCTTGGCATGTATTTCGTCGTTGGGCAAAACAATCTCTGGCTGGCATTTATTTTTTACTTCCTGATTAATTACTTCTGCGATATGCAAATGCCAATATTTTGGTCATCGATCGCCGAGGCCGTCGATTATGGTGAGAATAAAACCGGTAAACGTGTTTCTGGTCTGGCTTTCGGCGGGATTTTGTTTTTCCAGAAATTTGGCATGGGTATCGCTGGCGGCGTGTTAGGTTTCTTATTAAACCATTTTGGTTATCAGCCTGATGCGCAGCAAACCGCCAGTTCATTAACCGGTATTGCACTAATGATGACGCTTATTCCGGCCGTCTTTCATCTCATTATTGGTTTAATCATGAAACGCTATTTGATTAATAATCACTATTATGCGGACTTAAAAATCGCATTGGCGAAGCGAGGTTAAGATGCATAACGGCAGCAAAATTTGGGTTATCGGCGACGCGTCGGTCGATTTGGTGCCTGATGATGAGCAACATTATTTGAAATGTCCTGGCGGCGCGGCGGCCAATGTGGCGGTGTGCGTGGCGCGTCTCGGCGCGCGCTGCGGGTTTATCGGGCGTTTGGGGCTGGATCCGGTCGGTCACTTTCTGGCGCAAACCCTGCGTCGCGAAGGCGTAGCAATTGAGCAGTTATATCTGGACCCACAGTTAAAAACCGCCGTCCTGATTGTTGACCTCGCGGAGAATGGTGAACGCTCGTTTAGCTATTTGGTCACGCCCAGTGCCGATAGCTTTGTCTGTGACGCCGATCTCCCGGTTTTCCAGGCAGAGGAGTGGTTCTACTTCAACTCCATCGGCCTGGCGCGCCAGCCGTCGCGCGACGCTTGTCTGCACGGGGCGGAGCGTATTCGGCGCGCCGGAGGATATGTGCTGTTTGATGTCAACCTGCGCGAGGCGATGTGGGAGGAGACGCAAGATATTCTGCCACAAATTGAGTCTGCGCTGGCGCGGGCGGATATTTGCAAAGTATCCGATGACGAACTCTGTCGGCTCACCGGCCACAAAACGTGGCGTGAGGCACGTTACTTTGCCCGCGACCTCGGCTGTGAAACCACCATTATTTCACTGGGTGAAGCAGGCGCGTGGCTTATCCATCGCGGTGAAGAACACCATTTTCCGGCAGTACCGGCAGCGGTGATTGATACCACCGGAGCGGGAGATGCCTTTGTTGGCGGTTTGCTCAGCGAACTCTCACATCTCACAGACTGGCGCCATCACTCACTTGAGCGGGCGATACACACCGCGAATTTCTGTGGCTCGGCAGCGGTCACGCGTAAGGGCGCGATGACCGCCTTGCCTAATGCGGCGGAGCTGGCCGCTTTTTACTCTACGCAGACGTTGGCGTCTGCCGTCATACCACACCAGGGAGATCATTAATGAACGCGAACTATGAAAAAACGTTGGGCTGCTTGATCGGCGCCGCCGCCGGAGATGCAATGGGCGCCGCAACCGAGGTGCGTACTCAGCGGCAAATTAAACAGTTATTCGGCGGTTGGGTAACCACTTTCCAAAAGCCGCCAGCGGATACCTTTGGGCGCTGTAATGAGGCGGGGATGTGTACCGACGATTTTATCCAGGCGCGTTACATTCTGGAAGCGATGCTGGCGCACGACAAAAAAGCCAGCGCTGAAGCGATGAAAGCGGCCTTTCAGCGTTGGATCGACTACCCCTTTTACGCCAACTTTACCGGCCCGACCACCCGGGCGGCGATGAAGGCTATCTTCAATGATAATCGCGCGTCATTACAGGGCGAGCTGGAAGGAGAGAAACAATCAGTACAGATTATCAATGGCGGCAATGCGGCGGCCACCAATGGCTCGGCGATGAAAATCTGGCCGGCTGCGGTGCTCCATCCGGACAATATTGAGGCAGCCATTCAGTGTGCGCTGGATATTGCGCGTTTTACCCATCCGAATTGGCTGGCGATGTCTGGTGCGGCCGCGATGGCGGCAGCGGTTAGCGAAGCGCTTTCGGCATCGGCTAGCGCGGAGTCCATTATTGCCGCCGGGATCTATGGCGCGGATAAAGGGCTGATGCTGGCGGAGCAGCAGGGAGCCGCGGAGATAGCCGGCCCGTCGGTTGGACGCCGTATTGAACTGGCGGTCGCCATTGGTCGCCGCCACCGTCATTGGGAAACCGCGATTGTTGAGTTGAACGATATTATCGGCACCGGGCTGCATGTGAGTGAAGCCGTTCCGGTTGCATTTGGCCTGTTTGCCTGCTGTCCGAGCCAACCGGTTGATGCTATTATTTCCGCGGTAAACATTGGTAATGATACCGATACGGTTGCCACCATGGTGGGCGCTATTGCCGGGGCATACCACGGCGCGGCGGCTTTCCCCGCCGACTATCTGGCAACCTTAGATCGGATGAATCATTTCTCTCTTGAGACGCTGGCGCGTTCCATTACGGCGTAGTCGAGCGTGTAGGGGAGGGGCTTCCTCCCCGCAGGGATGGATAAACGAGGTATCAGGTTGGTCGTTGATAAAGCGAGCTATACGCCGTTATACAAACAACTCTATTCGATTATTTGTCACCAGATTTTGTCTGGCACCTGGCGCATTGGCGACCGTTTACCGACGCAAAAAGAGATTGCGCGCCAGTTTGATGTCTCGCTAATTGTGGTAAAGCAGGCGTGGAATGAGTTGGTTGACAGTGGGATTATCGCTTCACAACGCGGCACCGGATCGGTGGTAAACGCTTTACCCGAAGGGGTGAATTATGGTCACACCTTTCGTGGTATCACTTCCGACCTGAGCTTTTCGCACATACGGATTGAAAACCATATTCTGGAGATGGAGACGCGCGGCGCGCGTGATGCGTTGTTGGATGGATTAAACCTGCCTGCTAAAAATAAGTACTTGTTTATCTCACGCGTGCGCTTTGCCGAAGGGAAACCGTTCAACCACGAAAAAATTTATCTTAACCTGTCGTTTTTCCCCGGTTTGAAACTCAAACCGCAGGATCTGGAAAACCAATCGTTGTATGAGCGGTTGAAGGCCGATTACGCGATCGCGATTGGTTCAGCCGTTGAGAAAATCGAGGCGATTCTGCCTTCGCCAGAGCTGTGTGACCTGTTGCACCTGCCGTCGCAAACGCCGTTGTTATCGGTCGCCCGGCAAACCTTCTTGAGCAATACCAACGAACCGTTTGAATATTGCCGCTACTGCGTGCTGTCCGAGTATTTCGGCGAGATTCGCTACCAGTAACTTCCTTTTTCCCCTCCTGATGATCTCAGCGTTAGCCTACGAGGCTGAGCAGTAATGTGTGCGCGATCACGGATCGTCCTTTAGCCTTTAGGTTAGTATTTAGGTAATCGATTACCTAAATATGATAAATAATGAAAAGTAAGCCATCGATAAAAGATATTGCCAATATGGTGGGCGTATCTACTGCGACTATTTCTCGCTACCTGAATGGGAAATATCAATCTATGAGCGAGGAAACTCGCCAGCGAATTGCCGCAGCGATTGAGCGGATGGGCTATCAACCCAGTAATATTGCGCGTTCGTTACGCAGTACTAAAAGCAAAACCATTGCGGTATTAATGGCCGATATTTTTAATCCTTATTCGATGGATGTTCTGCGCGGCATTGAGCAGCAGTGTTCCGAGCATGGCTACACTATTTTTATTTGCGATGCGAAAGATTCGGCACAGCGCGAGCGCAATCTGATTGAGGAGATGACTGCCAAAGGCGTGGATGGTTTCATCATTAACACCACCGGAGAGAACAACAATTTTATCAAAGGATTATCGCTGGATTATCCGGTGGTGTTGATTGGCAGAAAAATAAACGGCGCCGCGATTAATACCGTGGCGGTGGATAATCAGCAGGGTATAGACCTGGCAATGAAGCATCTGCAACAAAAAGGATGCCGCGCGATTACTTTTTTAACACCTGCACCGGGGAATATTTCACCCCGTATTGAGCGCATCGCCACCTTTAATCAGATAGCGGCCAGCGAGGCGTTTAGAGAGATTACCTGTCACTGCCTTGAAATGGCTGCGCTGGAAAGTAATGCGCTACAGGATAGGCTACGGCGGCAGCTTGATACCCGCCCGCAGGAAAGACAGGCGCTGATCACCGCCAATGGCAAATTAACGCTCCACGTCATTGCCGCCTTGAATGCTTTACATCTCACGCCACCGCACGATGTCTTGCTGGTTGGGTTTGATGATACCGACTGGGCGCCGCTGATTCGCCAGCCGTTGACGGTGATTGCACAACCCACCTATGAGATCGGGCTGACCGCCGCGCGTAAGCTGATTTTAATGCTGGATGGTCAGAAAACGCGTAAGGAAACGGCGACCACGCTGTTACCGCTCTCCCTGATTGCCCGAGAAACCACCTAATTACCGGCGAGATTAAGATGAAAATTACCGAGATAAAAACCTGGGTAGTAACCGATACGCTGTCGGAGAAATTTGGCATGTCGCAATGGTTCTGGGATAAGCGCGCTAATTGCATTGTGGAAGTGCTTACCGACCAAGGCATCAGCGGGTGGGGTGAGTGCTTCGGCCCGGCGCAGGCCAACGCGGCATTGATTAAAGAACTGTATGCGCCGTTGTTAACTGGTCAGAACCCGCTACAGCGTCGCGCCTTGTGGGAGATGATGTATAACCGTAGCCGCGAATTTGGTCGTAAGGGCATTGCGATTTCGGCGCTGTCCGGCATTGATATCGCGCTGTGGGATATTTTTGGTAAAGAGGCGAATAAACCGATCGCTGAACTGCTGGGCGGCGACTTGGCACAGCCTATCGGCGCTTACGCGTCGAGTTTTTACTACTCGCCGCACGATGATATGGCGCAGATAGAGCGGGATGCGGAAAGCGCATTAGCGGAAGGGTTTGAGGCGTTCAAAATGAAAGTGGGCGGCTTAAGCCTTGCCGCCGATCGGCAGCGTGTTGCGCGGGTACGGGAATGGATTGGCCCACAGGCTGCGCTGGCGGTCGATGCCAACCGGGCCTATACCCTGCAGGAAGCCACCGCCTTTGCCCAGTCAATTGCCGATGAGCAGATCGCGTGGTTTGAAGAGCCGGTTTTACCGGATGACTATGCCGCCTATGCCGCGTTAAGAAGCCGGATCCCTATGAAGATTGCGGGCGGTGAATCTGAATATACGCGTTTTGGTTTCCGCGCCTTTCTGAATGCCGATTGCGTGGATATTGTGCAGCCCGATGTGGCCGCCTGCGGCGGAATCAGTGAAGCGCTGAATATTGCCGCGCTGGCAAGTGCCTGGGGCGTGGAATGCTATCCCCATCAGTGGGGATCGGGCATTTCGCTGGCGGCGACGTTACACCTGATGTCGGCGATTCCGGTGGCGGTGCCGCGTATGGCAAAACAGCCCGCGCTGCTGGAGCTTGACCGCGCGCCGAATATTTTCCGTGAACAATTAACCGATCTCTCGATTAGCCCCTTGATGCACGTCCCGAACCGACCCGGGCTGGGCATTGAGGTTGATCGGGAGATGATTCGCCATTACGCCGTGTAATACGGCTCGCCACCCGAGCAGGAATATTATGTTGCAATCAAAATGGTTCAGGATCGGTTTTACGTTAATGGTGTCGCTGTTCGTCGCCTATCTCGATCGTTCTAATCTCTCCATTGCGTTGCCAGGCATGGAAAAAGCGTTAGGGATTGATGGCGCGGCAACCAAAAGTCTGGCGCTAACCGGCTTTTTGATTGGCTACGCGCTGGCTAACTTTTTTGGCGGTTTCCTGACTAATAAACTCGATCCCCGGCTAACCATGATCGGTATGGTACTGCTCTGGTCGTTGGTACAGATTATGACCGGCTGGGTGAATTCAGCAGCGGTATTGATTGTGTTCCGCATTATTTTAGGCGTAGCGGAAGGCATTTATTGGCCGCAGCAATTCCGTCTTGCCCGTGCCTGGTTTAATAAGGATGAAATTACCCGTGGCACCAACCTGATTCAGTTTTACGGTCAATTTCTCGCCTTAGCGCTCGGATTTCTGATCCTAACGCCGATTTTTAACCTAATGGGTTGGCAGTGGGTGTTCTATATTACCGGCGGCATGGGCGTTTTTATCGTGGTGCCGATGCTGTGGGTGTTTCTAAAAAATGCACCGGATAACCGCCAGCAAACCGTCTCGCCGGAGCCAGCGGTGCAAACCGCAAAAATTCGTTTCAGCGATCTGGGCGGCGCGCCATTTCTGTTACTCATTTTCAGCTATTTCGCCAATGGCATGCTGTTCTGGGGCATTACGCTGTTTATCCCGCTGGTGGTGACCTCGTTGGGGTTTCACGGTATTGCCCAAGGCTTCGCCAGTGGCCTGCCTTACTTTCTGGCGATTCTGTTGGCGATTCCGATCTCCCGTTTCAGCGATAAAACGCAGCAGCGTGGGCCAATCGCCGCTTTTGGCCTTGGCTCTGCCGGTATTTTTCTGATTATTCTGCCGTTTATCGATAGCGCGCCAGGAAAACTGTGTTTGATCACCCTGGCTATCGCCTGGTTCACCAGTTGTTACACCACCAATATCTGGTCGATTATTACCGCCAGCGTCAGTAAACAGGCGGTTGGCCCGGCGGCGGGCGTGATCAATGGCATTGGCGCCGGGCTCGGCGGTACTACGGCGGGTTTTGTCGTGGAATATCTACACAGTTATAGCGGTTCCTACGTGCCGGGTTTCACGGTGCTGGGCGTGGTGGCGATTGCCGGTGGGATTAGCGTGTACAGCTATTGCCGAATTATCGCCCGCAAACCGCTAGCCTAAGTAAAGGATAGCCTCGGTTTATCTGGTCGCCAGTTGGGCGAAAAAGGTGCCGCTGTAGGGAATGGGCAAATAATCGTGAAAGATCTGCTGCAGCGTTTGTTGCGGGTCGACATCGGCAAACAGGTCCGGATACAACGTCTTGGCGATAAACTCGGTGGCCGCGACATGCCAGGGGCTAAGATAGAAATTTTGCCAAACCGCCGCTGTGTGGCCGTTATGTAAAGCTTTCAGCTCGCGTAAGCCGTTTTGCTTCGCGGTTAACGCCGTCAGACTATTTTGAACCATCTCCGGTGGAATGGTGGGGCCCAGTTTTAAATCATCTTGATCCTGCAAGCCGCCCGCACCGGTCGCGATATAGAACTCTGGCTGTGAAGCAATAACGGTTTCCTCGCTGAGGCGGCCAAACACGCCGTTAATCGTTTTGCCGCCAATATTCTCGCCGCCAGCGAAGGCCAGCAACTCGCCGAGACTGCCTTGCACCGCGGTGACACAGCACTCGTTGCGCCGCCCAAGGTGCAATTGTAGCAACACCGTGGGTTTGGGCCGTTTCGAGGAGGCCAACCGCTGCTGAATCCGTTGCATATGCGCATCATAAAAACGCGTAAAAGCCTGCGCGCGGGCGTTTTGGTTCAGCACTTCGCCCAGGATTTGTACACTCCGGGTGGTGTTTTTTAACAGGTGCACACGTAGGTCAATCTTTACCACTGGAATGTGCGCGGCTTTCAGTATGTGGTTCAACTGTAATGTGGCATCGTCATAGCGGGCCAGGCTCGGCAAAATCACCACATCCGGCTTTAGCGCCAGGATTTTTTCCGGTGACAGACCGGTGGCGCTGTTCTGGCCTAACGCCGGAATGTTCAGCATTTTCGGGAAGCGTTGCGCAAAAATGTCCCATGTTTGCCGGTCATATTTCTTTAAATCCAGCGGCCACGCGACGATATGTTGAAACGGATCATTAGGTTCCAACATCGCCAGGGTATAGAGCATACGGCTCTCGCCCAGCACAATTCGTTGCGGATGGTCGGGTATCGCCACCTGATTGCCATCAATATCGGTCACTGTGCGCGCGAACGCGGTGGGGCTAAAGGCGGAGAGGAGCGCAAGCGCGACCACGATTAAATGGAAGCGAGCGATGGTGCGCCGGGCGCCGGTTAGGATACGCGGATTAAAATTCAACACTGGCCTGTACCATTAGATTACGGGTTTCGCCTTCGCGTACACGCAGGTTGCCGCCGCTGGAAGTGTAATAGTGCTTATTAAACAGATTATTCAGATTGAGCCGCAATTGGGTTTTTTCACCGAACAGGCGGTTACTCCAGGCAATGAAGCTGTCGGCGACCACATAATCCGGTAGAGTGAAGCTGTTTTCCGGGTCGCCTGCCCGTGCGCCAACATAGCGTGCGCCGCCGCCAATACGAAAATCGCCCGGCAGCGCGCCGAGGGCCAGGTTATGGCTGACATACAGCGCGCCGGAGTGACGTGGCGCATTTTGCAGCCGGTTGCCGTTATTGGCTGCGTTCTCGCCATCATCAACGATTTCGGCTTGGTCATAACTGTAATTGGCGCTGAGGTTCCAGCCCGGTAACACTTCACCGTTAAGCTCAAATTCGGCACCGCTGGAGCGGGCTTTATTAATCGGGTGCGTGTCGCCATTAATACTGAGTGACATATCGCGCTCATCAATACGATACAGCGCCACGCTGGTGAAGAGACGCGGGGAGAGCTGCCACTTACTGCCCACTTCCCAGGACGTGCCCTGTTCCGGCTTACCCACATTACCGTCATCGTCAACATCCGTGGAGGGGGTAAACGATTTACTGACGCTACCATACAGCGAAAAATCGGGCGTGAGTTTATAAATCAACCCGGCTTGCGGCAGGAATTTATTGCCTTGATCATTCAGTGTGGTTACCACTGGATCAAATCCTTTGGAGGCGCGCTGCTCATAATGCTGATAGCGGCCGCCCAGTACGGCAATCCAACTTGGAGTCAGTGAAATACTGTCTTTGGCATACACCGAGCGGCTATGAATACGATTCAGGTTATTGGCGTTGGCGGTGTTTTCGGTACTGTCATCAATCACTGGCGATAACATGCCATATTGCGGGTCGTACAGATTGAACTGCTTATCCGCCTTACCCTGATATTGGTGCTGGCGATAGGTCTGGTTCATCTCGTAATCGGTGCCCACCACCAGCGCGTGCGTCATCCCGAAGATTTCTTGTGAACCGAGCAGATCCCAGGAGAGATATTTGGTTTTATGGTTAAAGCCACGGTTAGCATCCGCTCGCCGCGTGACTACGCCGGTGCTGGGATTAATGGCGGTGACGCGCACCTCATCATTATCATAGCGACGCTGGTTCCAGCCCAGCGTTAGGCGGGTGCTCCAGTCATCATTGAATTGCCAATCGTAGTGAGCATTGAGAGTCTGGTTGTGGCCGCGAGCGGTATTTGCTCTATCGTCCAGGCGTTTCTTATAGCCAATGTCCACCGGTTTACCGTTGATAAAAGCAGTGCCGCGATCGTAGGGAATATCGTAGCGATAATCTTCATAGCCGATCAGGAAACTGGCTTTTTCGCCATACCATTGCAGAGAAGGGGCGAGCAGCGTGTGTTTGTCACTGCCGAAATTCCGCCAGTAATCCTGGTCCTGTTTCTCGGCAATTAAACGGAAAGCAAAACCGTTACCCAGCGGCCCGGTCACATCAACCGTGCCTGCGCCGCCACCTTCGCTGGCATAGCGCCCGCTAACCTTGGTCTGCCACTGGTACTGGGGTTTTTTGCTTACCACATTGATGACGCCGCCGGGATTTTGGATGCCGTACAGCAGCGAAGCCGATCCCTTCAGAACGTCAACCCGCTCGGTGGTAGCATCGAAATTTAACCCCTGGCTGCTGCGTACGCCGTCGCGGT
Source organism: Paramixta manurensis (assembly GCF_013285385.1). Lineage (NCBI taxonomy): Bacteria > Pseudomonadati > Pseudomonadota > Gammaproteobacteria > Enterobacterales > Erwiniaceae > Paramixta > Paramixta manurensis. The sequence continues at coordinate 3,642,770 of NZ_CP054212.1, read as the reverse complement.
AGACCGAGCCATCTGAGTTGGTGCCGAAACCTCGGCGTACAAAGCCATCTTCGGTACCGGCGAGCGTATTGCCTTCGGTGACGCCGCTAACAAAATGCATGGCATCGGCCAGGCTGGCGGCTTGGTAATCATCCAATTGTTGTTGGGTCACCACGCTGACCGATTGTGATTCATCCAGCCTTGAGGTGGCGGTTTTACTGGCAATCGAACTATTGGCGGCGCTGTAGCCCTGCTGATTATCCTCTGGCGCAGAAACGATGAGAGTAGGGGTATCCTCCGTGGAAAAACCGGCAATCGGCGTAAAAAATGCCACGCCGTAGATTGCGGCAAACAGGGTTGACTGGCGCCTCCCTTTACAAGCAACTGACTGATTATTATTCATCTTATTTAACCTGGTGCTAATTAGCTGGCGAGAATTTTTTCTTTAATGTTAAGGAACTATCGCCTTAACTAAAATGTAATTGAGAATCATTCAAACATGAACTAATGTAGTAGTAAATGTAAAAATTTCGCCATTTATTACAGTGATATAGAGACAGAATTTTGAGATGTTTAGTTATTATTTTTTGGTTAATTAATTGTATTTATTGACTATTATTTATATTGTTTACCTTATTTACGGCGCGGTTTTTTCTGCTGTTATGTAATGAGAGTGGTTTGTATGGTTATTGGTTACTACAGAATGATGGTCGGTGTCAGGAATGGATAACCTGTCAATCAGCGTGTCTCAGGTCTGCGGAGCGGGTAAGTACAATGGCAGGTAATAAGATAAAAAATCGTGTAGATGTTTTGGGGGAGCGTTACCGGGCTCGCGCTTCATCGTTGTCGCCGCGTTTACAGTCTGTGGCGCGCTATATCCACGAGCATCGAGAAAGGGTACTGGAGTCGACCGCGATGGAGATTGCGGCGGCGACCGAAACGTCAGACGCTACCGTGGTGCGTAGCGTGCAGGCATTGGGGTTTGCCGGTTTACGCGATTTGAAAAAAACGCTGGAGGCTTGGTTTGGTCCGGGCATGAACTCGGAGGAAAAAATGGTCGCAACCGTCAACGAATTGTCCTGCGATATCCATTCCGGGATCGATTTTGTCTTAGGCGGGCATAAACTGGCCTGCGATGCGCTCTCCGAACCTCATAATCGTCAGGCTATTGCCGAAGCGGTGGTGTTGTTGATTGCCGCCCGCCAGGTTGCGTTATTTGGCATTAATGCATCCGGTATTTTGGCCGATTACAGCGCCCGCTTGTTTACCCGCATCGGTATTCCGGCCTGTTCGCTTAATCGCTCTGGCGTAGCGCTCGCCGAGCAACTGCTTGCGCTACAGCGTGGCGATGTGCTGATTATGATGGCGCAAAAATCGGCGCACCGTGAAGGGACCACCACGCTACGTGAAGCGAAACGTCTTGGTATCCCGGTTATTTTACTGACCCACGCGACTGACTCCTTTTTTGCGAAAGAAGCGGAGGTGGTTATCAACGTGCCGCGCGGCGGGGAGAATGGCCGTATGCCGCTACATGGCACGGTGCTGGTCTGTCTGGAAATGCTGATCCTCTCGGTTGCCTCGGCGACTTCCGCGCGTACGGTGAAAACCATGAAGCGTATTCAGGATCTCTATCGTGGGCTAAAACCGTCACATAAAAAATAGGGATGGCGGCACGCGGGCAAGCACTGTCAGGAGAGTTCTTATGGCGGTTTCGTGGATTGCATTGTTTACTTATTGGAGCAACCCTTTCACCGCCAAGAGGTAACCATGCGGCAATTTCTACGGAATTTATTTGCCAGTCCGGAACAACTGCTTGCCGTCTGTTCACGTCATGAGCGGATGGAGGCGCGTCAGGAAGGGCAGCGGATCCTGATTGATGAGGATGGCAACGTCTCGGTCAATACCGATTCGCAAGAGGCGCAGGAAGATTTTGCACGGCATGTAGCGGCGTTACGTGACACGCAGAAAAACGACCAAGAGGAAAGCGGAGCGCGCTAAACGCGGCGGTTGCGCTCCTTTATAAGGCCAGTGCGCTGGCGCTTGAGGCGTCGAACAGTGATAAGCTCTCTACCTGATCCAGCATGATCACTTTGCGAAAATTTAACGCGGATTTGTCGCCGGATTTTAGACCAATACTGTGTTTTGCGTACCAGGCGCTGTAGTTGTGCTCTACGCATAAACTCAATGTTTTGCCATCCCGGTATCCGCTCAGCATCGGAATCAACACAATATTCGCCATTGACGCGTTTTCAAACGAGGCGGTATGGATCATACCGATGTATATACGGCGCGATTTTAACGTTATCCATGCCAGTTCTCCCTCTTCCATACATTGAAACAGGAGGCCTTCCACGCCATTGGATTGCGTGAGATGTTTGTACAATTTTCGCCGGTCGTCGGTATTCAGGTTCGCGCTGTGCGCCCAGTTTGATCGGTAAAGGCAAAACAGCACCGCGAAGGCCAGCATACACATTACCGGCGCTTGTAGACCTAATAGTTGCCATGACAGAAAATCCCACTGTAATTGCTGGTGGCCAGCATCAGCGATGCCGCTGTAGTTCATCGCCAGAGAGATGCCGAACAGGCATAGCCAAAGCAAAAAGGTCATCACCATTCCCTGTAAAATAAAGATGCAACCATACAGTGCAATCAGGAAGTAAACGTCCCAGCCGGAAGAGCGATTAAATTTATAGCGTGTGGTTAAGTCACGGTTGGTATACCAGTATCCACATACCATCAAAATCATAAAAATCGCCGTTGCCATACTGACCTCAAAAATGACTGTATCGGTAGTTATATTTATTTCATCGGGAAGAACAGAAGCAGCGGATTAAGTATGATATGCAATAAAATAGGTTTATTCATCATAAGGTTACGCTCCGGCATCGTTTGGGGCGCGGATACCGGAGCGACGTTAATCCGTTAACCATAATCGTTAATTATCCATCATGATGAAGAGCGTCCTCCACCGTGGCTATGCTGACCACCTTTTTTCCCCGCTTCAGAAGCGCGTTCGCGGTCATTTTTAAAATTCCCGCCGCTATGTTGTCCGCCTTTTTTACCGGCGTCAGAAGCTTTTTCACGATTTTCTGCAAAGTTACCTGAACCACCACGATGCTGAGTCATAAAATATTCCTCTTTCATGTCGTGTTATTAACCTATGCGGCAAGGCCAAAATAAACCCGTGCCTTGCTACACCGTGAATAAGTAATGGTAGAAGCTTTTGATTATTTAGCAAGGCGTGAAAATGATAACGAGGCTTAGTTTTTAGTAGGGGATTATTTCACATGTTATTGTTTAATATCATAAATAATAATTTATTTGTGATGAGAGGTAAAAAGAGAAGGGTAATTTATGGCTTATTTTCAAAGGGTAAGTTTGATAGCAGGTTCATCGTTTAAGCTATTTTATAAGAATAATCTTAAGTTATTTTTTTATTTTGTAGGGATGAAACTTTTACTGGGAAAATAATTATGTACAGTTTAAATGGTAACGAGATAAATATTTTTTATTCAGGTTAATAAGCTGTTGGTTATCGATAATTTATTGGGATGTAACTCCTGCCGGTTGTCATTTTTTTGTCATAACTTCCTCACCACCTCGTCAGAGCTGCCTCGTTAAGCTGAGTCACAGCAATTCATACTCACCAGACTGAACGAGGTATTGGTAATGAAACTGACCATTCACAACGGTATCAAATTGGGCGCGGCGCTGTGGTTTCCACTGCCCGACACTTAATGATTGCGTACCAGATTGAGGAATTGTTGTGTGCGCGGATGCCGTGGCGCGATCAATAACGCGTGCGGTGTGCCATCGTCGATAATTTTTCCCTGCTCCATAAAAATGACCCGGTCCGCAACGTCACGGGCAAAATTCATCTCATGAGTTACCAGTAGCAGGGTCATTTTCTGCTGGTGGGCGAGTTCACGAATCACGTTAAGCACCTCGCCGACCAATTCAGGATCGAGTGCCGAGGTGACCTCATCGAACAACATAATGCGTGGTTGCATTGCCAGCGCGCGAGCAATAGCGACCCGTTGTTTTTGTCCACCGGAAAGCGTGGCGGGCCACGCCTGCGCTTTATGCGCCATGCCAACCAACTCAAGGTAATGTCTGGCGCGCGCTTTCGCCTCTGCCGCCGGGATTTTCAGCACACGTTGCGGCGCTTCGGTAATGTTCTGCTCCACGGTCAGATGCGGGAACAGATTGAAGTGTTGAAACACCATTCCGGTTACTGGTTTGATCGCTTGGCGCGGCGGAAAAAATGTCCGCCGCTTAGCGCCAGGATCGAGCGAAACGCCATCAATGGTGAGTGTGCCGGCAGAAAAAGACTCCAGGCCTTTAATTAAGCGCAACACGGTGGATTTACCGGAGCCGCTTGGGCCAATCAGCGCGACTTTTTGGCCGGCAGGAATGGTCAGATCCAAACCATCCAGTATCCGCGTGTTGCCATACTGTTTCACAATGCCGGAGAGCGTAATCAGGGCCGGATCAGAGAGATTATTGGGCGTTGTCATGCGAACCGCGTCTTTCCAGGAATTTAAACAACAGGGACACCGGTAGGCTGATCCCCAAGAATAACAGTGCCATCAGCGTATAAGGCTCGGTGTAACGATAGGTCAGCCCGGCCACCTGGCGCGCTGCCTGAAACAGTTCCGGGATAGTAATGATCGCCAACAAGGGCGTTTCTTTGAACATGCCGATAAGGTAATTGCCCAGCACCGGTAGCAAGGGCTTCAACGCTTGCGGCAAAATAATATCCCGCCAGATGTGGTAGTGGGAGAGATCCAGCGCTTGTGCCGCTTCCCACTGACCGCGATCGACTTTATTGATGGCGCCGCGTAACGCATCGGCAATATAGGCACTGTAATAGAGCCCTAAACCGAGGACGCCGGTAAAAATCGCCGGAAAAGTGATGCCGGTAAGCGGCAGGGCGAAAAAGAGAAAATAGAGCTGTACCAGCAGCGGCGTGTTACGAAAAAACGCCAGCCAGGCATGGCAAAGCTTAGTCAGCGGCGTAAAGGGAATCCGTTGTAACAGGGCGAGGGCAATGCCGAGTGCTAACGCGCAGAGAAAGCCGCACAGAACCACCTTGAAGGTGACCCAAAGACCAGGTAGCAGATCGGGTAAAATCGACCAGGCGAAAGCATAGTCAAAGTTCATTGGGGACTCCCGGCGGAGAGATAGTGAGCGTGCCGATTTTCATAATGCCGAACCAGACGGCTCAACGGCCAGGTCAGCAGGAAATAGCACAACAGCACCATGCTCCAGATAAGCGTTTGCTGGCCGATACTGGTAATTAACGTCGAACCGGCGAAGGTTAAATCGCTCAGGGTAATTAACGACACCAATGACGTGGATTTCAATAGCTCAATCAGCAGGTTGCCGAGCGGCGGGAGCATTAAGGGCAGTGACTGCGGGAAAATAATCCGCCGAAAAGCGGCGACGGTAGAAAAATCCAGCGCCCGTGCGGCATCGTATTGATCGCGACTTACGTTGACCAGCGCACTGCGTACGATCTCAGCGCCAAACGCGGAAAAGTTTACCCCTAATCCGATGACTGCCGTGAGCAGCGGGCTGATATTAACTCCCAACAGGGGCAAAATAAAAAACAGGTAAAATAGCTGTACCAGCGCCGAAGTGCCGCGAAAAAACTCAATCCACGCCGAAGCGATGAAACGCACCGCACGCCAACGCGCCAGGCGGAGGAAGGCCAGTACAAAGGATAAAATCAGCGCCAGTAAGGCGGCGAACAGCGTGACTTCCAGCGTCACGCCAATGCCGTGCAACAATTCGCGCACAATAAATAACAGACGATGTGAATCCATAACGCGTTTATGAACCCGCTTTTCAGGCGGCTTCATCCTCCAGCGGCGCGAGGCTTATCAACCACTCGCCCTGGCTGGTAATATTGTGGTTCACCACCATCAGTACCAGCCCGGTAAACGGCGCGATTAAATCGGCTTGCCATTCGCCAAAGAGGTTTGTCATCCACCCCAGCCGCTGACCGGCGACGACCCGCTCGCCGGTTTTCACTTCAAGGTAGAGCCGTCCGCTATGCGGCGCTTCAATCTTATCAAAATTGTGTACCACCACATTTTCCCGTTTACGCGCCACGGCAGCATCGACGGTTAAGCCGAGGTGACGGGTGAGATTGGCGACGCCATTAACGTGAAACAGTACGCTCTCTTCATCAAGAATCCCGTTTGCTCCGCCTTCCGACATCACCGCATGGCGACCAAGCCACGGCAATTCATTGGTGGCGCGCCCGCGATTATTGGTTTGTTCGGCGGCGAACTCCACAATGGCATCGGCATCGAACTGATGCGCTAACTGACGCGTCGTTCGATCAAACTCCGCATTACCGGTTAGCTGGCACATCACAAACTTCGCCACCTCTTCCCGTAAGTCACCGCCGTGTAAATCAATAAACACATCGGCGTCTTGCGCCCATAGGTGCAGCACCTGGTGGATTAACACCTCACTAAAACTGCCCTCCAGCGAACCCGGAGAAAGAAAGTTTAGGTTTTTATTATCCGGCGGGCAGACGAACTCGGCATGTGAGTAAAGCCCCGGCATATTTAAAATCGGCAGAATCGTTACCGAACCGCGCACTAATTGCCCGGCAAAATAGTCTTTCAGGCGCAGCGCCGCTTCCATTGAGGAAACTTCGTTGGGATGCATACCGGCGACAATCGCCAGTTTCGGCCCCGGTTGGTCCGCCTCAATGGTAAACCACGGCAGCGTTAAATCACGTAAGGCGGGATGGGGAAAGGTTAAGTTTCCCCAACGCAATAAGCCGCTTTCACCGATCTGATGTTTAGCAATCATGGTTCTGTCTCCCGTAGACGTCCTCAACGTGTTATTTACTTGCGCACAGTTGGCTGGCCTGGACATTCTCGGGCGGCAGTTCATTTGCGGTATAGCCATATTTTTCGAGGATTTTTAACAGCTCACCCGATTTCCTGAGTTTGGCTAACTGCGCATTAAAGGCGTTAATAAAGGCTGGGTCGTTTTTCGGTAATCCAAAGGCGTGATAGTTATAACCTGGTTTACCCTGCGCATCGGGAATTTGGTTAAACGGTAGCGCGCGCTCGACGCTTTTATCATCCGACCGTTTTAGCAAACTAATAATCTCGGCGTCGGGAAAATAGATCGCATCTACCCGGTTGGCGTCTAAGGCTGCCAGCGCTTCGGTATCTTTATCAAACAGCACAATATTCTGGTTAGCGACACCGCTGGATTTGGCTTCCTGAATTTGGTTAGTGCCATTTTGCGTGCCGAGCCGTGCAGACGGGTTTGCCGCCACGTCTTTTAGACTGTGCAACTTAAGTGGGTTGCCTTTTTTGACAATAAAAGCCCCGCCGGAACGGGTGACCGGATTAGAGAAACCGATCGCCTGGCAGCGCGCCGGATTAATAAATAAACCGGCACCGATAATATCAAAGCGCCCTGCAGCAAGGCCGGGTACCAGTGCGCCAAAATCGACTACCGGTGTATCAATGCGCGTAATGCCTAACGGTTTGAGAATGGCGCGTAGCACTTCGACATTCGCGCCAGTGGCTTTTCCGTCTTCCCCAATATAGCCATAAGGTTGCTCGTTAGCGATACCGGCAATCACCGTTTGATGCTGTGCGCCTTTATCTAACAAACTGGCCGCCGTGGCGGAAAACGAGAAGGTTAATGATGAAAATAGTGCGGCGCTGATAAGCGCAGCAAACCGCGTAGATTTAGCTGGCATGGGGGTTTCCTGGTTTAATGGTGCGAAGCGTCATTTATTATTTTTTAATCATTAATAAATCTCATCAGCGCCAACCCGTGCTAATAACCGGCTACGGTGGGGCGTTGATGGCTATCATCACAGCATTGAAACCGTAAGAAATGAAATGCGTTTTTTAACTTTGCTTATCTCAATAATGGCGTGCTGTTCAGTTGGCTGGGGATTAAGCCGCCAATGGCCGGAAATAACCGGCCACTTTTATTCTGCCACCAGCACTTTTACGCCCAGCGCCTCAAAAGCCACAATATTTTCCGCCGAAATACCGCTGTCGGTAATCAAATAGTGAATATCACTCCATTGGCACGGCAGAGCAAACATCGACACTTTCCCTATTTTACTGGAGTCGGCGACCACATAGATGGTGCTGGCTGACTTCATCATGGCGCTTTTCACTTTAATATCGGTCTCGCTGGGGAAGCTCAGACCCAGGCGTGGTGAAATACCGGCGGTTGCCAGAAACAGCTTCTCGGCGAGAACATTTTCGAAGAAACCGGCCGCTTTCTCGCCTGAAGTGGAGAGGGTGGGAAATTTGAACGTGCCGCCGGTGAGTAAAATATTAATTCCCGGCTCACCGCCCAGTTTGAGCGCGATGTTAACGGCGGTAGTAATCACTGACAGCCGCCGAATATGGTGCAGGTGATCGGCAATCGCGGTAGTGGTGCTGCCCGAGTCAAGAATGATGGTATCGCCATTTTCAATATGTTGTGCGGCAAGTCGCCCAATGGCGCTCTTCTCATCCATCTGCGTTTGGCGCTCCAGCAATAACGCGCCGGTGTTTTGCTTGCCGGTCATTAAGGTTGCGCCGCCGTGATAGCGTTGAACATAACCCTCTTTTTGCAGCATACGTAGGTCGGTGCGAATCGTGGCTTCGGTTAAACCAAAGGCGCTGGTTAATTGCTTTACCGTCACCGTGCCATCTTCGCGGATCATTTCAAGGATCTTTTCCCGACGTTGTTGCATATCCGCCAGTTGCTCATTTTTGTTTTTCAATCGAAATGCTCCGTTTTCCTGATGGGCCGATACCGTAGGCGAAACGCCGCTAATGGCGACAAGTTTACTGCGCCGCTACGCCGAATGCGAATTTCGCCGCGACGATTTGAATTTTCGTTCGAAAATAAATAGCCTTAATTTTCCTGACTGATAGCCCTTTTTTAACCACACTATAATCCGATTTATCGATTAAATCTCCAGTTAATTATGATTATCAACGAGTTATAAAATATTTCCGCTTTTGTTTGAAATTTGATCATCTGCACAATATTCGATAAAGTGCTACCGTATACTTTCATTCGAAAGTTGATTGTAGGTGGTTGGCATTCGAATCATCTATAACAACAGCTATGAGGAGGTAAGGGTGGACGTTCAGACAATTAAACAGACCGCGCGCCAGGCCCGGCGCTACGTGTTGCAGATGAATCATCGGGCAGGGAAAGGGCATACCGGCGCCGACCTCTCTGAGGTGGATATTATCTGTACTTTATATATGGCGGTGATGGATCGCCGTGGCGAGCGCCCCGACCAAGATCGTTTCATCCTTTCTAAAGGGCATGGCGCGGGCGGTTTGTACTGTAGCGCCGCCGCGATGGGGCTGATCGACCCGGCGATCCTTGATCAGTTTATGGGCGATGACACCCTGCTGGCCGGACACCCGATTAACTATAAGTTACCCGACTTGGTCGAGATTAATTCCGGCGGACTGGGGCATGGCTTATCGATAGGCGTGGGGCTGGCGTTGGGCAATAAACTGGCCGGACGTGGGCATCGTCGCGCATTTGTCTTGCTGGGCGATGGCGAGTTAGCGGAAGGCTCCAACTGGGAAGCGGCAATGTCTGCCAGCAAATTCCGGCTCGATAACCTGATAGCGATTGTCGATCGCAACCGCTTACAACTGGCCGGTAAGACGGAAGACATTATGCCGCTGGAACCCTTAGCCGATAAATGGCGCGCTTTTGGTTTTGAAGTGCTGGAGTGTGATGGACACGATCCGCACGCGATTATTGAGGCGGTCAATCGCCCTTCGCTCGGTAAGCCGCGCGTGGTGCTGGCAAATACTGAAAAGGGACACGGTATTTCATTTATGGCCAATGTCCCTGCCTGGCATCATGCAGTACCTAATGATGAGCAACTGGCGCAAGGGCTGGCGGAGCTGGAGGAGTAGATGATGCAAGATTTACGTGATGCGGTGATCGCCACTCTGGTAACCGCGCAGCAGCAAGGGGCGGATTTAAGTGTGATGGTGGCGGATTCAACCTCCACCTCGAAAATTGCGCCTTTTGAAAGCGCGTTTCCTGAGCGGGTAATTAACGTAGGGATTGCCGAACAGAATATGGTCGGCATGGCGGCTGGCGTTGCGCTCAGTGGCCGAACGGTGTTCACCGCCAATGCGGCGCCTTTCTTATTCGCACGCTCCAATGAGCAAATGAAAAATGACATTTGTTACTCCAACACCAATGTGAAAATGCTGGGTCTGAATGCCGGATTCGCTTATGGGCCGCTCGGTGCGACGCACCACTGCATGAATGATATTGCCATTGCCCGCTCGCTGGGGAATTTGCAAATTTTCGCCCCGGCGGATGCCATTCAGGCCAGTGCGATTACGCGCTATGCGATTGCACACCCCGGCCCGGTGTATATCCGTATGGACAGTGACAAAGTACCGCTCCTGCATGATGAGCATTATCAGTTCGTGCCCGGTAAACCCGAGGTGTTGCAGCACGGGCAAGAGACGGTGGTGTTTTGTCTCGGTACCCTGGCGCATGAAGCATTGGCGGCGAACCAACAGAACATCACGATTGTGTCTCTGCCTTCGCTGCACCCGCTGGATACGCAGGCGGTACGAAAACTGATTGCGGCCCATCAACGTGTGATCACCATGGAAGAGCATGTATTAAGCGGCGGCCTTGGCAGCATTATTGGCGAGCTACTGCACCAGCATGGCATGCGGCAACGTTTGATCACCTTAGGTCTCCCGCCGTATGAATTTACCCATAGCAGCAGCCGCGCCGCGTTACGCCGCCAGTTCAGTATTGATGCCGAAGGGTTGAGGCAGACACTACAACGCGCCGAATTACATGCGGTTTCCTAAGGAGCGAATCCATGACCAGTGAATATGATGTCAACCTACGCTACGGCGTGGATACCAGCGGGAGCCTGGCAGGAAAAGTCGCGGTGGTGACCGGTGGATTAGGCGGTATCGCGATGGCCAGCAATCGAATGCTGTTGGACAAGGGCGCGCGTCTCGCACTGCTCTATCCGGCGTTTGAGGCGGATAAAGTGGCTGATATTGCCGCAGGATTGGATGCGCAACAGGTCTGTTTTATCGAATGTGATGTCACGAATGCCGACTCGGTGGAACAGGCGTTTAGCACTGTCGACCAGCACTATGGGCAACTCGATATTTTGTTGAATTGCGCCGGTTATGTGATGTTGCAACCGGTGCTGGAGACGGAATTCGGCGAATGGGAAAAACAACTGGCGGTTAACCTGACTGGGCCTTTCCTGTGCTCGCAGGCGGCGGCGCGGCGCATGGTTAAGGCCGGCAACGGCGGGAAAATTATCAATATCGCCTCACAGGCCGCCACCATCGCTATTGATTGCCATGTGGCTTACACCTCGGCGAAAGCCGGGTTAATTGGCATGACCAAAGTGATGGCGAAAGAGTTAGCGCCTTACAAGATTACGGTTAACACCCTCTCACCCACTGTGGTGCTCACCCCAATGGGCGAAAAAGCCTGGCGCGGTGAGAAGGGCGAGGCAATGAAAAAATTGATTCCGCTCGGGCGTTTTGCCTATACGGATGAAATTGCCGCTGCGGTACTGTTTTTTGCCGGTAACGGCAGCGACATGATAACCGGCGCCGATCTGCTGATCGACGGTGGTTTCACCATTTGGTAGGCCTGCACCAGGGCCATAGCAAGACCCGTTATACGCTGTTTCGTTGTACCTACACATAACAATACAACTGAGAGAACATCACCATGAAAACGCGTTTAATGTTATTAAGCCTCGCAACCGCCTGTGCTTTCTCCCATACCGCTTTCGCCGCAGAGAAAGGCACCATTATGATCCTGGTTAACTCACTGGATAACCCTTACTACGCGTCGGAAGCGAAAGGCGCCAACCTAAAAGCGCAGGCGCTGGGTTATAAGACCTCGGTCTTGTCGCACGGCGAAGATGTGAAAAAGCAGAGCGAGTTGATCGATGCGGCAATTGGGAAAAAAGTGCAGGGCATCATCCTCGATAATGCAGACTCCACCGCCAGCGTGGCGGCGATTAAAAAAGCCAAAGATGCCGGGATCCCGGTGGTGCTCATCAACCGCGAAATCCCGGTTGATGACGTGGCGCTGGAACAAATTACCCACAATAACTTCCAGGCCGGTTCCGACGTGGCTAACGTATTTGTCGAGAAGATGGGAGAGAAAGGAAAGTACGCCGAACTGACGTGCAACCTTGCGGATAATAACTGTGTGACCCGCTCCAAATCTTTCCATCAGGTTATTGACCAATATCCTGATATGCAAAGCGTCGCCAAACAAGATGCGAAAGGCACCTTGATTGATGGCAAACGCATTATGGATAGCATCTTGCAGGCGCACCCCGATGTAAAAGGCGTCATCTGCGGCAATGGACCGGTTGCGCTGGGCGTGATTGCGGCATTAAAAGCGGCCGGTCGTAGTGATGTCACGGTGGTGGGGATTGATGGCAGTAACGACGAACGTGATGCGGTTAAAGCCGGCACGCTGAAAGCTACGGTAATGTTGCAGGCGCAGGCGATTGCCGCTCAGGGCGTCAGCGACCTCGATAACTTTATTCAACATGGCACTAAGCCCGCCAAACAACGGGTGATGTTCCGCGGCATTCTGATCAACCAAGGCAACGCCGATAAAGTCCATGATTTCAACTTTAAGTCGTAGTTAAGCTGTGGTCGCGCCCGTTCAGCGGGCGCAGAGGAGAGTAAAGATGTCGAGAGGAACCTGGCTGGCTATTGCCGCGCTGATGTTGGGTGGATGCCGCATCGTCTCGCAGCAGGAGCTGGCAGACCTTAAAAATCCGCCGAATCCGCATATGGCGAATATCACGCAAACCTGGCAGCAGAAAATCGTGCCGCAAATTGCGGCGGATGCCAAACCGCTGGATGAACTGTTGAAAGCGCTGCACGCCGCAAAAGATTTTGATACCGCCTGTAAGACGTTGGGCTATCGCAGCCAGGAGGAAAACCCCTGCGTATTCGCGGTGAGCCTGAGCGGCAGTGTGACAGCGCTAAATACCACCTCGCGCAGCGGCAAAATGACGTTAACGCAGGCGGATGGGCAGGCTGCCGTGGTGCAACTGGGGCCGATTATTCGCGGCACTGCGCTACGCGATGCCTATAAAGGGACGAGTTATCAGGACTTTAACGATCAGGTGTTGTTTGGCGATTATGGGCGCGCCATTAACAACCAGGCCACGGCCATGATGCAAGCGGTGAAACCGAAAACCGGCGACCGGCTGGCGGTGATTGGCGTCTTCAGTAGCTGGGACATTCCTGAAACGGCACCGGAGATTACCCCGGCGCGCGTGACACGTCAGTAGAGGAGTAGGCGGCATGGCGGAAATGCAGACTGAACGCGAAGCGGTGACGGCTCCATCCGATGTCATTATTGAAACGCGCAACCTGTCGCGGGTCTATCCCGGTGTTACCGCGTTAGATCAGGTTAATTACCGGGTCTGGCGTAACAAGGTGAATGTTCTGATTGGGGAAAATGGCGCCGGTAAGTCAACCATGATGAAAATGTTAGCCGGAGTAGAAACACCCTCCGGCGGAGAGATATTACTGGACGGTAAGCCAGTCAGTCTTACCTCCACGCATCAGGCAGAAAAACATGGGATCAGCATTATTTTTCAAGAGTTGAACCTCTTTCCCAATATGAACGTGATGGACAACATCTTTATCGCCAACGAATTTTTCCAGCGCGGGCGGATCAACGAAAAGTATCAATATCAGTTGGCGAAAGCGCTACTGGAGCGGCTGGAGCTGGATGTGGACCCGTATACCCAATTGAACGAATTGGGTATTGGCCATCAGCAACTGGTCGAGATTGCTCGCGCGTTATCAAAAGATACCCGGGTGCTGATTATGGATGAACCGACCTCGGCGTTAAGCCAGTCGGAAGTCAAAGTCCTGTTTAACGTGATTGAGCAGCTCAAGCGCCGTGGCGTCACCATCATCTACATTTCGCATCGGCTAGAAGAGTTAATGGAGATTGGCGATCACATCACCATTTTTCGCGATGGGCGCTTTATTAGCGCACGCGAAGTCAGTGAAGCCAGCGTGCCGTGGATTATTGAACAGATGGTGGGCGATAAGAAAAAACATTTTGATTATCAACCGGCGCCGCAGGGCGAAACCGTGCTGGAAGTTAGCGGCCTCACCGCGCTGCGCCAAAACGGCGGTTATCGCTTGAAGGATGTGACCTTCAACCTACGCAAAGGCGAGGTGGTGGGTATTTATGGTCTGTTAGGCGCCGGGCGAACCGAGTTGTTTAAAGGGTTGATCGGTTTAATGGGTTGCCAGCAGGGATCGGTAACGCTGAACGGTGAATGTCTCGATCGGCACAACTTTCAACAGCGTCTGAAAAAAGGCATTGCGCTGGTACCGGAAGATCGGCAGGCGGAAGGCATGGTGCAGTTAATGTCGATCAAAACCAATATGACGCTCAGTGCCCTTAGCCTGCGCGGGTTTCGTTGGGCGTTTAACCGGCTTAGTCCGGCTAAAGAGCAGAGCGATGTTGAGCGCATGATCCAGCAACTGGCCATTAAAGTGAGCGACAGTGACTTACCCATCACCTCGCTGAGCGGCGGTAACCAGCAAAAAGTGGTGTTAGGCAAAGCGCTACTCACTGAGCCGGAGGTGGTGCTGTTGGATGAGCCAACGCGTGGGATTGATGTTGGCGCGAAAACCGATGTTTATCACTTGATTGGTCGCATGGCGCAACAGGGGTTAGCGGTGATGTTCTCCTCTTCGGAGTTGGATGAAGTGATGGCGTTAGCCGATCGCGTGTTGGTGATGGCTGACGGCGGTATCACTGCGGATTTACCGCGGGCCGAGGTAACGCGAGAAAAACTGATTCGCGCCTCAACGCCACATGAATAACGCCAGGCAATAGTCGCCCTGAATGCGCGAGCCATAGCCCGCCTGCAGTCGGTTTGGAGAACAAAATGAACCAGAAATACTTGCTGTATATGTATCTGTTAAAGGCGCGCACCTTTATTGCGTTGTTAATTGTGATTGGCTTTTTTAGCGTAATGGTGCCGAACTTTTTGACCACCTCGAATCTGTTAATTATGACGCAACATGTGGCGATCACCGGCCTGCTGGCGATTGGTATGACGCTAGTCATTCTGACCGGCGGTATTGACCTTTCGGTGGGCGCGGTGGCCGGTATTTGCGGCATGGTCGCCGGGGCGTTGCTGACTAACGGTATTCCGCTATGGGACCATCAAATCCTGTTTCTTAATGTGCCGGAAGTGATTCTAACGGTGGCGGTTTTTGGGGTGTTAATCGGCTTGGTGAATGGCGCGGTGATCACCCGGCTCGGCGTTGCGCCATTTATTTGTACGCTCGGCATGATGTATGTCGCGCGCGGCGCGGCTCTGCTGTACAACGACGGCGGTACTTACGCCAACCTGGTGGGTATGCCGGAGTTGGGTAATACCGGCTTTGCGCTGCTGGGTTCGGGGACGGTTCTTGGGGTGTACATTCCTATCTGGCTGATGATTGGGTTTCTGCTGCTGGGGTTGTGGCTGACGCGCAAAACCCCGTTAGGGCGTTATATCTACGCCGCTGGCGGTAATGAGTCCGCCGCCCGGCTAGCCGGGGTGCCGATCGTGAAAGTAAAAGTCTTTGTGTATGCTTTTTCCGGCTTGTGCGCCGCATTAGTGGGGCTGATTGTCGCATCACAATTACAAACCGCACACCCGATGACCGGCAACATGTTTGAGATGGACGCGATAGGCGCCACGGTACTGGGCGGAACCGCGTTGGCGGGCGGACGCGGGCGCGTTTCAGGTTCGATTATCGGCGCGTTTGTGATTGTGTTCCTCGCTGATGGCATGGTGATGATGGGGGTGAGCGACTTCTGGCAAATGGTCATCAAGGGCGTGGTCATTGTTACCGCCGTGGTTATCGACCAGTTCCAGCAACGCCTACAGAGCAAGGTGACATTGCTACGCCGCCATGAAAAAAAGCAGGCCGCCGCACCGCTCTCTGAGGTCAGCCATGGCTAGAGACATCATTATTGCGCTGGATGAAGGGACCAGTAATGTTAAGGCGGTAGCCATTGATCCGGCAGGCCGGGTGGTGGCGAAAGTTGCGCGTCCGCTCAGCGTTCTGACGCCGCAACCAGGCTGGGTCGAGCAGGATGGCGAGGAACTGGTCGCCGGTTCATTAACCGTATTACGTGAGGCGATCGCGCGGGTAGGCGAAACGCGGATTGCGGCGTTGGCCATTAGCAACCAACGTGAAACGGTGATTGGCTGGGAGCGCGCGACATCGTTGCCGCTGGCACCGGCGTTGACCTGGCAGTGTTCCCGGTCGGCGGCATTTTGTGAACAGCTACGGCGTGATAAACAGGAAGCCCGCATCAGGTCGGTGACCGGTTTGCCGATTGCGCCGTTATTCTCCGCCTCGAAAATGCGCTGGTTGCTGGACAGCTTAGACGAGGGCGATATGCGCGCCGCCAGCGGCGAGATCTGTCTGGGAACTATTGATGCCTGGCTACTCTGGCGTTTAACCGGCGGCGCACAGTTTCGTTGCGATGTTTCAAATGCCGCGCGCACGCAATTATTTAATCTGCAACGCGGCGAATGGGATGCTGAGATGCTGGCATTGTTTGGTATTCCCGTCGCGGCATTGCCTGAAGTGCGCCCTTCCAGCGGTGCGTTTGGCGTTACCGCAGGCGTGGACGGAATACCGGCAGGTTTACCGATCCTCGCCATGATTGGCGATTCACACGCGGCGCTGTATGGACACGGTCTCGGTAAAGCCGGAGGGGTTAAGGCCACTTATGGAACCGGGTCGTCGGTGATGGCGCCGTTGCCGGTGGCGGATACCGCCATAACCCAATTGGCGACCACTATCGCCTGGCACGATGGCGAGCGATACGTGTATGGGCTGGAGGGGAATATTCCCCATACCGGCGATGGCGTGGCATGGATGGCGCAAATGACCGGACTGACGGACGGCAAAGGGCAAGTGCTAAGCCAGGCATTGCACGATCTGCCCGCCAGCGTCGCCTCCACCGGCGGGGTCTATTTTGTTCCGGCGTTGACCGGTTATGGCGCGCCCTGGTGGGATGACCGCGCGCGAGGCACGGTGAGCGGCCTGAGCCGGGGAACCAGCCGGGCGCACCTGATTCGCGCCGCGATTGAGGCGATAGCGTACCAAATTGCAGACGTGATTGACGCCATGCGCCAACATCCCGATTTTCATCTTCATACCCTCATGGTTGACGGCGGTCCGACGCAAAATGCCTGGCTGATGCAGTTTCAGGCGGATTTGCTCGGTTGCCCGGTGGCGCGTAGCGACACGCCGGAGTTGTCGGCGTTGGGCGCGGGGCTACTGGCGCGCCGGGCGCTGGGGCAGCTTAACGATTCACAACTGTTGCCGTTGCTACCCGAGCACGATTTATGGCAGCCGGATGAGCGGCGGCATGTGCTGTATCAACAAAGCCTGGCGGGGTGGCGCGACGCGGTGCAACGCACGTTATGGCAACCGCACGGCGTATAAAAATTTCTGACGCTGACCGGCGTCCTCGACAGAATGGGAGAGAGTGAATGAAACGTGATTTTCAACAGCAAACCGTGGTGATCACCGGGGCTTGTCGCGGCATTGGCGCCGGGATTGCCGAGCGTTTTGCGCGCGATGGCGCTAACCTGGTGATGGTCTCTAACGCCGAGCGAGTTTTCACCACGGCAGAGCAACTCCGCGCGCGCTATGGCGTAGAGATTCTGGCGCGTCAGGTAGATGTGACCGATGAGGAGCAGGTACAAGCGCTATATCAGCAGGCGTTTGAGCGTTTTGGGCGTATTGATGTTTCTATTCAAAACGCAGGCGTGATTACTATTGATTACTTTGACAAAATGCCGAAGCAGGATTTCGAGAAAATTCTCGCGGTAAATACCACCGGCGTGTGGCTATGTTGCCGCGAGGCGGCGAAATATATGGTGAAACAGCAGCGTGGAAGCTTAATTAATACCTCTTCCGGGCAGGGACGACAGGGTTTTATTTATACCCCGCACTATGCCGCCAGTAAAATGGGCGTAATTGGGATTACGCAGAGTCTGGCGCAAGAATTGGCGCCTTGGCACATTACGGTGAATGCGTTTTGCCCGGGAATCATTGAAAGCGAGATGTGGGATTACAACGATCGTGTCTGGGGGGAAATCCTCAGTAGCGAGGAAAAACGTTACGGTAAAGGCGAGTTGATGGCGGAGTGGGTAGAAAATATTCCGTTGAAACGGGCCGGTCAACCCGAGGATGTCGCAGGCCTGGTCGCGTTTCTTGCGTCGGACGACGCTCGCTATATTACCGGCCAAACCATCAATGTAGATGGCGGATTAATTATGTCCTGACAGGTTAATCCGGCGGCAACGCTACCTAATGGCGCCTTGTGGGGCATTGGTGGCACTAAAGCGACTTCGCGGGTAGTGCTATTTGCGTCGATTTGCCGGTCAGTTCGCCTGAACAGCATGTATCCTGTGTTGATTAGCGGGTAAAATAATCACCGAATTTTCATTTTCGTTACGGGCGATGAAACCTTGATGATTTATACCTCTGACCATCATGACGAGACACGGCGCCTGGAAACGGCGGACCTGCGTGCGCAACTGGCACAGCGTATCGGTACCCTTGTTGGTGATAATCAGCAGGTTGTCACCTCCATCGCCGGGCTAAGTCTGGCGCACTTATATGAACCGCTTCCGCCAATGAGTTGGCTGTATGAACCCAGCATTTCACTGATTGTTCAGGGGGCGAAGCGAGTGGCGCTGGGCGAATCTACCTATATCTACAACGAATCTCGCTTTTTGCTCACCGCAGTTAATTTGCCGATGATGACCGAGGTACTTCAGGCTAGTCGGCAGCAGCCTTTTACTTCGCTGCTATTACGCTTTGATTTATCGTTAGCGCGCCAATTGATTGCGGAACTCAAGCTTCAGGGAACGGTGGCTCACGAGCAGGGACCCGGGCTGGCAACGGGCCCAGCCACTCAAGATTTACTCGGTGCCATGGCGCGCCTGGTCGACTTATTGGATAAGCCCGCTGATATTCCTCATTTGGGGAAGTTGATTCAGCAAGAGATCTTGTACCGTATTTTGACGGGGCCAACCGGCGCTCTGTTTTGTGAAACGGTACTATCAGGAACGCGCAGTCAGCGCACCGCGATTGCAATTAACTGGATACGCGAAAATTTTGTCGCGCCGTTAAAAATGGATGAACTGGCAAAAATGGCCGGGATGGGCGTTTCCACGCTCCATCATCATTTTCGTCGTATGACCGCCATGAGCCCATTGCAGTACCAAAAACAGCTTAGGTTGCATGAGGCCCGGCGTTTACTGTTGAGCGAGGATCTGGATGCGGCAACGGTGGCAATGCGGGTGGGTTATGAAAGTGCGACACAATTTAACCGGGAGTATCGCCGGATGTTTGGCGTACCGCCGATTCGGGATCGCGAGCAGTTACGATCTACCCTTATTCGGGCACGGTGAATGAATACCATACGGGCGGCGAGGATAATGCCGCCCGTTGAACGGCTTTTACGACGGTGTTTCACTCAGCGCGAGGGAAGACATATCAATCACGAAACGGTATTTCACATCGCCACGCTCCATCCGTTCGAAGGCGTGGTTTATTTGCTGCATAGGAATAATTTCACACTCGGGAAGAATGCCTTTTCTGCCGCAAAAATCGAGCATCTCCTGCGTTTCCGCAATACCGCCGGAAGGCGAGCCGGTAATGCGTCGTCGCCCAAGGATAAGCGGCAACGTGCTAAATTCCGCCATTTTCCCGAGGTTACCGACAATGACCAGCGCCCCCTCAACGTCCAGTAATTCAACGTAGGGAGAAGCATCATGCGGCGAAGGAATCGTGTCAATAATCACATCAAATGATGAGGCGGCCGCCTTCATCGCCTGCGAAGAACTGGATAATAAGACGTGCTCCGCCCCTAATTTATGCGCCTCTGCTGCTTTATCCTCACTACGGGTAATGACCGTCACCTCGGCACCTAAACCCGCCGCCAGACGCACTGCCAAGTGACCAAGGCCACCAATTCCGATTACGCCAACCCGTGAACCCGGCCCGACATTCCAGGTGCGTAGTGGAGAATAGACTGTGATACCAGCACATAATAATGGGGCAGCACGCGCAGGATCCAATCCGGCAGGAAGGTTTAATACAAACTCTTCACGTACCACAATATGTTTTGAGTAGCCGCCATAGGTAATTTCACCGGAAATACGGTCGCGACCATTATAAGTTACGGTTGGAAACTCTCGGCACATTTGCTCTTCGTGCCGACGACATTGATCACATTCTTGGCAGCTATCAATAATAGTCCCGACCGCCACCATTTGACCGATATTTATGTGACGTACATTGGGGCCGATTTCTGTTACGCGTCCAATAATTTCGTGGCCGGGAATACACGGATAAACTGTCGCTCCCCATTCTTGCCAGTCATTTCTGGTTTGATGCAAGTCGCTGTGACAAACACCTGAGTAAAGTATTTCGATAGAAACATCATTATCGCGTAGTGGTCGGCGCTCAAAAGAAAAAGGCACCAGAGGCGTATCAGACTGTAATGCCGCATAACCAATCGTTTTCATCATATTCTCCGTCTAAGTAACATGCGCAATTAGACTCTATCGCATAAGAATTTAATCGGTCAGCCTAATCCTGCCCGATTGTTGCCCAATCCTCTTACCGAATGTATTTTATTTGAGGCGGTTTTTGCGATGAAACAGTAAGTGTTAGTTATCTTCTAACTTGATGAAGATAAATTATATTCCGGTTTAGATTCTGTAACGCAGGGTGGATGATAATGTTAAATAACAGCTAAGTAATCAATTAATAATAAAAACAAAGATAACAATGATTAAACTTTAATCAAAAATAAATTAACTTAAATAAAATTTAACCATTGATTTTGGTTTTTTTTATTTTGTTTTGATTAGGTGTGTGTTATTAAGTTTGACCGCCAACCAAGAAGAAGCAACAGGAGTATAAGGCATAATGAATTATATTATTGATAATAATATAATATTCAACCCGGACTTACAGGAGATCACCTCCTGTAGCACTAAACGAAAAATTAAACTTCATTACACATCATCTCGTTGCTTAGAACTTCTGATTAAAGAGCATGGCAATATCGTCCCGCAGCAAGAGATTATCGAGTATGGGTGGGAAAACAGGGCAAAAGGCGTCTCTTCACCTGCCTATTATCAATGTATGGTTAACTTGCGCAAAAGTCTAAAAGAGTTAGGAACCGTTGATGTCATTCGTACTATCCCACGTAAAGGGATTGTGTTGCTCAGCGAATGCGCAATAACGACCATGCTGAATGAAAATAACACTCTCCTGGAGAAGAGAAACCAACCGGACTCTGAGCCAGTGGATGACGAAAAGGCCGTCCTGGCGGTTGATAAACATAATGAGGAGGGGAGTCAAAATGACGTTGCGCCACTGTCAGTAATGCCGGAAAAAAATAACCAGCCCATCTCTGGTTTTACCGCTGCGCTATTCAGTCTCTGTTATAAGAGAAAATATTATACTTTAGGCGCCGGGCTGTTAATGATGATAGGTATTGGTGCGATTATAGTTGGGTGGCAGCAAGCTCAACCGCTATTGCCAGGGTTTGAGCGGGTAGTAACTAACGGGCCATGTCGCGTTTATGCTAATTCACCTTATCTGACCACTGAACATATTTCTGCCTTCATGGATAAACACCATATTGCATGTGAGCGAGATAAAGAGATCTACCTATCCCACTCAATAAATATTAAAGGGGTTTCATTATTTGAATATAATAATAAAAACCAGTCTGTTATCTCCTCTAAATATATGGAAGTGATGTAATGAAAAAAATCATTACTATAGCAGTGTTTTTTTTGGTTTTAGGTGGGGTGTTTTTAAAAGAGTGGAAGGCTCAACAAGCAACGAAGGCTGATTGCATTAGTGAACATCATCTCTATCATGATAATCACATCATTACTGCGCGTTATCATTGGTTGATTAGTCAACACGGCGGGAGCTTAAAAATAAATGGAACTTTCAATGATAACGGTATTAAGCAGATGATAAACCGGGAAGTCACATTTTCTTATAAAAGTAGTGATGAACGCTATTATCACATTACCACTAAAAAAATTCATCGAGCGCCAAGTGAAAATGTCACCGAGGAGAGGATGCGGGCTCATTATCCCCCCTTTATCCTTCAAGAGCAGGCCGAAACAGTGATTAGGATCGAGCGAGCCAAAAAGAATAACCTTTTGATCTATATGAATACTCAGCCAGCATTTCTGTGTGCGCCGACCAAGGTGTAATTATTTTAAAAGCTGTTAGGTATCTGGTTTTTTATTGGATAGTTAATTAACCTCTCTTTTGTTAAAACACGCAGTTTAACCATGTTGTTATCATTTAACGCCGGGCGAAGATCTCACCCGGCAGATGGTTAGTTCAGCGCGCCGATATTGATATATTTCACTTCCAGATACTCATCAAGCCCTAAGTCAGAGCCCTCTCGGCCAAGGCCCGACTCTTTGATACCGCCGAAAGGCGCAACTTCGGTAGAAATAATCCCCTCATTAATGCCCACCATGCCGCTTTCCAACTGCCGGGAAACACGTAATGCACGCGACAGATCCTGCGTAAATAGGTAAGCAGCCAAACCAAACGGTGTGGCATTTGCGCGCTGAATAACCTCTTGCTCATCTGTAAAACGAAAGCAGGCCGCGACCGGGCCGAAGGTTTCTTCATGAGCGATGCGCATGGTTTCGGTGACTTCGCTGAGTACCGTTGGTTGAAAGAAACTCTGCCCCAGCGCATGACGTTCGCCGCCACACTCCAATTGGGCGCCTAACTGCACGGCATCGGCAATATGCGCTTCCACTTTTTCGACCGCGCGTTGATGAATTAATGGGCCTTGTTGCGCCCCCGGCGTCATGCCCGGCGCAACTTTTAGCGCACGCGTTGCTTCACTCAACCGTGCAACAAAGCGCGGGTAAATGCCGCTTTGGATATAAAAGCGATTAACACAGACACAGGTCTGCCCACTATTGCGGAACTTGGCGGCAAGGGCGCCCTTTATTGCTTGCTCAAGGTCGGCATCGTCAAACACAATAAACGGCGCATTGCCGCCTAACTCTAGCGACACTTTTTTTACCGTATCCGCAGCCTGACGCATTAACAGTTTGCCGACCGGCGTCGAACCGGTAAAAGAGATTTTGCGTACGTGCGGGCTGCGGGTAAGCGCTGCGCCAATGGCTACCGTATCGCCGCTGACAGCATTAATCACACCAGCAGGCACGCCGGCTTGCTCAGCTAATGCAATTAAGGCGAAAGCCGATAGCGGGGTTTCATTGGCTGGTTTAATAACCACCGTACAGCCTGCCGCCAGCGCCGGGCCCAATTTGCGTGTCAGCATGGCCAACGGAAAGTTCCACGGTGTAATGGCGGCAACCACCCCGACCGGTTGCTTATAGGTCAGAATCTGATTATTAGCGCTGGCGGCAGGAATGGTTTTCCCGTAGGCGCGTTTCGCTTCTTCGGCAAACCACTCAATAAAACTGGCGGCGTAGGCGACCTCGCCGGTGGCTTCGGCCAGCACTTTTCCCTGTTCGGCAACCATCAACTCGGCTAATACCGTTTGGTTTTGCATAATTAAACCAAACCATTTCTGGAGGATTTGCGCGCGCGCTTTGGCGGGTAGCGCTTGCCAGGCCGGTAAAGCATGGGCGGCGGCCTCAATCGCGGCTTCGGTTTCTCTTGCGCCCACCTCGGCGACGTTCGCCACCAGCGAGCCATCCGCCGGGTTAGTGACCGGGTAGTGTTTATCGCCGGTTAGCCACTGCCCGGCACAGTACCAACCGGTGCGGAGTAGGGAGGACCAGGAGCTCATGCGATACTCCTTGTTTCAAGGTTGCTTGCGGTCATTACGCTGCGCGCCATACGGCTTTCACGCGTAATGCGTCGACCAGCGGTATAGTCATTAATCACATCACACGGGGTGTAATTGCGTTCGAGTTCATAACGTTCTTCATCATCAAGCTGCGTGTTAAGCGCTTGAAGTGCGGTATCAATTTGCCGCGGCGAATCGGCGCCCACCAACATACACTCCACCGCCGGATGGTTCAGCACCCAAGCTTGGGCGATCTGCGCCGCCGGGACACCGCGCCACTGCGCGACCCGACAGACAGATTCGGCGACGTTGAGTGAAGTGGCGTCGGCGTACATCTCTTGGGTGAAAAAGTCGGTCTTATTGCGTACTGAATTTAGATCGCCGGTCAGCAAACCACGCGCCAGCGGGCTAAAGACCGAGACGCCCAGCCCCTGATCACGGCAGAATGGCAGCATTTCCCGCTCTTCTTCACGGTAGGCACAATTGAGCTGGAGCTGCATGTTGATCGGTTTTGCGAAACCGTTGCGCTCACAGCACCATAAAATCTTCGCCAGTTGCCAGCTATACATGGTAGAGACGCCGACATAGCGTGCTTTTCCGGCGCGCACAATGTCATTCATTGCCGCCCATGTCTCTTCTACCGGGGTGTGGATATCAAAAAAATGCAGCATATAGATATCAACGTAGTCGGTGCCGAGGCGCTTCAGGCTGTTATCAATGCTCTGCATAATATGCTTACGCGAATGCCCTTGATTGTTTTGTCCGTTACCCAGCGGGTAGCCTACTTTGGTGGTGAGTACCAACTCTTCGCGCGGCAGCACACGTTTGACAATCCGCCCAACCACTTCTTCGCCTACGCCGCTGGAGTAAAAGTCAGCCAGATCGATGAAATTAATCCCTTTATCCAGCGCATGACGAATCAGCGGTTCACTTTGGGCTTCGTCAAAAATCCATGGCTTCCAGGCTTTACTGCCCATATTCATAGTACCGAGGCAGAGCCGGGAAACTTTCAGTCCGCTATGGCCCAGATTGATGTATTCCATGCATGACTCCTCAAACCTTTGGCGTATAGAAAGGGTTGCCAGGCTGTTTCAGCGCCTGTTGCAGTTGTGATCGACCGGGTTGTTTTTCCATCGCAGCCTGAATGGCGTCGTGACAAGCGCGATAGTTATTGCGATAAACCTCATCCAAATCGGTACAGGCAGGGTTTACCCAGTTAGCGGTGATAATGCACCATTCATCTTCCGCTTCTTCCGGCAAGATGCCTGCCAGTTGCGCTGCGGTAACGGCACTGGCAATGGCGGCCTGAGAGGCGCCCCATGTCGCGTTACCGTGTAGCTCGCCCTTGATTTCAGCCTTGTTGACATACAAGGTCATGGGTTTCGCCGGCACATTGGGTTTGATGACCACCATAAAGGGGCTGTGCCCCTGTGAGGGAGAAGCCAGGCTGTTGGCGAACGCCTGACCGACCACGCCATTTCGCGGCCCGAGCATGATATTAATGTGGGAGGCGTTAACGCCATCGCCTGCAAACCCTTCACCGATATACATTTCCATGCTTTCCTCCTGCAGTTAAAAAGATGATGTCGCCTGATGGACAGGCTTTTTGCGTGGATTAGTGGCCGTATCGCTAGCGTCAACCAACGTCAGGCCCTTGGTTTCCGGCGCCCAGGCAAGGGAGACCAGCGCACCGATAATCAGAATGACCGCCAGTAAACCCATCGTGGTGGCGGTACCGTAATGCATGATGGCGAGCGGTAATAACAGCGTGCCAATCGCTGAACCGAGCCGACTCATGGAGGTGGCAAAGCCAACGCCCATTGAGCGAACCTCGGTGGGAAAGCTCTCGGCCGGGAAGACGCCAACCAGATTGCTAACCGCTGACATGATTAGCGTAAAGGCGGCAAAACAGACGATTTGCCAGAGTGCCATGCTGGTGGGCAGCAGGCTCAAAGCCACCAGGCAAGCGGCGAGAAACAAAAAAGATCCGATCAGGAAACCGCGCCGTGAGCAAAAAACCGTCAGGACGATGCCAAGTAAGGCGCCGACAATCAGTAGCGCGCTGAGCAGTAGGTCAGTGGCGAAATTTTTATCCAGCCCCATGCTCTGCAAAATCGAAGGAAGAAAGGTGTAAATGGCGAACCAGGGGATGACCAGGCAGACAAAAAACAGGCTATTAAACGCGGTACGCTTGCGGTAACGCGGGGTGAAAAGGGTTAATAGCGAGTGTTGGCGTGCGGAGGGCATTTCCGCCTGCAAGGTGACATGCGGACCAAAATAGCGATGCACAATCGCCAGTGCCTGCACGCTACGGCCTTTACGCATTAGCCAACGTGGAGACTCCGGCGTGCCAATGCGCAGTAGTAGAATAATGACGGCTGGCAGTGCCGAAGAGGCCAGTAGCCAACGCCAGCCTTCCGGCCCAAGCGCGGTCATAAAGTGGCCGGCGAAACTGGCGGCGACATAGCCTATCGTCCACAGCACGCTAAACGAGCCCAGAATAACACCGCGATGTTTGCGCGGAGAGAACTCGGCCAGCATGGTATGCCCAACGGAAAAATCACCGCCCAGGCCGATACCAATAACCACCCGTAACAGGAAGAGTTGTTCCGGCGTATGGGCGAAAAATTGCAGTGCCGATGCTACGGAGATCACCAAAAAACTAAAGCAAAAGATTTTCTGTCGCCCCAGATAATCGGCAACCCAGCCGAGCGCCAGGCTACCGATAAACAAACCGATCAGCGCAGAACTCCCCAGCATCCCTTCCCAAAAAGGCGTGAGGCCCATTTGTGGTTTAATTTGTGCCAACGCGAAACCGATGACACCCAGCACATAACCATCGGTAAGATGTGCGCCAAAGGTTAACCCGGCGATTTTGAAATGAAAGCGATTGAATGAAACATCATCCAGTTGAACTACTTTTTGCATTGTCCCTTCCTCCTTTGGGGAGTGGTCGTTGTAGGGTTGTTGTGTGGTCAAATGCCTTATTAACCTGGCATTTGCGAGTGGGGGAGACCAGTGCAATTTAGTCATACCCCTATGCGTAAAAACCATGTGATTTGCCTCGACTTTTCATGACCTCCTTGCTATCCGGCGCGACCAGAAAAGCGCAAAATGATAACAATTCAGTAACATTACCAAGCCGCGTCAGGATGGAAATATCGTGCGAAAACTCCCTTCACTAAGCATGCTGCGTCTGTTTGAGGAAACCTGCCGCACACTGAGCCTCAGCAAGGCGGCAGAAGCGTTGTTTATCACGCAGAGCGCCGCCAGCCGCCAGCTTCGCCAACTGGAGATGTTCCTTGGGAAAGATCTGTTTATTCGTAATCACAGTGGTTTGACGTTGACGCAAGAAGCGATATTGCTGCTGCCGGTGGTGCGACAGTCGCTCGATATTCTCGAAGAGGGCGTGCGTCATGTGCAATTACGCAACCCGCTCCAGCATTTACGTCTGCAGGTCGCGCCGACTTTTGCTACCCGCTGGCTGGCACCGCGTCTGGTGACATTACGCGCGCGCAATAGTCAGTTGCAGGTGGCGTTAATTAGCGAGGCGCGGCAGAAATACAGTGATTTTGATTGCGCGATCCGCTTTGGCAATCCGGCGCAGATTGGTGAGAACGGCGAGTGGTTGTGCCATGAAACGCTGGTACTGGTGGGCAGCCCGTTGTTACTGATCGATGGGCAATTTCCGCCTTTGAATAGCCGCACGCCGCTGCACGTTTTAAATGGCGATCTACGTTTGGATAACTGGTTACGTTGGTGCGAAGCTGCGGGCGAAGTGGTTTTTCCCGAGGAGAGCGGTTTGGAGTTCAGTACCCAAGATCAAGTGATTAACGCCTGTATTACCGGTGCCGGTTATGCGGTACTTGATCGTAGTATGATTCGCAATGAGTTACGTAGCGGGCTGTTAATTCAACTCTCTCCGCTATTGCTACAAAGCGCCAACGGTTATTGGTTAGAAATTCCGCCGGGTAAACGCGGCTTACCGCGTGTGAGCCACTTTCGCGACTGGTTAATTGAAGAGATGCGTGGTTTTACCGGCGAAGAGGCGATTCCTGTGAGCGAGGCTGGCGTTTAGCCGGGATGTCAGGCAGCATAGAAATAAGAACCTGCAAAGCGCCGAGGCTAGTGTGATATTGAGCGAATTGTTAAAGAGGAATCCGGTGGTGGCCGCAGTGAAAGATCCGCAAAGCCTGGCGCTTGCGGTGCAATCTGACTGTCAGGTTATTTCCGTGTTGTATGGCAATATTTGTAACATTGGCCGCATCGTGCAGCAGATAAAGCAGGCGGGAAAATTCGCCTTTGTTCATGTCGATCTGCTGGAAGGCAGCTCCAACCAGGAAATTGTGGTTAACTTTCTAAAAATCGTGACCCAGGCCGATGGCATCATCAGCACCAAAACCGCGATGGTGAAGGCTGCACGCCAGCATGGCTTCTACGCTATTCACCGCCTGTTTGTGCTCGACTCCATTTCATTCAATAACATCGGTAAGCAGGTAGCACAGTCGATGCCGGATTTGGTGGAGATTTTGCCGGGGTGTATGCCGAAAGTATTGGGATGGGTAGCAGATAAAATCGAACAACCCATTATCGCCGGCGGGCTGGTATGCGATGAGGAAGACGCCCGCCTGGCGTTGGCTGCCGGAGCCATTGCCGTTTCAACCACTAATCATGCCGTTTGGCATTTAAAATTAGGCAGCGGAACTGAGTAAAGATCAGCGCCGCTGCTACGTTAATCCACCAGTGCGCTTAACGGTTGTAATAGCGGGTCGAGATACTGATGCACCCGCTGATAAACCTGCTGATTAAGCTGTTGATAGAGTGCATGGTTATCGGGGTTGGGCTGGAAAGTTTCTGCCGGCTTAACCAGTTTCTCCACCGCTTGATCGTAACGGCGGTAGCAACCAACGGCGATACCGGCATTAATCGCGCAACCAATTGCCGCTGAGCCACGCATCTGATTACGTTGTGTGGGGATGCCGAAAACATCCGCAAAGATTTGCATAAAGACGTCACTATTGGCGCCACCGCCGGAAATGACCAACCGGGTGAACGGTATGCCCAACTCTTGCGCCATCGCATCCATATGATTTTTCATGGTTAGCACAATGCCTTCCAGCAATGAACGGTACATGTGCGCGCGCGTATGTCGCCCGTCAAAGCCAATCATGGCGCCTTTACGGTACTCGGCTTCAGCGGGCGCCGCCCAGTCATGTACCGTGATTAATCCGTCGCTTCCGGCGGGAACCGCTGCGCTTTCTTGGTTGAGTAACTCTTCAATACTCAACCCTTGCTGGTGTGCATCGGCCTGTGCCGCCGCGCCAAACTGGTCGCGGAACCAGCTAATGGTCCACATACCGCGGCGTACTCCCATGCATTCATACAGATAGCTATCGGGAACCGAGGCGAGGAAGGGCCAGAAGTGTTTTGCATCCTGACGATTTTCACTGCCGTGAACCATTGCGCCGATATAGGTGCCTAACGAAATCAGCGCCACGCCAGGCGCAAGAGTACCTGCGCCGAGCGCTTCAACCGCCTTGTCATGCGCGGTTGCTACTACCGGCAGCCCGACCGGTAGGCCGGTTTTCCGTGCGGCTTCCGGCGTGACTTGCCCCAGAATTTCACCGGGCTTAACCACGTCTAACACTTGCTCGCGGCGCAGATTGCACTGTTGCCAAAGAGCCGGATCGTTGCTCCATTCACTTCGATCGTTATCCATTGGCCACCAGCCAATATAATTGGCGCAGGTATCTTTAAACTCGCCGGTAAGGCGGTGAGTAATATAGCCGGAGGTGGTGGTGACATAACGAACATCCTCGTAGGCTGGCTCTGGTTTCCACGGGTGATTCAGGCGCTTGTCCATCCAGTTAATTACCGGCCAGGCGAGTGAACCATCTTCCTTAAGTAACACGCGACAGCAGCGAATCACACAGATCCCCATCGCCTGAATGCGGTGTGGATCATGTCCAAGGGTTTGAAAACGATCCATTGCCTGGCGGCAGGCCAGTTGCAGCGCATCCCACAGATCGTCATCCGGATGTTCTGCGAGTTGAGGCGCCGGAATAGAAAGCGGGCGCAGCGGCTGGTGGCCCTGACAAACGATATGACCATCCACGTGGAAGATCACCACCTTGGCACTTTGGGTGCCGATATCCAGCCCGATTAAATAATTGTCTTTCATGGCTTCTCTCCCTGAATTAATGCGCTGTCGCACTGTGATAACGCATCTTTTTCATGTTGTTGCACAGTAAAGCGGTAAACAGAATCACGGCACCGATGGCAATCAAGCCCATGATCCACATATTGCGATAGGCTTCCGCCGCCGGTAACGTGTCTTGCCAATGACCAACCAGTGGATAGACAAAAACATCTGGCAAAAAGCCGATTACCGAGCAGACGCCGACGGTGGTACCCATGATGTGTGTTGGTGTGCGGGCCTCGCCAATGCAAGCGAAATAAAGCCCGCGCGAGGCATAGCAGGTGAAAGCCAACAGCAAAATCAACCCCATGGCTAACGCAAGGGAAAGAGGGCGATGAGTAACCACCAGCAGTAGCGCTAGCGTGACGATGGCAATGACCGAGAGGAGTTGAATCACGCGTGTAGGGGAGCGCCAGCGGCTGTAGACGGTGAACAACCCTCCGAGTGGGCCGCAGGCGGCGCGGAAAATCTTATTGATAACAATGCCCATATAACTGGCGGCGACCAATGTCATGCCATAGATTTCTGCCAGATAGTTAGTTGAATAACTCAGGATGGCGTAGATGGTGTAGACGCCGCAGATAATCATACTGCAATACCAAGTGGTGCTAAGTTTCAATACTGACAGAATATCGTTAAGCGAGAAGCGTTTGGTCGGGGATTGCTGACCGGATTCGGTTGTGGCTACCTGGTCGCTGATGAGGAACCAGCATAAGATGCCGAGCAAGATATAGACCCCGCTATAAATCAGGATCACCGCTTTTAGACTGTTGGCGTTGTCTGGCGCGAAAAGTGAAAATACCCACATCGTAAATACCGCTAGCAGCATAACGCCCACGCCGCGTAGCCCTTCCATCCATCCCATTATTTTACCCTGTTCATCATGATCGCCGAGTAATGAGGCGGCTTTGATCGACACGGACCACAGCAGCAAAATGGTAGTGACTGCAAAGGCGATTTGGATAGTTAACATGACCCATAACGGAGGATAGGTGGTCATTACTAACCCCAGCAAACCGGTCGCTATCATGGCAAACGTCATGGTTTTACGATGTGAAAACTTGTCGGCAATAATACCGCTGGGAGCATATAAAACGATGGCCGCAATACCAAAAGTGCTCATGATGAGACCAATTTCGGTGTTACTAAACCCCATAAATTTCGCCATTGGAATCTGGTAGATATAGCGTAGATAAGCCAGATCGAAGCTAATGCCGCCGCTAATACTGATGACGGCGAGGGTTATCCAACGGTGCCACGGTTTTTTTATCATAAGATACACGCATTTTTTGATTTACAAACAATAAAAAAAGAGAAAAGCAAGCTCTCCGCAGTGCGGAAAGTTACTTTTCTCTTCGTCTCAATCAGTAACGGATTACACAAATAACATGAGCAGCCCATCAGCTTCTGTGAATAAAGTCACAAATTGCAGGTGGTGAAAATAAGAGATTATTCTTAGGCTTATTTCTCTGGATTTTTGGATCTTTTTTTGATTTTGGTTTATTTTTCACCGGGTGAAGTTTACGTGCTTTTTTATCCGGAATAATCAGATCGCCATAAGCGTAAATAAGTTATTTTTTGTGATGTAAGTCACTTTTTGTTTTGTTCCGGCTATGTTAGCGTTTTTACCAGTTACTCGAGACCAAGAGAAAAGTAACTTCTCCGAATAAACGGAGGAGCTTGCTTTTCTCTTTTTTTTTGCATTTTATCAGGCAAAGAGGCCACAAAATGTCACTGAGTGCGTTAAATGAGTTCTCACTGGATTTTTTCTCCCTTAAAGGAAAAAGTGCCATTGTTACCGGCGGAAATAGCGGCCTCGGTCAGGCCTTCGCTGCCGCCTTAGCGAAAGCGGGCGCCAATATTCTGATTCCTGATTTAAATGAAGCGAACCCGGAAACTCGCGAGTTAATTGAACAACAGGGTGCTCGCGTTGCTTTTATGCAAATTGATATTACCGAGAAAGGCGCACCGGCAAAAGTTATCGCCCGCTGTCTGGAAGCGTTCGGGAGTGTTGATATTTTAGTTAATAATGCGGGCATTTGTAAGTTAAATAAAGTGTTGGACTTTGGTCGCGATGACTGGGATCCGATGATTAATATCAACCTGACCGCCGCGTTTGAAATGAGCCATGAGGCTGCGAAAGTGATGGTAGCGCGCGGAGAAGGGAAGATAATTAATATTTGTTCGCTGTTCTCCTGGCTTGGCGGGCAATGGTCTCCGGCCTATGCGGCGACAAAACATGCTATCGCCGGTTTAACCAAAGCATATTGTGATGAATTGGGTCAGCACAATATTCAAGTCAACGGCATCGCGCCAGGGTATTTTGCCACTAATATTACTGCCGCTACGCGCAGTAATCCTGAAACCAATCAACGAGTGTTGGATCATATTCCCGCTAATCGCTGGGGAGATACCCAGGATTTAATGGGAGCAATGGTTTTTTTAGCCAGTAAAGCTTCGGATTATGTCAATGGGCACGTATTGGTTGTCGATGGCGGTTATTTAGTTCGTTAATTATCCATATTGATTATTGTTAAGGATTTATTATGTCATTATCACGTGAAGCTATCGTCAACCAGCTTAAAGAGATTGTTGGCCCGCAGCATGTTATTACTGACGAAGCGGTTTTGCGCCATAACAGTATCGACCGTTTTCGTAAATATGCCGATATCCATGGCGTTTTTACCCTGCCTTTACCGGCGGCGGTGGTGAAATTACAGGATACGCAACAGGTTGCGCAGGTATTAGCATTTATGAACCAGCACGGTATTAATTGCGTGCCGCGGACGGGGGCATCGGCCACCGAAGGCGGCCTGGAAACCGTAGTGGAAAACTCGGTAGTACTGGATGGTTCACCAATGAGCAAGGTCATTTCGATTGACCCGGTTAATATGCAAGCTACGGCTCAGTGCGGCGTTCCACTGGAGGTGTTAGAGAACCAACTGCGTGCGCAGGGTTACACCACCGGTCATTCACCTCAATCTAAACCGTTGGCACAGATGGGAGGGCTGGTTGCAACACGGAGTATCGGCCAGTTCTCCACGCTATATGGGGCGATTGAGGATATGGTCGTCGGCCTGGAAGCTGTCTTCCCGAACGGAGAAGTGACGCGGATTAAAAACGTACCGCGCCGCGCCGCCGGGCCGGACATCCGTCATGTGATTATTGGGAATGAAGGGGCGCTGTGCTACATCACGGAAGTGACGGTCAAAATCTTTAAATTTATGCCGGAAAATAATCTGTTCTACGGCTATACCCTTGACAACATGAAGGTGGGTTTTGACATTCTGCGTGAGGTCATGGTCGAAGGTTACCGTCCATCGATTGCCCGTTTATATGATGCGGAAGATGGTTCACAGCATTTTACTCACTTTGCCAAGGGCCGGTGTGTTCTGATCTTTATGGCGGAAGGAAATAAAGGCATTGCACAGGCAACAGGTAACGGCATCGCTGAAGTTGTAGCGCGTTATCCTGAATGTCGGCCGGTTGACAGCACATTGATTGAACAGTGGTTTAATAACCTCAACTGGGGGCCGGATAAAGTCCAGGCAGAGCGTGAGCAGATTTTACGCACCGGTAATATGGGGTTCACCACTGAAGTTTCGGGCGATTGGTCAAATATTCATGGCATCTATCAAAACGTCATTGCGCGTATTAAGCAGGAGTTTCCTCATGCGCAAGATATCACTATGTTAGGCGGTCACTCGTCACACAGTTACATCAACGGCACCAATATGTATTTTGTGTATGATTACAATGTGGTTGACTGTAAGCCGGAAGAGGAAATCGACAAATACCATAACCCGCTGAATAAGATAATCGTTGAAGAAACGCTGAAGCTTGGTGGGTCGATGGTTCATCATCACGGTATCGGCAAGCACCGTGTTCACTGGTCAAAACAAGAACATGGCAGCGCCTGGTATATTATGCAGGCGTTAAAAGAAGTGTATGATCCCAAAGGGATTATGAACACCGGTACTATTTTCCCACGCAACGCCTAATCAACAAGCCGGGTAAATAACCCGGCTTTTTTGAGCCCCTCCGTGCTTTACACACCTCAGTTTTTCTTCCCTCAAAGTCATTTTCACCGTGCTCATTCGTCATATTTCGCGTGCCTGTATATTAATTATTCGTAGCGTGAGGGTTATTTAACTATTACGCCGCTTATAACCTTCACTGTTAATTATATGTTGTAAATGTGTTATATGTTTAATCGGTCGTCATGAGAATATTCTTGACATAAATAATTCTGACCTTCATTCTATGTCGATAATTTATTAGATTGCCTGGCAATATTATGGATGATAAAAAACATCAGGGAGTGACGCTATGTGCCACCGTAGATTTTTATCCGGAGCTCAATCAGTTAGTTAACAAGAATAGCGGGAAAGTCGTCGGGCTTAACTGGCCAACAGCGCGATGTTTATCCATATTAATAGAGCACTATGGTGAGGTTGTTCCTCAAGAGTACTTTATTGAGCATGTTTGGTCAGTTAAAAATATCGTTGTTTCTAATAATACCTTTGTTCAAAATATTAGTCTATTACGCCGCTCGTTAAGGAGTGTTGGAATTGACAGTGATGTTATTGTAACGATAAAAGGGCGTGGCTATATTATTCCTCTCACTTTCTCTATCGAGAACTTTGATATTACCACGAATGATTGGAGGACATCTTCCCTCTCTCCGACACCGGAGCATTGTGTTGAAGAGCCGAGGTCGATAGAGGAGCGGCCGTTATCAGAGGATAAAGAACGTTTACATCAACCGCTGCAGCTGTTTTGGTGTATTTGCTCTGGTATCACTATTGCTGCTGCCATACTGCTGCTTTTTCTCAGTGTTTATTTATATTACTTTCCGTATAAAAAAATCGAATACGTCTTTTTTAATCAGGATAAGGATGGTTGCAAATTTTACTTTGATCGGGAAAGGGAAGGTGCTTCGAATATTATTGATAAAGTAAAACGCGTTGATGTGATCGATTGTCAGAAAAAAAGTGAAATCTATATTACAGCTTATGAAGAAGTCCCGCATTATACGGTAATACAGTGCCGATATGCGATTGAAGATAAAATTCGAAATAATGTTTGCTCTTCAGCGGTGCATTTTAGTAATGAAAGTGATTAATAGAAAAAGAGTGTTATTTAGCGCGTTGCTATTGTTTTTTTTGGCGTTGGTTGTCTTCTTGCTGGTGTTACATAAAGAGCAGTTTGCCAGTTTTTCTTGTCGCGCCTCGGGAAAGGTTTATATCAATGGTTATAAGTTGTCGTATGTCTCGCGTTATCAGTTCACCCAGGGGGCCGGGCTAATTACACTTAGTGGTAAAGTATTTAAAGAAGGGCGTTACCTGGGGATTCTCGGGCGTCAGATTAAAGTCAGTTATATTAACAATGGCGGTTTATATACGCTGACCAATAAAAGCTCGCTTTCGCAGATGGAAAACAGTGTCAGTCCGGAAGATTATCGTCTGCTAATTCCACCGGTTTACTATGAAGAGGGACGGGTGCAAAACATCACGGTTACGCCGGTAGGTAAGGGGTATCGTCTGGAGTATAACGCTTTCCCTTTTGCCATGTGCTACTGAGTGATACCCAGGCTTTATGGTTGTGCGGGGCCGTAGTCGTTTTGGCTTCAGCCGCCATTTCTCGTTTATTCGCGCTACACAATCCCTTAACATAACACCTTCATTTTTTGTCGGGTATAGGGATTTCCGGATGCGTCAATTTGCCACACTTCTCCCGGTGCTTTTTTTTCTGGCGGCCTGTAGCAGCAAGCCGCCGGTTGCGACGCCTGAGCCGAGCGGTAATCCGTTCAGAGGCGGAAGCTCTCTACTAGTACCCTCCGCCAATTCGGCGTGGTTAAGCGGCGATTTTGCCGGTAATCCCGCCGCGGAGCGGTTTATTGATAAAATGGTGAATGAACATGGGTTCAGTCGCCAACAACTCCAGGGATTACTGTCGCAAACCCGGCGCCTCGATTGGGTGATTCGCCTGATGGATCGTCAGGCGCCGTTGTATCAAGCGCCCTCTGGCCCGAATGGCGCGTGGTTGCGTTACCGCAATAAATTTATCACGCCGGATAACGTGCAAAACGGCGTCGCATTTTGGAACCAATATCAGGATGCTTTGCAACGCGCCCATCAAGTGTATGGTGTACCGCCTGAAATTATCGTCGGTATTATTGGCGTGGAAACGCGCTGGGGCCGCGTCATGGGGAAAACACGTATTATTGATGCGCTGGCTACGCTTTCCTTCAGTTATCCACGTCGGGCGGACTATTTTTCCACTGAGTTAGAAACCTTTTTGCTGATGACGCGTAGCGAAAATGACGATCCATTGGCCCTGCGTGGGTCGTATGCCGGCGCCATGGGTTACGGGCAGTTTATGCCTTCCTCTTTTAGTCAATATGCCGTGGATTTTGATGGCGATGGTCATATTAACCTGTGGGATCCGATTGATGCGATTGGTAGCGTAGCGCACTATTTTAACGCGCACGGATGGGTAAGAGACGCTGAGATAGCGGTGAAGGCCAGCGGCCAGGCGCCAATGTTGGAAAGTGGCTTTAAAACACGCTATTCCCCGGCAACATTAACCGCCGCAGGTTTAAGGCCGCTCGCGCCGTTGGGCGACGCATCGCAAGTGAGTCTACTCCGTTTTGATATGGGGAGTTGGTATCAGTACTGGTACGGGTTACCAAATTTTTATGCGATTACGCGTTATAACCACAGCAACCACTATGCAATGGCGGTATGGCAATTGGGTGAGGCGGTAAAACAGGCAAGATAATGTTGCGCGGGCGCCGCCTCTATCCTTAGCGAGTGTAAGGTTATACAATGGCGCCCGTTTATTTTTCTGCTGATTTTATTCAGCGCTTACGCTATTCGTTTACCGGAGTTTTCCCATGCAATCATTACCTCATTGTCCCGCGTGCCATTCAGAATTTACCTGGCAGGATGGCGACACGCTTAATTGCCCCGAATGTGGCCATATCTGGTCGTTGAGTGAAGCGGCGGAGGCAGATGATGATGTGTTGACGGTGCGTGATGCTAACGGCAATCTGTTAGCGGATGGCGATACCGTCACGGTGATCAAAGATCTAAAAGTGAAAGGCAGTTCATCAATGCTTAAAATTGGCACCCGGGTAAAAGGGATCCGTCTGGTAGAAGGCGATCATAATATCGATTGTAAAATCGAGGGCTTCGGGCCAATGAAGCTAAAATCCGAGTTTGTGAAGAAAAACTGAGCCGCGCTTCTCACCTGATGGGGTAGTTCGCTGAAGCTGGCCAGGCGACGAGGTGAAAATGCAAGACTGGAATCCTGATCTATATCGTCAGTTTGAAGCGGAAAGAACGCGGCCTGCGCAGGAGCTATTGTCCCGCGTTTCTGTGGCGGAAGCCCGCGAAGTTACCGACTTAGGGTGTGGGCCGGGCAATAGCACTGAATTGCTTTGGCACGCTTGGCCGCAGGCGAAAGTGGTTGGCGTGGATAGCTCTCCAGCCATGTTGGATCAGGCGCGTCAGCGGTTGCCGGACTGTCAGTTTGTTCAGGCAGATATTCGTGGCTGGCATGCGCAACATCCGCAGGATGTGATTTACGCTAATGCCTCATTGCAATGGTTAAGCGACCATACCGGGCTACTGCCCCACCTGGCGAACCAGTTAGCCGCGCAGGGAGTTCTGGCGGTACAGATGCCGGATAATCTGCAGGAACCTTCGCATCGTCTGATGCGTGAAGTGGCAGCGCGTGCGCCATGGCGTGACAAGCTTGGGCAGAAGGTTGATCGACAACAACTGCTCACGGCCGGACAGTATTACGACCTGTTGGTTAACGCGGGTTGTCAGGTGGATATCTGGCGCACCACCTATTATCACCAAATGCCCTCGGCGCAGGCGATTATCGACTGGTTGAGGGCGACCGGACTGCGGCCATTTCTTGAGGCGTTGGACCCGCCGGAACGACAAACGTACCTTCACGCTTATCTACATGAAATTAGCCAGGCGTATCCGTCTCAAGCCGATGGCGCCGTTCTGCTTGCTTTCCCGCGTTTATTTATTGTCGCGCAACGGCGCTAGTTATTCTTCCCGACGCCACTGACGTCGGGAGCATGCCCTGTCTATTTTCTTCATGGTTTCCTGAGTGGCGGAAGCTTTGTCGCAAAAGCGCGATTTCTCGCCGCGTAGCGCCGAAAAAGGCTACGCTTTAGCACGCATTTATTGTTACCGTTGCATAAGTCACAATGCCGTAAGGAACAAGCTATGACTGATGATCAATTGACGAGGCTGGGCGCCGAAGTTGGCGCATTATTGCGGCAGCAGAGCGCCAGAGTGACCACGGCGGAGTCTTGTACCGGTGGCTGGATCGCGAAAACCATCACTGATGTTGCTGGCAGCTCCGCTTGGTTTGACTGTGCGTTCATTACCTATAGTAATGACGCGAAACAGCGCCTGGTTGGCGTGCAGGCCGCGACGTTGGAGCAGTGGGGAGCGGTGAGCGAGCAAGTGGTCACTGAAATGGCGGCCGGGGCGTTACAGGCCGCCGGCGCGGATTTTGCTCTCTCAGTCAGTGGCATCGCCGGGCCGGATGGCGGCTCAGAAGAGAAACCGGTAGGAACCGTGTGGTTTGGTTTTGTCAGCGCGCGCGGGCAACGGCTGGCGCAGCGGCGGCATTTTGTCGGCGATCGTGAAGCGGTACGCCGTCAGGCAACGGTTTATGCGCTGACAACGTTACGCGATGATTTTCTCAAAAAATAAACTTGATACTGTATGACCATACAGTATAATCACTGTCATTCGGTATTACAGCAAAGCGGCCTCTGGCGTGCTTTACCCTGCATGATTAGGAGTGGAAATGGCTATTGACGAAAATAAACAGAAAGCTTTGGCTGCGGCGCTGGGGCAGATTGAGAAGCAATTTGGCAAAGGCTCCATCATGCGCCTGGGCGAAGACCGTTCGATGGATGTTGAAACCATTTCAACCGGTTCGCTTTCGCTGGATATCGCGCTAGGCGCCGGCGGGTTGCCGATGGGGCGTATCGTCGAAATTTATGGTCCTGAGTCTTCCGGTAAAACCACGCTGACGCTTCAGGTAATTGCCGCCGCGCAGCGCAAGGGGAAAACTTGTGCGTTTATTGATGCTGAGCATGCGCTGGATCCGGTCTATGCGAAAAAACTGGGCGTAGATATTGATAATCTGCTGTGTTCACAGCCGGATACCGGTGAGCAAGCGCTAGAGATTTGTGATGCGCTGGCGCGTTCCGGCGCGGTGGATGTCATTATTGTCGACTCCGTAGCGGCGCTGACGCCAAAAGCGGAAATTGAAGGCGAAATCGGTGATTCGCACATGGGCCTGGCGGCACGTATGATGAGCCAGGCGATGCGTAAACTGGCGGGTAACCTGAAACAATCTAATACGCTGCTGATTTTCATTAACCAAATTCGTATGAAGATTGGCGTAATGTTTGGCAACCCGGAAACGACCACCGGTGGTAATGCGCTGAAGTTCTATGCGTCGGTTCGCCTGGATATCCGTCGTATTGGCGCGATTAAAGAAGGCGACAACGTGGTGGGCAGTGAAACGCGTGTCAAAGTGGTGAAAAACAAAGTAGCCGCGCCGTTTAAGCAAGCTGAATTCCAGATCATGTATGGTGAAGGCATTAACGTCTATGGTGAGCTGGTAGACTTGGGCGTGAAGCATAAGCTGATTGAGAAAGCGGGCGCCTGGTATAGCTATAACGGCGATAAAATTGGGCAGGGTAAAGCGAATGCCGGTAATTACCTGAAAGAGAATGCGGCGATTGCCAACGAGCTTGAAAGCAAACTGCGCGATATGTTGCTCAATAACCCGACCGAAGGGGCTGATTTCTCGGTTGACGAGAATGAAGTCGCGGCCAGCGAGACGCAAGAAGACTTTTAATTACGTATCGTAACACTTTTCTTTTTGAAGCCCCGGTAAGCAGTTGCTTGTCGGGGCTTTTGTCTTTTGTACGCTTTCTCGTTACCCTCATCACTATAGCCAAGGTATTTATAGGTATTCAGCGCCGGGAGAGTTATGTCAGACGCGAGCAATAAACGATCTTCCTTCTCTCGCTTGCTTGATCGCGCCACGCGTATTCTTGCGATGCGTGACCATAGCGAAGCAGAGTTTCGGCGTAAACTGACGCTGTCATTTGAGCGTGCCGCAGCGTATCGGCACGAAGAGCCTGAAGTCATTGCGCCAGAAGAAATCGAACGGGTTGTGGCTTGGTGTCATGAGCATGGTTGGCTGGATGATGTACGTTTTGCTGAACGTTTTGTGGTTGGACGTGGTCGTAAAGGCTATGGACCACAACGTATCCGTATGGAGTTGGGGCAAAAAGGGATCGGGCGCGAAATGATTGAAGCCGCATTGGACGCTGCTGAAACGGATTGGGCTGAACAGGCGTTTGCCGTTGCGGAACGCAAGTTCGGTTTGCCCTTACCGACAGAATGGAAGGAAAAAGCCAAAGTGCAGCGCTATTTGTTATCGAAAGGTTTCTTTATGGAAGATATCCAGTCGATTTTTCGAAATTATGACAATTGACTGCCAATGGGATTTTACTTCCCCTTGAAGAAAATTTATCTTATTCCAACTTTTTGTTCGTATACCCCCAGTTGGCGGCCAGGGATACCCGCGCTGAGTTAAGTATACGGGACGTTCGTTAGCGTGATACCAGGATATTTATGAGCAAGAGCA
The DNA here is from genome assembly GCF_013285385.1 of Paramixta manurensis. NCBI lineage: Bacteria > Pseudomonadati > Pseudomonadota > Gammaproteobacteria > Enterobacterales > Erwiniaceae > Paramixta > Paramixta manurensis. The sequence continues at coordinate 3,601,948 of NZ_CP054212.1, read as the reverse complement.
CTGCTGAGATCCGTCAAGCGTTTCTCGACTTTTTCCATAGCAAGGGACATCAGGTTGTAGCCAGCAGCTCCCTCGTACCGAATAACGATCCGACGTTGCTGTTTACCAACGCCGGGATGAACCAATTTAAAGACGTTTTCCTCGGTCAGGATAAGCGCAACTACTCGCGTGCGACCACTTCGCAGCGCTGTGTACGCGCTGGCGGCAAGCATAATGATTTGGAAAACGTCGGCTATACCGCGCGTCACCACACCTTCTTTGAAATGCTGGGCAACTTTAGCTTTGGCGATTACTTTAAAACCGAAGCCATTGCCTATGCCTGGGAACTGTTAACCGGCGAGCAGTGGTTTAATCTGCCAAAAGAGCGCCTGTGGGTAACGGTTTATGAAACCGATGATGAGGCGTTCGACATTTGGGCCAATGAGATTGGCGTACCGCGTGAACGAATCATCCGCATCGGAGATAACAAAGGCAGCGCTTACGCTTCAGATAACTTCTGGCAAATGGGTGATACTGGCCCTTGTGGTCCGTGTACCGAGATTTTCTTTGATCATGGCGATCACATTTGGGGCGGCCCTCCGGGCAGTCCGGAAGAGGATGGCGATCGCTACATTGAGATCTGGAATATCGTATTTATGCAGTTCAACCGTCAGGCTGATGGCACCATGTTACCGTTGCCGAAACCGTCGGTTGACACTGGGATGGGGCTGGAGCGTATCACTGCAGTACTGCAACATGTTAACTCCAACTATGAAATTGACCTGTTCCAGACCTTGATCAAAGCGGTCGCGGATGTCACTGGTACTCACGATCTGGCAAATAAATCATTGCGTGTTATTGCCGATCATATTCGCTCTTGCGCGTTTCTGATTGCCGATGGCGTGATCCCTTCGAATGAAAACCGCGGTTATGTTTTACGCCGCATCATTCGCCGCGCGGTTCGTCATGGCAATATGTTGGGTGCGAAGGGGAGCTTCTTCTACAAGCTGGTTGCGCCGTTAATTAGCGTCATGGGCGCGGCGGGAAGTGATTTGCAACGCCAGCAATCACAGGTTGAGCAGGTGCTCAAAACCGAAGAAGAACAGTTCGCAAAAACGCTGGAACGCGGATTGGCGCTACTGGATGAAGAGTTAGCTAATCTGCAGGGCGATACGCTGGATGGTGAAACGGTTTTCCGCCTGTATGACACTTTTGGTTTCCCGGCTGACCTCACCGCTGATGTGTGCCGCGAACGCAATTTAAAAATTGATGAAGCCGGTTTTGAAAAAGCGATGGAGTCGCAGCGCCAACGTGCCCGTGAATCGAGTGGGTTTGGCACGGATTACAACAACGTTATTCGTATTGATGCCGCTTCTGCGTTTAAAGGTTATGACCACTTGGCGTTGAAATCCGCCGTGACGGCGATTTACGTTAACGGACAGCCAGCAGAAGAGATTTCAGCCGGGCAAGAAGGCGTTATCGTGTTAGATGAAACACCTTTCTACGGCGAGTCGGGCGGTCAGGTAGGGGATAGCGGTGTGCTGCATGGCGGTAACGCCGAGTTTGCCGTCAAAGATACACAAAAATATGGCCAGGCAATTGGTCATATTGGGCAACTGTTGTCCGGTCATTTACGGGTTGGCGATCGCCTGGATGCGCAGGTTGATGAAGCCCGCCGTGCGCGCATTCGTCTCAATCACTCGGCGACCCATCTATTGCACGCGGCGCTGCGTCAGGTATTGGGCGAGCACGTGGCGCAAAAAGGTTCTCTGGTTAATGACAAATACCTGCGCTTTGATTTCTCGCATTTTGAAGCGATGAAACCGGAGGAAATCCGCCGGGTAGAAGATATTGTCAATGCGCAGGTTCGCCGTAATTTGCCGATTGAAACCAACATCATGGAGCTGGAAGCGGCAAAAGCGAAAGGGGCGATGGCGCTGTTTGGCGAGAAATATGATGAGCATGTTCG